>CALVML010000008.1 GCA_944345705.1 uncultured Clostridia bacterium | reverse complement strand
ATAATGCATTCTATGGTTGCAGTAGTCTTGCAACAGTGACCTTTGCTGAAGGCTCACAACTTGAAAGTATAGGAAATTATGCATTCCGAAGTTGCAGTAACTTAACCGAGATTACCTTGCCATCAAGTTTGACAAGCATAGGAAATTATGCATTCTCTTATTGCACTGGATTAACCGAGATTACCTTGCCAGCAACTTTAACAAATATAGGCGATTCTGCATTCGAAAGTTGCAGTAACTTAACCGAGATTACTTTGCCATCAAGTTTGACAAGTATAGGAAGTTCTGCATTCTCTGGTTGCAGTAACTTAACCGAGATAACCTTGCCATCAAGTTTAACAAGTATAGGGCGTTATGCATTCTCTGGTTGCAGTGCTTTACAATCTATAGAATTACCATCAAGTTTGAAAAGTATACGAGATTCTGCATTCGAAAGTTGCAGTAGTCTTGCAACGGTAACAATTGAAGGTGACTCACAGCTTGAAAGTATCGGCGATTTTGCATTCTATAGTTGCAGAAATCTTGCAACAGTGACATTTGCCCAAGGCTCACAACTTGAAAGTATAGGAAGTTATGCATTCTATGGTTGCAGTGCTTTACGATCTATAGAAATACCAGCAAGTGTGACAAGTATAGGCGATTATGCATTCCAAAATTGCACCAATCTTGCAACAGTGACGATTGCTGAAGGCTCACAGCTTGCAAGTATAGGATATTCTGCATTCTATGGTTGCAGTAGTTTAACCGAGATTACCTTGCCATCAAGTGTGACAAGTATAGAATATTCTGCATTCTATAATTGCACTAGTCTTGCAACAGTGACGATTGAAAATGAATATATTTACAGAGTTGCAACGAGTACGAGTACAAGTTCCGCTGGTGGACTTCTAACAAATGCAACGACGGTGAGAGTGTTAACAAGTATTGTTAAAGCAAATGACAATAGTTATCTTGAAGATACTGCAAACTTTACGACAAGTGATGATGGTGAGTATACCGTGTTTACAAAAGTGTAAGGATAACAGTAAGAATAGAGTTTTAAATAGGTTTGCATGTCTTTACAATGGACTTATAATTATAATAGAATAAATATTTATTATTAACAATATTCTTTATTAAAAATGCTTGACAAGCGAGGCGAGAGTGGCTATAATATATCGCGTATGCTTCGTTGTCGGAGGCAATGCTTTTTGAAAAGACTTTTAGTTCTTTTTACGCAAGCACTCATTATATGAGTGGAAGGCAGAAACAAATGACAGGTGAAATCTTTTCGCCGATTCGCCGGGAATTTTAAGCGGAGTTGCATATTATGCAATCGTGTCATTCATGTTTTACACTATAAAAGCATTTTTTGTGCGACAACATAAGCTGTTGTCGCATTTTTTACGACAAAATAAAATCTTAAGTAATTAAGTTAAAAGGAGAAGAAAGATGCCTACAATAAACCAACTTGTTAGAAAAGGTCGCGAAACTTTTGAGAAAAAGTCAAAAGCTCCACTTCTTGACGAATGTCCTCAAAAGCGTGGTGTTTGTCTTTCAGTGCGTACTGCTACACCTAAAAAGCCTAACTCAGCTCTTCGTAAGATTGCCAGAGTTAAACTTTCAAACGGCACTGAAGGTACTTGCTACATTCCAGGAATTGGACACAACCTTCAAGAGCATAGTGTAGTACTTGTTCGTGGCGGAAGAGTTAAGGACCTACCTGGTGTTCGTTACCACATCGTGCGCGGAACACTTGACACTGCTGGTGTTCAAAACAGAAAGCAGTCTAGGTCTAAATATGGTACAAAGCGTCCAAAGAAGACTAAATAAAAAATCTTGATTTAGTTTTTAAGATTTTGAATTTTTTGCTTAAATTAAGTTAAAACTACAAAAAAATTCAAAAAATTACATGAAAAATTGTTGATTTTGATAAGTTTTCTTTGAAATTTCAGTTTTTCATGACTAAAAAATTTATTAAAAGGAGAAGAAAAATTTTATGCCAAGAAGAAATAGTGCTGTCAAAAGAGATGTTCTTCCTGATCCAATTTATAAAAGCAAAGTTGTTACTAAGCTTGTAAATCAAGTTATGGAATCTGGAAAGAAAGGCCTTGCACAAAGAATTGTTTATGGCGCTTTTGACATTGTTAAAGATAAGACTGGTGCTGATCCTCTTGAAGTGTTTGAAACTGCTCTTGAAAATGTTAAGCCTGTGCTTGAAACTAAATCAAGAAGAGTTGGCGGTGCAACATATCAAGTACCTATGGAAATCAGACCTGAAAGAAGACAAACTCTTGCAATTCGTTGGATAGTTTCATTTGCAAGAAAGAGAACAGGTGAGAGAGGCATGGATGCTCGTCTTGCTGGAGAAATTGTTGATGCTTACAATCAAACTGGTGCGTCAGTTAAGAGAAGAGATGAAATGCACAGAATGGCTGAAGCTAACAAGGCATTTGCGCATTTTAAGTGGTAGTGTTAGGGCGACACCAAAATCTTGACGCTGACACGCTTTACTTAAGGTAAAGCTAACAGCTAAGATACGCAAAATCTCGCGTTGCTCTTCGATTTTGCTTTTGGTTTCTCTCCTAAGCTTCTTCCACTTAAGGACCCTTACGGGTGTTATAGGATGACTTCGAGTTTGTATATAAAGGAATATGAAAAATCGACTTTATTTATAAAATCAAAGTTTAAAAGAAGAATGGGAGTAAGTCAAAGAAAATTTAGGGCGACACCAAAATCTTGACGCTGACACGTTTTTATCAATTTGATGTGTCTGCAAAATAAAAAAAATTGATAAAATAAAAGGAGTTTAATATATGATAGGTTATAATGACTATATGTCTTGTCTAGGAACAGGCCTATCGGCCTTTGAAGGTTTAGTTGATAAGTCAAAAAAAGAAATGTCAAGTCTAAACGATGCAATTTCTGGACTTAGACAAGAAGGAGATGCTCTTTATGCTGATGTACAAAAATTCAATGAGCAGGCTAAGGCTTTAAAGAAGGCAAGAAGGGCAGAAAAGCTTGAAAAGATTAAAAATGTCTTTTCTACTATTGGGAAAGGGCTCTTAAAAACAGGCAAATTTCTTTCGCTATGCGCATATTCTCTTGCTAAAGTTGTTGGAAAGGGAGTTGAAACGATAGGAAAGGGAATTGTTAAAGGCGGAAAGAAGTTAAAACGCGCAAGTTCGCGCCGTCTTGAAAAATTACGCTACAAAAAAGTTCAAGCTGAAAATCAAAATCAGCAAGAAATTGGTTTGAGTTTATAAATTAATTTGAAATCTATTATATATTAAGCAAAGAATTAAACAAATGTGTATATAACCGCACTTAAAATGGTTATAAATCTAAATAGGAGAAAAAATATATGGCAAATGATTTACATCTGACTAGAAATGTCGGAATTATGGCTCATATCGACGCTGGTAAGACTACTACCACAGAAAGAATTCTTTTCTATACTGGTAAAAATCATAAGATCGGCGAAGTTCACGATGGTCAAGCGACAATGGATTGGATGGCTCAGGAGCAGGAGAGAGGTATTACTATTACTTCTGCTTGTACAACTTGTAGTTGGAAAGGTCATAAGATCAACATTATCGATACCCCTGGACACGTTGACTTCACAATTGAAGTTGAGCGTTCATTAAAGGTTCTCGATGGTGCTGTACTTGTTCTTTCCGCTCGTGACAAGGTTCAACCTCAAACTGAAACAGTTTGGCGTCAGGCGAACAAATACAAAGTTCCTACTATAATCTATGTAAACAAAATGGATAGAGATGCTGCCGATTTCTATGGCTGTCTTGAATCTATTGAAAGAAGACTTAAGACAAAAGTTTTAGCTATACAAATGCCTATCGGCGAAGCAGAAACGTTTGTAGGAATTATCGACCTTCTTACAATGAAGGCAGAAATTTACAAGGATGATATCGGTAAAGAGATTGAAATTACTGATATTCCTGCAGAGCTCAAAGACAAGGCAGAGAGTATGCATCAAGAAATGGTTGAAAAGATTGTTGAAACAGATGATGCACTACTTGAGAAATACTTTGAAACTGGTGAAGTATCAATTGAAGAACTTAAAAAGGCAATTAGAAATGCTACAATCAAAAAGACATTTGTTCCTGTACTTTGCGGTTCTTCTTACAAGAACAAGGGTGTTCAAATGTTACTTGACGCTATGGTTGAGTACTTGCCTAGCCCTCTTGACATTGATGCAATCAAGGGTGTAAACCCTGATACAGGCGAAGAAGAAACAAGAGAAGCTGATGAAAATGCTCCACTTGCTGGACTTGCTTTCAAGATCATGACAGATCCTTTTGTTGGTGGTCTTACATTCTTCCGTGTATATAGTGGAAAACTTACTGCAGGAAGCTATGTTTACAACTCAAACACAGGCAAGACTGAAAGAGTTGGTCGTCTTATTCGTATGCACGCAAACACTCGTCAAGAAATTCAAGAGGTTAGCGCGGGTGATATTGCTGCTATCGTAGGACTTAAGGATACCATCACAGGACATACTCTTTGTGATGAAAAACATCCTATCCAACTTGAAAGTATGGAATTCCCTGAACCTGTTATTCAACTTGCTATCGAACCTAAGACAAAAGATATGCAAGAAAAAATGGCACTTGCTCTAGCTAAACTTTCAAGAGAAGACCCTTCATTCAGAGTTTCTACTAACAAGGAAACAGGACAAACTCTTATCGCTGGTATGGGCGAACTTCACCTTGAAATTATTGTAGATAGACTTCTTCGTGAGTTTAAGGTTGAAGCAACTGTTGGTAAGCCACAAGTTTCTTACCGTGAAGCTATCAAGAAGGCTGTACGCGCTGAAGGAAAATTCATCCGTCAAAGCGGTGGTAAAGGTCAATATGGTCACTGTATCATCGAAATGGAACCATTACCTGCTGGTAGCGGTTATCAATTCGAAGATAAGACTGTTGGTGGCTCTGTTCCTAAGGAATATATCCAACCTATCAACAACGGTATCAATGAAGCAAGAATGAACGGTGTTCTTGCAGGTTATGAAACAGTTGACTTTAAGGTTACTTTAGTTGACGGTTCTTATCACGAAGTCGACTCTTCTGAAATGGCGTTCAAGATCGCTGGTTCTATGGCATTCCAAGATGGTGCTAAAAAAGCAGATCCTGTGATTCTCGAGCCTATTATGAAGGTTGCTGTCGAAGTTCCTGATGAATACCTTGGTACTGTAATGGGCAATCTCACATCAAGAAGGGGAATGCTTACTGGTACTGAATCAACTGCTGGCGTTCAAATCGTAAATGCCGAAGTTCCACTTGCTGAAATGTTTGGTTACGCAACTGACCTTCGTTCTCAAACTCAAGGTCGTGGTAATTATGTTATGGAACCACTTCGTTATCAAGAAGTTCCAAAATCTATCGCTAATATCATCATTGGCGAAAGAGCAAAAAATTCCAATTAATTCTTAGATTAAGATTTTAAAGATTAATATTAAGAATTATGAATTAAATAATGGCAATATTTCAAAGAACACAAGGGTAGTTGAAGATTTTATAATGCTTGACTCAATTTAAGGTATGTTTGTTTTTTCGCGAAAACGATTAAATTAACGCCTTAAACTTGTGAAAATTATTTTGCAAAATATTGCAATAAAAATTGTAAAAATGTTTTGCATTTATTTGAAAATATGCTACAATGACACTAGATTAATAAAAAAAGGAGATTTTAAAACAATGGCTGAAGCTTATGTTAGATCAAAACCACACGTAAACGTTGGTACAATTGGTCACGTTGACCACGGTAAGACAACTCTTACTGCTGCTATTACCATGATTTATGGTACACAAAAATTAAAATATGACGAAATCGATAAAGCCCCAGAAGAAAAGGCTAGAGGTATCACAATCAACACTGCACACGTTGAATATGAAACTGAAAAACGTCACTATGCACACGTAGACTGTCCAGGACACGCCGACTATGTTAAAAACATGATTACTGGTGCTGCTCAAATGGATGGTGCTATCCTTGTTGTTGCTGCAACTGATGGTCCAATGCCTCAAACAAGAGAACACATTCTTCTTGCAAGACAAGTTGGCGTTCCATACATTGTAGTATTCATGAACAAGACTGATCAAGTTGACGATCCTGAACTTCTTGAACTTGTTGAAATGGAAATCCGTGATCTTCTTACTGAATATGGATTCCCTGGTGACACTACACCTATTATCAAGGGTTCTGCTCTTAAAGCTCTTGAAGCTGCTCAAGCTGGCGATGTAAACAACCCTGCTTGCGACTGCATTAGAGAACTTATGGAAGCTCTTGACAACTACATTCCTGAACCTGAAAGAGATACAGACAAGCCTTTCCTTATGCCTGTTGAAGACGTATTCACAATCACAGGACGTGGAACAGTTGCTACTGGTAGAGTAGAGAGAGGATCTGTTAAGATTGGTGATACTGTTGAAATCGTAGGTCTTGGCGCTTCTAAATCAACAGTTGTTACTGGTGTGGAAATGTTCCACAAGTCACTTGACGCTGCAATCGCTGGTGACAATGCTGGACTTCTTCTTCGTGGTATCACAAGAAGCGACGTTGAAAGAGGACAAGTTCTTTGCAAACCTGGTTCAATTCACCCTCATACAAAATTCACTGCACAAGTGTATGTATTGAAGAAAGAAGAAGGTGGCCGTCATACTCCATTCTTCAATGGTTATAGACCACAATTCTATTTCAGAACTACTGACATTACTGGTGTAATCGAACTTGAAAAGGGCGTTGAAATGGTTATGCCTGGCGATCACGTTAATATGACAATCACTCTTATTAACCCTATCGCTGTTGAACAAGGACTTCGTTTCGCTATCCGTGAAGGTGGCAGAACAGTTGGTTCTGGTGTTGTTTCAACAATCATTGAATAATTTTAAGAATTAAATATATTTCAAAAATGACTATCTAAAAAGGTAGTCATTTTTTTGTTTTAATCTACTTGTTGCATTGTCTTTAAACAATTTTATCCTTATTTCGTAATTTCTATGAAATTTTTGATCATTATTTTATTTGTTTTACGAAGATTTTTATGTTAAAGTTTTGTTTTAAGGATATTCAAATTTATTAAATTTAATTTTTTATTAATATCCTACGCAAAACATGAACAAATAAGCAGTTAATTTATATATTTCATTTTATCTTATTTGTAAATTATGTTATAATAATAAAAACTTTGTGATAATTGATTAGCAGAAACTATAGGTTTTGAAGTATGCTTTATTTATCACTATAGTTTGAACAAATTTAAAATTTGTTTGCAATAAAATGTTAAGTTGAATATAAGATTTTGTTGTAGTATGAAAAAATTGCTTAAAATAAGTTTAGCGGAATATAAACAACTATATGCTATTAATTGAAATTTTGGCACAGTTAAGAATATAAGTATCAGATATTGAAACTAGAGGTGATTTATGAGTTTTATGGGTGGAATATTTAAAGCACTTGGGTTTGAGGGTGAAAAAAAAGTGAAAACTACAAAGAGTAAAACCAAGGCTTCATATAAATTTAAAAATAAAAGAGGTAGGCGCACAGACCAGATTGACGGCGTTCCTGTTTATTATCCTGAGAATTTGGAAATGCTAAAATCATTTTTAGAATTTGTTAAGCAAAAAAAGGCAATTATTATTTCATTTGAAAGTTGTGATAAAAACGATGGTATCATGGACTTTTTGCACGGCTTTGTTTTTGGAACGCAAGCACGAAGCGTGCTTTTGAATGACGAAGATCTTTATTTGATTTTACCGGAGGGAATGGAAATTGAAGAATAAGAGAGTAATATTGGCGATTGTCCTTCCATGCGTGTTATTTGCATTACTACTTACTTTAGATCTAGTCAGCAAGCATTTGATTGATAAATCACTTGGCACAGTTGGAGCGAGCAGGGAGATAATCCACGGTTTTATCAGTTTTATATATGTCCATAACAGCGGTGCTGCATGGGGGATTTTTTCTGGCAGACCAATCTTTTTAATAATTATATCGATAATTGTTATAGCGCTTTTCATCGCTTTTTATGTACTTAGACTTCGAAAGTTCAAAGACAAAATTTCACTTTGGTTATCTGTTAGTCTAGGTTTTATTGCAGGGGGTTGTTTTGGCAATCTAATAGATAGAATAGCATTTGGCTTTGTGCGAGATTTCATAAACTTTGACTTTATGAATTTTCCTGTATTCAATGTTGCTGATATTTGCTTGACAGTTGGCATAATCTTGCTTTTTATCTATTTTATATTTTTCTATTCAAAGGAAGAGAAACTTTTAAAAACCGAAAGTGCAAGTACTATGTCAGCTAGCACTAACAGCAACATAGGTAGCGTAGAAAAAGATTTACAAAAAAGTAGCAACGAAAAAGTAGAAAGTGATATAAATGAAAAGCAGAATTTGGAAGAAGACACATCGAAAGTTGACGATCTAATTGAACAAAATCAAATTCAAAATGAAAATCAGGCTAAAGATCTTTCTACTGACGATAAAATAGATAGTGACAAAAATGCAAAATAAGGGAAAAGTAAAGCACGGGTTTTCTTTAGTATTAAAATAGTAATTTACAGAAAAATAGCAAATTTTTATTAAATATTTAATAAAAACACTGAAAAAATTAAAAAATATTCTAAATTTGAGTTAATTATGGAAGATTTTAAAGGAGAGATTAAAGTTGAAAGAAAAGCAGAAGGAGAAAGACTAGACATTTTTATGTCTAACCTTTTTGCCGATTTCACAAGAAGCCATATCAAGAACCTGATAGAGCGGGGAGAGATTTTATTAAACGGCAAAATTGTCAAGGCGGGTTATATTTTGAAAGAGGGTCAAGTTATTCAATATGAAATAGAAAAACCAAAATCAATATCACTAGAGCCACAGGACATTGACTTTGAAATTGTATATCAAGATAGTGATCTTTTAGTCATCAACAAACCACAAGGACTTGTCGTACATCCATGTGCATCGACAAAGGACAACACTCTTGTCAATGCGCTTATCTATAGGATAAAAGATTTAAGTGGAATAAACGGACAGTTGCGCCCGGGAATTGTGCATAGGCTAGATAAAAACACTTCAGGACTTATGCTTGTTGCAAAAAATGACTTTGCTCATGTTGCGCTTGCTAAACAGATTAAGGATAAAACTTGCAGTCGAAAATATTTGGCTCTATGCGAAGGCGTGTTTACTAAGGATAGTGACACTATCACCACTTACATTGAAAGAAGTAAAAATGATAGAAAAAAGATGGCTGTATCAAATAAGGGCAAGATTGCAATTAGTGAATATAGAGTTGTAGAACGCTTTACAAATGCAACGCTTGTTGAATTTTCGCTTAAGACTGGTAGGACTCATCAAATTCGTGTTCATTGCAAAATGCTCGGTCACTCAATAATAGGTGACAGCGAATATGGCAAGGCTGATAAAAATCTCAAAGGGCAACTCCTTCATTCTTACTATATTTCATTCATTCATCCGCGTAGCAACAAGCGCATGGAATTTGAAATTGCATTGCCACAATATTTTAAAAATTACATGCAAAAGCTTAAAAAGATTGATTAAAAATCAGAAAAATGACAGTTTTTCAACTATTTTCTATTTTTTACTAGCCAAAATAAAAACTTGACAGTCTAAAAGATTTGTCAAGTTTTTTTTAAATTGGTTTAGCATTTGATATTTTGTATTTCCTTTTTTATTAAAATTTTATGTTTGTGATTTAAAAATTTGTTATTTCATATCTCTATTATTTATCAGGAACTTGGAATTCAGTAATTCCTATGCGTTTCTTCTTTCTTTCAATTTCGATCAAAGAAGAAATAAGGTCGCGAACTTTATATGGGTTTGCTATATGACGCATATGGAATTGTGGGGCATGAGCATCATTACTAGAAATTTCAATTGTACCTGTTCTAAAGATTTTATCTGTAAGAGTGACTATAAGGGTTACATCAAAGCAACGATAAACATTAATATCATCGATTATAGCACTTAAAAAGCCTTTGTGTCTAAAGAATTTTACCCATTCGCCTTCTTTTTTAACTATATAATATCTATAAAAAGATATGGGAAGTCCAAAATATCTCTTTCTATCATGCCAAATTATTTCACAGTCTTTATCAAATTTCATTTTGTACCTCCTTTATCTCATATACATATATTTTAATTTATATTTATCAAAAAGTAAAGGGTAAATAGAAAAAAATTAAAATATACATATTAATTTTTCTTTACTTTTTGCAAATACCAATTTTTTGCGGTTTAGCGCGTTTTATATAATTTTGTTAATTTTTGCGTTATATACCATAAAAAAACTTTTCCTATATTTTAGATAATTCCAAGATAAAGGAAAAGTTTAGCCATATTACATATCTGTCATTTGGAATTCGGTAATTCCTATACGCTTCTTCTTTCTTTCAATTTCAATCATTGATGAAATAAGGTCGCGAACTTTATATGGGTTGGCAACATGTGCAAGCCAAAAAGTAGGTGTACTTTCATCGTTCGTTGTGATATCAATGCTTCCCGTTTTGAAAATTTTGTCTGCAAGCGACATAACTAAAGTAAGGTCAAAGCATCTATAAAGATTGACTTCATCAATAACTGAACTGAAAAATCCCTTATCTCTGAATAGTTTAACCCATTCGCCTTCTTTTTTAACCAAATAGTATCTTGTGAAAGAAATCGGCAAACCTAAATGTCTTTTTCTATCGTGCCAAATAATTTCACAACTTTTATCAAATTTCATTTTTCCTCCAAACAAATATAATAATTATATTTTTCTATAGATTAGATTATACATATTTTCAACAAAATGTAAAGTAGTTTTTAAAAAATCTTCATATAAATCGTGTTTTTCTTAATTGGCAGAGGATAAAATAGAAATAGTGTGTAATTGCATAAATTCAATGTTATTTAATTAGGGCAAACAAATTTTATATTGACAGGGCAATTAATACTTTCGCAACAAAAAAAGAAGGGAAATATATCCCTTCTTCTAACACAAATAATGAAACTTAAAAATTTTAATCCCTTAGATTTTTATTTGCAATTGTTATTGCAACCACAGCATCCGCAAAGCAGTAAAAGGACTATGAGTGTACAACAATCCATACCACAGCCATTGCCATTACCGCAAAGACATTGCAAAATCAAAATCCATAGTATAAGTGAACAGCAGTCACAGCCACAGCCACTATTGCAGCCACCGAAACCGCCTCCACATGAGCCGTTAAAAAAGTTCATTTGTTCCTCCTAAAATTTACTTATGTATTTGAAAGCAAAGCTTTCACATTAACATACTACTATCAAAATGATAAAAATGTGCTAATTTTTTAATTTTTTATTTTTTAATAACAATAAAATTTTTTATGCTACAAAAGAAAGCAATTTCAAATATGCAAATTATTTTTATAAACTGAAAACAAAATAAATATTTCGACAAAAATAGTGTTTTATGGCCTTTTTTAGACAGCATAAAACTTGCTAATAGAAAAACAATAAAACAAACCTATATTATAAAGATTTGCAGTCTTTAAAGAAAAAGCGAATAAAGCCTTTCAAGATTTTAAAGATAATGCAAGTTTGATACTAGAGAAAAAATTTTGAAAATATTTTGAAATTTTATTCTTAACAATTGATATTTTGTTGACTTAAAATTGCAAAATAGTTTATAATAGGTTGTTATTAAATTTATACTTTAATAGAAGGGGTTATCATGATAAAATCTAAAACTAAAATCAAAGGTATATTAAAGGCGGTTGCACTTGGTTTTGCGCTTGTTCTTGCGAGTGCATTTTTTCCAGCAAACGCGGTTGCTTTAGCGGTAGATCACACAGGCGACTCTATCGCTAACAATAATATTATAATGAAAGTGGACGGAAGCGTACGCATTGACGATGGCGAAGAGGTTATAGAAAACTCAAACACTTCTCAAGTTGTGCGTGGGGATACTTTCTATATTCCTGTCGGCGAAATCTCAATAGGGACAGGTTCGGACAAAGAGATTCACACAATTGGTACAAAGATTAAGGAAGGCCTTTCAAGCACTCTCACTCAGTCAAAGATTGAAGTGTCTTATGCAAATCAAGTGCTTCAAACAATTGAAGGGCAGGATAGTAGTGAAGGCTTCTCATTTGACGCGACTAGACTTGGCACTTATAAGATCACTTATACTGTAGTTTATGATCAAACTATTTATTCCTATGATTATACAGTAGAGTGCGTGGCGGGTGAGGCTACTTTTGAGTTTGACGCAAACGAGAAAAACATCATTCCTTCAATCTATGATACTGAGATGGCTAGACAACACGACAATAAGGATATCGTACTTCCACTTCCAACTGTAAATGATGAAGATGGAAATGCAATTCTTACGAGTGCTGATAAAGAGTACTATACTCTTACACAAGATGGTAGTGGTATTGCAACCAACGAAAAGAACTGCTATGTTTATATCAGTGTGACTAATGGTGCTGATGATATAGCAATCACTACAAATGAAAATGGTGATTACATCATCGATGGCGATAGTTTAATTGATCATGAACTTGACGGACGCACATTCACAATCACATACACATACTACGAACTTCGTGCAAATGGCAATAGAACATTTATTGCTTCAACAAACAAATCTTTCACAGTAGAAGAAGGATACTACTATACTGATAGTAGTGAGGAAACAAGCGGTTATGATATTCAAGTAATTTGGTCGACTTCAAACAGAACTTCAAGCGTTACTGTTGGTGTGGCTAGTGATCTTCCAACCGTTACTGCAACAACTCGCTCTACAAATTCTCCAGCAAGCGAGGCGATTGAGGTTTATTATGAAGTTGTTGTAATGAAAATGGATGATAAGGGTGCTTATACCGAAAATGTAACTGATGAAGTTATAACCGAAGATGGTCAGTTCAGAGCAAAATCTGAAGGTTCTTATAAAGTAACTTATAATGTTTATGATTTCTACGGTAATCAAGCAAAAACAACTGAAACTAACTTCATAATAACTGCAACTGATACTCAACAAGCCTATGTTTATATGTATGACGCAAAGACTGACTCTTTCAATAGTGAAAGCACAACTGAAGATTTCGAAAATGCTAATGCAAATACTGAATACAAATTAAAGACAAGAACTTCAAATAGAAATATTATCATGTATGCTATTAAAGGTAATGATAATATGATTGAAGAAAACGAACTTACTTTAAGACGCGAGATAGTAGGTGGCGGTGCAACTCGTTTTGTAGTTTCACAAAGCCAGTACAATGGATACAACTTGGTATTTGCTCCATCTGCAAACGGAGTTAAAGGCGAAAATGCAGTTTATGCTCAGATTGCACAGGATAACTATGAAATCCAAAAACAGATGATTAAGGCAGGTCTTGACTTTACTGACGGTGCTGCTGTTAAAGAATATATGCAAGGATCATACCTACTTGTTACTCAAGATGGCAAAGATATTAATGGTAACGAAATCATTGAAGGTGGAGTTAAAAGAGATCAAAGAAATGACGAAAGCGTAATCACTGCTATGATTGCTGCAGGATATGCCTATATTCCTTATGAATCTGGCTCGTCAAACAACACCTATGAATTCCGTGATGGCACTGAATATACATTTAGATATGTTGTTGACGATAATTATAGTGAAAGAACAGAAAGAACTTCAACTTACTCAGTTACAGTTACTTCTGAAGAAGATCAGACTGCTCCAACTATTACATTCTCAAGCAACTTAAGAAGCACATATCAAAGAAATGAAACCATTGAATTTGATGTTGCAACTGCATCTGACGCAAGCGACTCTCGCCTTGAAGTTGTTACTGCTTGGAGATACCTAAATGGCGACAATCAACCTGTTGCAAGCGAACAGACAACTCAAACACTTAAATATGTACTCTCTGGCTCTTACAACTCAAGCGCAACAGGAAAATGGTATGTTGATGTTGACGGACAAAACATGATGACAAGTGAAGGTTGGTACTTTGATAGTACACTTGACTCATACTCAATTGACTTAAGAGATAAGCCAACTTCTACAAACCCTAGCGAAAATGCTGAAAAGATTGAAATTCTATGCTATGCAATCGATGATAGCGGAAATATTGGCTTCTTCCAACGCATTATAAACATTGCCGATACTACTGACAGTGATATGCCAGAAGTTATCAAGATAGCAAATGCGCCAGAAAGCAGGAATTATACGGCTGATGAAGAGATCGTATTGCCTACAATAACTTATAGTGACTCTCGAGTTGACTATATGAGCGCAGATGTTGTTGTTTATAGAATTACTAGAGATGATGACAATAATATCATCTCAAGAGATGTTGCTCAAAGCCTTAATATGAGTACCAAACCAGATACTGTTTCTCAGACTTTTACAGTTAATGCGGGAATATTAAATGCAACAGTTGACGGAGAATATCAAGTTATCGTGACAGTTAAAGATGCTGGCGATCATACAGTTTCAACTTACTTTACTTACAATGTAACAGGCGGTACTGTAGTTGAAGAGCCAACAATAAGCAATATTACTTCTGAGACTATTGAACTTATTCCAGGTGAAGAACATACTCTTGACATTCCAACTCTTTCTATAACTGATTCAACAACTTATGGATACATTGGTATAAGTGAAGAAGATGACTCATACTCTTCTACTTGGTATGCACCTACAATTCTATCTGAAAATGGAAACAATAATGGTAAATATACTCTAAACAATAATACCTTTATTGGAAAAACTGTTGGCACTTACAAACTTCAATATGAAGTATATCTATTGCAATATAACAAGACTGATATGACTACATTAGGTGAAGGAAATAATCCAGTAGAAAACAACAAACTTTATCTTGATGAAAATGGCAACTTAAAGATTTCTAATGGAACAACAGATTATTTCATTATTAAAGTTGAAGATACTGATCCCGAAGCAGAGCAGGCATATAAACTAATGCTTAGTACGACATTAGACGGTATCACAGGATCGACTGCAGGGATCAGCACAATTTCTGGACTTGAAAATATGGTTGAATTCTATGTACTATACAGCAATGTTCAAACAATATCTGTTCAAGATGTAGTGCTTACTGTTAGCGTAGATGACGAACATTATGCTCAAACTCAATATCCAACTATTACCGATCCTGTACAGGAGATTCCGATTGTACGACCTGACTTCCAAGTAAAAGGTCAAGGTGAAGTAGATTATGAAAATTCTTATGTTCAAATAACAAGAACTACAGGCTCATCTACTACAACACTTGCACAGATCACTCTTGCTGAATGGGAAGAACATTTTGCAAAAGATCAAACAAATGCAAACTTTAGCCATACAAATGTCGGTGATAATATTGACAACAATGGTACAATTAAACTCTTGCTTAAAGATAACGGAACATATACAATTAGATATTCAATTCAAGCGGTTGACTATTTAGGTCAAAAAGTTGGCGATCCTAAGACACTTGAGTATTCGATAACCAATGGTGATGTTACTGCACCTGAAATTACTCTCGAAGATGATTTCATCTCATCAACTTACAACCTTGGTGATACACTCCGTATCAATATGGCTGGTATGACCGTAACCGATAATATAACAAAAGATGAAGCTCTTCTCAAGTCTACAATTAAAATTGATCTTGAAAATACAGATACTGACGAAACATGGGATCTTGAAAATGAAGGAAATGCTGAAGCAGGTGAATATATCTTCACTCATACACTTAAATCTGCCGGTGACTATACAATGACTATTACAATTACCGATGAAGCAGGAAATAAAGCAACAAGGACAGTATCCTTCACAGTTTCAACAGAAAGCTCTGATCCTGTCAATGTTACTGAAGTACTTGGCGGAGTTTTAATCGCTGTTTCAGTAGTCGCTCTTGCTGGTGTTGTAATCTACTTTATCGTTTCTAAGGTAAAACTTGACAAGAAAGAAAAGAGATATAAGCAAGATATCGACGACAAAAAATAATCATTAATATAAAAAAAAGAAAGCAAAATCAATTTGGAGTTCACTTTCATTGCGAGATGCTTTCTTTTTTGTATAGGATTTGCAATTAAAAAATAAATTAATCAAATCAAGAGTTTTTGTTTAGATTTATTTCTAAGATTTAAATTCGACTTCCCAGTTTTAAAATTGATTTCTAAGATTTAAGTTGGATTTCTAAACATTAAAATGGATTTCTAACTGATAAATATATATTATTCCTTGACTTTTAAATGAAAATATGTTATATTATTAAGCGTATCCGTGTGTAAAAGGTTTTAAAGCTTTTAATTGATATTTATATAATTAAACACCTTGATGCAACGAGATTGGATAGAGGAGGTAAAATATGTTTGCAATAGTTCAAAGCGGTGGCAAGCAATACAAAGTCAGTGAAAATGATGTTATCAGTGTTGAAAAACTTTCAAATGCTGTTGGCGACAAAATTAAACTTGATGTATTGCTTATAAGCGAGGATGGAAATGTTGTTGCTGGCAATCCTTTCGTTGAAGGCGCTGTTTGCGAAGCTGAAGTTGTTGCTCATGGTAAGGGTGACAAGATCGTAGTTTTCAAATACAAGCCAAAGAAAAACGAAAGAAAGAAGCAAGGTCATAGACAACCATTCACTCAACTTAAGATATTATCAATCAAAAAGTAAGGCTAAAAAATGACAAAGATTACTTTTTATAAAAAAAACAATCTTATTATTGGTTTTGAAATCACAGGGCACACTGGCAAAGATGATTATGGCAAGGACCTTTTATGTTGTCAAATCTCAACGGTGGCTCAAAGTGTGGTAGTTGGCGTTTGCGAGATAGAAAAACTGCACGCTTTCAAGATGATTAAAGATGGATATTTAAAGTTAAATATTCAGGAGAAAGATGCGCAAAGTGAAAAAATTCAATTTCTTATGCAGACAGCTCTCGAGTCATTCAAGTCAATAATAATAAATGAAGAAAAATATGCAAAATTGGAGGTAAAAAATGTTTAAGTTTAATTCTCAACTTTTTGCTCACAAGAAGGGTGGTGGAAGCACTAAAAACGGCCGTGACTCGCAAAGCAAACGCTTAGGTGTAAAGGCATACGGCGGACAAAGTGTCAGCGCTGGCTCAATCATTGTAAGACAAAGAGGAACTAAAGTATATCCAGGACAAAATGTTGGAATGGGCAAAGACTATACACTATTTGCACTTTGTGATGGTGTTGTAAAGTTTGATGAGAAAAATTCTAAGAAAATTGTTTCTGTATTATAATTTTAAAATTCAAAAAAGATATTCGAATTTTTAATAATTATAGATCGAATATCTTTTTTTTTGTGTAATTTTTCTTTTTTAAAACTAGCATAGATTTTATTGATTAAATAATTGCAAAATTTTCATTATAAAAAAATTTTATATAGTAAATGTAATAACGAAAGCTTATTCTTTATTAAATGTATTTTTAACTTGAAAAATATGTCAAAAAATGCTATACTTTTTCTATGTTATACGAGATTACTGAAGAAGGTATTTATATAAAAGATAGGTCGCAATTTAACCCTGAGCATATTTTAGAGTGCGGACAGGTTTTTTGTTTTGAAAAAGTTGGGGACAGTTTTATTGTCTATCCACAGGATAAGTATGCCGAGATAATGTCATACAAAGATGGCTATCTTATAAAGACTACTTCTCCTCAATATTTTATCGATTATTTTGATTTAAAGCGAGATTATAACAAGATAAAAGAAAATCTATTAAAATTCGAGATAATGAAAAAGCCTATTGAGTTTGGCTATGGTATAAGAATATTAAATCAAGATCTATTTGAAGTGCTTGTTTCTTTTATAATTTCTGCAAATAATAATATCAAGCGTATAAAGATGATTTTAAATAATTTCCGCTTGCGTCTTGGCAAGGGTGAGGGCAAATTTAAGTCCTTTCCTAGTTTAGAAGATTTTTCCGCTTGTGATGAGCAGTTTTTTAAAAGTTGTGGCGCAGGCTATCGTGCAAGTTATCTAGTAAAATTATTCAAGACAATCTCAGTTGAGGATCTAGAGCATTTTCGTAATCTTGACACGCCTGCACTTCAAAAACAGCTGATTGCCTTGTCTGGTGTTGGGCCTAAAGTTGCAGACTGTGTGATGCTTTTTGGATATAAAAAAGGCGATGTCTTTCCTGTTGATACTTGGATCAATAAAGTTTATAATCAGTATTTTTCAGTTTGCAGTAATAGAGCAAAGATAAGGGCAGATCTCATTGAAAAGTTTGGACAGCTTTCTGGCTATGCGCAACAGTACCTTTTCTACTATCAGCGATCAAATAATGACAGTGATAAAAATTAACTATAATTAATGATAAAATACAAAAAACAACAAAAAATCATAAAATTTTCATTATTTTTCATTAAAAAGTGTGAAATTATTAAAAAAATCAAGATATTTTAATCATCAATGAAATTAACTATTTACATAATGTGTTTTGTGTGATATAATCTTAATCGGAGGAAAATTATGTTAAGTACATTACTCTTTGGAGCCACAGAAATCGCTCTCGTATCTGTTTTTGGAGCAATACTCGTTGCACTTATTGTATATCTATGTTTTGTGCCAATGAAAAGCTGGTTTACTGCTCTTTTTGCAGGTGCTTATATACCAACATTTAAATTGATTGATATCAAAAACAACAAACTTGATGTAAAGAGTGTTGTTTCTGCTTATATTTTGGCAAAAAAAGCAAAGTTAAATATTAAACTTACTGAAATTGAAAACATCATTCTCGCTGGTGGAAATATCGTTGAAATTATCAATGCTATGAAACTTGCAGAAAATGCAAAATTAAAACTCGATTTAAATCTTGCCTGTGCGATAGACTCAACTTCTAAGGAAGTTCTATCTATAGTAAACCAAAGTATCAACTCAAGATTGATCACCATTGAAGATATCAAAGGGTTCACTCAAGATGGCGTTGAAATAATTGCAACCGCAAATGTTGCAATAAAGGTAGATTTGTCACGCTATGTTGATGGACTTGGCGAAGAAGAATTAAAAAGCACTATCAGCGCTTGGATAATGGAAAATATATGTAAGTCAAAAGATCATAAACTTATATTGAAAGAGCCTAATATTTCTCTTTTATCCAATCTTGATTTAAGGGTTGTCACCAAAAATTCAATGTATAAAGTTTTAGATATCAATATTAGCGAGGTAAAAATCGGACGCAATCTCAATACCGAGAGAGAAATCCAAGCTGCTGAAAAGGAAAAAATTTATGCTCAAATCGAAGCAGAAAGAATGAAGAATGCCGAAGAAATCAAAGAACTTCAAATGCGTACAAAGACAGAACAGATGAAGTCAAATGTTCTTCAAGCTGAAGCCGAAGTGCCAAGAGCAATTTCGCAAGCAATCAAAGAGGGCAGGTTCTCAGTAATGGATTATTATAAGCTTATGAATTTACAGGCTGACACTGCTCTTAGAAAAGCGATTATTGATGAAAATAAAAATGCTCCATACGACGATGATGACGACGATGATGAGGACTTCTAAGTATGAGTAGAACTGTTTTAATTTGTATTATTGTCGCAGTTTTGGTTGTGATACTAGCAATAGTGATATTAATTCGGCGTTCAAATAAGAAAAGATATAAAAAACTGCAAGAAAATATTGACAAAATGAAGAAGCAAAATACTCAGGATATCGATGATAGAATCACTTTATCAAGTAAGAATGAGATGGTTGACGATCATTTTGAAGTAAACCAGAAGGTAGAACCAAAGGTTGAAGATTTAGATAGCAATTTGGAAGAAGAAAAAGATCTCCAGCCATTATCAAATGAAAATCAAAGTCTAGAGCAACCTATGCCTTTCGCCATGAATACAAACATCAGTCATCCACCTCAAAGACCGAAAAAATCACAGCCGCGAGTAGATGACTTTGAAAAATTTATGGATGAGCATGCCTATTCACGCAAGATACTTGGTAAAGATTTGCGAAACAAATTGAGGGGACTCTCTCCACAGGTGAAAGCACTTATCCTTACAAATGTACTTAATAAATTTGATGATGATAAAAACTAACCACCATTTAATAAAATTTAAATATAAAAACAAGTCCGCTTAAAATTGATTAAACCTTTTTAAGCGGACTTTTTTATTTTATATAAAAATATTCAATTTTTAAAGAATTATGATAAAGATTAAATTCTTTTAATGAGTTTTTTTGCATAACTATATGTATATGTCAAAGTGCAAAACTTGTGTATTAAAAATTTTTCACTTAAGAGGTAGCACAAGCATTTTTAAATTATTCTAGTTTAGACAATATATAAAAGGAGAATTATGTTTAATTTTTTTAAAGAGATCAGTGAAAAGATTGATCTAGATCATGATTTAATCAACGAATTTAACATTGTCAATATGTCAGGCAAGGCTCTATATGTGGAAGGGCATAAAGGTGTCACTTTAATATCTAGTGAAACGGTCGCATTTAAAATAAAAAAGGGGAGAGTTGTCGTTGAAGGAGATAAGTTGACGCTGAAGGAACTTTCTCAAAACACAATTCTTCTGCAAGGGAAGATAAAAAAAGTGGAGATTTTTTAATGAAATTGAAAAATAGGACTAAACTTTTAATCAATGGCTTAAATCAAGAAAAAATTTTGAACGAACTGTCTAAATTTATGCCTATCTATAATTACAAAAGGTTGAGTTTTAAGCAAAGTGAATTTGAGATCGACTCTAGGTATTTAAAGCAGGCAAGGAAAATAATCGTAAGTTACGGTTTTGTTATAGAAAACATTCAAAATTATGGAGTCATCTTCTGGATTAAAAGTTTATTTAAAAGATATGGTGTTTTTGCGGGTATCATAGTCAGCTTGCTTTTTTATATCATTCAGTATAATTTTGTATGGACTGTAAATGCAGTGGGAGAAGACGCACAACAAGCACAGCAGATCGAAAATTACGTCAAAAAGAATTTAAAATCAAATTTTAAAGGCAACATTGATACAGACTCTATTGAAAGTGAACTGCGAAATCAATTTGATTTTGTCAGTTCAATCAGTGTCGCAATAATAGGGCAAAGTCTTGTCATAAACTTTAATGAAGCGGTTTTACCACCTGAAATGGAAGATGAAAAATCTCCGATAATAAGTCAATTTGATGGGCTCATTACCGAGATCAATCTTATTCAGGGGACGCTTAACTGTAGCGAGGGAGATATTGTTCAAAAAGGCGATATTTTAGTTTATCCATATATTATAGACTCCCAAGGGCAACAGATGAGTGTAGAGCCTAAGGCAGAAATATACGCGCAGGTCTGGTATCGATCATCCATCGATCACTATGAATATAGAATAGAAACCAAAAGGACAGGGAATGTCATTATAAAAAATGATGTATATATTGGCGGTCTTTTACTTTATAGCGACTCAAGCGAGATATCCTATGTTCAATATGACAGTGAAACGACCACGCGTACTCTATCAAAAAACTTACTTTTACCACTTTCTCTTAAAAAGACCGTGTACTACGAAACAGTTACCGAAGAGATTATTGAAGACTTTGAAAGCGTCAAAGAGCAATTAATTTCAAAAGCTCGTGAAAATACATTGCTTTTTTTGCAAAAAGATGAGATAATAAAGGATGAAAACTACACACTTACTGGTGGAGCAGGTTGTCACACCATTACTTATACTATCAGTGTAGAAAAAGATATAGCTAAGGTGGTAACGTGAAAATTATTTTTAGTAATGTAAATTTAAGATATCGTCATACAATAAAACGCATATTTGATGAAGC
This sequence comes from uncultured Clostridia bacterium, assembly GCA_944345705.1. Lineage (GTDB taxonomy): Bacteria > Bacillota > Clostridia > Christensenellales > UBA1242 > Caccovivens. The sequence goes on along the minus strand of CALVML010000008.1, from coordinate 30,562 downwards.
GGAAGAGTTTACAAACAATAAAGTGGATAAAAGTTATGTAAGTCTTGCCTTTGTAAGTGAAGATGAGATAAGAAATCTTAACTCTTCATTTCGCAAGCTCGACAAGGTGACTGATGTGCTATCTTTTCCTATACTTGATATAAAGCAAGGCGAAAGTACTCTTGCTGACTTCGAAAGCGAAAGGGAGCCAGACGGCAGATTAAATATAGGTGATATAGCAATCTGTTTAGATGTTGCAAAAAGGCAGGCAAAAAATTTAGGACATAGTTTAAAACGCGAAGTATGCTTTTTGGCACTACATGGTCTTTTGCATGTGCTAGGCTTTGATCACATTGAAAGTCAAGACGAAGAGATTATGCAAAAGACAGCAGAAGAAATTTTAAACAAATTAAATATTAGAAGGAAATAACACCAATGAAAAATATAAATTTTAAGGCAGGATATGTTGCTCTTGTTGGCTTGCCAAACGCTGGCAAAAGTAGCCTAATCAATGCACTTGTAGGACATAAAGTTGCCATAATATCGTCAAAGCCACAGACAACGCGCGACAATATCTTAGGGATTTTGACGGGCGAAGATTTTCAAATAGTCTTTGTAGACACGCCCGGTGTACATCGCTCAAGAAATTCGCTAGACAAGATTATGAACAAACAAGTGCGATCGGCAGTCGGCGGGGTTGATCTTGTACTTTATCTATTGGATGGCACAAAAGAGCCATCTCAAGATGACATAGTCTATATTAAGCACCTGACTTTGCCTACTAAGATTATTCGCACAAAGATAGATTTAAAAGGTCAAAAGACATTTGATGCCGATCTATCTGTCAGTGCGATGACGGGTGAAAATTTAGATAAGCTTATAGATTTAATAAAGGAAAACCTGCCAAGTTATGACTTTAAAAATTATCTTTTCGATCCAGACTATTATACCGATAAGAGTGTCAAGTTTCTTATCTGCGAACAAATTCGTGAAAATGCACTCAATACCTTAAGAGCGGAAGTGCCACATGGCATTGCAACGCAAATTATTAGATTTGACGAGCGCGATGATATCGTCTATATTGATGTCGATGTAATTTGCGAAGAAGATAGGCACAAGGGCATGATTATAGGAAAAGGCGGACAGACACTTAAAAAAATAGGTGAGAGTGCGAGGATGTATGCACAGGAACTTCTCGACAAAAAAGTCATGCTAAAACTCTTTGTACGCGTTGAAAAAGATTGGCGCAACAAACCACAAAAACTAAAAAATCTAGGATACTAACAAGTTTCTATAAATATTTCAAATTTTAAATAATTTACATCACAAAAATAAAAAATATGTTCGACGAAAATCGAACATATTTTTTGAATTTTTTTTAATTATTTTTTAAATTCATTTTTAATTATATTACTTTAACAATTCTTTAATGATTTTTTCTGCTGTTTGAGCATTGGCTTTACCCTTAGTTTCCTTCATCACTTGGCCAACAAACCATCTAAATACTTTTTCTGGTGTTTCGCTTGTGTGATAGTCACTAACAGCTTTTTGATTATTTTCAACAATATTTTTAACAATATTTTGTAAGCTATCATCATCAACAAAACCACCTAAAGATTTTGCTAATTGATCTACATTAGCACTATCTTGCCAAACTTTTGCAAAGATATCTTTTGCAACTGTTCTTGATATTTTCGACTGTTCAAGCAATGTTAAGATCCTTGCAAGGTCTTCTGGCGAAATCTTGATTTGAGAGTCTTGTTCATCTTTAATTTTGCTAAGAATATCTGTTAAAAGCCAATTTGCTACAATTTTAGGATTTTTATATAAACTAATCGCTTTATTGTAATAGTCTACAATGGCCTTATCCTTGGTTATGATATTGGCTTCGTATTCTGAAAGCCCATATTCTTTTATATAGCGTTCTTTCAGTTGCTCTGGCATCATTGGCAATGTTTTTCTTATTGTTTCAACTTCATCGTGGCTGATTTCAACTGCAAGTAAATCAGGATCTGGAAAATATCTATAGTCTTGAGATGTTTCTTTTTTTCTCATAGAGATACTTTTGCCATGATTATCATCCCATTTGCGTGTTTCTTGAGTGATTTTTCCGCCATTTTTTAATATTTCGATTTGTCTATTTGCCTCATAAGTGATTGCTCGGTGTACGCTTTTAAATGAGTTTAGATTTTTCATTTCAGTTCGCTCGCCCAAAACATTACTGCCCTTAGGCTTTACTGAAATATTGACATCGCATCGCATACCGCCTTGTTCCATTTTACATTCTGCAACATCCGCAAATATATAACGCTGACGGAGATTTGTTAAAAATTCTACCGCCTCGTCGGCAGATGTTATATCTGGCTCGGTAACAAGTTCCATTAGAGGAACACCACCTCTATTATAATCTATAAGTGTGCCTATTGCCTGTGATGAGTGGACAAGTTTCCCTGCATCTTCTTCCAGGTGAATTCGATTTATGCGAACCCTTCTTGATTTTAAATCTATATGTCCACCTATACATATAGGACGTACAAGTTGACTTATTTGATAGGCTTTGGCGAGATCAGGATAAAAATAGTTCTTTCTTTCAAAAACGGCAAGATTATTTATTTCACTGTCGATGGTAAGCCCTGCCTTTATTACGAGTTCAACCGCTTTTTTATTTAAGATAGGCAGTGCACCAGGTAGCCCTACACAAACAGGACAGCAGTTGGTGTTAGGTAGAGATCCAAATTGATTTTTGCACGAGCAGAACACCTTGCTTTTTGTTTTAAGTTCTGCGTGGACTTCAAGTCCAATAACTATATCATAATCTTGCATAATTACCTCCCATACTGCCTTTGAATATAATCGGCGACATTATAAACTTGTCCTTCTTTTAAACAATCTGCTAGCACCTGCATACCAAATGGAAGTCCATGACTTCCTTTACCACAAGGAACAGATAGGGCAGGGACACCTAAAATATTTGCAAGAATTGTAAAAAGATCCTCTTTGTACATTGCAATTGGATCTTGTGTCTTTGATCCGATTTCAAATGCTTCTCCTGTCGTTGTCGGCAAAATAATTACATCGCAACTTTTAAACACCTCTTCGGCTTCTTTCTTCAACTTTTGTTGTAATTTTTTTGCTTTGTTGTAATATGCGTCAAAGTATCCTGAACTTAGCACAAAGTTACCAAGCATGATTCTTCGCTTAACTTCTTTGCCAAATCCTTCACTACGGCTCTTTACATAAATTTCATCAACATTGCTTGCAGTAACACTACGTCTTGAATATTTAATACCATCAAATCTGCCAAGATTACTACTCGCTTCAGCTGGAGCAATTATATAGTAGCATGGCAATGTGAGTGCAAAGTGTGGCATATTTGTATAGACAATTTCAGCACCATTTTCTTTTAAAAATTCGATAAGATCAAAATATGTCTTTTCCACATCAAGACCCTTGACGGCATCACTGACTTCCTTTAATACGCCAACCTTGATGCCTTTTATGTTACCCTTGATTTGTGCTAGATAATCTGGCACTTCTACTTTTAAAGAGGTTTCATCATTTTGAGAGCCACCCGAGAGAATAGAAAGCATATAAGCATTATCCTTAACAGTTTTAGTAAAAAGTCCTACTTGTTCAATCGAACTTGCATAAGCTACTACTCCGTATCTTGAAACTCGACCATAAGTTGGCTTAATACCTACCACACCATTGTAGGAAGCAGGCTGTCTAATAGAACCACCTGTATCTGTTCCAAGAGCAACAGGGCATAGTCCTGCACGCACCGCACATGCACTTCCGCCACTAGAACCGCCAGGAACACGCATAGGATCTATTGCATTTAATGTATTGCCATAAGCAGAGTTTTCGGTAGATGAACCCATAGCAAATTCATCCATATTTGTTCGACCTAAGATGACTGCTCCCTCAGCAAGCATCTTATCAACAACTGTGGAATTATACTGTGCTACATAATTTTCAAGGAATTTTGATGCACATGACGCCTTTTTACCTTTAAACAGGATGTTATCTTTAATTAAGATAGGCACACCTGCAAGTTTACCGCGAAAACCATTTTTGATTCTTTCATCTGCATGTTTTGCTTGTTCGATTGCATCGTCATAGATCTCGAGCACTGCGTTAAGCTCTTTTCGATCATTTATTCTATCAATGAAATACTGTGTGAGTTCTACAGAACTTAGCTTTTGTGAATGTAACAAATCGACGATTTCAAGCAAAGATAATTCTTCAAATTTCATTCTGTCCTCCCTTTAATCCAACATTTTAGGCACACAGAATGAGCCTTTTTTAGTTTTAGGACTATTCATCAAGATTTCTTCCTGTGGCGAACTTTCCTTTGCTTCATCTTCGCGTAAGGTTGCAAGTTTATGTGATGTATACTCAATTTCAACATCATCAGTGTCGCAATTTTTAACTTGATCTACAAATTCGAGTATTTTTTCAAATTCAGGAATAAAAGAATTAAGTTCTTCCTCAGTAAAGTCAAGGGCAGAAAGTGAAGCCAAGCGTCTTACTTCTTCAATTGATATTTTTGTTTTACTCATTTTATTCTCCTTTAAGGATTTAATCTATCTGGACCACGGAATACAAACATTGCTTCCTTGATTGTAGGAATGTCAAGCATAAGCATAGTAAGTCTATCAAGTCCAATTCCGAATCCGCCGTGTGGAGGACAACCATATTTAAAGAAATCGATATAATTTTTTTCCATGGTTTTTGGATCTATACCTTTTTCCGCGATCTGTTTTGCCAAAATATCAGCACGGTGTTCACGCATTGCACCACTTGTTATTTCGATATCTTTGTAATAAAGGTCATAGGTTTCACTATATGCAGGATCATCAGCTTTTCGCATAGAATAGAAAGGTCTTACATCAGATGGGTAGTCCTTTACAAAGAAGAATTGATGATTGTTTTTCTTGAGCATATATGCAGATAAAAGGTTTTCTGCTTCTGTATCGAGATCTGATCCTTCGTCAAGAGGATAGTCGCATTCTTCTTCAAGGATTTTATAGACTTCCTTCATGGTTACTCTAGGGAATGGTAGTGTTGGAACTACTATATCAACTCCAAGCATTTCCTTTATTTTTTGACCATATTTTTCATATACTTCTTTTAGTCCCGCATGCATCAACTCTTCTTCAACTTTCATTACATCTTCAACACTTGAAACATTGGCAATTTCAAGGTCAAAACCTGAAAATTCAGTAGCATGCTTGCGTGTAAATGATTTTTCCGCTCTATAGATAGGTGTTGCTATAAAGACCTTTTCAAAGCCTGCAGCAATCGCCATTTGCTTATAAAATTGAGGACTTTGAATAAGATATGCTTTTTTGTCAAAATATTTTACCTCAAAAACACCTGAGCCTGATTCACTCTCATTTTGAATAGTCGTAGGGCAGTGTACTTCTATAAAACCATTTTCAATACAATAGTTTCTCATTCCTTGCGTCAAAGCTGTCTGTGCTTCAAAGATAAGACGCTTTTTAGGATCTCTTAAATCAATCCATCTATAATCAAGACGCTGATCTATAGCACTATCTCCATCAATAGGTGAGATATCTGCTTTTGATAATACTTCCAATTCATCAGGAATCAATTCTTTTTTACCAAGTTTTACATATTCATTTGCTACTATAGTACCTCTTGCTTTGATGTAGCAGTCTTGTGTCAGGTGTGCAACAATCTCAGCCATTTCAGGCTTGCTTGCCTTTTCAATCGTCATTTGAAGCATGCCACTTCTATCTTTTAGAATAACAAATTGCATACTTTTTTGGTCACGTACTTTTTCAATCCATGCCCAAACTTCGACTTTACCTTGACTGCTTGCAAGGTCACTTCTTACATATTCTTCCATATATTCTCCTTTTAATTTTCTAATTTTTATTTAGATATTAGCAAACTAAATCAAAAAAGTCATCCGCCATAAGCACTAGACTTTTTGTCATAGTGTTAGGACGAATGACTCGCGGTGCCACCTAACTTGAGAAAAATTCTCCACTCTATAAAGCTATAACGGGCTTACCCGGTCTTCCCTACTAAAAAATATTTTTCGAAAAGACAACTCCAAAGTGTTCTTTCGCATAGGCTCTTTAGTGAGTTCTCAGCACTCTCACTTCTCTGTAAAAAAGTATCTATGTTACTTTTCTTCATCATCGCTTTTATTATATTATAACTAATTTTTTAGAAAAGTCAACGAAATTTATCGCTTTCACTATTTTTATTTTTTAAAAATTTCTTTTATCGTCTATAAAATTGCAACCAAAATTTTTCTTTTACTAAACTTACTTAAATTAGATTGTCAAAATTTTGCTTTTGCCCATAAACGAGCTTAACTAAAAACAGATAAAAAAGTGTGAATATATGAGCTAGCGTATTAAACATAATTTTATTTCTTTACTAAATGCGGTAAAGTATTTTTTTAAATTTATAATGTTTAAGCTTTTAGACTTTAAGGTTATTCCATTCCTATTCTTTTTCTTGATGCTTATTGCAAGCTTTTATAAAGTTTTGAATCATAGGATTTTCTATATCTTCTTTGCTAAAGCGTTCGTCATTTATAACTTTCATAAAAGATTGTTTCAATGAATCTTCAGTATACTGCTTCAAATTACCATCAAATATTTCATTTATATAATGATCGTCTTCAAAAAAATTATATATATTTCTACATATATTTGCCAGTTTTTTAAAATCTATTGAATCTGGTTTAAGCCTTCCTTCTGTATTATTATAATAAGCAGATGGTAATTCTTTATTTTTATCAGTTACTTTCAAAATTTCGCCTTCTAATTTTCTTTTTTCATCTTCAGTTTCCCATCTGACTTTTCTGTCGATTTCTTCATTTAAATATTGAATTATATGCTCTTTCAATTGCTCTCTTGATAAATTTTTACTTTTACCTATATCAAATAAGATATCTTTGCTTACTTGGTCTTCCTTCTTTTCAAAAATATCTAAAATGAATATTTGCAAATCGAGTTCTAGATAGGCTGATAGTTCTGCAATAGGCGTTTCACTACCTTCAATATTATAATCTTTTAGGCAATCATCAATTTTTTTTATGTATTGTTGCCTATACTGTTCTTTTTTAGATTTTATAGTTTTTTCTAAAGCACCTTTATCTTCATATTTTTCTTTATATTCTTTTTTAAGTTCAATTATTTTTTGCTTAGTAGGCAATAAATTTCCATAAACTCTATAATTGGAATATTTATTAAGTATATTTGGCTCTATTTTTGTCATATCTGAATAGTCCATAAAAGCATATATAAATGTGTTAGGGATAATTTTTCCATTTTTCGTGCTTTTACTATCCCAACAAGCATCGGCATAATAAATGCTGTCATGAATATTATACTTATCATCATTTATTTTAACCAGATTGTTGGCGTGTCCTGTATCACTATCTTTAAAGTCAAAATATTGTATTTCACAAGGGATATTTAGCCTTGTACATATTTCTTTTAACATTGCAGCATATCCCTCGCACACAATTTTATCACCAGTTAATATAGAAACGAGATTTCTAGATGTTAAATAGTTTTCTTTCTCCTCGTTTTCGGATTTATACATAAAACTAGAAACAAATTGATATGCACAGATATACTTTTCTAATGGGGACAGGGTAGTTCCGTCCTCTTTTACTTTGTTTACATGTTCCACAAATTCATTAATTTTTCTACTTGCGTCTAATGCATGCTCTATAGTGCTTCCGTCTTCAAATTGAATATCTTTATTATACTTATCTCTTAAAAAATTGACATTGTCAGCAAGTATTCTTGTTTCATTTTCGTCATACAAAGTTGTTTCAGATGAAGAGTTATTTTCTCTAATATAAAATACATTTTTAGAACTGTTTTTAGCCAAAAACTCCATCAACTCTTTATTAAGCGATAAACTTTTATCCATAACAATTGCATATTCATTTGAAGGATTAGAAGCAAAAAGTTCTTTTAATTCTTCTAAGTTTGTGTCGGAGATTGCAATGTATTTATCAAAAGGATAAGTACTTCGTCTTGTTTCTATTTCATCACCTGAAAGATATATTTCTCCTGGTATTGGTCTATGATCTACAAAATTATACATATTCGACCTCTCTTTTTATTAATTATAATTAATAAATTCAAAATGTCAATACATACTATTATAAATTTAATATAGATTTTGGCAAAAATAAAACCCCTTTTTAAAAGGCTAGCCTTTAATTCAAAGGTTTTATATTTTCTGAAATTGATGGATGGGACTCAAACCAATGACCTCAGATTGAACAAAATTGTCGACTTTTTTAACAGAGTTTTACACCTGCCTAAAATAGCCCAAAATCACAGGTGTTTAGACATTTAAAATTAATTTGGTCCTACTATTTTTATCAAAGTGGTAGGACATTTTGACCCTAAACATCCAAAATAATGCACTTATTTCAAAAATCTTACTGGTTTTTTTCTAAAAATGACTAATTTAAACTGAAATAAATTTTTTTCTAAAAATATTGATAAAACAATTGCTAATATATTTGCAAGTGCTTGCTTTGACTTTAAAAATAGTGTATTATGTGTTTATACTACTTCTGAACAAGGCTGGTTATAAATTTTTAAAGCAAGGGGATAATATGAAAGTTATATATTTGCATCATGGGCAAAGAAGCATGGACAACCCGCCATCTCAAAACGACAAACTTACAAGGCTTGGATACAAAGATTGCAAACTAACCGCCAGGCTTTTTGTAGACTTTAAGGACAAAATTAAGGCAATTTACACCTCAAATTTTTACAGATGCACAAAAACTGCCCAAATACTAAATAAAAAGCTTAAAAAGCCTATTATTGTAGAGCCAAGATTAAATGAATTCGGCAGTGTGTCAGGTGAAAGCTGGGTAGATTTGCAAACACGAATTATTGCTTTTTTAAACGAGATTACCAAGCAATACAGCGCAGACGACTATGTTGTTTGTGTAACATCTGGGGTAAATTTGGGGGCTTTTATGTGCAAAGCATTCAACATTGCACCAAGCCAAGACACGCCATTTTTAATAGTGCCAAGTTGTAGTATAGTTGGCTTTAATTACAACTAAACATGCTCCACCTCACTATTTGTTTTTTATGCTTTATGATTAAAAACAAAATTATCAATCAAATTTCAATTTTTTACTATACAAAATGGTCCTAAATGGTCTTACTATAACATGGAAGAGCCCTGCCATTTTTGGAAATTTTAACAAAAACAAAAAATCGCTTAATCCCTTTATTTATAAGCAGAGCTTGCGTAAACTAAAGGCTTTTAGCGACTTTTTGAAGTCTGGAGCTTATGATGGGACTCGAACCCATGACCTCCGCCTTACCAACATACCCATATCACAAAGCATCTTTTGCTCTATATTTCAAAACACTGCAAAAATACTAGCAAAATCGCTAGTATTTTTTCATTTACTGTCCATCTTAAAATTCGCTGACACCTACCGACACTTATGCTCAATGTTTATGAAAAATGCTGTCTATTTTGGACTGTCTAGAACTATCTAAAACTAAATATATTATGAATTAAATTTTGTATATTTGAGTTTTTCTAATCAAAAATAACATACAAGAAAGTATATAAGAAAATATATAAGATGGTTGACTTTTAATATGTAGATAGGGTATAATCATATTATCAAAAAATGGAGATATTGGTTATGGATGAAAAATATATTCCGCCTTATGAAATAACTGATGAGATGTTAGAGTTAGTTTCCGAGATTATGGAAAATTTAGGAAAACTCTTTGGAGTTAGTGAACTTGAGAAATTACCAAGACTTCGCAGGGTGAATAGAATTAAATCTATTCATTCTTCTCTTGCGATTGAAAACAACACTCTTTCAATTGAGCAGGTGACAGATGTTATTGACGGAAAACGAGTGCTTGGACCAAAGAAAGATATAGTTGCAGTGCAAAATGCAAATTTGGCTTATAAAGAAATTGAAAATATAAATCCTTATAGTATTGATGATTTGTTAAGAATTCACGGAATAATGATGAATGGGCTTGTAAGCGAAGCGGGGAAAATAAGAACTGGACAAGTTGGAGTTTATAATGAGCACGGAAAAGTTGTTCATCTTGCTCCACCAGCAGAGTTTGTTCCAGAGCAACTAAGTCAACTTTTTGACTGGTTAAAGACTAGTCCAGCAAATATGCTCATTAAGTCTAGCGTTTTTCATTATGAATTTGAGTTTATCCATCCACTTCGAGATGGAAATGGGAGAATGGGAAGACTTTGGCAAACAGCACTCCTTGCAAGTTGGAAGCCAATCTTTGCTTGGATACCTATTGAAAGCATAATTAAGGATAATCAAGAAGAATATTACAATGCAATAACATTATCAACAAGCCAAGCCAAATCAAACATTTTTATTGTGTTTATGTTAGATGTGATAAACAAGGCAATCAAAGATATAATAACCGACACAAGAAATCATTATAACCATATAAACAATCAAATTACAGGACTTATGAAAGTGATTGAAAGTTATCCTCAATCTGCAACCGAACTTATGCAAAAACTAAATTTAAAGTCCCGTGTTGGTTTTAGGAAAAACTACTTACAGCCAGCCCTAGATGCTGGACTAATCGGCATGACCGAACCCGACAAACCAACCAGCAAAAATCAAAAGTATTTTAGAATATAACGAAAACTTAATTTATCATCTAAAAGAAAAAAATTAAAAGTATAGCGTTATTGTAACAAAAAATATGTTATAATAAAACAGAATAAGGTGTAAAAATGGAAATAAAAAAAAGAGCATATGAAATTTTAGATCAAACATATGGCGAAGGTTCTACATTTAGAAGCGGGCAGTTGGAAGCAATTGAAGCGACATTATCTCACAAGAGAACACTTGTTGTACAAAAAACTGGTTGGGGTAAAAGTTTGGTTTATTTTTTGTCCACTAAAATTTTAAGAGAACAGGGTAAAGGAGTGACTCTTGTTGTAAGTCCATTACTAATTCTTATGGAGAATCAACTTGAGGCTGCCAATAAGTTAGAACTTAAATGTGATAGGCTAAACTATACAACAAAAGAAAGACACAGTGAAATTATTGATTCTTTGAAGAGTAATAAACTTGATGTAATTTTTATTACTCCCGAGACTTTATTTAATCCTGAAGTTCAATCGGCTTTGCCAGAAATAAAGATTGGTTTGTTTGTTTTTGATGAGGCACACTGTATCTCTGATTGGGGACATGATTTTAGATTAAAATATTGCAAACTCATTAGGGTTGTTGAAAACTTGCCAGCAAGTGTTCCTGTTTTGGCGACAACAGCCACTGCAAATAATAGAGTTGTAGAAGATTTAAAAGAACAGCTTGGTGGAGATTTTTTTGTTTCCAGAGGACCATTAACAAGAGAGTCTTTGTGTATTAAAGTTTTATTTATGCCTGACAGGGCGACAAGGTACGCATGGATGTTAAAAAATATAAACAATTTGCCGGGTACTGGAATTATATATTGTTTAACAAAACGAGATTGCGACTATGTTTCAGATTTTCTCAACAAGCATGGAATTAATGCCATGCCATATTATTCTGATGATTCAAAAAAAACAGAACTTCAAGAAGCGATTGAAAAATTTCAGAAAAATGAAATCAAAGTTATTGTGGCAACTATTAAGTTGGGTATGGGTTATGATAAAGGCGATATTGGCTTTGTTGTTCATTATCAGTGTCCTTCAAATATAATAAGTTATTATCAACAAATTGGAAGAGCTGGAAGAAATATTGATAAAGCCTATGCAATTTTAATGTATGGACAAGAAGATAAACAAATTAACGAATATTTCATAGAAACAGCGTTTCCTAAAAAAGATGATTGTGAGAAAGTTCTAGAAGTAGTGAGAAATCATGATGGGTTAAAAAAGGATGATATTAAGTTTTATGTTAATATTGAAAATAGAGAAATTGAGAAAGCTTTGATGTTTTTGGAAAATGAGGACGTAGTATTTTTTGAGAAAAATAAATGCTATGCATCACCAAATGATTATATTTATAATGAAGAGCACTATAACGAAGTAAAACAGGCGAAGAGAAAAGAAATGGAACAAATGCAAGGATTATTGAATACAAAAGAGTGTTATAGTAAATTTGTTGTTAATTGTCTTGATGACTTGTCTGCCAAAGAGTGTGGTAAATGTTCTAATTGTTTAGGTGAAAACGTTTTTGACAATAATATTAATCTAGATGATATAGATGAAGCTTTACAATATGTAAATAGTTTAATAATTAAATTTTCTCCTCGAAAAAAATGGCCTAATAAAAAATATTCAGGAAAGACTACTATGGAATATATAAATCAAGAAGGAATTGCGTTAAGTAAATATGGAGATGTAGGGTATGGAGAACTTGTTAAAAAGGATAAATATGAAAATAAACAATTTTGTGATGAGCTACTTGGGAAAAGTGTGGATGTATTAAAAAATGTTGTGAAAGAAAATGGTATTAAAGCATTAACATTTGTTCCATCACTTAGAAGCGATATTGTTAAAAATTTTGCTGAGAGGTTGGCGAAAAAACTAAACATTGAGTTTCTTGAGACTTTAAAAAAAGAACCGGCAAGAGAACAAAAGTATATGCAAAACAGCCCACATCAATGCGAAAATGCTTTTGAATCTTTTCATATTATTGAAGGAGTTAATGTTCCCAAAGATATATTGCTCATTGATGATATGGTGGATTCCAAATGGACTTTTACAATATGTGGATATAGATTGATGGAGAATGGAGCAGAAAAAGTGTTTCCGTTTGCATTAGCAGATAGTAGTAGGAATGAGGTGTAATATGAATAAAGATGATGATCTCGCAATAATTGCATTATGTAGTCAAATTGGGATTATTAATGGGGTAAAACCACTTGAAAACAAGGAGTGGGCATCAGTTTCTGAAAGTCTTATCAAAAATAATAAAACACCTAAGGAACTGTTTGATTTTTCTAAAGAAGAGTTTATGTCTATTTTAAATATTTTTGACGAAAATGAAATAGGAAGATATAAAACACTTCTTGAGCGTAGTTCAAGCTTAGCTTTTGAATTAGAAAATCTTAATAAATATGGTGTAAAAATTGTAACAAGAGCCTCTGCTTTATTTCCTAAAAGAATAAAGAAATTACTTAGACAACAATCACCACCCCTTTTTTATTATGCGGGGGATTTAAATTTGTTGAATTATAAATATATTGGTTTTGTTGGCAGTAGAGATGTGAAAGAGAGTGATATAAAAAAGTTAAAACAATTGGTTAAAAATGCTACATTAAAAGGTTATGGAGTTGTTTCTGGAGGGGCAAAAGGTGTAGACAGCATTGCCACTGAGGAGAGCTTATGTAATGGTGGAATTGCAATTGAATTTCTTTCCGAATCTATGATTAAAAAATTAAAAGACCATAAAATTAGTCAGTTCATAAGAGAAAGAAGATTATTACTATTATCGGCAGTAAAACCAGACGCAGGATTCAACACAGGGAATGCGATGCAAAGAAATAAATATATATACACTCAATCGTTGGCTACAGTGGTTATAAAGTCCAATTACAATCAAGGTGGAACATGGAGTGGAGCTTTTGAAAATTTAAAAAAAGGATGGGTGAAAGAATTCTGCTTAGAAAACGATAATTGTTTAGGAAATAAAGAGTTAATAAAAAAGGGAGCAATTCAAATCGATGAAAATTTTAATTTTTCAAATATCGGCGATATAGAAAAACCAAAACAACAATCGTTTTTTGATAATGATTAAGAATGTTATAAAACATTTATTTATAATTTTAATAAATGTTGACAATAAAATAGTTTTTGTTTTGAGAATAAACTTAAAAATTTAATAAAATTACAGCAAAAAAGACCATCTATCGTTATGAAGTGAACCCCAAAAGTTAGACACTTAAGGAGGTTCACTTTTTTATGGCGAAGAAAGGAAGTAAAAAAAAATATAGTCCAGAATTTAAAATTTCGTGTATAATAGATATGCAGTCTAATCATTTGAGTTATGTTGAAACTGTTAGAAAGTATTGGGATGTTTCTACTTCTATTGATTCTAACAACTATCGCTCTCAATTGAAATTATGGGAACGCATATTCTTAGAAGAAGGAGAAACTGGTCTTTACAAAGAACGGCGTGGTAGAACTACGAAAATGGATAACCCAAATAAAGGAAAAAAGAAAAAGTTAAATAAGCAAGTTAAAGAGGATTTAATTGCTGAAAATCAACGACTAAAAGAAGAAAATCAATATTACAAGGCTGAGATTGAATACTTAAAAAAAATAGATGCCTTGGTTCGTGCGGAAGAGCAAAAGAAAAACAAAAAGTATTAGTTGTTTCTGAATTAAGGCAAAATTATCCGCTAAATATGCTTTTAGATATTTCGAAATTATCAAGAAGCACTTTCTACTATCATTTAAAACAGTTTAGTAATGTAGATAAGTATGAATTTGAAAAGAAAGAAATTTTAAAGATATTTGAGTATAATAAAGGTAGGTATGGTTATCGTAGAATACTAATAGAATTAAGAAATTTAGGTTACAAAATCAATCATAAACCGTGTTAAAACTAATGAAATATCTAAATATTCAAGGTAAACAAAGAAAAAGTAGATATAAGTCCTACAAAGGCGAAGTTGGTAAAATTGCTCCCAATATTTTAAATAGAGATTTTGTAGCAAAAGCTCCATTTCAAAAGTTAACAACAGATGTAACAGAATTTGCTGTATGTGATGAAAAAGTTTACCTTTCTCCAATACTAGACATGTATAACAATGAAATAATTTCTTACTCAATTTCAACCAGTCCTAATTTTAATCAAACTAGAGAAATGTTAAATGGATTAATACATAAACTGCCAGCCAATGTTCAACCCATACTACACTCAGACCAAGGCTGGCAATATCAAATTAAAGAATACCAAAGGATGCTAAAAGAGAACAATATTATTCAAAGTATGTCAAGGAAATACAATTGCTTGGATAATAGTGTAATGGAAAACTTCTTTGGGAGGCTTAAGACAGAAATGTTTTATGGAGAAAAGTTTGAAAGTGTTAACACTTTCATTGACAAACTAAAGGAATATATATATTATTACAATAACGAAAGAATAATACTTAAATTAAAAATGAGTCCGGTAAAATACCGAACTCAAAATTAAATATTATACATAAAGTGGTTGGATGTCATTATTTTTTTGGTTAAATCATTAAAATCTTTAACTCTAACAACTCCGTTTGGAACCACAAGGTTCTTGTTATAGTTTGTGGTTGCAAGAAAGGCTTGTTTATTGACGCCAACTGTCGCAAAATAATTTGCTACCTTATCTACAATTATCATATCATCATCAATGAAAAAATCTGCATTTACTTCCTCACAAACCTTTTCTTTATCTTCTCTCCCAATATAAATCTTGTCATAAGGAATTTTGTTGTCTTCAAGCCATTTTAAAGTCACTTCCCTTGGTTGAGCGTGCCAAACAGTAGAACGAGCAGTAGCAATTACAATCACATGTCCAGCCTTATGAATTCCTTGTAAAAATTTAACAGCATTTTTCTTACATGGAAATTTTGATATCATTTCGTCACCAAAATTTTTATACCATCTTAATGCGGTTTCTATATCCCAATCAAATTTTTTTTCAGCAAATCTTACATTTGTTGCAATTTGTTTATACGGCAGTTTATGCTTTGCAATATATTTGCGAATATATTTTTCGCTATATTTGTCAGTATCGCAGATTGTGTCATCCAAGTCAAATACAAAGACCATGTTTTTCCCTTTTATAAGAATTTTTCATGCGTAACGAAACTTAATTACAATAAATCATTTTTGGTTTTTCAAAAAATTGGCAAAAATGAAAAGTATTAAATTGTGTTTACCCATTAAAAATGCTCAGTTACGGCAATTCAAAATATCACTTTTTTCGCTATTGTAGGTTTAACCAACAGGAATTTTCTGACTTTTTGATTGCTTGAGTATTCATATTATTTTTTTACTATACACATACAAACAATTTTTAGGGTTACATCAATTTTTTCAAAGCAATTAATTAAACTAATCTGTTATATATGAAATAATTTCTTGATTTTCTAAATTATTGAGAATTACTTCTTTAAGTGCGGTTGGCCTAACATCAAGATTTTTCAATTCTTCTTTTGTTATCCATTTAAATTCGTGTTTTCTTAATTTTCCCTTATCATTTTCCTCAATAGAAAAATCTTTAGGCTCTATATTTGCTTTCATTAAATAGTAAAATCCTATTTCATGAAATGGCATATTATCATCCCGAGTAAAAAACAATTGTATTGATGCTAAATTTTTAACTATTTCCGCATCTATATTGGTTTCTTCTCTTATTTCACGAACTACTGCTTTTCGTGTGTCTTCTCCTATTTCAACATGCCCACCCGGATAACCCCAAAATGGTGCATTGTCACAATTATCTATTAAAATTTTATCTTTTACTTGAATAACTCCGCAAACTCTTAATTTAAAAGAGCCATCTTCCTTCCAAAATTTAATGTCTCTCGCCATATTTTTCTCCTTAATTAAGTATAAAAAATTGAATTATCAATAGATTTATGTGCATAACAACAAAGTTTGACTAAATTTATTTAATAATTCGTTTGATAGTATGACTTTGAATTCACTTTTTAATTATAATATAAATTTTATAAGTATGTCAATATTATTGTTTATTTTTAATATAAGGTTTTCAAGTTAAATCTTTTATAGAATGGACAATTATATTTTCTTGACTTATTTTTGCTGTATAATAGTTTCTATATTGTTTTTTTGATAATTTTGTCATTATTTTTATTGTGTAGTACAACTATATTAGCTTAAAACAATTAATTTACATTGTTTTATCTTCATTTTCACCAAAACGACAAGATTTATTAGTTGTTTTATTTTTCGAAGCTTGATAGTTATATAAATTCTCTACAAAAAATTGCAGATCCGATTTAAGATTAGTGTTTGAATTAAAATTAAATACCGGCAAAGAGAGGAGTTTATTTAATGTTTTTGTTTGAGATAATTGCATTGCATTAGGATTTAAAGTCTTCAAGTCGGCTAGAAAAGGTTTTGTTTCGTGCACTGGATTTAGTATTTGGGAATTAATTAATTTTGATGCATTTAAAATATTTAATTTACTAATATTAATTTCTGTAGCATTATTATAATAAGGATTTAAAATCGCGACTAAAGTGGATTGGCTGCGTATTTCAGTATTATTAATCTCCATAAGTTTTCTAGGCGAAATATAAAATTTATTTTCATCTAATTCTCCACCTTGTGCTTTAAACTTGAAATTTCTTGCAAGTGCCAGGTCAACATATTTTTTATTTGTTGATTCGCAAATCCAAGGTTTTGTCATTCTTATGCCTATATAATAAGGAATACCATGACAGACCAATTCGTCGTTATAAAGTTTAACGGCAAGCATATCGTTTGTGATAAAATTATAGCCTTGTTCAAGCAATGTCAGTTGATTTACTGTTTTCCCTGTATTTTTTTCTCCACAAATTGCCACAGCATAGCCATCTTTGTCAATGCAAGAACTATGCAAAAAGATATATCCATTATTATATAAAACTTTAGAATATATATTAGAAATAATATAGAAAGAAAGTTGTTGATTTCTATTTAAATTTTGTGTGTCATCAAGCCAAATTTCAGAATGAATGCTGTCAAATGTAATCATTGGATTATATTTAACAGAACTATCTGTAATACTAATTGCATTCGATGGAATGTTTGTCAAAGAGTTATGTATTACAATTGAATAAGTTGGAGAATGTGAATATTCTCCAATTTCAACAAATCCCTCAAAGTTTTTTAAGATATAAGATAGTATATCCTTGGCTGCTTTAATGTTTATTATAATATCTCTTTGTTTTATAGATGCTTTCATTTTATACCTACACTTTTAATAATTTTAACAAAATTTTATTAACTTCTTTAACATTTTTAATTAAAATAGCTGAACCGCCAAGATTTAATAATGGAACAAGATCAACTACATATCTATCTCCAATAACTAGAAACCTACTAGGACTAACGTTTGCTTCGTTTATGATTTTTTGATAAATTGTTGTTTTTTCAATATTGGCAATTCCGTTATATTCGGAGGCGTATATTTTATGAAAATTATTAAGGTCTATTTGGTAATTCTTGGATTTTATTACTAAGTTCTTATATGTTTCTGTTGTAACAATATATGTATGATACTTTTTTTTTATTTTTTTAAGTAGATTATTATCAACGCTTACTATATTTTCTTTAGGATAAAAAAAATTTTTTTTCCTATATTTATCCCAATCCTCAATACTAAAACCAAGTTTGGCACTACTATCCCTCATACGAGACATATTTTTGTTATACTTGACAAAGCCAGCATTTTTCATTCTGTCTCGCGCGGTTTTTTTATTTACATCGCACATGTTGATAATAGCTGTGCAAATGTAGTTTAAATATTCATTATTAATATTTTTTGATGAATATAAAGTCTTATCAAAATCAAAAATGATATGGCTTAGTTGTAATTTATTGAGTTTGTTGGCTAGGAACATTTTCATACACTTATATATTAGCATAGCCATTCTTTTATGTCAATACCAAAATATTTATAAATATAGATATTTACATTTATTAATTTTCGTTGTATAATAATTATATGGAATTAATAAAATGCAAAGTTACAACAGAAAATCATGTAATTCTTGAGGGCAAATATTTAAAAAACAAATCAGATACTTGTATAATTTTCGTTCCAGGACTCGCTGGTGCATATGATGGGCTAGCAAAAACTGTTGCAAGATTTTGTGGAGATAATAAATATAGTTTTGTTTGGGCAAGGACACAATCTTGTTTTTTGGACACAACTTTAGATAAAATTACTACTTTAGATAAAACAATAAAAATTAAGGCAGGTGCTTGTTACGATAATTTTAATACTACAATCCATGAACTCAATGCGTGGTATAATTATGTAAAAACTCAGGGATATAAAAATATTGTTTTTGTTGGACATTGCTATGGCTGCAATAAGATAGTATATTTTTTGAACAATAAGAATATCAAAAATGTAAAATCATGCATATTTCTTGCTCCTACAGATTTTGGCAACATTTTTACGGACGAAAGACATGCTGAATTATTGGAAGAGGCAATTGCGAATGTTAAAAACAAACAAAAAGACAAAATACTCAGTAAAAAAATCTACGGTTTTTTTATAATGAGTTCAAGCGCTTTTCTTAGATTAGGATATAATCCAGTTTTAAACAATATTCCATATAAATCAAGCAATGGAAACTTTTCAATGCTAAAGAATATAAATTGTCCTTTATATATAATTATAGGGTCTAATGACAAGGGATTAGGAAAAGAATGCTCACTTGAAAATGCACACGCGTTGATGAAGAGAATTACAAATAATTGCCAACACGGGGAGTATTTAATTATACCGGGAGCAAGACATTCATTCAAAGATGATTATGATAAAGTGTATAACGCCTTATTTGAGACATTTAAAGCTATGGAAATTGCAGAGGAGAGAAATGATGGAATCTGTTATTAGAATAAAAAACGCTGACAATGTGATACTTAAAGGGGTATATTCTAAAATTAATAAAAAAGATTGTTGTATATATTTCCATGGTTTCGCCGGATGCTATGATTCCTTGGCAAAGTCAGTACACGAGAAATTAAAACAAAATAAAATTTCATTTTTGTTTGGATACACACAAGGTTATGGAATTATTTATCCTATGAAAAAAGAAATTAACGGCTTAGCTCAAGAAATAAATTGCGGTGGATGTTACGAATATTTGGATAATTACTCTTGTGATTACGATGCTTGGTTTAATTTTTTAAAGGAAGAGAAATATGAAAATATTTATGTTATAACCCATAGCTTGGCGTGCAATAAAATTATAGATTATCTAAATAAAAACAAAGTAACTAATATAAAAAAAATAATTATGCTAGCCCCACAAGATTTAACACAAATAATATATCAATATCCGCTAAATATTAACAAGGCTTTAGAAAACTTAAAATCTAACAAATCTGAAGAGATATTGCCTGAAAAATTTTTGGGATTTTGCGATATATGCTCAAGGACATTCTTATCATTTTCTCCAGAATGTAAATTACACAATATACAATACAAAAACTCAAATTTCAAGTTTGAAAAATTAAACAACATCAAAATTCCTATTTTTGCAATTATAGGACAAAAAGATGAAGGACTTAAGCAATATAATGCAAAAGAATGTATGGAATTTGTAAAAAAGAATGTTCCCTTATTTGATTATAAAATTATCAAAAACGCGAAACATACTTTTAAAAATAATCTAAATGAATTAAATAATATAATAATTAATAAAATTATAAGGAGAGTTTAAGAATGAATATCTATCTAATAAGACACGGTGAGAGTGAACAAAATGTAAATAAGACTGGATATATAAAACCAGATAGGGATATTCCACTCACCGCTAATGGACATTGTCAAGCAAAAGAAACGGCCAAATTTATGAGTAGTATTATTTCTAAAAAAGAAAAAACTGTTATAATTACCAGTCCATATTTAAGAACAAGGCAAACATCTTTTCCGATAGAACAAGAACTGAAATTAAAACCAATATATGATGAAAGGTTGCGTGAATATGAAAGGGGGAAATTCGGAGATTACACTCTTGAGGAATGCGAGAAACTGTTCCCACAGGAATTAGAAAATTTCAAAAAAAGGCTGAAAAGTAAAGACAAATTTTTTGCTTGCCCTCCAGGAGGGGAAAGTGGATTTGATGTAACATGCAGAATGAAAGGAATAAAATTTGTTTTGGAAAAACTCGATGCTTTTGGATGTGATAATGTAATTATTGTATCACATTGCGGGGCCATTAAATCACTCCTTGTATTACTATGTGGGTATGATGCTTTATGGTATGCGCAAGAAAGAAACATGACCAATGGCTCAGTGAGAAAATTGGTTAAAGATGGCAATAAATATATAGATGAACATATTATATTTAAAGGTTACAAAAACAAAATTGAAACAACTGCAGAAATGGATTCTGAAAAGGATTATTAAACAATACTGTCATTTAAAATTTTAAGACCAATTAAAAAAGATGCGATTTGAAAAGAGTGATCTTCTTTATGTAAAGGTATTTGAGATAAAAATAATAAACCATCAATGATTTTTATCTCACTCGGATTAAATCCATACATAAGTGCAATTTTATCAAACAATTGATCTTCTTTTTTATCATAATCATAAGTTAATTTGTATTCATTAACGTCACATTGCAAACTAAATCCAGCATGTGTTAGTTTATTATGTTTATAAACAAAACTATGACGCATTTTTGCAACATCATATCTTTTATCTCCATAAATGCCAATTCTATAATACTTGCCTCTAGGATCAATAAATAAAAACTTGCCAATGTCGGGATAGTAAAAAATATTAGAGAAGTTCAAATCCCCGTGAATAACGGCTTTGTATTTTTCCGATTGACTAATTAAATCTTCTATTTGATTAGAAAGTCTATTCAAAACTTCTTTATAACCTAAAAGTTTTCTCCCATTTAATATAATTTCATGTTTGTTTATTATATCGTTGTTCCATTCTTTAAGTCGACGCTCCGTTTTTGACAAAAAAACATATCTGCTTGCAAGGGGCATATTCATAACACATTTTTTATTTGAATAAGACCACATAATATTTGCAGTGTAAAATAACGATTTAATAATATATTCTACATTACTGATTGGAATATCATAATAATTTAAATATGTATATAGAGAGTTTCCGCTAAGTAATTCCATTTTATAACGATAATCATTATGCCCTTTTTTATAACTAACAAATTGTGGAATAAGAACCTTTAGAGGTGTTTTGGAAATTTGTCTATACCAATCAATTTCATAGCTTACGACTTTTTCTTTACTTTGTTTTTCAATTGTTAAGTCTGTCTTTTTAAAATTATTAAAATATCTTCCAGTTAAATATGCAGAGTTGGTATTTACATAATTCTCTAGTGTTCCAATGTCTTGCCATTTGGTGATGGTTTGAGCGAACATTTCTTCTTTTTTCATATATACAGAAAGAAGAGAACTAAGTTGTTTTTCATTATTTAGTTCAGGATAATCTTTTTTTAGCAATGTTTTTAACAAGTTTGCATTTTTAAAGTAGTAAACGCCAATAACAATCTTATTTGATATTGGTTTGTTGTTTGGTTTATCTTCATATTCTAAAATTTTATTGTCTTCGTCGGTTATTGCAAAACACCATCTTTGGAAATCATTAGTATTTTTATTTTCAGATATACCAACAAAGTTTTTGGAATAATCAAAATTGCAATCACACAAAGTGTCACCAAGCATAAGCAATGTAGACTTGTTTATATATGGCTCTGCACATTGAAATGCTCCAAGTGGTCCATTTAGCTCATGTTGTATTACAATTTGAATATTTAACATATTTTTGTAACATTTTCTAAACATAGAAGAAATAATGTCGTAATTTGAGTCATTACATACAATTATAATATCTTTTAATCCATATTTAATTAATGTATCAATATTGTTAAATATCGCAGGCTTGTGGTTAATTATGTTTAATCCCTTAGGCAGTGAATATGTGACAGGGCATAGTCTTGAGGCTTTGCCTCCCATAAGAATTACTAATTGATTTTCAAACTTATTCATATTTTCTCCTAGTGATATTTATTAGCAATTTTTTGACCATCCAAAATCCATTGGTCAACATTGCGAGCACTTAATTCCGTGATAAATTTTTGTCTATCTTTTCCAAGTAAATGTTCTATTTTACAATTTATTCTCTTAGATAGATAATTAAAAAATATTTTTTTACATTCTAAAGTAATGCCTAAAGCATTTCCAATCCTTTTGTGTAAATAATCGTAATGAAATAAAAAGTCATAAGCACGAGAAAGCTTCTTTTCATAACTTCTGTCGTTCATAATACTTTTAGAGTGTTGTATATAATAGTATCCAATATAGTTTATACTTGTAACAGTTTTAGAAAAAGCGATAAGTAAAGGAATAATTGCGACATCTTCGTGAACTCTTCCGACAGGGAAAAATAAGTGGTTATTTGTATAAATTTCCTTTTTTGCACAATACATCCAAGGGGTCGCAAAAATTTTTTCTTGATTACAAAAATCTATTAAAGCATTTGAGCCGTTTTTTTTAATAAATGGTTTACATATAAATCGATCATCATCTGGAGAAAATGAACCGCCAACATAAATCGCATTGTATTTAATTAGATCTGTGTTCGCGTTACAATGTGGCACTAATTGATTAAACAGATCAGGAGCAATTTTATCATCACTATCAACAAAAATTATATATTTACCATAACTTTTTGTTATACCTAAATTTCTTGCTGCGCTAACACCTTTTACTCTATTAGTATATAAACGAATGTTGCTGTATTTTTTTTTATAATTTAAAATAATCTTATTGGTGGAATCAGTATTTCCGTCATCTATTAAAATGATTTCAAAGTCTTTCACCTTTTGAATTAATATAGAGTCCAAACATTTACTAATATAGTTTTCTGAATTATGTGTTGGAATTATTACTGAAAATAACATTTTTTCTCCTTTAAAAAAGTTTTGCATTTAAGTAAGTGTCTAAAAATTGTTGATTATCAGTTGACTGAGTAGCAAATTTGTAAATATCAACAAATCTCTTTGCGAACACATGAGAAGATTTATTTAATCTTAATAAAATATCATCTTTTGATAAGTGTGTTTGGTTTTCTATAATATTAAAGGCATTATCAAAGATGTATTTAAGTATTTTGTATAGATTTTTACTGGTTTTATGTTTAATTACCAATGGTTGAACAAAATATGCGAGCATAGAACCTAAATTTATATACTTGTCCGTCCATAAATCAATTTGATTTTTTATTTTATAAGAGTTTGTTTGGTTTATGTTGTTTAAAATAGGAGGAAAGAGATCTACAAAGACTATTTTGTCATGCTCGTAATAAATTAGGTTTTTTAAATTAAAATCAATATATGCTCTATTTTGGCTGTGACTAATAGCCCACATTTTCATAATATCGTTTAATATTTTAAAAATTTTTTCATAGTTAGGGTGATCAATATTTTCAAATTCTCTTTCAAGAATTTCGTCTACATTTAATGCATTTTTATAAAATTTTTGCGTGTATTCGCAAACACCATTATCTTCTACAATATTAAATGGTTTTTCAACTGGCAAATTATATGAATTTAATATTTCATAATATTTTAACAAGTCTCCCCCTTGATAATTTAATGTTTGAAGTATTTCTTGTTGTATTTTGTCTAGTTTTAAAATGTCAATTCTTTTAATTATATTCCCATTATTAATTCTGATTTTTGTATAACTACCATAAAATTTTTTCATAACTTATCTCTCCGTTTTTTTATAAGATATATCAACTTTTTTCAATTTTTTCTTTATTTCCAATTGAATGTTTTTTATTGGTCCATAAGTTAAGCAAAACGGAGAAATAAAACACAAAAAAAATCCCAATATAAATGTTTTAAGTTTGATTTTTTGACAAGCAAGTTTTCGCATAATTATAACTCCAGCCAAATATCTGAAAAAGGGGAGCGAGAATATTATAATACTTATAAAATGAAAATTTACTATGTTAAATATTGCAAATAGCAATAAGAAATACGGCAAAATAGTTTTTGAAAAAAATACAGTCAGGAATTCCCATAAAATCAATAATCTTCTCCAAAGATTATGTTTTGCCGTTCCTTTTCTTGTAATTTCTTTTATAGCAAGAAGGTTACCTTTTTGAATTAATATAGATTGATTTAAAACTTTTTTCATTGTATCAGGCAAATCACCTAAAACAATCGATGGAACAAGATGAAAGTTTTTTTTATTAATAAAATATCTGAAACCCAATGGTAAATCATCAACGGGTTCTGGTATATAATCTTGTTCGATAAGCGCTGATTTTTTAATACATAAGCATGCACCCATTGCATATATTGGGGATAGAGGCAACTTACAAGAATTCATCATTAAGTTCCAAATTTCAATACAGCCACTTCTGCAAGATTGTTCCATGCCATGAATTATAATTGGTGTGTTTTTAATATTGGTTGATAATTTTTCAGCGTTTTTAAGAAAAAAAGGGATTGGTTGAAGTAAATCAGGTTGATTGTATAATTCAATTGTTTTGTTTGTTGTTATTAAGAAATCAGTGCTAGGGCGAGAATCAAAATCAAAAATCACAAAATAACAATCGTTATTACTTGATTCAGTTATTTTTTTAATTGCATAATTCAGCTGAGAAGCTTTGTTGCCTTTTTCTTCAGGGTAATGGATTAAGCATGTGTTATACTTTGTTTTATTTTCTTTCAAATATGATAAAACAACATCTCTTGTGGTTTTTGTGATTTGATTTTTTTGATTATATTCAAACTCCTCTTTTTGAGTTGTGATTAAACAAATATGAAGTTTATTTGCATTATAATTTAAATTATTAAAATATTCTATAGTTTCTTTTACGAGCTTTTGTTCTCTTAACGCAGGAAGAAGAATCCAAAATTCGGTATAATCTTTTTCTTTATATTTTGCAACTCTTTTTTTAATACGATTATAATACCAAATAACAATTGGTACTCTAAGGCAAGTGCATAAATAAAACAAACAAATTATTGTCACAAAAATATATAATATTATCACAACTCCTCCTTAGCAATCTCTTTTAAAATTTCATCAAAAATTTCAACCCTGTTTTGATGAGTATCATAATAAGAAAATCCCATTTTTCTGCAAAGAGTAATTATATATTTATTAACTTTAACTAAGTGCTTGCAGTAAGATAAAAGTTCTTTATCATTCAAAGAATATGTCCAATCAAGTTTGCAGTCGTTTTTTCTTATGTTTTCAAATATGGTGTTTGCATCTGTATCTTGAACTAAAATAATTATTTTAAAGCTTTTTGATAATTGAGTCACATAATCTTCTAAATGGAGATATGCTCCCTCGGCAACAACATATATTGGATTATCTTGATATCTTGATAAATGAGAAATTGTTTTAAGATACGGAATAAGGAATCTTTCAAAATTAGAAACATTTTCTGAAGTTTTCTTTTCATGATTTATTCCAATTTCAGGTAAGCCCTTTTCAAAAGCAGTCACCAATTTATCGATAGGTATATATGATATATTAAATCTTGTACACATCATTCTAGCGAGAGTGGATTTTCCACTTCTACTTGATCCATAAATCAAATAATTGTTTTTCAAAGTATCCTCCTTAATTTAAAACATCAGCAAGATATTGTCCATTTTTTAAAACAATCTTT
Organism: uncultured Clostridia bacterium; assembly: GCA_944345705.1. Lineage (GTDB taxonomy): Bacteria > Bacillota > Clostridia > Christensenellales > UBA1242 > Caccovivens. The sequence continues at coordinate 4,197 of CALVML010000008.1, read as the reverse complement.
GCTTTACATGGGATTTTTATATTTTCATAATAAAGTTTTGCAAGTCGTTTGGATACTTCTTTTGAAAATTCCCTACTATTCCCTCTTTTAAGAAATCTTTCTTCGTATTCTCGCTGACAAGACGGATGAGGAAAGATAAGACAAAAATCTATATTATTCTCTTGTAAAAAATCAATTTCTAATTTCTGCGGTACTAAAAGTATTTTTTTTCCTTGGTCTATATACTTTTTTAAAATATTTAAATAGTTGTTAGGATAATCAGGATTTCTTTTTAGTCCTTCAGTGCTTTTTAATATTTCAATTTCTTCATCTGTTATATTGTTGTCAAACATGTAATGACATCTTGTTTTGATTATATCTAAATCCATATATTTATTGTTGGCTTTTGCTAGTTGAGTTTTTCCTGAACCCGAACTGCATAAAAAAACATTGATATTATTTAAATCGACAGTTTCTTCTTTGATCGGTGGCAAGAATTCGGAAATATCTTTCAACCCAAAATATACAAGCCCTGCACACTTATATGCGCATCTTTGTGCAAAAATTTTTTTATATTTTTTTTCTTGTTTTTGTGCGGTGTTTAAAATTAATTCAGTAACTTTAAGATAATTGTAGAAGTGTACAAAATCCCCGGTAGACATAATGCTATTTGCGCGTCTGCGGTACATATAATGCGGAAATGGGATTTTATTAAAAGTTGTAGCGCATAGCAACATTCTTGTACACCATTCTTCATCTTCGTGAATAATATTTTCTGTAAATTGCAGATTATTATCTTGAATTAATTGTCTTTTAACAACAAATCTCCACACTGTAAAAATCAACCTTAGTCTATAAAAATATTCTAAAACTTCTTCTTGGGGCATATTATTTATTTCGTCTTTACTGATTTTTTTATCCTTAAGAGGTGGAATATTTTCATTTTCAGAAAAAGAGTTAAACTCCCCAATAAAACAATCAATATTTTGGGTTTGTGAAACGTTGTTTAAATATTCGAAAAAGTTTTTATTTAGTAAATAGTCATCGCTATCTAAAAAAACAACATAATCTCCATTTGCTTTTTTAATAGCAATATTTCTTGCATGAGAAACTCCAAAATTTTTGCTTTCATAAACAAATATTTGATCAGGATATTGTTGGGCGTATTTGATGCAAATTGCTTTTGATGAGTCACTTGAACCATCATCTACTAATATAAGTTCCCAATTTTTATAAGATTGATTAAGAACGCTTTCAATGCATTCTGTAATGTATTTTTCTGAATTATATACTGGTACTACAATTGAAAATTTCATGCTGTACTCCTATCAATTATTATTTTGTGATATATATTGTTTCAACAAAAACTCTATAAAATTATTTTCATTTAAAAATTCAAGAATTTCTTTTGGTGTTTTTTTTACATATTTTAATTCTTCTAATTTTTCTTCTAATTTAGAGAATTGATTTGTTAAAACTTTATTTATAGAATATATTAAAATATTTTTATAATCTTCGAAATAAACACTATAATTGATGTCGGAGAAGGATTGTAGAAAACGATAAACTTTATTTCTATTTTCTATAACTTTTGATATGTTGTATTTTTCATATATTCTGGAAAGAGAGTTTGGAATATTCCTGTCATAATAACTTATATAATTGTTACTGTAATAAATAGTTTCTATGTGCTTAAAATATTTTAAATTAAAATATAGGTCCTCCGAGAAGTTAACTCCGACATCAAACTTAATATTTTGATCTTGAATTATTTTATTTTTGTATAGTTTATTTGTTACCCATATCGAAGAATTGACATTTAGGAATGTTTTTAAATGATTTTTTATTAATTCATCTTTTGTGATCAATCCAGCATAGGGGAGTGGACACTCCAGTACTTCTTGTTCTCTTATATACTTTCTTCCAAAAATTACCAAGTCAAATTTTTGATTTAAAATATTATAGATTGGTTTTATTGAATCTATATAGTCATCTGAATCAACAAAGATAACAAACTCTCCTGTTGCATGAGAAAGTCCAGTATTTCGTGCAAATGAAACCCCCATGTTTTCATCAAGTTTTATGTAAATTATGTTATTGTATTTTTCTACATACTTTCTACAAATATAATCTGTATTATCGACAGAGCAGTCATTTATTACTATAATTTCACAAGCAATTTCTTGACTAATTAAAGAGTTTAAACATCTTGCAATGCAAGACTGTGCATTGTATGTAGGCACAATAAAAGAAACTAATTTATCCACACATAATGTATAACACAAAATGATATAAAAGTCAACGTTATATAAACTACGTGATGCTAAAATTTTATTGTTATAAAATTTTGATGAATTCTAACGAATTTGTGTGATAGCCTTTTTTAACTCATCAATTGTAAGTGTTGAATATTTTAATTTACTCAAGCTAAACTAATTCTTAAATATAATCTCTCATCCAAGAAGCAAGATCACTAGCTGCCACAGTTTTCAAATATGTAGTATATCGGTCTTTTCAAATTATTTTGTAAAATCATCATTAATGTAAGAGCCAACAATCTCTTTTCTGGCGAGAAATTTAGAATACTATTATGACCAAAGTGAGTCCTAAATTTCGGACAAGCTTATTAAATTCTCTGGCTCAATGATGGAATATGAGAAACATAGACTTTGATAACAAGATCATAATATTTAAGAACAGCATTACACAAGTGCCTACATTTGATAAGAAAGGTAAAGTTATAAGTCGAAAAACTGTTATTGGACAAACAAAAACCAATTGTTCTGTTCGTGAGGTTCCTATTCCCGACATTTTAGTTGAAGTATTAAAAGATTGGCATAAATGTCAGTGGGTGCGAAGAGAACTCACAGGAGTTGATTTGCTTGCACCAAATGCGGTTGTTTTTGCAAATAGTGATGGTAGTGTAAGGACTTATTCTGGAACAAGACGAATATTTGATAGATTTGCAAAGAAAAACGGATTTTTTGGAAAAATACATTTCCATACGCTAAGACACACTTATTCAACGATGTTATTTGAAGCAAATGAAAATCCAAAAGTTATTCAAGCTTTGCTTGGGCATAAATCGGTTAAAACAACAGTACATACGAACAATAGGTTGCATGAAATTAAATTTTTAAGTGGCAAAAATTAAGACACGAAAGTAAATACAAATATTTATAAAAATTGAATACAAAAAGATGATGTTTATGATATAATTAAAACATGGGAGAGTTGATATGAATAAAAATAGAGAAATTCAAGTTTTAGATAAAGAAATTCATATAAACGAAAGTGATTATTTTTAATTAACAGATATTACAAGATACAAAACCCGTTAGAGCCAAAAGGAGCAGTCAGAAACTGGTTAAGAATAAAAGATACAATAGAATATTTAGGATTGTGGGAGCAACTTAATAATCCTGATTTTAAAGGGGTCGAATTCGACGCCTTTAAAAATCAAGCAGGCACGAATGCTTTTACATTATACCCTGAAAGATGGATAGAAAGGACAAGTGCAATAGGACTTACAACAAAACGTGGAAAGTATAATAGTGGAACTTATGCACACAAAGATATTGCTCTGCAATTTACTTCATGGATTTCTCCCGAGATAAAATATATATTATAAAAGAATTCTAAAGATTAAAAACCAATGAACAAGCTCAACTTGGTTCGGATGTAAAACGAGAATTATCTAAAATAAATTATAGGATACATACAGATGTAATAAAAGAAAACATTGTGCCGACTCTTAGTGAAAAACAAGCAAATTTTATATATGCTAGTGAAGCCGACCTTCTTAACGTTGCATTATTTGGAAAGGCAGCAAGCGAATGGAGAAAAGAAAATCCAACACTAAAAGGTAATATTCGAGATTATGCAACAATGGAACAACTTATTTGTTTATCCAATATGGAAAATATAAATGCTTACTTGATTGAACAAAAGAAATCTCAAAGCGAAAGAATTATTGAATTGAATAGGATTGCGATTAAGCAAATGCAAGTTCTTATGAATAACAACGATAGATTATTAATAGATAAAAATGATTAAAAAAGCAAATTGAAAAATTAAAATTAAAGAATCCTTGTAATACTTGACAAAAAATATTGTTTTTGTTATTCTATTCTTGCATAATAGAGTTGTGATGAGATATTTCAAGGGATATCAGGTAAGAGGTCAACTAATGCGGGACAATTTAATATAATTACATTT
>CALVML010000007.1 GCA_944345705.1 uncultured Clostridia bacterium | reverse complement strand
TCATGATTGAGAGCAAGCCATAATCTTTGCTGTTTTCCTTTGCGCAAATACGTTGTGCCACTTCTTTTTGTACCATTATGGTCATTGAGTCAAGTTTATTACTTTTAATAAATTTAAAGATGAGTGGCGAAGTGATATAATAAGGCAGATTTGCGACAAGTTTATAGTGAGAAAAATCGCCTTCAATTTTCTCGAGTGGCAACTTCATTATATCTTCAAAGAAAAATTTAGTTTTATTGAGTTTTAAAGATAGCAAATGCTCTTTTAGATCCAAATCAATTTCATAGCTATGAACGAATTCTGCCCTGTCATTTAGCACTTGAGTTAGTGTGCCAGCACCTGCACCTATCTCTAAAACTTGACAGTTTTCAATCTGAGCGTCATTTGCTATCGCATTAAGTAGGTTTTTGTCTGTAATAAAATTTTGTCCAAATTTCTTTTTAAACTGATGTTCTATCATATATTAAATAATCTCCTTGCGTTTGTAGTTGTCGCGACTTCAATTTCTTCAGGTGATACTCCCAATGTATCTGCGAGCGAGTGCGCAATGATTGGTATAAAACACGGGGTGTTTATTTGGCTTCTAAACGGGTGCGGAGCAAGGTATGGGCTGTCGGTTTCAAGCAAAATGCGAGAAAGAGGTAACGTCTTTAGCATATTTCGAACATTCTCAGCATTTTTGAAAGTAGACACTCCACCTATAGAGATATGTAGGTCAAGTTTAAGTATCTCGGATGCAATCTCCTTGCTTGCAGTAAAGCAGTGGCATGTGCCACCTGATTTTAAAAGGTTTCTATGCGACTTGAGTAAAGTTATTAGATCGCCATAGGCTTCTCTGCAGTGAATAACTATGGGTTTTTTAAGATCGTTTGCAAGATTTAACTGCCTTGCAAAGACTTCCTTTTGTTTTTCTCGATCACAATCTAAAAGTGAATAGTCAAGGCCAATTTCACCAATGGCAACAACCTTTTTATTTTGGGCAAGTTTTGCAATTTCACTTTCAAACTGATCATTATACTGCTGTGCATATTCTGGATATAAGCCAATTGACGCATAAACTCCATCATGACTATCTGCAAATTTGACTGCATCGATAGATGAGTTAAGATCGGTTGCGCATGTAATAAATTTTTGTACATTTAGTTCTCTTGCTCTTTTTAAAATATTTTCGATGTCATTTATTTTTTCATCAAGCAAATGGCAGTGCGTGTCAATATACATTTTCTCTCCTTTATTCTTCTGCTTTTTTGTTGTTTGATTTTGCTATGAAGTCGGGATTTTGAAAGGCTTTGGAAGCGGGAGCGCGAGCGCGAGCGCGCTCCCTGCAAGGCCTCACGCCTTGCTAAATTTAGCGAAAAGCTAAATTTGCTTCCAAAGCCCCCTTGCAACAACACATAGTAATTTATTTTACTCTTTATTTTACAATACCAATTTAAACTTGTCAAATTTAAAAAAGGATAATTTCTATTTAAGACCCGATAGCATATATATAAACTATGAATAGAATATGGTTTTTAATGATAGTAGGCTCTATATGCTTTCTTTTGTGGAATGATCCATCAAACACCTTGACGATCATGGTTGACGCTTCAACCGATGCACTATCTCTCGCGATAGAGCTGTGTGCCATATATGCGGTATGGCTTGGAATACTGGAAATAGTCGAGCAAAGTGGACTGAGCGAGAAGCTTGCAAAACTTTTAAGACCCATAATAAAAAAACTGTTTAATGTTGACGATAGCGAAACGCAAAAAGCAATCGCTCTCAATATGTCAGCGAACATTCTAGGTCTTGGCAACGCAGCGACACCTATGGGCATAAATGCCATGAAAAGACTTGATGATGGAAGCGGAAAGGCGACCCCTGCGATTATTATGCTTCTAGTTATAAATTCAACATCTATTCAACTTCTGCCAACAACTATCATAGGGCTTCGCGCATCGGCTGGTTCTGCAAGTCCGTCAGATATTATTATTCCGACTTTAATTGTGACTTTGATCACATTTACTCTTGGAATAGTTTTAGTCAAGATTTGTAATAAAATCTTCTTTAAGAAAAAGTCAAAAGGCGAGGTGAAGAAATGAGCGGATATATTTTACCTATCCTTTTTATAGGACTTTTTTGCTATGCCAAATATAAAAAGGTAAATTGCTACGACACTTTCGTAAAAGGCGCAAAAAAATCAATACCACTTGTAGTCGACATTTTCCCCTACATTGCTGCCATAATGATAGCGGTTGCCTTGCTTCGCTCAAGCGGAATAACATCTCTTTTATGCGAGCTTCTTTCTCCAATTTTTAATTTTCTAGGCATTCCGACTGGACTTATTGAACTTGTCCTACTTAGACCATTCACAGGATCTGGAAGCTATGCACTGCTTGACAGCGTGTTTACAACCTATGGAGTGGATAGTTACATCTCGCGGTGCGCCTGCGTAATACTAGGCTGTAGCGAAACAATTTTCTATGTGACCACCGTATACTTGTCACAGACAAAGATCAAAAAGTTATACTATGCAATACCTATAGCACTGGTCTGCTCTATTGTAGGCTCAATACTTGCCTGCCTTATATGCAAAATAATTTAGAATAAAAATAAATAATATATAAAAAATAAATTAAATAAAAATATCATTAAAAATAATTAAATGTTTTAGTTTAAAAATTAATTAAAAATAAATTAGCCTTTAAAATAAAGGCGAAAAAATATCTTTACTTTTAATTTTAATTAATATTTTTATATTTTTAATTATAATTTTTCTAAATAAAATTTATTTTTAAATTATATTTTAAATTTTAATAATTTTCTTTTTTGCGAGTTAATCCTTCAATCTCAATTATCGCAATATTAGATGCGACAGAAGAAAAGAACATTCTTAGTCTTTTTAGATCCCCTTTTTCATATTTTTGAGCAAAACATATAGCAAGAGCTGAAGCAAGGCTTACAAGTTCAGCACCTGACATATCAAGTTTTGACTTTTCTTCCATATATATTTTTATTCTCAAAACTATGCAATTGTTAGAAATTAATTGTCTTTTTGATATAAATTTGATATGATATTTAAAAGAGGAGAACATGGAAGCAAACTTTTTAAATGAAATAATCTTTTTGTTAAAAGAAGAAAACCAAAAAGGCAAAAACAACTTTGCAAAGATTGATAAACTCGCATCTCTTTCGCCTGATAAAACATTCTTTATTGAAAGAGCATCAAATCAAACAATGTTAAACTTCTACTGTGCATTTAAAATGTACGATAAAGATTTTAAATATAATCTATATTGTCAAAAAATCGAAAAATTGCGAGATGCTTTTTTGGATGAAAAAATCAATCAATATAATAAGAGCGTACTGCTTGCATGTGATATATATTTGCATAATGAACAACTTAATGAAGTGAAAGAAAGATTGCGAGAAACAGATAAATTATCGCCAGATTATCAATCACTATTTGATCAAGGCAAGTATCTTGTTAAAGCCGGCAATGAAATGCTGAGTAAATATAGAAAGTATTTAGAAAGCAAATATCTAATCTCTGCACTAACCATCGACGATTTTGCCGAAAGATTTTTCAAAATCTCTGGCAAGGATTTGCTTTTAAAGGCAACTACTATAGTTAACTTTGCAAGGTGCAGTGAAAAATATAGAAATAGACTTGAAGAGAAAAATTATCTTGAATTTTTCAAAAGTTTAAAGGACTACATTGTCAAGGTTGTTCGCAATGATTATTATGTCAATCGTCCACCTAATGTGGAAGAAATTTTGTTTGGTGTATATAGTCTTGAAAATATGTTTGAACAGCAAGAATTTGGTAAACGTTGTAAAAAGTTTGAAAAGTTTGAAAGCACATTTAGGTATACTTCCCTTCTAGAAGAACTTGAAAATGAAGCAAAGGTGATTTTTGCTGACGCTTTGAATAATAGTTGTATTAGTTTAGACAAAAACAATTTTAATGCGATCGGCAGTGCAAAAGATGTCAAAGTTTACAAGCTCAGTGGCAAACCTTTCAAATTCTTTATAGAAAGTTTTAATCAAAACATACAGGCAGAAAGATTTGCAAGACTTGAAAACTCTCAAAGTGACCATGTAGAACTTTCTTATTTTGACGATGATGAAGGCTCCGTTTGCACTAGAAATGCATTTGTTAAAGGCGGAACTAATTCAATAGTACTGGGTTATTTAAAAATATACAATAATTCGCTTCTAATGGCAAACACTGAAGATTTTGATGGCTTGGATAAGGAAATTAGTACAAATAGTGAACTCCTTTCCCCTAAAATGTTTAGCCAGATGACTGAAAACTATTCAAGAATTATCGTAAGTCGCCGTCCAAAGCCAGATTTTGTTGTCTGCTTTGACAATGTGAGAATGACTGACCTAAATGTCGCACAGGTTTTAAATATACCTATCGTTTTAATAAACACTTTACAATACAAAAAACCACGCAAAAAAAGTGAAGACTTTATTAAACTGCACGCTAAAGAAAATAGAGCATATCTTATCTGTTCAAACAAACAATTCGAGTCGTACAAACAAAGAAAACTTGAAAGACAGATGCAGTCTTTAAAGAGAAAAAATCTTTCAACTAGAGCAACACAAATTGTGGAAGCACAGAATATAAAAGGAACCAAACTCATTGCAAATAAAACCATTGCAATGCAAAAACTCAAGGAAAATATAGACAACTATAGATATCTTACGGATGATTTAAAAGTGGATAATGAAATACTTGACTTTGTCTTCGCAAAAGAAGGGAGCGCATATCTTTGGGAATTTATACCAGAAAAATATAAGACAAACAGGGAATTCATTAAGCGGATGCTCACCATCAATCCTGCAATTATAATGTCATTACAAATGGCTTTACTGAAAGATAAGAGTATCTTGATCTCCTTAATAACTGATAATCCTTCATTTTTTGAAAAATTGCCAGATGAGATCAAAAACAATCCATACATTTTGGCTTCTATTATCAAGGCAAATCCAGAAATATATAGGTACCTTCCATATAGCATGAAAACAAACCCTATGATTTTGAAAAAGATTATAGAATATAGTCAGGGCTACAACTGGGAGTTTTTAGACGAACTTGTCTTGAATGATCCTTCACTTATAAGCATCTTATATATCCTATCTCCGTCACTATTAAGGCAAATCCTTGCAAGACATCCGTCGCTAATCATGAATTGTCCACCACAGATTATCAATGACAACAATTTTATGGAAACGGCTGTCAAACAAAACCCTGATATATTGAAATTCCCATGGGACAACGATGATATACGAAACAATGCTCTGCTTCTTTTACCATTACTTATGCTCAATCTAGATTTACTAAACTTTGTAGGTTTAGGCGTGCGTGAAGCATTTAATATGAATAGACCACACGAAATGATGTTTGAGGCTCAAAGGATGCAAGATCATCTCGGCGAAAGAATGGAGGGTGACCCGCTTGACTTTTATCATGACTTTGAAAACTATGATTTTAACGAAGATGATTATGCGTTTGGTGATAGCAATTTTAATGATAATGATTTTACCAGCGATAATTTTTATAATGACCAAGAATTTGACAATAATAGTTTTAATGATATTGACATCTCAAATGACTTTGGCAATGAAAATAGCAATTACAATTTTTCTCAAGAAGATATATTAAGCGAAGTTAACACACAAGATCATCTTGAAATAACAAGCACCATCGAACATGAACAAAATGACAGCGCGAACGAATTTGACGATTTAGAAAGCGAAAGATCAATAACCAATGATGACGATGGCGACTTTGGTGATGGTGGCGACTTTGACGGCGAATGATATTACCTATTAAATAAAAACGATCTATTATATTTTAGATCGTTTTTTTAAAAAGTTCTATATACAAAAAAATAACCTTTAATTTATCTTAATCTTTTGTATCTATCCCTTTAATAAGAATTATTTTAACTTATTCATTATATTTTCTTTTAGTCTATTAAACTCATCTTGAGTTAGCATGTTTGCATCTAAAAGTTCTTTATATTTTTTCATAATATTTACAAACTCATCATTACTTATCGCATAATCATTTTTTGTACTTTCATGGTTGATATTTTTATTTTCATTACTGATATCATTATTGACATTTATTCTTTCTCTCTCTGTCACATTATAATTTAAGTTTCTTTCATTATTGATTTTTAAATTTGAAGCCTGATTTATGATTAAATCATCATCTTTTATAGGTTTGTTAGTATACTCTACTTTACTTTGATCTTTTTCGATAATTATACCTTTCTTTTTTAAATAGTTAATTAATATTAAATAGGTTATCCATAAAAATATAAAAATTATTAATGGAATATAGGAAAGAGTCGATGTTTTAAAGTAACTTGAATTAACTAAACCTATACCATCTATCCAATATCCTGTCTTGTTATATAATACAACAAAAACCAATCCAGTTATCCAATATAATATGATCATAGCAAAACTAACATAGAATAAAATATTTAAAATAATGTGATTAGGTAGGCACTTGTTTTTCAAATAATATATTAAGTAAAAACTTGATAAAATTATCAACAAAATAGAGATGATTAAATCGATTAAACTCAAAATTCCAATCACAATACTACAGCCTTCAAAATCTTGCGACATAAAAATACTTGAAAAGGATAGAAAGTCAAATCCATTTTCACTTAAACTTAAATATGGATCATTAATCATATTTACCCTTAATAATGGTGTAAATAAAGAAAATAAAAATAATATTCCAATTAGAAAAAAGAAAGTTAGATTGAGAAATGTGCCTAATTCTTCTCTTTTAATATATTTCATAAAATCTCCTTAACTAAAATAGTCTTCTATAAAATTAATATTATATGTTTCCAAATAACTATCATAAATATTGATGGTATCTTGAATGATAGTCAAAGTCAATTCTTGCATATTAGACTTATATGAATAACTTCCATCATAATCATCAAAATACAAATATGATAACGTCATTATTCTATTTCTAGATACCTGTCCAGTCCCAGAAAACAACTCTACTCCTGAACTTTCATAAGATGAACTATAAAAACAATTATTACTCTCAAGTGTAAAAGTCAACAGTACAAAAACTGATGAATTATTATAATCAAAGATTGTAGCAATAAAAAATGTATCCTGTTGATAATCGAATCCTAAATATTCTAATATAGTTGAATCATCTGTAGAATATGGAATACATATCGCAACCAAATTCTCATTAGAATTTTTGCTCCCCTTACTTTCAATAACATTTTTCAAATTATCTTTCTGTTCAATCTCACCCGAACCTATATTATTTTCTTGATCATTAATGTATTGTTTAAATGAATTTATATATTCATTACTATAACTACAACCTGTAAAAATTAAAAGTGGCAATAAAACAATAATAAGTATTGATAAAAATTTAAATTTTGCCATCATACTACACTCCTTATCGACAAACTATGACATTATTATATACGAATATTTTTCGTATGTCAAGTATATGACGAAAAAAACTCGTATAATACACTATATGAGTGTTGGCAAAAATATTAGACAACTTCGGAAAGAGAAGAATTTAACACAAACGGAACTAGCAAAACTTCTTTTTACAAGTCAAGATACTATATCACTTTGGGAATTAGATAAAAGTTTGCCAGATGTTTTGTCAATCATTAAAATGACAAAAATTTTTAATGTAACTAGTGATTATATTTTAGATATAGAAAAATAGCCAGTTAAATAGCAAAAAATATTAGTAACAAAAAAATACACTTTAAAAGTTAAATCATGTGCCTAACTTCCAAAGTGTATTTTATTTTGAATTGATAATATAATATGATCTTTTATATTTTTCTATGCAACTACATTTGATGATACAAAGTTTGTAAATCTTGAAATATAGTCGCCAAAATATTTTTCAATTTGCAATTTATATATACTAGCACCACTGACGCTCTTTTCATAGGAGTCAAGATTTTGATCATAGTCATTTACAAATTCGTAACATGAAAATTCGGTAATTGCTTCAGTTGTATATGTGCGTTCAGAGGCAAATTTTTGGCATAGATCTATATATGAGATAAGTTCTTGTGCAGACAAGTCCTTCAAATTCTGTCCGATCACCCCTGTAAACAAAGTCAAACTACCGTCAACTGTTTGATAGAGCGAGTAATCAAGTTGTTGTCCTATTGCACTATCCATTAAGAATGCCCTATAGTCTTCTAGTATCAAAATATTTTGATAGTCAAAGTAAAATTCAAGTTCAAACTTGTCAGCAATTTCTTCTTTTGTAGGTGCCTTTTCATCACTTTCAGTTTTTGTTTCTTCTTGATGAAGCGTTTCTATCGTACCATCTATATCTAAATCTTCATAGATAAGATTGCCTAAATCTAACGCAGACTGATAAACATTATTAATAAAATCTTTTGTTTGCCATTTATATCTTGCAAAGTTGCCATTATAGATTTCGTAATTTGCTTTATCACTGACATCAATAATATTTTGATATTCGACAAGTAATTGATCAAAACTGTCGGTCATACTATTTATACCACTCTTTAAAGAAGTATTTTTGTTTTTTTCAAGTCTTGGATAGTATTTTTCTATAAAATTGAGTCCATTTGCAAGTAAAATTAAGTAATTTTGATCATCGTCAACAGCAGTCACTGTTTCTCCATCAAAAGTCTTGCTTTGAAAATTTTTAAGTTGATAATTAGTCTGAACACCAACAGCACTTCCACTTTCAAACATTGCACCTTCAGTTTTGATAGTATTAAAGAATGTCGTGTAGTATTGATAACTTGTTTTTCCATCACCGCCACAAGCAAACATTACAAAACTCGATAAAGCGATAATAAGGCAGACAAATGCTGTAATTATTGTTTTCTTCTTCATACCTCACCTCCCGACAAGAATGTCTTAGTATTTGCAAGGCAGGTTAAACTTCCACCAGCGTCCACATCTTCAAAGTTTTCAGTTATTGCACCGTTTGGATTGATTGAACTGATAATATATTTAAAGTCCTCTTGATCATAGAGAGTGAAGAACTGATTTACATCATCGTAGAAAACTTTGGTTTGTCCGTCGAATGTGTAATCAACAAAATTTTCACTATTTAATTGAGTATTTACAAAGGCCCTAAAGAGTTTAATCTTTCCAGCAATTGTATAAGAATATGTTTCCACACTGCCAGATTTTTTGTCTTTCTCAATTACGCTCTTGAAATCATTAATTATGACATCAATATAATCATCAACTGTGTTTAGTACTAAAGTAGATGCTCTATTATTGGTAAATGATGGATCAAAACAGCCTTGATAACATGTATTTAGTCTTGTAATTGCATTTTGCATACTCTCAAGCCAGTCGACATATATAACTCTCAAATCAATCCATGCATTACGCTGATATGTGTCAGAATTGTCTGAAAGAGAAATCAAAGTGACAATCTCCTCATTCATATCGTCTTGCAATCTGCTCGCCTTGTTTAAGTTTGATTTGATTGACTTATAGTTTTGCGTCAAAGTACCATTGTTCTTCGCAAAAATGGTATACTCATCATAGAAATCAAGTACATTGTTGATTGTTTGACTTAAAGTTTCTATATCTTCTACTTCCTGCTTATAGCCAGTAACTGCAATGTCGAACTCCGCCTTCAGTTTGTCATAATTTTCACGCTCGCTGGTGTTATCCACATTCAAAAACGAGGTCGTTGAATGTGAATGCAAGACTTCTACCATGCTGTAGGTATTGCCTGGCACAAGCAAAACGATTACTACTGCAATGATTGCAACTAGCACAAGTACAGATAAGATTATAAGCCACTTTCGCGATCCTGTGGTGTAGTCTTTCTTTTCAGCCATTCTCACTCCTTTTAATCTTCTTATTCATCATCGAAGACATCTACATTTATATTATTGTCTATAGGTTTCTCTTCTATTTGTCTATAGTCCACTTTTTCATGTGAACTGATATTTATCTTTTCGTCTTTATTAACAAAAGTTGTATATTCGCCTATCCAGCGCAGTTTGATAGTTCCAGTACTTCCATTTCTGTGTTTTGCAACGATAAGTTCAACAGTGCCTGGCTCATCTTCCTGTGGAATATCATTGTATTTCTCAGGGTTGTACAGAAATAGTACAATGTCGGCATCTTGCTCAATAGCTCCTGAATCACGAAGGTCTGAAAGCATAGGTCTATATCCGTTTTCCTTTCTCGACTCAACCGAACGAGATAATTGAGAAAGCACAATTATAGGTACATTCAATTCCTTTGCGGTAAGTTTTAAATTTCTTGAAATCTCACTGACCTGATTTTGTCTATTCATATCCTTGCTTGTCCCAGGTGATGACATAAGTTGGATATAGTCGATCATTACAAGATCAAGTCCGTCTTTTGCTTTTAGTCTTCTACATTTTGAAAGCAATTCGCTTGGCGTGATGCCAGATGTATCTATGTAAAGTCCGCTCTGCTCAAGTTTCTTGGTTGCAGTCCATATCCTTTTCCATTCTTCAGCATCCATAGTACCATTGAGTGCTTTTGCCATGCTGACTTTTGCCATTGAACAAAGCGACCTTTGAACAAGCTGGTCAGCACCCATTTCAAGCGAGAAAACCGCACATTTTTTCTTAAGCTCAGTTGCCGCGTTGATGACAATGTTCATGGCAAGTGAAGTCTTACCAACACCAGGTCTTGCCGCAAGCAAGATGATATCACTATTTTGAAGACCATTTGTAAGTCTATCGAATTCTTTAAGTCCTGTTGGAATACCTTTGATTGAGGTTGGATCTTTTGCTATCGCATCAAACTTGTCGATAACCTTCTTGATTGCTCCGCCTGCAAGCCCTACATGTTCAAGGTCACTTCTTCCTTCTTTTTCTGATATATCAAAGATTTCCTTTTCAGCAAACTGGAGCGATTTTTCTTGATCTTCATTTTGATATGCGTCTTCAATAATCTTCTGCCCAGATGCAATGAGTTTGCGTCTTATTGAATGAGATTTGACTATGTCACAATAATATTTAAAATTCACTGCCGATGGCACAACATTTGTAAGGAAGGTTATATATTCTATTCCGCCAACCTTGTCTAAGATCTTATCCTGTTCAAGTTGGTCTGTAAGCGTGACAAAGTCAATCGGTACGCTTCTTGTATAGATCTTTTGCATTGCCTTATAGATACTTTTATGAGCTTCGCTATAGAAGTCATCTTCCTTGACAATAGCAAGGATATCTATCTGCGCGCCGTTGTCTATCAAAATACAGCCGATGAGTGCCTGTTCTGCTTCTATGTTGTGTGGCATTATCTTGAAATCAGCCATGTAAAAACTTAACTCCTTTTATTTCTTAGTAAATGGATCTTTATTTTTATTCGCTTCCATCTTTTCCTTTTTCTTTTTATCAATTTTAGCACAAATTACCAAAAAGAGCAAGTACAAAACTGCAGTAATGCATATTATGATAAATCCGTTAAGGACTGGATGCATGTTTGTATAACGAAAAAAGAGGTAACAAATGAATGCATCAAACAAGAAAATACCAAGTATAAACCATAGAATTCGCTTATATGATTTTCTCAAATCTCTTCTTTGATCAGGAAGTAGCATTTTTCACCTCTATTTTTATTATAACTTATAATTATCTATTTGTATAGTGTTTTGTCAAAAATAAATTTTATTGGATTTATTAAATCTCTCCGCGCATAATCTTCCCACGCTCACGCATACGCAAATTGTGGTCTAAAATTATCTTTCTTATGCGGAAACTCTTTGGAGTAACTTCCAAGATTTCATCATCTGCCAAGAATTCTATCGCATCTTCAAGGCTTAATCTCCTAGGTGGAGTCAAGCGCAATGCCTCGTCAGAGCCTGATGCTCTGCAGTTTGAAAGGTGTTTTTTCTTGCAGACATTGACAACTATATCATCGCCCTTTGGATTTTGACCGACAACCATGCCAGCATATACAGGAGTGCCCGGATCTATGAAAAGATCGCCACGCTCTTGAGCGTTGTAAAGTCCATAGACAATCGCCTCGCCTGTTTCGTGAGCGATAAGCGAGCCATAGTCACGCCTTTTGATCTCGCCCTTCCAAGGTTCATAGTCATGGAATACTGAATTTATGATACCCTCTCCACGAGTATCTGTCAAAAGTTCACTCTTAAAGCCAAATAGGCCACGCTCTGGAATAAAGAATTCCATCTTTATTCGGCTTCCATGTGGAGTCATTTGAATGAGTTCACCCTTTCTTATACCCATCTTTTGCATAACTACACCTGTGCAGTCATCTGGAACATCAAGGATAAGCCTGTCAATAGGCTCACATTTCACCCCATCTATCATTTTTATAAGTACCTTAGGCATTGAAACTTGAAATTCATATCCATCACGGCGCATATTTTCAATAAGGATAGAAAGGTGCATTTCACCTCGTCCACAAACTCTGAATTGCTCAGCCGTTTCGCCATCAGAAACTTTGAGCGAAAGATCTTTAACAGCTTCCTTATAGAGCCTATCTCGCAAATGTCTAGAGGTTACAAACTTGCCTTCTTTTCCAGCAAAAGGGCTGTCGTTTACCATGAATGTCATTTCAACACTAGGTTCGGCAATCTTTACAAATTCAATAGGCTCGATTAAGGCACTATCACAAATTGTGTCACCTATCTGTACGCCTTCAAGCCCTGCAACGCATACGATTTCACCAATTCCCGCACTTTCAACAGGGACTTTTTTAAGTCCTTCAAATACATAAAGAGTTACAATCTTGCTTCTTATCTTTTTGCCTTCCTCGTGGAAATTGCATAATACCACACTTTGTCCTACTTTAAGATTGCCACGAGTGATCTTACCGATTGCAAGCTTGCCTACATAATCATTGTGTTCAGCAGAAGAAACAAGCATTTGTGCAGGTGCATTTTCATCACCACTAGGCGATGGAATATAATCAATGATCTTTTCAAATAGTGGCTTCATATCGGTGCCGAGTTTGTTTTGATCATCCGATGCAATGCCAGCCCTTGCAGAAGCAAATATGAAAGGCGAAGAGAGTTGCTCGTCATTTGCATCAAGTTCCAAAAACAGTTCAAGCACTTCATCTATAACTTCCTTGATGCGAGCATCTTGTCTGTCAATCTTGTTGATGACAACAATCACCTTTAACCCTAACTCAAGCGCCTTTTCAAGCACAAAGCGAGTCTGTGGCATAGGTCCTTCGTAGGCATCAACCACAAGCAATACGCCATCTACCATTTTAAGTACACGCTCCACTTCTCCACCGAAGTCAGCGTGTCCTGGAGTATCAATGATATTTATTTTTACGCCATTATAAATGCATGAGCAGTTTTTTGAAAGGATTGTAATACCACGCTCTCTTTCAAGTGCGTTTGAGTCCATAACTCTATCTTCAACCACTTGATTTTCTCTAAATACACTGCCTTGCTTTAAAAGTTCATTTACAAGCGAAGTTTTGCCATGGTCAACATGGGCAATAATCGCAATATTTCTCACATTTTCATTAGTCATATTCTTTTCTACCTTTTAACCTAACAATAATATCACAACTTATCATAAATTTCAAGAAATTTATAAAATTAGTGACTAGGAAAATCTAAATAAACTGCAAATAGATGTATTCGAGTCAAAAAAAACTCCTACAATCGAATTGATTGTAAGAGTTTAATGGGTTTTACTATCTTTATCTTTCTCCCAGAACCTTATTCTTTCTCTAGGTCGTTTGTTCTTCCCGCATTCCCTTCTCGCTTTTTCTCTATAAGATCCCTAAATCCTAAAAGGCCAACAAGAGTTGCTCTCTCGGGTTCTGATGTTAATTCTTCTTGTGGTATTTTGGTCGCTTGATGAATTACAGATTTATAAAAATCTGCGTCAAAATCAGCACTGTTTTCACTCATGACTGGCAACCTAAATACTTCTCCTGGATTTCTTATCACAAGTTGGGACAAAAATTCAATAAACATTTTTCTCTGATCAGTAGTAAGTATTTTGTTTACAAATTCTTCGGTTATTTCATCTTTATCTATTCCGCAAATTAAGTCATACTGATAGAAGAATTTACTTCCTTGTATGCTTCTTGCAAGAGCTTGACTGAACTTTAGTTGATCGTTGAAGTCGCTACTAATGCAATTTACTCTAATACTTGATATAAGATCTGCTGAATATTTTGACATGCCTGCTAATTCACCCATAAACTTGGCGTCATAAAACAATTCTTTAGGAAATTTTTCGGAACTAAAGATGTCCAAAACTTCGTTGATTGCAAGATTGTCTTCATTCAAAAGTTCTCGCACATTTTTAAGTATAAAGTTTGCTATTTCACCTTTATCGTTGAAGCTGTCAATTTTACTTTCCATTTCTTTTCTGTTAAACATAGATTCTCCTTTTTTTCTTTTGATGCCTACCTTCATTATACTCGGGGGGGGGAATTGTCAAGTCCTTTTTTTAAAAACTTTAAAAAACAATCATTTTAAGTAAAAATTACAAAAGCTCAAAATATAAGAGCATTTGGACAAGAAATTGCAAGCATTTTTGTTAGCAAAAACTCCTAAATAGACAAAAAATAAATGTATTATATTCAACAAGAAACTCCTACAATCACATTGATTGTAAGAGTTTAATGGGTTTTACTATCTTTATCTTTCTCCCAGAACCTTCTCTGAGTTGTTTGCTCTTTTCGACAGCCTTTCCCTCTCTTTCTGCAGATATTCCATTTCTAATGCGACAAGACCAGCTGAAACTGCTCTCTCTGGCGCTGATAATTCTTCTGGCGGTATCTCGTTTGCTTTATGAATTACTGATTTATAGAAATCTTTATCAAAAGCGGCATGGTCTACATTCATAGCTGGTAAATCAAATACCAAACCTGGATCTCTTATCGCAAGTTGTCCCAAGAGTTCAACAAGAGTTTCTCTCTGCTCGGCGGTAAGGGTTTCGTCAATAAATTGTTTGCTTATTTCCTCATTATCTTTTCCAAAGATTAAGCTATATTCATTGAAAAATCTACTTCCTTGTTCGGTACTTGCAAGACTTAAACTAAATTTTAACTGATCGTTTAGGTTGCTACTAATGACATAGGTTCTGATATTAGATATAAGGTATGTTAAATAAACTGAATATTTTGACATGCCTGCTAATTCACCCATAAACTTGGCGTCATAAAACAATTCTTTAGGAAATTTTTCGGAACTAAAGATGTCCAAAACTTTGTCGACTGCAAGCCTGTCTTCTATCAAAAGTTCACGAACATTTGAAAGTATAAAGTTTGCTATTTCACCTTTATCGTTGAAGCTGTCTATTTTACTTTCCATTTCTTTTCTATTAAACATATATCCTCCTTTTTCTTTTGATTCCTACCTTCATTATACTCGGGGGGGGGAATTGTCAAGCCTTTTTTTTAAAAACTTTAAAAAACAATCATTTTAGGTGAAAATTGGAAATTTAAATATTAAAGAAATTTTGGGCAATAAGTAAAATTATTTTTTTAGATCAATTTTTAATTGTCTTTTTCAATCTTTTCTTTTTTATGATTTTGCAGGTTATAAGCGCGCCAGTCGTGCCGATTAACACAGTGGCAAGAATAAACACTTGACAGTTGAAGAGATTGAGATATTGTAAAGTAAGAGTGATAGTTTTGCCGTCTAACTCTTTTTCTATCCAATAGTTGTGATAGGTGTTATTTTGTTTAAGTTTCACATCAGCGTCTGTTTTGATATAACTGTAAGGACAGCTATAGTCATATACAAAAGAAGGATTGTAGGAAGCAATATATTCCTGACTATAGTTCGTGCCAGAAAAACTTTCTATAACCATATTTTTATATCTTTCGCCTGTCAGTATAGTCTGCCCTTGACTTATACTGATTGGCACCGAAAAAGGATTGCGTCCAACGGACGAGTGTTTATATAAAAATATATTTCCTTGATTTTTACTATCTTCACTAGACGAAGATGAGCCGTGATAATATCTATAGGCGCTATGACTTGTATAGTTTATGTCAAATCCTATCAAGCCCTTTTCGTGACTATAGATGACAGGCGAAATTAAAACACCACTGTTGATTTTGTATTCTTCGATTGGATTTTGAATATAGATAAGTGCTAGCGAAAAGAGATATTCCATTCTTATTGTTTCAATATTCTTCTCAAGATTTTTTAAAAACTTTTGCTTTTCAATCTCTCCACCTTCGTAAGATAGTCCACTTTCATCAACAGAAAAATATAAGTGAAAAGACACCTTATCACTTTGGTAATCTAGATTTAAAAAGATATAATCGTCAAGTTCAATCTCACTTTTTTGATCACATCCTACAAGTACAAATGGACAAAAAACAAAAATTAAAAGAAAAATCACAAACTTTTTCATGTTATATTTTACTATCCATTGCACTTATTTAGAATTAAAACATTAAAAGTCAAAAAATAATTTATTTAAAAATTTAAAGATGTTTATTTAAAATATATTAAAAAATTAAAATAAAAAATTAATTAAATAAATTAAATAAATTAAATAAATTTAAATATTTTCTTTTTTTATATTATTATTTGATTTTTGATATATTTTTTAATCATTTTTATTTAATTTTTTAATCATTTTCAATAATATTTTTTTATTTATTTTTAAATTATTTTAATTTGTTTATATTTTTTAAACAAAAAACCTTCTTTTTTATTTCAAAAAGAAGGTCCTTTATTTTTCATAAATTGCAATCTAAATTTAATTACGATCTGCTTATTGTCACCCTAACGGTACTTGATGTTGGCACAATTCGAAGGACATATCCTTGATCGGTTGTTATAGTCGTGCTTTGAGTTGGGAGTGCCTCGGTTGGCAAGTTTGGATTAGTGCCTGCCGACTGATCGGCATAGAGCGAGCCTTGAATTGTCGGTGCAATTGTGCAAGACACTACGAGTGGTGATGAAGTTGTATCAACAAGTGTGTTGACAGTGCCACCAACTACTGAATAACTGATTGCACTTGCATAGACTGTGCCTACTTGAGCCCTTGTAAATGTACCTGTATTATATAGATAATTTAGCGAGCCGTTTGAATTTAAGATGGTAATGCCAGAAACATACACAGTAAACGATGAAACACTGCCACTATTTGTAACTGTGAAGTTGCCAGAATTTCCACTAGATGAAATAAGTGAGTAGTTGTTGATTGCAACTCCGCTTAAAAGAGCGATTGCATTTGCAGATTGAATATTTACTGTCTTATTGCCTTGCGAGAATGAATAGATAATTCTTCCAGCATCTCCTTCTATTACATCATTGAATGCTGCTATACCGCCGTAGCCAAACCTTATATATCTTGAGCCTGCATTGTAAGTAAAGCTTGCGTTATCTCTTGCTTCTACAATATCGCCAAGATTTATGCCAGCAATTCCACCAACCATGATATTGCTTGCAGATTGAGCGGTCGTAGAAAGCCCAGCAATATTTACACTACTCAAAGTAACCCCTGAAATTGTTCCATAATTGTAAAGAACAAGTGAACTTAATATTGCATTTGTAGCACTTTGCATTGAAAGGTTGATATTGAAATTAATATTCAAGTCTTCAATGCTTGCCTGACTATCTAGAGTGTGGAATAAAGCAACATATTTATCAAATACAATGCTGTCATTTCCAAGGCCGGTGATAACCTTGCTATAACTTGATTGCATATCCATCAAACTTGTCGCATTTATAGTTATTGTATTGCCATTTCCTGAAAGATGTCCATAGAATGATAGAATGTCTTCTGCACTGCCACCATTTTCTGTAACATGAGTTATCATATCGGCAATATTGACTTCGATATTTGAATTGAGTGCAAAGTAATATCTTTCATTTGCAGAATTTCTCATAAAGATATTATAGAAATCTGTACTGTTAGAAATTAGATAAGGATTTAATTCAGTACCATTTCCACCACTGTATAGAGATGGAGTTACACTGCCATCAAATGTGATTTGATTTGAGAATGTATAGAGTTTGCCTTCGTCATCTCTATTTCTTGCCTGAATATAGAAGGTTGCAACGCTTCCGCTTTGAGATGGCATATAGTAATTGTTGGTTGTAATGCCCTGCTCTATGCTTCCTGAATTATATCTAAGATAATAGTAATAGTCATATTCTGCTTGATCTGCCGAGCCGATCAACTGCCATGTAAATCTATCATAGATGTCATCCCATGAAATATTTATAAGCTCGGTATCACCTTCTTTAATCTTTGTTTCAAGTATATCAAGAGTGAGAGTGTTGCTGTAAAGGAAGAGTATTCTGCCAACAACAGCACCTTGCCCTTGAGCATCACATACTTGAATTTGAATTTGACTATTCGATGTCAAGTAGTATCTTGAAGCATCTGCAGTAAGTACCCATGAAGTTAATTCATCATCAATATTTTCATTTATAACAATGTTGTAATTTGTATTGCTTCCTGAATATCTAAAGTTTGAGAAATACTCAGCAAAATCGATGTAAGTTCTTCCATTATTCTCTCCGACTGTTTCCATGCCGATTGAATAGTAACTTTCACTTATATCAGGCAATTTGTAAACATTTGATATTGTAAGTGGTTTGCTCATAAGTTTACCAGTTTCTGTAAAGTAAACTTCGATTGTGAGATTGCTACTATTTATTTGATTTTCATAAGGCTTAAATGTAACCACAACGCTGTTTGTAGAACTTGCAAATGTATATTCACCTTCAAGTTTGCTATTTGTTTGACCATAGACTGCATGTACTGCAAGAGAATTTCTTAGTTCTTCTTCGGTATAGCCACTTGCATCTCCTGTTTGCAACTGAATATTAGGAAGTGTAAACTCGATTATGCCATTCGTTATGCCATAAGAGTTTGTAGAAAGTGTTGGAGATTGACTTCTTGTGATTAAATTTCCGCTTCCCGCTTCCTCTACCGAGCCGAGAGTAACTGTTCTATTACGCAAAACTGCTAAATCATTTACATAATAATTAGTACTGCTTATGTCATAGGCATTGCCTTCTACCGTTTGAATGTAAGAGCCTGTTGATGTAGATGCATCGACTTCAATACCTGCGAGCGCTGTCAAGTTGATGATATAATATTCATAATTATTGCTAAAGTAAATGTAACTTAGAGAATTTGAAGTTGTATAGTAGGTTTCTGTTGCATCATAGGTATATTCTGTGCTAACTTGACCATCTACCAGCCTATCATTTCTAAGATAGTAATCAATGTCAACTTGATAGATTATTTGAGCATCATTTTGGAGTGATGGCAATGTATTTTGAGTTGTCCAAATAAAACTACCCGCTGAAATTGAACTGCTTGTAATTATATTGAGCATTTGAGCGTCTATATAATTTGCGCTTGATGAGAAGATAACATAATTTGAATATGGACTCTCGCTAGATGTATCACTTGTGAATGTCCAAATATAGTCTGCGTTATGAGAATAAGAAGCTTCGGTATCTGGAGAATAACTAAACTGACCAGAATTGCCTAGTAGATAAGAACTGAAGCTTCGTGCATTTATCTCGCTCTCATCGCTTCCAACTTGATAGACGAATGAACTTGTCGTAAATGTAGAGCCTATATCATTATAATCGTAAGTAGCGCCTTCTGCATAACTATTTTCACTTGAACCGAGTTTTAATTTCATGCTGTCAATAATATTAAGATTGTTCATGCCAAGCGAGATTACAAGATTGTTGTTCGATACAGATAAGGTAGGCGCTGACATCTTGTATAGATTTTCAATCGCATAGGACTTACTTTCTACTTTCATATAGTCACTTGAAATCGCACCGTTTAGTGAGATGACAATATATCGGTACTGTCCATCATAAGGCAAATTGATTGTTGTACTGATATCACTGATATTGCCATTGCCCTGCTCTTCTGGAGTAATCTCATCACTTGACTCACCTTGAGTAGTTGTACGATATCTTAAAAGTATGGTGTTTGGACTTGTTGGATTATGTATAACAGAGACCTTCATCTGTCCATCTTCAAAAGATATCGAATTTGCTTCAAGATTTAAGAAATGCAAATTGAAGTGAGCACTTTTGCCGTTTAGCACATATACATTGTCTGCCACATCGCCATTTTCTTCTTCAGGTGCAACAGCATATATATCTACTCTTATATCCTTATTCAAGATTAACTGTCTACTAAAGCCTAATTCACTGAAATTGAGTGCATCTCTAAGAGCGGTTAAATTGATTTTAAAGTAAGAGCGCGAGTCACCCGAGACTGTTACAGTGGAAATGACATCATTTGTCTGATCTTCATTTATATCATATTCTATAACTGTACCATTGAGTTTGATTTGCCAGCCTGACGAAGTATACTCGATATCAAATTCTAGAAGATCATCTTCGTCATATAATTGAACTACAGACTGATAATTATATCTAAACACCATCTTATATTTTTGAACTTCGCTTCCATTAGATATTGTTGTCGATCTCACTCGAACAAAATATCCTTCACTATCATTATCTAGCAAGATTTCTGGCGCTGAGATTAAGTATACTTTGGTTGCCTCTGCACCATTTGAGTCTATGTTTCCAGCAACTACTCCAACATGGATAGCAGTTAGGTTATACTCACCACTTGGAATGCTTGATCCATAATCGTCAAACAAAATACTATCTGCGCCTATTCCATAATTTGAGCCACTTAAGAAATCAGCAAGGTTCTTTAAATTGGCATTTTCGTTTGGATGCTGGCTATACAAAGTATTTAAAACATCAGCAAGAGAAGCAGTCGTTTTTTGGTCTTGACCTTGCGCTGTACTGTTTGCATAGTAACTAAGTTCTATATAATTAAATAGATGAACTGCCGAAACTGTCACGCTGTACGAGCGATTTGAGGAGTTTGTAAAAGTCAACCTAATATTTGTTGTGTTGCTAACCTGCGTTGTAGAGAAATTAAGTGGATAGGAGAAAGTTGTTGGAATGGTCAAGGTTTGACTGCCATAGCTTATTTGGTTGTTTGCAACTGTCAACTGATCGATTGGAGTTGTATCTAACATTTCCTGCAAACTTGAAACAATATCAACTTCGCCTGTAGTCAAAACTCCCTTTATTGTAAAGCCTTCAGTGTCAAATAAGAGTTTTCCATCCTGTACTACCACCTTTGCAGGAGTTTGATTTTTGTTGATAATTTGAGCATAATCTCTTGAATTTGAAGTTATGATATTGCTATTGATTGAAACAGCATATATTCTAAGATTATAATATTTTCCTACTTCCAAGATCTCTCTCTGTGATAGATCAAACTGATTTGACGAAACAAAATATTTAATAGTTGTTTCTTTCTCTGCATCAACTGATGCTGACGAGTAAACATCAAGCTCAACATAGTAGCCGTTTGGCAAGTATTGTGCATTTGTTATACCTGTTGCCTGCCAAGTCCAGTAGAGAACATTGTTTTGTACTGTGATATTTTCGTTAATTTGATTTAACTTCATCACTTCGACTGTAACGCTTGAATATTGAGTAAAATCTTCTCCATCTTGACCGATACGCGATATTTCAATTGCAAAAATTCCATAATCGTAACGCTCAAGAAGTTCGTTTATAGATATTGCATAGACTGCCTCGTATGTAAAGCCATCATCTACACCTACTGTCTTTGTGAAAGCAACCACTCTTCCTTGAGTATCTTTTTTAAGATAGCCTTCTATACTTGTCGAGTCAATGTATGCATAAGTAATACCAGCACTTTCATCTAGAGTGTTTGTGATTTTTATATTGAAATAAGATGTATTGTCAACTTCTCTTAAGAAGAAGATATAATCTTGAGAATAATCAAAATCTGACGACAAGGTTTGATCTTTTAAAAATCCTTGATAAAGCGACTCAGTTTGATAACTATAACTTATTGACTTCCATTCGCCGTAAATTGAGCTAACTTTTCTAACATTAAAATCAAAATTAAGAGTACCTGTAGTAATGCTGTCACCAAATAATTGAATTATTTCAAGCATTCCATATCTAAACGAATTTGCCGAAACGTCGTAAACACGCGGAGTAAAGGTCTTTACAGTGCCTTTATATCTTACGACAAATTCGTATTCATCGAGATTGTCGCTTGTTATCGTTGTGCCACCGATCTGTAAAAGTATACTACCTTCTGGCATTAAACTGATGTCTGAAATTCCGCTAAACTTTTCGCCTTCAATATCATAACTAATGCTTGACGGCAATCTAATTTGGTCACTATCAAAGAAAATCAATCTTATTGTATAATTACCACTCTTTCCGTCAAGTAAACCTAAATGATCGCCATCACTTATAAGATAGACATCAATACTTTCTAAATCCTCATAGGTTTCGCCTTGAACTTTAAACAAAGGATAACTTGCGCTGATAGTTTCTGTACCTATACTAATTTGAACAAATACCGAAGCTTTATCTTCGTTATTAAAGATTGTAAGCACTCCTTCTGGATTAAGTGAATAAGACGCGATATCCTTCATCCGTGACAAAGATACATTAGTACATTCTGATGAAATCGCACCTGCTTGTCTAACTACAAATTTAATAGTATTATTTTGACTTGATAGTGCTTCTTTATAGATTGATAGTTGGCAGTTTTCTCCGCCATTTGTGAATGAATAGTAAACGCCTTCATTGCGATTTATGTTGCCACTAGCAAGATTTATTGAAAATGAGATTTCCTGCTCAGTATCATCTTTGACTATTACATCTATTATTGCCTGATTTTGCCAGTTGTTTTTAAATGTATAAGTGACATAAGCATCTAAGTAGCTATTAAGGTTATTTGAATTTTCGATGACTATTTTATCACTTTCTATTGCAACTTCTGGAAGCTTTTGCAAGGTTATAGCAGAGCTTTGCTTTGTGCCGTAATATGCTATCATTGATGAAGGTTCGAATGAATAATCTGCAATGACGACATTGACTGTTACTTCAACATCGCCGCTTGTGAAGATTACTCCAAGGTCATCTTCAAGTGCTTCTATTGAATATGAAAGAGATTGAGTAGAAAGAGTAGAATAAGTTTGTTCATCATTTTTTATCGTTAGATTATATGTCACTGGATTGTCACTACCAATAGATGCTGTCATATTAGGAACAGCATTATTCCAAGTGATAGTGTTATCTATTTCATTTACGGTTATATTTATAGTTTGAGAGTCTACATTTGCAATTTGAAAACTTACTTCTGTAGAATCTATGTAATAATATTCTGTTTGATCTGTGCTATTTTCAGCTATAACTTTAAATACAAATTCACCATTAGAAAAATCAGCAAGATTTAAAGTTCCAATTGCAGAATATGCAGTATAATTTACATGATTGCTACTGCCATTTACCTGTACTTCTTTGGTATTTGCAAGGTTGGAACTTATCTCAAATGAAACGATATTGTTTTCTTGAACAAGGGTTAATTTTTCTATCGGCTTAAGTTGTGTGACATAGATAGTGTTTGAATTTTCTCCGTCAAGATAGCGAGAATTTTCACTTTCAATGTATATCGATTTTTGAATTAATAGGTCAAGACCAAGTGAGCGTATATCTATTTGATTTGAAGTCACTTGCGTTTTCTTGCTTTCGTCAACATAGATATTATATGTTGTGTTTTCTGCTGGACTTGTCCATGAAAGCATATAAGTTTCAGTATTAAAGGATAATTGCACATCTGCAAGTCTTTCAACTTCCACAAAGTTTGCACCAAGCACAGTCATAGCATTTGACGATGGCAGAATATAAGTGCCCTGATCATCGCTAAAGCCATTTGCATGAGCAACTAAGTAGAATTTGACAGAGTTTGCTCGCATATAATTTTCGCTAAAATTATTCTCATCAGTAGAAATAAGATTGTCAATCACACTTTGAATATCAAAAGAGAAATTATTTTCACTTTCGCTAGTGGCACTTGACGCTGTAAATGAATGTCTATAATATGACGAGCCTGTGGATGTTGTTGTAAGTTCTATGATAATATCATATCTTTGCACTCTTGTATCATTTAAAGTCCAATAGAGATTACCATTTTGATAAGCAAAATTTGTTGGAGCTAAAATACGCTCAAAGTTTACCGCGCGTGTAAAACTATCCATGTAGTACTGATCGTCTTGATTTATGCCTGCTCTAAAAGTTAAAAGCAAAGTAAACTCATTGTCAAATTTACTATAGTCGATCATGTTTACTGTATTGCTACCATCAGAGTTTATTAGCTGACCATCAAGGGTGATATCAACTTTAGACGCGTTGTCTATCATGGTTACATTTAAAAGTTCTTCAGTTTTAGCATAAGAAAGTTCATTATATGCCTCGCTCACCGTGAACTGTGGCTGGGCTAGTCTTTGAATGTTTATACGTGAAGCGTCTGAGATAGTGTGCAGAGTGGAATCATATTTTGTACCGCTGTGAGCATTTACCGTGATCGCATAATTTTTGACATCGCTGAAGGCATTTGTAAAGCGATAGACAATTTCTAAAGAGTAATCATCATTGTTGTTCTCGATAGTACCATCTTTTACGCCGTCAACATAGATATCATATCCGCCACCAAACTCAACACCTTGAATTGTGAGAATATTCTCTCCGCTTGCACACGAGAAAGAAATTTCTGGACTTTCTATCTGTCTTGTCACGATAAAATCTGCTTTGAAGTACCCTTCGCCTTCTTCTTGCGTATAAAAATCGCTGTCAAAATATGAACTTGTGTTAATCGAGCGAGTATAGATGATTATTGAATAATATCCAAAAGTCAAATTCTCGGTTGTGTAGTTCAAGCTTGTAGTATTAAAATCATACTCTCGCTCGACAGTCTGTCTAGACATATCGGTATATTTGATAATCTTATATTCATACTCGGCATTGCTAACCAAATTCCATGTAAATCTTCCATTTTGTTGGCTGTCCGCTTGAGTAACGATTGGAAGCACTTGAATGGTCTTTTGATAGGTTGAAATAACCGCAGTTTCTACTCCGCCTACCTTCTTTCCAGCCACAAATTCAACCAAATACTCATTTTCTTCTGGCGTAATTGTTGAAAGGTCAACGGTAAATATAACCTTACCATTAGTTATCGAATAGTCGATATCCTCTAAAATGTTGCCATTGACAGAGATTGTATAATAATTTGCATTTTCAATTTCATTAAAACGGAAAGTTGAAGTTTTGTCCGAGAGAGTGTGTGTAAAGGATGAAAAATCTTTAAGTACAACAAAATCATAGGTGAAAGTATCTGAAGTAAGATAGTTTTTATCGTTTGTAGTAGGTACAGCTTGCAAATTGAAAGTATATTCGCCTGCTGTAAGATCTGCAAGATCTACTTCATAACTATTTCCTTCAAATATTGCCTGCTCGCGACCATAGCGCAAGATAAATTTTTGATTGTTTGGATCATTTTCAATTTCTATAAGCGCTTTTTCATCTTCAATCGTCACGGTAGCACTAGGCTTATTAAGTTTGGCTACAACAAGATCTTCGCCTGCAAAGCCGTTTATGTAAATTACGCCACTTCTATATCCGCCCTTTGCAATCACCTGGAGTTTTATATCTCCATTCCCGCCACCTTCCAAAGTCTGACCGTTAAATTCGTCTGCATCATATTCAAGCACAACTGACTGCGATGCTGAATTTGTGACAATCGCATAATATCCAAATGCATTTTCTACGCTCTGCCATGAAACCATGCCATCTAAATTGTCACTATCGGCTGGAACAAATGAAGGGTTTGTCTTGCCAAGAACAACTACATCTAAGAATGTTGTCGTTGAAAGTAGTGAGCCTGTGCTATCTTTTGCAACAATTTGCAACTGATACTCACTGCCTTCATCAAGACCTGAGTATGAATATGTAAAAGTGTTTGTGGCTATATCCTTTCCAATCATAAAGCCATCAAGATAGATGTCATATACAGCATTATCTTGTCTTGCCCAACTGAGAGATGATGTTTTATTTTCATCTGAATATGGAGTAAAAGTGACATTATTGATTGAGCCCATCACTCCATAATTTAAAATGACACCATTATTCTCATCAAAGGCAACGCCATCGGCAAGCTCGTCACCTGCCACTTCAATTACCACCAAATATTGTCCAAAAGAAAAACCATTTTCATCGAGATTTAAGCCATACTCACTTTCAAATGACGCGAATTGTAATTCACCTTGCTCAGATGGAGGTACATTTGTGATATTCTTGAGATGAACGATATAGGAAGAAGGATAGATTATATCACCATCGTAGACAATGCTAGGCTCTTTCCATGTAATGTTGCCACTCTCGTCAACCTGAACATTGCTGACATTTTGATATTGATATTTGACATACACGCTTGCAGTTGCAATGTTTTCTCCATTATATGAAGCAAAGATCACGCTTAAGCCACTTGCAAGAGCATTCGCCTTGCCATCTTGTATATTTAAAACTTGACTATCTGACGATGAGAAAGTGATGTCTTCATAGTTTATTTCCTTAAGCTTGATTTGACTTTCAAGGTCAATGCTTTCGCCAATAGAAAGAATATACTCATCACTTAAAAAGGTTGCACTTTTAGTATCTGGTGTATTACATCCAACAAGTGCAATGAGTGATAGACCAATAATTGCAAATAAAGAAAAAATATATCGTTTCATACTTTCCCCTTTTGTAAAAAAATCAAAGCAAGCATTTCTCTTATTATCTTCATAATAGCACTTTTTTATTTAATTAAGCAAACAAAATAAATAATTTTATTATATATAATAAAAATTAAGTATATTGCTATACTTAATCTAAGCTGTCGACAAATTAACAGACTGTAGAGAAACAAGCGAGGCAAGGCTCGAAAATGCTCAAAGCCAGGAGTTTAGTACTCCTAAATGACTGGTTTTGAGCGTTTTTCAGTAAACGAAGCAAGAAAATTTTAATAAATTTTTCGGTCGCGCCGTTTGTCTACAGTCTGAACTTGTAATTTTTCTATAAAACATCTTGAAATTTCAAGTAGAAATTTTTATTTAATTTGATAGAAGATTTTTCGTAGTTTTGATTTTGCGTATCCTCTTCAAGTCCTTCTTCCTGCGTCAAATTTTCAAGTTTGTCGTTTAAGTCTTTCAAATCTTGTCTTTTAAAATGCAAGACGATGGAAGTGACAATGACAAAGATTATCAAGAGTGCAAGTCCGATAATTATACTCCATTTTATTAATTTTTTCTTCTTGTCATCCTTCATTTAAGCAATTGTAGCAAATTACAAATGAAATTTCAATCTTATTTATAATTTTTTCTTTTTTGTTTTAGTCAATATTTTTTTAAAAAATTTTAATATTTGATTGCTTAAAACTCTTTGTAAAAGGCAAGCAAAGATAAAAACCACTATTACATATATCCTAAACTGACCATAGTTTATATATAAATTTGTGACAAAAAATATTACAAATGAAAAAATACAGGCAAGAAAATCAAAAAAAATGTTTGTCGCTTTTAGATCCTTCAAACTCTTTTTTAATAAAAATGCAAAGTCAAATAAAAATCCACTTGCAAAGCCTACAAAAAACATTACAAGCATGACTAATGGCTGATTTAAAGTAGGATATAGCATAAAAATCCTACTTAAATATACGCTTTAAAAGTGGCTGTTTTACACTTTGCGATGATAGCTTTATTAAAGAGAAAGTGCCAGAAAAGCACACTTCTTTTTCGTCTAAATTTAACTTTTTAACTTCAATATTTTGACCGCTTGCCACTATCGAATTTTCGTCAGTTTCAACACAGGCTGACCCTTGAGTCGATGAAATCACTTTCGTTGCACCCTTAATCATAAGCAAGCCATTTTCAAGATGAAGTGAATACATTTTTATCCTCCTAATTTGGTTTAAAAATTTATAAAAATTTTAAAAAATTATTCAAAATATGATATTCAACTTTTTTTGAAAAAATGATAGATTTTTTCATTGTTTTTTAGTACAATGTTTGCATGGAAAAGACCGAAATAAAAATAGACAAAGAAGAAAAACTTTTAAAGGCACTTACAGGAATTGGTTTTCCTTTTTCACAGGCAATGCGCCTTATCAAAAATAAGGATGTTCTTGTTGATAATAAAAGGGTTAAAGAAAATGTCCTATTAAAAAGTGGAAACACGGTGACAGTTTTTTATGACAAAGCGTCGTTAAAAGAGAAAAATATAAAAATCGTCTATGAAGATGATAATGTGATAATAGTCGATAAGCCTGTCAATATTGAGATTGAAGGACAAGGCGGACTATGTGAAAAACTAAATGCCCTGCCTGTCCATAGACTTGACCGCAACACTGTAGGTCTTGTGATACTCGCTAAAAATGAGATAAGTCAGCAAATCTTGCTAGCAAGTTTTAAAGAGCGAAAACTTGAAAAAATCTATCAAGCTCTCGTCTATGGAAAAACAGATTTTGACGGCAAAGTTTATAGCGCATTCTTAAAAAAAGATGAAAAAAATGCACGCGTTTTGATAACCGATAAGAAAATTCCAGGCAGTCAAGAGATTAAAAATGCTTTCAAAACAATAGAAAATTATATAGACTCAAGCCTTGTCGAGATAAGACTGATAACAGGCAAAACACATCAAATTCGAGCGCACCTTGCTCATCTTAATCACGCGATAGTTGGTGATGGCAAATATGGCAAATTGCAGAAAGATAAATTTAAACTTAGATATCAGGCTCTAGCCTGTGTTAAACTCGCTTTCGGCACAATTGACAAGCCCCTTGAATATCTATCAAATCAATCATTTACAACAGTTGCACCATTTAAACCGCAATAAATCTTTGATTTTTAAATATTAGATTTTAATCAAATCTATTACAAAAAAATTCGGCACTATTTGTCCGAATTTTCTTTATTATCATTACTTTCTTTATTGTCCTTTTCACCTTTTTTAGATTTAGACTTTTCTTCTTGCTTATCTTTATATGTATCTTCTATTACACCCTTTTTTGTGTCTATTTTTTGTGCGTTTTCTTTGAGAATAACACCATTATCTGTGATAAGGTTTCCACCACTATACACTTCAACTCGCAATTTAAAACCAAAGGAACTAGACTTGCAACTGAATACATAGTCAGTATCATCAATCTTGACTTCTATATCTTGACCACCAAAAAGGTTTGGATAGAGAGTTGTACTGATCAATGATCCTTCCAAAAAGATTTTTATGCTGTTGCCTTGACTTTTCAAGGTAACTTCTTTTTCATTTAATCTAAAAGTATATGTCTTTTTCATAATAAAGTATGATACGACGATAAATATTAAAAGCAACGCTATGATTGCAATGATTGCGTATAACATGATTTCTCCTTTGATTTGAAGTGGCTTAGCCACTCTCTATTATGTTTCCCGAAAATGCTTGCATTTTTTGGGTATTTTCCGGGTTCCCTGAAAATCGTAAGATTTTTAGGGTGTCTTCCGGGTACCCTGGAAATGTTTACATTTTTAGGGTAATATCTCGGGTTCCCTGAAAATCGTTAGATTTTTAGGGTAAAATTACTGCGGAAGTTGTATAACCGGTGCAGTGATCATAGGTCCTATTTGAGAGTGCAAAGTAAGTTCAGTCAAAATACATGATGCGTGACCTGCAAGCACCCTTCCTACAGGGCTAGTCTTAAAAAATTCAATTGGATCTTCAGTGCTATCATATTCACTTGTATTGATGATAACTTCTACTCCGATTGTGACATCAATAGAAAAAATACAACTAGGTTCTGGTTTAACATTTCTAGTCAAGATAACCTTTACAGCATCAGAGCGCAATCTTTCTATCTTCAATTCATCCCAAACGCGCATGTTTACAGTTGAAGATGGTGCGGGTTCTCCTAATCTTTCATAGTTTATTTTTTCAAGTATTGGTTTAAAATTCATATTTCTAATAATATTTGCCATAATTTCTCCTTTAAACTCATGGATATATTTAATATTAGCATAAAAAAGGTTTTTATCAAATTAAAATATAACATTTTTTTGTAAATTAAAAAGATTATTTACTATCATCTTGAGACAAAAGTTGCAAAAGAGAATTTTTTATCTTTTCAATTCTCAATTTCTCTACAATTATAGCAATAAGTTCTGTAGAAGATGGTCTAAAATCATTTTTATATATCACTTTGTCATAGAGATTATTTAACCCTAAAAGTCCACCCTTAACAAATGCGTTGTTTACCGCATCTCTCATGCATCTTTCTATAATACTCGCCTTTACTCCATAGAGTTTTGCAAGACGCGGATAAAGCGCGCCTGTAATATTTTCTAGCAATGTTTGGTCATCAAGGCAAATAAGTATTGCATTACGCAAATAGTTAAAGCCTAGCACATCTGGTTGTATTTTTAAATTTAATAGAATGTCTGTACATCTTTTAAAAATTTGAGCATTTTTGTTGGAAATTTGCAAATTTTTGCCACTGTCTGTTTCAAATTTAAATAAGTCTTTCATTTTTAACCACCACACGAAAATACCTTTATACTATAACACAAAAAAATACTTTTGTAAAATATTTAATGTTTTTTACAAAAATATTTTTTTAATTTTTTTCGATTTTACTATAGACAAAACGAAAAAAATTATGTAATATAATTATATAACATAAAAAATATAGTTATGAAAACAATACATTAACATAATTTTTTACTCAAATCAAAGTGCAAAAACATTAAAATAATTTGCAATAGGAAGTGCTTATGAAAAATAAAGTCAAGGTTTTTAAATATCCAAACGGAGCAACGATTATTTACTCCAAATCAAGTTCTCATTTTACAGATTATCAAATCGGCTATAAAATAGATACATTAAGCGAGCCAGTTGGCCTTGCTCACCTTGTTGAGCATATAATTGCAATGGATCATGAGGATGAACTAACGAAGAAAACCTTTAAAAAGCAAGAACAGAAAGGTATTCTCACAAATGCCTATACTAACGCTTCCTTTGTCACTTTATATACAAATGTAAACGACAAACATATAGAGTCTGCCTTAAAAATTGATAGTGGAAGACTTTATAATCGTCAGTTCGATGATGACAAGATTGAAATCGAAAAGAAAGTTGTTGTCCAAGAGGGGCGTGATATTAAAGCATATTCAAGTTATGAGGATGAAAGCGAAGAGGAAGATGATGACGACTACGGCTTTAGCGATGATTTTGAACAGGCTCTTAATAGCCATCTTGATATTAAAAATAGAGATGGTGATCTTGTTGGTAACAATGAAAAAGTACGAAAATACAATAAAAAAACTATACTTAGATTTATCGATAGGAATTTTAAACAAGAAAACATGGTCTTTGCAATAAATACTGCCCTGCCGTTTGAACAAGTCAAAGATCTATTTGAAAAGCACTTTTTAAGTAAATGTGAGAATAGTCAAACTGAAAACAAGACAATTAAGGATCAAAAAGAGAAGCTTGCTAAAGAAAGTGAGAATAAGAGAAATATAAATACTGTTAGTAATCTTTACTATCAAAATTATATTCCAGATTTGAGAACAGTTTCACTAGAGTTTGTCTATCCATGCTTTGAAAATACCTACCAAATTTCAGCATTTGCAAATCTTGACCAAGTGTTGTTTGCGGGATTGAATTCAAGACTAATGAAAGAGTTGCGAGGAAAAGGACTTGTGTATTCATGTTCCACTTCTAAAACTTTTCTCGATAAAGATATACTTGCAACAAGCATTACAACCAACACAAGCAATAAAAATGTCAATATGGCGTTTGATCTTATAGGAAAAACAATCAAAGATCTCGTTGAAAATGGAATTACCGACGAAGAATATAGAGTTTTCAAAAATAGGATAAAATCTGAAAAAGAGAGAAGTCGTGAAGATAATTTGGGTGTTGGCAGCAATACTCTCCTCGCTTACTACGACATAGACATGATCGATTATCTTAACTTTGACGAATTAAAATTTGCTGAAAAACTTACCAAAGAAGATATAAATAACTATCTTGTAAATCTCTTTAAAGACAATAATGTATTTATCAATGTAACAGGCAATTACTTCCCAAATAAAATATACACCTTAAATGAAATAGAGGAAATTCTCGGCGCGAAAAAATCAAAATCGCTCATCTACTCACCTGCTAAACTCTATATAAAGCCAAATAACGAAGAATTTTACAACTATGATTACAACGAAAAACACAAAGATGTTCTTTTAAAAGAAGCAAGTTTAGGTAATATTGGCGTTTTAAGTAGCAATCGTATAAATGATAAACTTACACATAGTATTAACAAGATATTTAAAAATTTGGTAGAAGATTTGGCAAGTTCAACTTCTCAAAATGAAGAGATTGACGAACAAAAGACAGCTTCAAAATAAAAACAAAAAAACAGACTTTCAAAAACACCATTCAAATATTTAAAGATATAAATATGAAAATATTAGTGGTATGATAAAGTCTGTTTTTTGTTATTCTACTAATCTATCGGCATGCTTAGCAATTTATCAATCTTTGCACTTATTTTTTTTATTTCAGAATGTTCCTGCTTAAGTTCTCGTAGCAATCTATCAATTTTTTTACTGTCTGCCGAACTATCTAATTTTTCAACTTCTTCTATGATGGCACGAACTTTGCGAGATTTTAAATCAAGTTGCATTGTCAATTGCAAGATTTCTTTTTGAATAGAATTCATTTTTTATTCTCCCATTTCATTATATAGATTGCGCTTATCTTTAAATAAGTCATCACTCTTTTTGAGTTTCAAGTTTTGATACAAGATATATTGTCCGTCTTTTGCATCATTAAAATTAAATTCTTTCGGCACGTCTAAAAGTTTTGAAGACGGTGCAAATTGTTTGCAATAGTCATTCAGTCTATTAAAGCCCATACCAGCATGGACATATTTGATAGGTTTTTTAGGATTTTCTCGATCATATTCTTTTACAAATTCTTTTATTCCACGAAGAAATGTTTCAAAGATTTCCACTCTAGCATTATGCGCCTTTTGATTTTTATTAGAATAATTGCCTTTGCTTATCTCGTCCTTTTTATACTTAGCATTTATTTCAAAGTCATTTATGACTGCATAACCATGCTTTTTGTCGAGATATAATGCACCTTTTGCTACAATTTCTTGATTTTTATCTAACACAACGAGATTTTGTACTCTACTATCAAATATAGTGGCATCAACTATGTTTTTACCGTAGTATACTGAATCGATGTTCGCACAGCAAGAACAATAGATACCTATAATTGCATTTCTTATATCATTTTTATCCAAAAATTCAAAACTAAAGTGTCTATCATATAGTTTAGACAATTTCTCTTTCGCCGAAAATAGATCTTCTCCTATATTTTGAATTTGCTCTTTTAACTTATCAATTTGCTCTTGAGGTTGCTCTTTGACAGGCTTATTTAAAAGATTACCTTTTGTGATATTACCCTCTTCCCATAGTTCTATCACCTTGTCAAAGCGTTTTTGAGAGATTCCTTTGTCCTTAAAGATATTCAAAACCCTATCAAACTCATCTTTCGAAAGACATCTTACTGTGTATAGAGATTTTTCAAGATCTATATCTTCGCTTTTGTTTAGTGGTCTTGCTCCCCTATTGAAAGCAAGATAACTATAATAGATATCTTCGCTGAAATTTGCATTTGCAAGAAATTTGATTATTGCTTTCTTAGTAGACAAGGTTTCTATTTTACCATCATTCATAAGTACTGATTTTAACTTTACAACCTTATCAAAATTGTTCATTACATTGATAAAAGTTCCCTTTGAAACATCTTCAAGATCAAATAAATACTCGAGATTTGGCAGACTGTCGCCTTCTCTTTTCGATAGAAATCGTAAAAAACTTGAATTTGGCTGTGATGGGGAGATTAAAAGATTGTTGCGAAGCAATCTTGAAAAATCTTCTAGATAATTATTGAAAATTTTTGCAAGCAAACTTGAAGCATATTGTGCTATGCTTGTTTTGCTTTCATTTTCAAATTTATCTAGTAGTGGCTCATCACTAAATGCACCAAGATTGCACGCAAAAATCCAAAACGCATTCTCTATATTTTTATCTTTTATGTGCAAATTAAATTCCTTTTGAAATGGTTTGATCACTTCATTATTTAAAAATTTAAAGATCGCTTTTTGCGCAAATTCACCTAAGACATTCTTAGCATCTAAATATTCAAGCAAGGCTGTTGAAATTGCGACATTGTTTTTAAGCATTCGTTTAGATATTTTAGATAAATCTGCACTGACAGAAGGTTTTTTTAATAAAAAATCAGGAAATTTATTAAAAGTTTTAAGATAAATAAGGTCTTTATAGGAATTCTCATCTTTCGGCAATGTTTTACTTATAACTAACAAGCCACTTTCTTTATCTACATACGCATAAGGGAAATCTTCAAATGAAAGATGGCAATCTGAAACGCTAGAGGCAATTTCAAACTTTTCAATATTGTCACAATATTGAAAAGCACTATATGGAATTGAATCAATCTTAGATGGAAACCTAATGGTTTGCAAATTTTTACAAGCAGAAAAAG
Source organism: uncultured Clostridia bacterium (assembly GCA_944345705.1). Classification (GTDB taxonomy): domain Bacteria; phylum Bacillota; class Clostridia; order Christensenellales; family UBA1242; genus Caccovivens. The sequence continues at coordinate 24,346 of CALVML010000007.1, read as the reverse complement.
CGCAGGCTTTTACAGATCTTTCGTTCTTATTGAAAGTATAGTCACATCTCGCCTTTTCTTGCAAGAGCGCTTGACTTAAAAATCCATCATCATGAAAGTCCCATTCTATTTCATGCCCATTCTTGACACATCTGTATTCATCATCGTTTAGATAAGCATTAATAAATGATTTTTCTATTTCTAAATTGTCATCAAGAGAAAATGGAAAGCCCGCTAAGATAGAGTTTGACTGAAGCTTAACTGATTTTTCACTTCCATCGCCCTTTTCTATTAAGTCATTCGGGAGATTTTTTGCATTGACAATCTCGCAAACTATTGGCTCGACTTTAAACCAAACAACTTCATCACTATTTGAACTAGCCACTCTTACATAGCGCTGATTTTTATATTGATATTCTGGACATCGCTTATAGCCAAAGCCAGCCCTGTATCCACTGTATCCATTTACAGTATACCACCTTCCAGTAGAACTAAAATTTTCATCGAATTTTTGTTCCTGAAAAAGTTTATTTAAAATTTTACCTTCTTGTATGGCTTTAGATTGTGGAAAAGCGCCAAGCGCACAGTAATGTTTGTCTTGAAAAGTCAAAATATTTTCTTTTGATAAAATTTCACATGGCAATGTAATAACAGGAGCAATACCTATGTTTTTATAAGACTTACCTAAAAGTTCTTGATTTATCTTGCCGTCGATTGAGTTATAAACAAGACGACTATCTTCGGTAGCCATGATGATATCTTCAAAACTCTGGGCGAAATCACTTTTGTCTTGCTCTGATAAATTATGTGGCATGGTAAGTTTTAATTTTCCCTGCGAAAGAACTTGCCTAATCTTGCTAGGCATAATAGGCTTTTCTATATTTTCTAGGACATAATTTACAAGCTGTTTTTTCATCTAAAATATTTTAGCACATTGCATAAACAAATTCAATACTAAAAAGTTACATTTTTTTTCTAATGATCGCATAGACATCATCAAAATCGCGATAGATTTGCTCATCAGTAGGAAAAAATGGAATTTCCAAAATTCCCTTTTTCATTTTTTCTAATTCGCTTTCCATATTAATTTCAAGCCTTGCGACACACCTATTGTAATCATCATCAATTACATCTCTCTTTACAATTCCCGGTACAAAGCCGTGATAGCCATCCTTTAACTTTAGAAAGACAAAAGGCACTTCAATTTTTTCTTCAATTTTGGTCATATTACGCTCCTTTGTGTATTATTTGTTTACTACCACTTTCAATTCTATATTTAAATTGTATTTTGGATAAGTTATGGTAATCTTAGTATCATTATTTGCTATCAGTAAAAACTGATTCATCTCATAATAAAGTTCGCTCTCATCATCTTGAGATGAAAATTGACAAGTCGGATTTTCAATCCTTACATTGTTTTCATCATATAGAGATATTGTAAATTGACAAATTTCATCCTGCAAATATAAGGTATTTCCTTCAACATTTCCGCCTGTAATTATATTAACACTATAAGTCATTCCATTGTTTTCAACGGTGACTTTAAAACTCTCACTCGCTTTAGAGTCGTGATATTCCGCCTGAACTTGTACTTCACAACTGCCTGCCGACAGCGCCTTTATAGAATTACCATTTATGGCAACGATATTTTCATCATAGACATATTCAACTTCTGCTTCAGGATTTGAAATCGACATAAAGTTTTCGGTAGTTTGTCCAACTGTCATCGTCATGTCATGCACTGAAATTACTATCGGCAATACCGTTTGATTTGTCTTATCTTGCCTTGTAAAAAAGATAGTCAAACCGACTATACTAACAACCAGTGTTAGTACACAAATCAATATAATAACAATATTTTTCTTTGTCAAACCCTTCACATAAAGATGATAGCAAATTTTGTCGAAATAGACAATTATTTATCAAAATTTATCAAAAAAACCACAAAATCTTAAATAAAAACAAAAAATCCGCATAAACGGACTTTTATAAACTGTTTATTCAGGATAGACAAACCTTCGTTTTCCCAATTCTTTTCTATAGCGGTAAACATAAATCTTGGCAGTATTGAGATTATGCTCTAGATAATTGCCACATTCTTTAGCAGTTGCGCCAGGAATTTGAGAGTTAAAATCTAATATAAAATCACACATTTTAAGTATTTCGCCTTCTATATCTTCACTTGTCCATTTTCCAAAAAGTACAAGATAAAAACCTGTGCGACAACCCATAGGCCCAAAGTATATAACTTGATCCTTAATTGACGAATTTCTTAAATATGTCGCACCTAAATGCTCAATGGTGTGCAGGGCTGGATTATCAATGACAGGCTCGCGATTTGGACTAATAAAACGAAGATCAAATGTTGTTACCAACTGACCATTAAAGCTGTCAATTCTTGAAACATATATCCCCGCCTTCAACAATAAATGATTTACTTTAAAACTCTCTATCTTTTCCATAAAAACTCCTTAACTTTGTAAAATTTCGATGTTTTGACTTTGAATTTGCTTTAATGCATCATCATATTCTTTCTTGTCGTGAAAAAACGATCTTTTCACTTCCTTATCTTTAAGGCTATAAATTCCATCATATCCTACAATTAAATTATCAATCAGTTCAACACCGCCAAACTCAAATCTTCTCATAAGTTCTTCATGTGAAATGAGATCATTTCGCGATGGCATAATTGATCCGTTGGGATGATTGTGCGCAATCACTACACCACTTGCATGATAATTCATTACAAAAAGCGCAATATCTTTCTGTTCTATTACTATGCAATCGTATGAGCCTTTTTGAAAAATTCTCTCACCAAGATATTCTCCGCGTTGATTCATGGCTATTAAAAGCAAGTTTTCGGTATTTTTAAATCTCAATATACCTTCTATAGTATCAAAAATATCACTTTTAGATGATTTCTTTAATGGCCTTGTTGATTTATCTAACATATACATATCAAACATCCTAGGAAAACTATGCAATTTTTTTGCACTTACATCACCCATACCTTTGACAGTTTTTAAGTCATCTACACTCGCCTCTAGCACTCCTGATATTGATTTATATTTATCAAGTAATCTATGAGCAAGTGGATTTACATCTCCGCGTGGAAACACAAAAAACAAAAAGAATTCTAAAACTTGTATATCGCTTAGTCCGTCAAGTCCACATTTATCGACTGTATTAATTAATCTTACCCTATGACCACTATGTATGTTATCAATCACTTTCATGTTAATGATTTTACCAAAATATTAAAATTATTCCAACATTTTATTATAATTTTATATTTTTTGTAAAGATTTTCTCACAAAAACTTAAAATTTTAATACAATAACCTTAAAGGGATATTATGATGAATAGAAAAATTAAAAACCTTCAAGATGAAAAATTTTATACGCTTCTAGACTTTATCAAAAATAGCCCAGAGCAGGAACTATTTAATTATATTAAAATAAAATTTTTGTCACTGCCACCTGCCTTGCAAACGTCCTTTGAAAACTATTTTTCTTCTTACACTTTTTGGGGAAGTCTAAAAGCAGGCTCGCATGACTTTAATCATATCTTATTAAAAACCAAATCGCTAAAAAACCATGTCAAAGATCTTGAGTGGCTTTATGACAAACTTGAAGATTATGGATCAAAGTTTGTGCTTTATGCTATCATAGAAAACTTTGTAAATTACAACTTTGATTTGCTTAAAAAATCATTAAATTTTAAATACCGACAATACTTTGATTTTGATATTATGCCCATGTGTAAAGATGAAGTTTTTGTCGATGTAGGCACTTATCTCGGTGAAACTATATTAGATTTTGTTGATCTTTACGGTAAAGATTGCTACAAAAACATATATGCCTATGAAATAACTAGCGATATTTTTCCACATATCAACAAAAATCTTTCTGGCTTAAATGTCACTTTGCGAAATAAAGCAGTTGGTGAAAAAAACAAGAAACTCTTTCTAAACCAAAATATAACCAGCCTTTCTGCAAATACAGCGCAAAATATAGGTGAAAAAGAGATTGAATGCGTAAGCTTAGATAACGATATTGATGAAAAAATCACCCTTGTCAAAATGGACATAGAAGGCGGAGAGGAAAATGCAATCAAGGGCTGTAAAAATCATATAAAAAATGACAGTCCTAAACTTTTGATTTCAGTTTATCATGGTTTTGAACACTATTTTACACTGCCTAGATTGATTGATAGATATAATAAAAATTATAAATTCTATTTGCGTAATTATGGTGGCAATCTCTTCCCAACAGAGATTGTGCTTTGTGCATTACCAAAGTAAAAAACTCCTACAATCATTTCATTGTAGGAGTTTAATTTGCTAAATTTTTTGTTCTGCTATATCATATTCCTTTTCATGTACCATTTTTTCCATAATATCGAGAACTTTTACAGCCGCCGATAACTCATTTACATTTGCATTTTCTATATTTCCTATTTCATCGACCACTTGTTTTAACAATTCTGATGTTATGTTTTGCAAGTTTTGCATAACAGGAGAATTTACAAATTCTACTTCTTTTTCCGCATCTTTCAAATCTTCATATTCTTTAATTGCAAGCCGAGCAACAACTTTGGGGAACCCATCAAAAGCAACAATTTCATTTTCACTGTTTATTTTTTCTAGCAAAAACTTTCTACCCTCTTGCAAATCTACAATATTCAAATAAAAGTTTGTTAAGTTCTCTTGCGCCTTCTCATCATCAAAGTTGTAGGTATGATGACGGCGAACCATAAAATCAAGCACTTTTATTATGCTTTCCTGTTTTATTTCACTATTTTTCTCATCCTCTCCTAAAACCAGTTCCTTTATAAATTCTTGATCTTTACAAAGTACCTCTCTTGGAAAATTAGGACTGAGATACATATCTTCTAATGTAAAAAATTTCGACCAAGACAACCAATCAGGATTTTGTGCAAGACATTCGTCCACTCCTTTATTTACTAGACGGCTGATGGCTTTATGCATGTATTCTTTATTGGTCCCATTCTTGAATGATTCATCGATAATTCCACCATGCTTTTTGTCAAAAATGCTAGTAAACCACAAAACCTCAGGATGTGCTTCTAAGACATCTTCAACATTCTTATTTTTTATGGTTACAAATTTCTTGGCAACGGGAGACCAATCTTGACTACTTAATGGACCAATCCCCCAACCAGATTGTTTGTTATTATAAAAACAATTTAAAAATTGTGAAATTTGCTCGCCAGACTGAAGCGTATCAAGCACAGTATTTATAAACCTTGAATCAACCTTAGCTAACGGTGTGGTATAGATAATTCCACGATCATCTGTTATATCATAACTACTAAATATATTTAAAACAGTCTCTGGTCTGCGTCTAACAGCTTCTTTCAATATTGTTAAATCATTACCAATTTTTTGTTCTTTAAGTCTCTCTATATAATTATCTAGAACTTTTTCAGTATAGATAGTCCCATTCCCACTTTGTTTATTTACATTATTTTCCATATTTTCTCCTTCATATCTTAATTATACTATAATTTTAGTAAAAGTCAATAGTGAGCATTTCTAATTGCAAAACAAGTTTTCGGTACAATTCTTTTTAATAAAATATTTCATTGTAGATATCTTCAAGAGTATATGAAACTTCTGTGCTTCGCCAGCCTTCGTCTAAAAGCTCGTTTATTCTAAGCGAATAGCCAATTGCAATCTTTATATCTTCTTCATTTTCTATTACACTGCCATTGACGCTTATTATTGAAGGCACTTTCTTTGTAGTATCAACAATGTAAAATGGAATATCTTTAAGTTTGATATTTACGCCTATTCGATCCATATAAGCAAGTGCCCAGAAAGTATTGTCAGCCCAAAGCCTATTGTCGTTTGCTATTATAATTCTTATAGGCCTATTCTCTTTGGAATAAGAAAGTTGCCTGATCTTTTCCATTTCCTCTTTCAAGTTTGGCTTTTTATTATAGCCAAGAAATATATTGTCAAAACCAACTATTTTGGCAAGTTGGTATAAAATTTGAGTTGATTTTGATAACTTTGATATATATTTGCATTGACAAGATTTGACAAGTCGCTCGAAAAAAGAAATATATTTTTCGTCATCTAGATATATATTCTTGTATTCATAGTCACGCACCCTGCTCAAAGCAGCCATTATCTCATTATTGCTTAACATATATCACTCCATTTTAACTATAACACTTTTCAAATAAAAACTCAACAAATAAATGCTTATTTGCTAATTATTTTTTTTATAGACAAAAAATGCCACAAAAAACCGTGGCAATTATAATTTTTATTCTAAATTTTTGTTTACACTATTAAGTTCATCTATAATCTTCTTATGTTGTTCCTTAAGGAATGACTGATAATCGATTTTTTCGTTTCTATTTTCAAGTTTTTCACAGATTTCGTTATAACCAGCACTTGATAATACTCCATTCACTTGGCTAACAGCGGCGATCTGTTCACCATCCTTTCCTTTAATATTTTCTTCTCCGAGTTGCTTTAAAAGATCTGCCATTTTTTCAAATGCCTCTGCCCACTCTCCAACCTGCATTATAAATTCGCCATCATTCATACTGTCGACATCCATTTTTCTGAAAACAAAATCGCCTGTGTTTTCACCAAATTCTTTTAGAGTTGGATCTATTTCGGTGTTGTCATTGCAGAAAACATTTTGATAACTATTAGATATATATTTAATATCCTTTTCCACTGCTTCTTTTAATTTTTTCCACTCATCGATATTATAACTATTGTTTCTATAATTCATACACTTTCCCCTTTTGCAATATTATACAATATTTTTTTATTATTGTCAATATAGGCGCATAGAAAAGTGCACAGAAAATTATTTGTGATAAGCAATGCTCCAGCAAAAAGGTGATAATCGATTAAAATTTTTAAACAAAATCAATATTTCATTGACAGAATTTCATTATCATGATAAAATATTTACAAGGAAGGAGTGAATGACATTCTATAAAAAATTCAATGAGAATGATGTGCAAACTTTGATGGATTTTATTCATCCAGCAAAGGTTCAATTTGAGTATATGCTTGAAAACCACTCGAATTTAACAGAGCAAAAGAGAAATGAAGCAATATCAAAAATTGAAAATGCTAAATCTAAAGTCAAGGAGTATGTCATTAATAGGAAATTTAAACCACACTATGCTGTGGATATGTCTAAAGAGCAATTTGACCAAAAATTCACATCCGCACTCTTAAAAGCAATTGATTACTTTTTCCTTGTTGACGAAAATAATATCAAAGAATCAATAAAGGCAATTTCTAAACTATATGCAAACGCCAAAACTCATGCTGTTTCTACATTCCCTTCGCCTGAAATATATAAAATTATGCTCCAATATGGAGTAAATGATAAAAACTGGCTTAAATATAATAATTACATAGATAATGGCGAAGATATCATGAAACAAATGGAAAACTATTTCACTCATAAAGAAACCGAAGGAAATCAAAATTGTGCTTAATGTAAAGAAGGAGCAAATCAAAGCTCCTTTTTATATTGCTTGATATAGACGATTGCTTTATATAATTATCCAAAACCAATATTATTTTAATCTTGCAGATATCCTTATTCGTTGCAAACTTTATATCAAAATAAAATCTGTCAAAATTAAACATACTTGATCACTATTTGCTAAAAAAATACAATTTTTGCTTTCGTTGAAAGAAATAATAATAAATTTTTAAAAAATATAAAAAAATCATTGACATTTTATAAATGATTTGCTATTATAATCATGCAAAATAGATGTAAGGTCTATTTTAACGTGGTGCAATAAGAAAAATATCACAAAACAACTCAATATTCCCCAATAGCTCAGTCGGTAGAGCGCTCGGCTGGTCGCCAAGACCTGAAAGGTCAACGCAAAAAGCGCAAGCGGAATTAAACCGATAGATCGATTAATAGCCGAGGGGAATTAAAAGACGACTTATTCGCCACAAAACAACTCAATATTCCCCAATAGCTCAGTCGGTAGAGCGCTCGGCTGTTAACCGATAGGTCGTAGGTTCGAGTCCTACTTGGGGAGCCAAAAAATAAAATGCAGGTAAAACTTTATCTGCATTTTTATTTTATTTTTGCGTCATTTATATAAAATCATTTAGAAAAACGGCATAAATAAAAAGACCGCTTATTTGCAGTCTAATTAATTATTGTTGTTCTGCTAGATAATCAGTTACCCATTGTGGCTCTGTGATTTCGCCTGTGTATTCTTCTGCTGTTATTGTTTGGGTTGTAGGTATAATGGTATCGTCAGATTGACTAAAACTTGTCATTGATAAAGTTAAGTTTTGCATATCTTCATTGTTGTCAAAATTAACAACAAGTTGTGTAGTCGCTTCATTTTTAAGTTTATTCAAAAGTGTTTCGCTTATTGAATTAATAATTTCTTGATAGTTATCACCAGTAAGTTGTTGCATTAAAAATATCCAAAATTCATAAGTGTCAATATTTATAGTTAAAGAAAAACCATTATCGTAATTTCTTTTTTCAACCTCATTTTTATATAATGTTTCAAAAGCAACATCACTAAACATTTTATCAAAAATCAGTAACTGTGCTGAATAATTTTGTAAAATCCCTACTACACTTGAAGAAGGCTCTGTAACGGAAATATTCCCATTATAATTGGTAAAAACATATTCTCCATCAAAATACTCAAGGGTTGTCATTTCTCCTAGACCAGCATACATGAGTTTGTCTTCAAGAACATATTTATTCCAATTACCGCCATTTTTATCAACTATAATAGTTTGCATTGTATCTTGTGAATTTTCTCCCATATCTGCTTTTCCGTTTAAGGAAACTTTTGATTTACCAAATTTTACAAATACATCTCTATTACTTTGTTCTTCTGCAAGCGTCATAAGTTGAGCTTGTGGTTCATCTATTTCAAGTGCATTTACAATTATAGTTTTCGCTTCGCTTAGACTAATTGTTGAAACTGCATCTTTATTACCGCCACAACCTGTGAGCAAGAAACCGAAGCATAAAATTACGGCAACTATGCTCAATATGCTTCCTAAAAATTTATTTTTGCTTTTTGTTCTCATTTCTATCTCCTTTTGTTTAGATCTTGTTAATATATTAACATAAAACTTGACAAAAATCAACAATTTTACTTTAAACTCACACTCTACAAATGTTTCTTATTCTTCATCTTAACAAAAAATATTGACAAAAATTAAAAATTGATATTGACATTTCATAAAAATAAGATATAATATTTTTACATCGATATCTCGATGAAATTATGTATACCTTTTACTAGAAGTATTTTACTCGAAAAAAAGTAGGGAATTGTTTCCCTGCTTTTTTTTGTTTTATGTCTATATTTTAAATGCAAAAATTTTGTGGCATCTTTAAATATTTTCTTGAAATTTATAACAAGTTTTTTCTATTCATTTTGATTTGAGCATTTAGTTTGGTATAATATGATATGGCAAAAAGGAAATTCATAATTAATAGATACACAAAAACAAGGCAAGGAAGAAATAAAATATTGCAAATAACTTGTTCAAAGTGTAACACGGAAATATGCAAATATCAAAAAGATGGTGACGGCAGACTATTAAGACTATACTTAGATCGAATTCTTTCACATGACACATTGACGCAAGTTTTGACACTTGATAAAAAAGATATTGCTCCGCTTATATGTCCAAATTGTCATACTGTTTTAGCAGTACCCTATATTTACAAAAAAGAAAACAGGCTTGCCTATAGAATTATCAATTCATCAATTCACAAAAAGGAAGTTTAAGGAGATTTAAAGTTAATATGAAAGATTATACAATGAAACTAAAGGAAATAGTACTTGAAGCATCAAAATTGATAGATGATGACATGGTTGTCAATGCAAAAGGAGATAAAGGTGACGATTTGGTCACAAACTTCGACTATGAAATTGAAAAATTCATAATCGATAGATTGAAAAATCTCTACCCTACATTTAATATATTAAGTGAAGAATTTAACTCAAATGCACTCCTTGGGAAAGATTATTTTGTTATTGATCCAATAGACGGAACAATCAATTTTGCAAATAATATGCCAATCTGGGCAATACAAATAGCAATGGTAAAAGATGAAAAAACAATTTCATCAATCATTTACTCGCCAACATTAAATCAACTTTACTATGCTGATGAAGATGGTGCTTACTGTAATGATGAAAAAATACAGGTAAACACGCGTAACTATAAAAAATGTATTTATGGTGGTGGCTATGGCAGTGAAAGTGAAAAACTAATAAAAATGGGCATATCAGAAAGATACTTGCGTCTTTTGCATTGCTCAAGCATAAGTTATGCATGGGTAGCAAGTGGAATACTAGGTGGAGCCTTCTTTTACAATATCAATAAATGGGACTATCTCCCTGGCTTCTACTTGATTGAAAAAGCTGGAGGACAAACTTTGATTAAAGATAAATGGCAAATTGCTGGAAATGAAAGTTTTATTGAAGAATGCAAGCAAATGTGGTGAATGGAATAAAAAATTTGAATTTATTATCAATCAATGCAATACTTAATTAAATATAAATAATTAAAAATTTAGTATAATTTTAATAAAATATGAAAAAAAATGGCAAAATTTTGATTTTTTTGCCATTTTTTTGTTAAATTTTTAATATTTCTATTTTTAAAATAAATTTTAGACTAAGCCTTTAATGCGTCTTTGCCCTTATATACTGCTTGAGATCCAAGTTCTTCTTCAATACGAAGCAGTTGATTATATTTTGCAACTCTTTCACTTCTGCAAGGCGCACCTGTCTTAATCTGTCCACAATTTAGTGCGACAACAAGGTCTGCAATAAATGTATCTTCAGTTTCTCCACTTCTATGAGATACAACTGCTGTCATGTGGTTTTGTTTTGCAAGATTGATTGCATCTATCGCTTCAGTAAGAGTTCCTATTTGGTTAACTTTTACAAGTATTGAATTTGCAACTTTCATTTCAATACCCTTTTGAAGTCTTTTTGTATTAGTTACAAATAAGTCATCGCCAACAAGTTGGATTTTGTCACCAAGCTGTTTTGTAAGTTTTTGCCAGCCTTGCCAATCTTCTTCACTTAAGCCGTCTTCAATGGATATAATAGGATATTTTGCAATAAGACCTTTGTAGTATTCAATAAGCTCATCACAAGTGAAAAGTTGTTTTGTCTTCCAGAAATAATATTTGCCTTTCTCGCCAATCTTTTCTGCCTCGTCATACATTTCAGTTGAAGCTACATCAAGAGCAATTGCTACTTCATCCCCTTTCTTATATCCAGATTTTTCTATAGCTTCACAGATAAGTACAAGTGCCTCTTCATCATTTGCAAGGTTTGGTGCAAATCCGCCTTCATCACCAACACCTGTTGCATATCCTTTTTCCTTTAAAACTTTCTTTAAATTTTGGTAGATAACTGCACTCATTTCAAGAGCTTGTGAGAAAGTCTTTGCGCCGACAGGCATTACCATAAACTCTTGACAGTTTAGATTGTTGTCCGCATGCTTTCCACCATTCAATATATTAAGCATTGGCACAGGTAAAGTGCTGCCATCACCTAAATATCTAAAGAGTGAAAGTCCTTGCGCTTTTGCACAAGCAACAGCGTTTGCAAGTGATACTCCCAGCATAGCATTTGCGCCGAGTTTTGACTTATTTTGCGTTCCATCAAGTTCTATCATCTTTTCGTCAAGCGCTCTCTGATCAAAAGCATTCATACCGCAAAGAGCTTGTTTTAAAATTGTATTAACATTATCAACTGCCTTATACACACTTTTGCCATTATATTTACTCTTGTCACCATCACGAAGTTCACAAGCCTCGTATGCCCCAGTAGATGCACCTGATGGCACACAAGCTCTGCCCATAACACCATTTTCAAGTGTCACATCAACTTCAATGGTTGGATTTGACCTAGAGTCTAAGATTTGTCTTGCTTTTATATTTTGTATTTTTAAATTATTCATAAATTCCCTCCAAGTGCAATTATAGCACTCTTTTGAGTAGAGCAAAAATGATTTTAAATTCTTTTTCCCTTTATTTTAACAATTTTTAATTTTTAATTAATTATCTCTTGCCCTAAACCACCAACAATTTACATCAAAAAAAGATGCCAAATTACTTAGCATCTTAATATTAAAGCAACACTAATTTTTAAATTCATCATTGTTTGACTGATCAGCATACAAATCTGCAGTATATTCTGCAGTATACTTTGTTTGATAACCTTGATTATCTTCTGGACGCAGTGCGTTTGGATATTGAATATCCGCTTTAATATCATTGACGATTTGTTGCAATTTATTGCCTATAACATAAGGATTTTCAATATCACTTAAAACTACTGCTTCATTTAAACTGCGCACATAAATGTCGCCAACTTTAAGCATCTTGTCGATTAGTCCAACTCTTACATTTACCGACACAATATCTTGAAAATATACATTTTTGATATCAGCAATAAGTCCGCTTTTGCAAATTATTCTCTTGTTTGTAATGCAAAATTCAGTATTTTTATAATGTGCATACGCTGTTATTACTCGACTAAGCCATATCCATACAGGAATTAAATGCAGAGCAAAAAAGATGCAAATTATTACTATAAAGACAACAGGAAGTCCATCTTTCGCAAAACTCGTAAAAAGAAAATATAGAAATGTACCATCAAAAGCAAGCCAAATCAATACTATCGGAAGCATTGAAAAAATGCGCGATAAAATAAAGGCTTTTTTATGTGGTTTTGTTCTTAATAAAACCTGTTCGTCAGTCGATAACAAACTATCTATGGTTACGTTATCTTTAGGATCTGCATTAAAATATTTTTCATTAAATCTTGCCATGTTTCTCCTTTCCTTGTCTATGTATATTATTATATTATAAATACAAAAAAAAGTCTAGTTATAAACTAGACCTTTTTAAATTTATATGTTAACCATTGATTAAATTTGCAAAATCGATAGTATAAACTATAGTAGTAGCAGTTTCGCCTTCTGCAACTGGGTTTGTAACTTCAATTCTCCAAATTGGGTTTTCGCTATGGTTGATATTGCTTCCACTGATACCAAGCACATATTCTTTTACCCCTTCTGTACCATTATAGTATTTTGTTGTCACTTCGCTTCCAAATGCAGTATCACGATTTTCACTGTTTACCCAGCCAGTCTTGAGAGCGGCTTTTGGCTCCATTTTAATGCTGACAATGCAATATCTTGCTCCTTCGGTAGTTCCCCAAGCAGTTGCCTGCTCACTCGTCATAGTTGCAAGAGTGCCTTGAGCTGTAAAGTTTTTACCGTCACTAGACACAACTTTGAAGTCAGTTGTATTTTCAAATTGCTGACCTGCAAAGTCAACTACATGGTCTGTTGCATACACATCTTTGCTTGTAGTTTTTCCACAGGCTGTCAAAATAAACCCTGAAACAAGTATAAGCATTAGACATAGTGCAAGAGTTGCCATCGTTCTAAAAGTTTTTGTCCTATCCATATATTTCCTCCTTTATCCTTGAATAGTTAACACTATTATGTACAAATACTTGCAAAATATGTATAAAACTATCAAAACATTTTCTTTAATATAATTGGAAATCTATTGCTTTTATGTTACACTTAATTTAAAGATAAATTAGTGACAATTTATTGATGAAGGTTATATACTATTAATGACTTTATGAGTTTACTGTAACTTTATTTAGATAGTTATATTAAAATAAAAAGGAGTAAAATGTGCAAAAAGATAAGACTTTAGTTGTTTTGGCGGGCGGGCTTGGAAGCAGATTTCAAGGACTTAAACAAGTCGAACCAATTGATGAACACGGAAATTTTATAATTGACTATTCGGTATACGATGCAAGGCGCGCTGGTTTTAACAAAGTGGTTTTTGTGATTAAGGAAGAAAACCTTGAAATATTTAAGAGCACCATCGGCAATAGAATAGCAAATTTTATTGATGTTGAATATGCCTTTCAAGGTATGAATGATTTTGTACCTAAAGATGTTGATGCGACAATGCGTAAAAAACCTTTTGGAACAGGCCATGCACTGCTATGCGCTGCAGGCAAAGTAAAGGGCGATTTTACCGTTATTAATGCAGACGATTTTTATGGCTTTGAAGGTTTGAGGCGGGCAAGTCAATTCTTTGATGACTACCCTGATCCTCTTACTTATGCGGTAATATGCTATAAGGCTAAAAACACTCTCACTGACAAAGGTAAAGTAAGGCGTGGTATTTGCGAGATTAAGGACGGATATTTTATAAATGTAGTCGAAAATAATATGGAAAAAATTGACGGAAAAATCTTAGCCACACCTGAAGGCACGCAAGATACCAGACAGATCGATGGAAATATTCTAGTCAATATGAACTTACTATGCTTTCGTGATAACTTCTTTGATATTCTCGAAAGTCAATTTGAATTATTTTTAACAGATATGCAAACTGATATCGAAAAAGATGAATTCTTGCTTCTAAATCAAATGCCTTACGCAAGTAGCAAACTAGGTGCTAAAATGAAAGTATTTTCAACAAGTTCAAATTGGTATGGCGTAACTTATAGAGAAGATAAAGAAAGCGTAACACAAGCAATAAAGACACTTATAGAAGAAAAAGTCTATCCTGAAAATCTATGGCAAAAAGAAAACTAAATCAAAAATACTTGAAATCAAGTCTTGCATTTCAAGTATTTTTTTAATTTAAATTAATAATTTGATTTATTCTTTATATTTAATTTTTTTCTGTTGCTTGTAAGAAAATTTAAATCGACTTTTTAAAAATTAACCTAAAATTGTAAAAATTTATCAAAATAATTCCACTGCTAAATAAGTTGCCAGATTTGCCTGCTAAGGTAGCATAATGAACACTATCACATGCAGAACGACCTTTAGGACCAGTTGCACCAGTAGCGCCTGTTGCTCCAGTAGCGCCAGTATTGCCAGTTGAACCAGTTATACCTGTTGCACCGCGCACGATAATAGGCGTGCATATCGGATTAAAACAACCACATGGGTCGCATGGGTTAAATGGATTAAAATTTCTCATTATTTGTGCCTCATTGCAAATTATCATGATATTAAATAAAAAGCAGTTTGACACAAAAAAATCAATATCTTTTAGATATTAATCTTTTCTATTAATATATTTTAATTTTTAATTATAATATTATTTTCGATCCTATTAATCAAAGAATAATTTAAAAGCATGAAATTATATCTTGATTTTCTAAACCGCTGATGATAACATCCTTTAGCGCACGAGGGACAACGTCCATTTCTTTAAGCTGGTCAATTGTTATCCATTTAAAATTATGCTTTTGTTTGCCTTTGTCAATTTCTTCTTCAATATCGAAATCTTGACATGGTAGAGGCTGAAGATTATTCACTTGATAGTAAAATCCTATTTCGTGAAAAATAACATTGTTTGGAAGTTTAGAAAAAAGTTGAATGCAGGCAAGTTTCTTAACAACTTCAATATCTATTTCTAACTCTTCTTTTAGTTCGCGTTTTACTGCTTCTATTGTGCTTTCGCCAAGTTTGACTCTCCCACCCGGATAACTCCATAACTGCGAATCCGCATCTTTTTCAATAAGCACCTTATCACCCTTTCTTATAATACCACAAACACGCAATTTAAACAGTCCTTCATCTTTGTAATATTCAACATCTCTTGCCATTTCACTCCCCTTCTTTTTTAAAAATTAAGATAAAATATTAATAGCACATTATAAAAAGAATTCAAAAAGATTGTGTAATTTTTATTTTTAACTAATCCAAAAAAACAAATTTCTATTTAATCGAAATTCACAATTAATGTTTGACATATTTAAACTATTATTATATAAATTAAGGTAGGGAGGGTTCTTATGATAGGTCTAGATAAAGATGTGGTTGAAATTTATCCTTATGACAAAAATTGGATAAATGAATTCGAAAAGGAGAAAAAGGTACTCGAGAATATTTTAAAAGATTATGATATCCAAATTGAACATGTTGGCAGCACATCTATTCCTAATTTGAGTGCCAAGCCAATTATTGATATTGCAATAGGCACTAAAGATGAACAAACCTTGTTTGAAATAGCTGATATATTGATAAAAAATGGCTATGATGTACTAGACAACTATCAAACTAAAGGTGAAATACTCGCTCGCAAAGGACCACCAAAATGTAGAACTTACTATATACATTTGCAACTGATTGACAGCGAATATTGGAATGAATTTATCTTTTTTAAAAAATACTTGATAGAACATCCGCAAGAAATCAAAAAATATCAAGAATTGAAAATAAAACTATCAGAAGAGTTTTCTTCCGATCGAAAAAGATATACAAGAGAAAAAAATGAATATATATCAAATATTCTTAAAAAAGCATATAAACTTTATAAATAAAATGACTTTTAAGATTTTTTAATATGTATTTTAAAAAAACATGAAAAGATGGTTTTAATTTCTTATTTTTCTAATCTTGCTTACTATTTTTATATTGTTTTTTATACACGTTTCCAAATTCGGCAAGAGCATCAATAATAGGTTTCATTTTAAGTCCTAGAGATGTCAGATGAGAAAGTGGCTAGAAAAAAATATCAAAAGCTTATAGAAACATTATATAAAATGCTTCCTTTTCTTAAAACAGAAAATGGCGATGATTTAATTGAATATAAATTTTGTGGATATTTTGGCTGGACTGACAATAACCTAGGTCTTATCGGCAAGTCCAAAGAAGATGGAATATATTATTTGATTAGCTGTGGAGCAAACGGCATCATAAATGCATTTGCAGGTACAGAGATCCTTTTAGACCTTTTTGAAAATAGAGATAATCCGCTTATTCCACTGTTCTGCCCGTTGCGAGTTAAGTAAATAGTTCGTCTTAAAAAATAAAGTCCGTCATACAACAGTACGCTAAAATTGATTTGCAAAATCAAACAAAGAATAAATTTTAAGATAAAAACACTTGCTTTTTTTATAATTTTATATATAATATATATTGTTGTAATGCGGATATGGCGGACTCGGGTTCCCTAAAAATTGTAAAATTTTTAGGGTGAAAGTGGCGGACGCGCTGGATTTAAAATCCAGCGAAAATCAACTTGTTTGATTTGGTCGTCTGACATTCCGCCAAATTAAATTTAATATGTATATAATATGCGGATATGGCGGAATGGCAGACGCGCTGGATTTAGGTTCCAGTCCGAAAGGGTGCAGGTTCAACTCCTGTTATCCGCACCAGCAAACTTAGTTTGCATCACTATGCAGTGGCTATTTTTCTTTAAATAAAGGGATATAGCCTTTTTTGTTTTTACTAATAAAAAAGCTTTCTACCCTAACAAACAACAACTACATAATATCAAAGCATAGTTAACTGATTAAAAATATCAATAATGGCAATAAATATTTTATAAATTTTTAAAAAATTTAAGAAATTGGCAGTATTTGTTTGACATTGCTAGCACTCAGTGCTATAATATGCTTGCATTAAAAAATGCAGGAGGTGTTTATATGAAAAAAAACAACAAATTTGATATGGTTCCACAAGGCAAGGAACATTATCGTCCACTAGGAATTTTCGATCCTTTCTTCGATGATTTCTTCGACATGCCAATGTTTGATCGCCACGAGATACACAAAATGAACAACATCATGAAAACAGATGTTAAAGAAAGCGAAAAAGATTATACTTTAGAGATTGAATTGCCTGGCATTGACAAAAAAGATGTTAACATTGATTTGCGTGATGGATATCTTACTATCTCTGCAAAAAGAGAACACAAACAAGAAGATCAAGATAAAAAAGGCAATTACATTAGAAGAGAACGAAGTTTTGGCAACTTTAGCCGTTCTTTCTATATTGGCGATGTTGACAAAAAAGACATTGAGGCAAGTCTTGATGGTGGCATATTGAAAATTGTTTTACCAAAACAAGAAAAGAAAGATGAAGGATCAAATAGAATAGAGATTAGGTAATGTAAAAAAACACTAGCCTATTTTGATTTTAATATACAAAATAATCCGAAAGCCATACGGCATTTCAGATTATTTATTTTTTGTTAAAATGTGATAAATTAGACATAGATAGCAACTCCTTTAAATATTGGATTAGTCACTAAACATTTTAACCGATTGCTACCTTTTTTGTTAAGCAATTTTGTTGCAACTAATTTTTCTTTGCACCCTGTCTAATATTGATACTTTACAAATTTATTTTTAGATAGTACAATTATACTGTAAAGAATATCGATTTTTAAATTTGGAGGTTTTATGAGAGTAGGTTTTACAAAACAAGAATTGGCAGAAAAACTTAGAAGGGACATGGAATATTTATTTAAATATTTAGATGAATTGGGGCAGGTTTTAACGATTGAGGATTTATACAAAAATTGTGAAAGTAATTACGAGATATATAACAAATTATATCAGAAGTATTATCATGGATGGCGAAGAAATAGCTCTAAATTTGAAAAGCGAATGACGAAGTTTCATAGAATTTATACATGCCTTGACACCGCTTTTGTAATTTGTGATATGCTTCATTTAAAAGATACTTCGTCTTTATCTCGTGACATGATCAATGAGGATTTCATTAACAGGCTTATGAAATTTATAGCTGAAACAGATAGAAGAAGAAATATGGAAGTTGAAGCAACTGGCGAGAGTTATCCTTCTTATCTTTATCAAAATTTAAACGGATTTGAACATAATAATAGGAACTATGACATTGACGAAAGAAACATATAATTATATGGTAAGGGAAAACGTGGTTAAGGCTAGACTACTTTGAAAATAGTAGAATAATTTAAAAGACTAAATTGATCATTCAATTTAGTCCTTTTTATAAACTTGATTATTTTTCATATTGTAAGACAAACGACAATTGTCTGGCGGGAAGAGAGGGATTTGAACCCTCGCGCCGGTTGCCCGACCTACAGCCTTAGCAGGGCCGCCTCTTCGACCACTTGAGTATCTCCCCTTGTCAAAGTACTCCCTTATATTATCATATAAAATTTTCATTGTCAAATATTTTTTTAAATTACTATAAAGAAATATATATAACATTAATTTTTATATATCTAATATTGCCAAAACATTTATTGACTGTTGTAGTGTGTTTACTGAAAAATTTATAAAAAACACCTTGAAGCAATATCAAAGTGTTAAATGCAAACCATTATATTAATATAATGAAAATTGAGTAGAGTTTATACAGGTATAACCCACCTATTTTTTTCGTCATTTGTACCGATATGTTGTGCACCAAGTGAGGATAGGATGTTGTTCATTCTATAATTTTGTAATTCTATATCGAATACTAGATTTACCCTTCCGCTATCATAAGCAATCTGCAATAATTTTGTAAACAACAATTTTCCGTAGCCATTAGATCGCATTTCTTCTATTATATAGATCTCAATAGGATTAATTTCGCGTGCAAAGATATATCCATGCCCTATCTCTTTATTATCTTGTGTTAAGAGATATTTTATAGAATTTTCCTTGTCGCTTTCCTTGCATTTTACGATCTGCATACATCCTCCTTATCTTTTAATCTCACAAGTTCTGGTAAGTTTTTATCGCAATATTCCCTAAAGCTGTCAAACATTTCATAGTTTGCCATTATTAAAGATAAATCGTCTTGCTTTTTATGTGAAGAAATTGATTTATCATTTATATATTCATTAAATCTATCCTGTACGAATTTTATTAATTGTTCATCATTCAAGACTAACTCATTTTCAGGTTCGGATGTGGTTATTTTCAGTTTGCCAGTATAATTATAATCTTGATCAAGCTCTGCCGAGAAGTAAGGAATACTTTCTCCTTTGAAATTTGCGATTTTCTTCAGTATATAAGATGAATATGTCTTAGTAAAATCAAGTTCGCTTAACGATACATCAAATGTGTACTTTTCTTTAAGTGCGTTATATCCCTCTTTGTCATCTAAACTTAAGGCAAACATCTCTTTCAAAAAATGTGCTTTAAGTACATGATATCTATGCAGTCCGTTATCCCCTATAACATATTTACCACCTTTATCCGCCTCAATGATTTTCATAGGTTCTCGGCTAAAACTTGGCTTTAGTTTATCTACAATCTCATCAGTAGAATATTCAAGCATAGAAATTGAACGGGCTTGATACCCTGAACCTTCAATATCAAAGAAATTGGACATGTTGTATATGAAATCTTGCCCTGTAAGTCCTTGAGACTTATATTCATATCCCAAAATATCTGCAATAGATATTCTTGTTTTCTTATAACTATTTTTAAAAATTCTATTTCGTGCTATAATATAATTAACATCGCTTGCCGACTTTACTTTCAAACGTCCCTCCTGCTGTAAAGCAGGATAATCAATATTATTCTTTTCTAAAAATTCTTCTACTGTCTTATTCATATCTATATTATATAGGCATTTATATTAATTGTCAAGACAGGACATTATAAAAAATTCTTGCAGATCTTGACAGGGTGAGAAAAATAATATATAATAATTAAAAAGGAGATTGTTTTATGGAAAATAAAGCAAATGAAGAGCTTATTCAAGCTATTGTATCTAACGATTATCAAAAAGCTCAAGAAGCTTTGAAAAAAGGTGGAATTAATACTGCAGATCGCTTTGGGTTTGTACCTATGAACTATGCAATGTGTTATAATCGTCTATCTATTATTAGTCTACTGCGAGAAAATGGCGCTGAAATTCCACAAACTGGCTGGAGCCAAAAAATGCTTGAGGCTGGAATGGATATGTATCAAGTAAATGAATATTTAGAGGCCATCTATCCTGCTGAAGCAGAAAATCAATATACTTTACCGTCACTTGCTCCACATACTTTTTATCAAGCATCTTCTATAGATTTACCCCCTCAAGAAATTCAAGAAATCATTAAAAATATAAGTGAAGCAAATAAACTTATGTATAAGGCAATCAAGATAGATTTTGATCCTCAAAAAATGAGAATGGCTTTAGATCTTGGCTCTACTTTCTCGGGACGCGATGATCAAGACCAACCTGCTTTGATTGTTGCAATTAAAACAAATAATGAAAAAATTATTGAAATCTTTTTGCCTATGGGAGATATTTACGCCGTTGATAATAATGGCTGGTCACCACTTATGCACGCAACTAAACTTGGCAATAAACATGTAGTTGAATATTTACTAGAAAAACTTCCAGTTGAGGCTGTTGAATGGAAAAATTTTGATGGTAAAACCGCTGTAGACATTGCCAAGGAAAATAATCAAACAGAAATTTTAGATATGCTTGAGCAATATTTTGAAAATCACAAAGAAAATGGTGCAAGACAATAATTAACAAAATCACATCAATCGTCTACACTTTGAAGGTCATATAATATTATGGCCTTTTTTATTTTTATTTTTAAACAACAAAGATAAATTTGCAAAGATTTTGCAAATTAGTATAAGTTTATATTTTGAACTTAAATTTTTGTGTTGTTTTTTTGAATTAAAGTTGTTTTTCTTAAGCAATCATATCTTTTTGTCTTCTTTTGAGTTTTATTAAATAGATGACTGCTATTATAACGACTATTACTCCTGCAATTATTCCAGATATGGCACTTCCTATAGACGCATCTTCCCCTTGTGAAGTCATAAGGGCAACCTGTGTAAGCACAATCGCAAAAATTGCAGATGCTAGGTTACAATTGCGTAGTGCTGACAAAAGCGTGTCCCCTTTTTTCCTATCAATCAAAGCATTCCTGATTGAAATGGCAAGTTCTATAAAAGAAAAAGTAGCAATTGCAATAGCAACAATCACATCATATTGTTCAAGTTGCGGATAAACAAAGAGAGTTGACATATATCCAGCATATAACAAGCCAATTGCGATAAGCAAAATACATATTTTGATACTCTTTTGCGTTTTGACATTCATGCTGTCATGATCATGATTTCTATAGAATATATATTTTATAGATCCAATTAGTAATGTAACGACACCACTGGCACAAAAGAAATAACCGCCACTCAGTGCACCGAGAAGTATCTTTGCAATAGACCAAAAAAAATTATATAACATTGTAAGGAATGTTATAATAACCGTTCTTTTTGATTTATCTTTTAAAGTCGAAACAATATCTTCAAATTTCAAGCGTTCACCTTTAGGATAGTAAATCTTACTTTACAAATTATTATAACAAATTAAATTTAGAAATAAAACCAATTTTTTCTTATAAATGTTAAAGAAATGTAAAATTTTAGATAAAATATAGTCGATTACTAATCGACTCAGACTGTAGACAAACGGCGCGACCGAAAAATTATTTATAATTTTTCTTGCCTCGTTTACTGAAAAACGCCCAAAACCAGTCATTTAGAGGTACTAAACTCCTGGCTTTGAGCATTTTTCGAGCCTTGCCTCGCTTGTTTGTCTACAGTCTGTTATTTTGTCGACACACTGGGTCGATTACTAATCGACTAACTTTTTTCTTATATTTAAACTTTCAGTAAAACAATTTTGATTATCTAATAGAAATTAGATTTTAATAGCCTGTTCTCAGTTCTGTCACAACCACATTTTCATTATTAATTCCAAGCTTGCAGTCATAAACGGCAAACTCAACAATCACATCATAGAGTTCATGATCTATGATATATCGCATGATTTTAGAAAAACCCGGTATACGCCATACCTTGTCGTCATCTAAAGATGCATGAAGGTTATATTGTGGATTTTCATATATATTTCTATGAGTTGCTTCCGTGTCTGTCCTTGCAGTAAGATCAACACTTTCTCCGTCATATCCTTTATGTACCTTGATATCCCCTACTAGCACTATATTCTCTTTATATGGATTATAGGAAACGCTGATGGTCACTTCATGATCAAAATTATTCAATTTCTCTACAGCCTCCTGATAGCTATAAACATAGAAGAACTGTCCCTTGGCTTTATTTATCGTTCGCAAAACATACTCTTTTGCTGGATATTTTTCAAAAAACAATCTTATACCTTCCAAATCGTCTGTTTCAAAATAATCAAGTGGGAAATAATTTAGTTTTAATTCCTTCATTTTTATAATTGAATCTTTTTTGTTTTTTATAGTTATCATTTTAGCCCCTTTTCTAAAATTTTAACAAAAAAGTTTAAAAATTACTAATAAAATACATAAAATTTATCTTTTATACTCAAAATTTTTTAAAATTCCAATATTAATCGTGTCATAACCATCTTCATTTATCTGTAAGATGGTGCTTACATAACCTAGATTGTTTGCACGATAGCCTTGATAGACAGGTTGTAAAACTTGCAGATAGTATCTTTCTAGTGCAATATTGTAGAAAGGTAAAATAGTATTTACAGAAACAACTTCGATGCTACAATCTGATGTAACCTGATCGCACTTTGACATTGATGAATCTAAATATAATTTTTGTCCTTGATAGTTTAGTTCAATGATATTTTCGTTATATTCTTTTGCTGTGATTGTTGGATTGAAATCTTGAGAATTGAAAAGTAGTTGTGTACCATCATTTAAACTATAGAGTTCATAAAAACTATAACCACCGCTACCGCCACTTTCAACGCTGTAAAGTAACTGCTCAAACCCATTGTCTAGAAAGTTTGCTATAAAAACATTTGGATTGTATCCACTATTTGCAATAGGCTTTAATATAATAGTTTCATCGCCATTTTCTATTTCAATAGTGATATTTTGCTTATAATTTTCTCCGTCACTTTTTATTTTGACAGCTAGGATCTTATCATCTTCCACTAAAAAACCACTATCACTATCAAGACAAAATTTTAGCGGATTAAAAGCCATAAGCGTTAAAAGAAATAAAGATAAAAATTTCATATCTTTATTATTTAACAATTTATCTTAATTAATACATGAAAATAAAAATAGTCAATACTTTTGTTTTAGTGAGGACAAAAACGGCGATTGACTTTTTACTTAAATTAAATTTCTATCTATCCATACAGCCATTATAGCAGTCGTGATCATTATTAGATATGGCAAAGTGCATTCTTCCATTCACAAAGCCATAGGCAAGTGACTTATCTTTGACCATCTTTGCCACTTTTTTATCAGTTATAGTATTTTCAAGAAGCCTTTTAAACAAAAGCAAGAGTTTTGTATCATCATCTATATCACTTTTTTCACAAAGTACAAATGGATTTTTGCGACTGTATACCTTTTCTTCGTCAAAGTTCCAATCATCTCCATCTTGACAGAATTTGCTTGTGCCCACAAGTTCACATGAATAATCTTCTTCATCTTCATCGTCATAGAGATTAAGGCAAAGGCAGTCGTAATCTTTTAACTCATTTAAACCTTTTAAAAGCCATACTCTGAAATTTGAGAGATTACCTAAAAACTTTTTCATA
>CALVML010000006.1 GCA_944345705.1 uncultured Clostridia bacterium | reverse complement strand
AATTCTGATTAAGATGTGGTAAAAAAGAAAAATCGAGCCATTTTTACATTATACATGTCATAATTTTTCATTTTCGACAATTTTCTACATTCATTTTGTGCTTTTTTATCTTAATACCACAATCATAATAAAAAAAGTAAGATAAAAATTTATCTTACTCAGTGTGTCGACAAAATAACAGACTGATGCTCATTCGAGCCTTTCTTTTCTTTTAAACGATTATAATTTTAATGATTATTTTTCTATTTCTTCATCATCTTCATCAACTGCTATTACATTATTTCCCATTACTCCTTTCATAGCATTTAAATAATCATTGTAAAAGTTGTCTAATAACTCTTGAGCATTCTTTGGATTGCGTTTAAGTTCTGGAAAAATCTGCTCACCATACCTTTCATTTAGAATTCTATCAAGTTGCTCTATAGTCATATCGACACTTTCTTTTGAAACATCATGTTTTTCAATCCATTTATCAGTGAGCCCTTCACCAATAATACCAACCATTTGAGAAATAGCACCGACAAGACGATAAGTTGTTTCATCCATTCCGAAAATATTGTGAGGCAGGAAAAAAGCTTTAAAGCCAAGCCATTTTAAAATACCAAAGCCACTATTTAAAAATTCCATCAATTTAGTCTTTGTGCGATTTGTGACATAATCTGCAATCACTTTTCTCTTTACACTTTCAATCGATTTTATAATATCATTATTTAGTATTTCTAGTGTTTCTGCATCTAATTCCATATCATTTAGATCGGATGATTTAGAATCATCGTAAAATTCAGTTTTGCGCTTAGCCATAGCTACTCTCCTCTATCAGTATTATATCATATTTTAACCTATTGATAAATAGGAATTTTAATTTTTCACTCCTGCATCAATATAATCATCTAAATCAATATCATCTTCTATAGTAAATGGTTTAGTATTATGTTTATGACTATTATTATAAATTGAAGCATCACTTATATAAGGAATTACAATATCACGCTCTTCGGCAACATTTTCAATGATATTTTTCTTTGCTCTTTCATATTCAAATTTCTCTTTTGCTTTTTCGCATTTATTATATTGATATGCTGTAAGACAACCAGTCACAAGATAGGCAACCGTAGTCAAACCAAAGACGACATTTTTAATTGTGCCTTCAGGAAGCAAACCAAGTGATAACCCCATAGAAACAGGACAAGTCAAGAAAAAAGTAAACCCGACATTTTGCTTAAAAGATTGTGAGTGCAAATTTTGAGCAAGCTTGTAGACCTTGTTTGTTGTTTTTTTATACAAAGAATAAAGTTCATAGTTTCCTAAAGAAGAAACTTTTTCTTTAAAATGATTAAGTAGTTTTTGTGTTTTTGGATCAAACTTTTCAAAATCAAACATAATTTTCTTGTCCTGCATAATAAAACTCCTTGTAATAACACTGCATATTTTAAACCAACAACAGCGAATTGTCAATACCAAGTTTTTAATAGGGTGCAAATAAAAATAAATTGCGACAAAATTGATTAGCAAAAAAAAGGTAGCATCGGTTAAAAAGTGCTGTCAAAATAAATGTTAACTTGCTACCTATCTATATTCTATTCTTATTTTATTAATTATGCAATTCTTTTATGCCACCAGTATTTCCGTTAACCACAATTTGTTTGCATTTCGCTAATTTTTTTAAATTTTTCTTTCCTATTCCTGTAATGCAAGGAATACCTAGTTCCCTTGCAATAATAGCTGTATGACATAGAAATCCGCCCTCTGCTGTCACTATTGCTTTTGCTCTCACTAAAGCCTCTGTCCAGTCAGGATCGGTATAATATGTCAACAGGATGGTATTTGGTTTAAATTTATCAATATCATCTACATCTTCTAAAAAGCAAACTTCACCTTCGACAACTCCCTTTGATGCAGGCGTTCCGTTGACTTTACTATTATCATTTTCACTTTGTTGTGTAATAATTTCTGTTACAGGGCGATATTGTAACATGTACAATATATCATCTTTGATACAAAATTCAAAATCACAAATTTTGCCCACTTTCTTTTGATATGATAATAAAATATCTCCAACATACTTTCCGTTTATCTTTAAACTATTTATATCAGCTTTATAATTTATCATTTCAGTTGTTGGCGTTATTGTGCCAGATACTAGCTGATCTCCGCTGCCATTTACCCACTCGAGTATACCAGAATTTTCTTCCCTGCCAAGCCATACCCCTGAAATATCTGCAGGAATAAATTCTTGAATTACAATGGACATTTCTGGTTGTTGAAGATTAAATTTTTGTATATATGCTGCAACACGAGAATTTTGGCAAGAATATTTAACCTTATTGACAGCATTTAAAATATCACTTTTATTAACATCTAAAATTGTATCAAACATTCCAGCAAATGAATTTTTTTGACCATCTTCGCCGTTTGCAGAACTACGAATTGCATAATTAAATTTTGAAGGTAAATTTTGTATAAAATTTTCATCTAAGTTTGAATTTAAAGTTAAAGTCCAAGTATTAGGAATATTAAGCTCGTGTTGTTTTAATAGTGCAAGTCCATAATTTTTTCCACCTATAACTGTTGTTAACTCATTTCCGAGTCCAATATCTATCCAAATTGCTAATGTGTCAATAGGCAAAATTGATTGTTCTCTCAAATCTGACAATACTAGCATCTCTCTAGCACTACATTCAACTTCACCATATCGTGCTACATATTCTTTTTTAAATTCATCTCTATACTTTGAAAAAATAGGATATAATTTTTTATTATGATATATATTTTGCTCGTCTTGCCATTTTTTTAATAGCAAATATTTATTTACCGTATCATTATTATCAAACAAATTTACATTACTATTTTGTGAGAAATTGGTAAGTTTTGATGGAGATGAATTGTCGATTTCCGATAACACAGTTAAATACTTATCGCCATAAATTTCTTGTAATTCGCCTATTAAATTTTCACTATAACTAGAGCCCTCTGTTATAACTTCAATTAATCCATAATACGCATAAGATTCTCTCACTTCTGCCCAAGAATGCCTTACATCTTTTTGTTTTTGACTTTCATATAAAAGATTTAAACCTTCTTTTCTTAAATAATTTAAATATTTTGAAACATCACTAGGCCTTGGATTAGCAGTAAAAAAATCTATCATTCTAGTTGTCTCATTTCTCACTTTGTCACTTAAAAAACAATCAAACATTAGAGAATATCTCCACTGCTCATCTAAAACAAAACACTCAAATTTTGCTTTGAATTTTTTATATTCTTCAAAATTTATGCTTTCTTTAAACATCTTCCATCCTTTACTTTTTCAAAATTCTTATTCGTTAAAAATCTTTGCGCAGTACATCCACCATTGCAGAAAGAATAATATTTACAGTTTTTACACTCGCTTACTTTACATAGTGAGTTTCTTAATAAATTTAACTTCTCATCATGATTCCATATATCCTCTAATTTGTTATCAAAAATATTTCCACTTTTAAAAAAATTATTATCTAGTGCCATGCAACCGATTGTATCTCCGTTAGGCATAATTTCAAGTTTTAAATTACCTGCCTCACACTTTGTAAAAATTTTTTCTATATCCGTTTTTGGAATTATTTTGACTTTTTGCTCAAATAAATACTGTAAACAGCCTTCTGCACGAAAGTCAATATCGTAGTGTTTACTTTTAATGTATTTATTTAAATGCTGTTTTGCGTTTAAAAATTTTATGTGATTATTATTTTGTTCTTTTGGATTCAATTTAACATTATTATATAGTGCCAATGTAAAGGTTTTTATTCCCTCGTTATAAACAAAATCAACAAGTTTTTCTAATTGTTCGAAAGTTTGATTTATGTATACAGTATTAATTCTGCAATTGCCTCTAGTATTTTTTATATTGTTTATTATCTCTTTATAATTAAGTTTTGTTGCTAATGTATGATAATTATCAATACTTTGTAAAGAAATTGACAAATTAATATTTTTAAATTTTTTTATATAATACATAACTTTTTCATTTAACAACCAACCATTCGTTGTTATATTGAAAATAATGCGTTTCTTTGACATATAATCTAATAACTCTTCTATATATGGCAGTAAAAGTGGTTCACCACCCAAAATTGAAACATAAGGTATTTGTAATCTTTCAATATCGTCTATAAGTTTTTTTAAAACATGAAACTGCATGATTCTATGATCGTCTTTGCAATAATTTTTAACATAACAAAAATTGCAATTTGCTTGACAGGAAAAAGAAGGATAAATGGATATATTTAAAGGCGCTGATAAGTGATTTATATTTTCAATGTTATTTAAAATATCTTTAATATATAAATATAAGTTTAAATTATCACGATGAATATTATTTTTTTGACTTATTTTGACTATGAAATTTTCTTTTTCATATAAATTGCAATCAAATGTTTCTTTTTTTATGTCTAATTTGGTTAATATTTCATTGATAATTACATTGATATTATTTTCATATTTTAAGCAAAATAAAACTAATGCGTCATATTTTGGTATTTGATAATAGGCATTATTAACTATGTCTATTATCATTCCACCAAAATATTCAAGGCGCACTATGATGCCTTCTCTTAATTGATATAAATCAATAAGCATTGTCTGTTTTAGACCAACCATCACCTTTTGCAAAACGACTATTATCAATTAAATTGTCGATTTTAATTCTAGTGATTTTTTTTGCCTTTTTCATTTTCCCTCCTCCTTCTAGATAATTTAATTTACATAAATTATCAATTATATTGTAACATTTTTTACAAAAATAGTCAATTAATTTTAACTATAAATTAATGTCAACTTGAATTTTTAATATTTTTGCGTTATTATCTTACATATATATGCATAAATAATAAAAAAATTGAAAGGGCTTGCCACAAGGCAAGCCTTTTATTAGATAAAAGTTTCTTAAAAACAATCTTTTTAATAATTCAGAAATATTCTATTCATTAATAAGTTTTAAGAAGTCTTGTTCAGATAGAATTTTAATTCCTAGAGATTTTGCCTTTTCAAGTTTTGAGCCTGCATTTTCGCCGAGCAATAGGAAATCAGTCTTTGCCGATACACTACTGCTTGATTTTCCGCCATGAGCTTCAATCATTCTCTCAAAGTCTGCCCTTGGTCTTGATAATGTGCCTGTTATTACTATAGTCTTTCCCTTTAAAATATCGCTCTTTTGATCAGTTTGGACTTCTTTTATTTTGACACCTAATTTAAATAGTCTATCTATTTCCTGCAGATTTTCTTGATCGCGGAAGAAATCAAATATGTTTTGAGCAATTATATTCCCGACATCTTCGATCTCGGCAAGACTTTCTAAACTTGCATTCTTAATATCAGCAAGTGTTTTAAAATGACTTGCAATATCACGAGCAGTTTTACTGCCAACTTCAATGATGCCGAGAGCAAACAAAAAGCGATTTAATTCAATAATTTTGCTGTTTTCTATTGAATTTATCATATTTTTTGCCTTTTTTTCTTTAAAACCTTCAAGTTTTAATAGATCTTCTTCTTTGAGCAAGAATAGATCGCTTGCTTTAGTAACCTCTAATTTTTCATAAAACGCCTCTATCGATTTTTCAGAAACGCCTTCAATATTGAATGCATTTCTACTGCAAAAGTGAGAAAGTCTATCTATAATTTGCTCGCGACAGCCATAGTGATTTTCGCAAAAAAGGAGTGGTCCTTTTTGCACCAAAAGGCTGTTACAAGAAGGACAGTGAGAGGGAATTTCAATTTTTCTCGAGTTCTCGTCTTTCGATGCAAGCCCCATGATTTCTGGAATAACTTCATTGCTTCTTCTCATAAAGACCATGGCGTTTTCATAAATATCTTTTTTGCGTATATCGTCTATATTGTTAAGCGTTGCACGTTTGATGGTAGCACCAGCAAGCTCGACAGGCTCTAAATTTGCAATAGGAGTCACTCTGCCACTTCGACCAACCTGCCATGTAACACTTTTTAAGCGAGTTGTCGCTTCAGTCGCTGCAAATTTGTATGCCATTGCCCATCTAGGAAATTTTGCTGTAAAGCCGATTTCATCTCTATATTTTGTATCATTTATTTTGATGACCATTCCGTCTATCATTACATCAAGTCCAGATTTTATCTTATCAACCTTTTCAATTTCTGCAATAAGTTCATTTTCATCATTGCATATTTTAAAATAGTCCCCTGTTTGAAAGCCATTTTGCTGTAAAAATTCATGCATTTCTTCCTGCGTATCAAAATGCCTTTCAGGACAATACAATATGCTGTAGCAGAAATAGTCAAGGTTGCGTTTTGCAGTCTGCTTTGGATCTAAATTTCTTACAGCGCCCGCTGCCGCATTTCTAGGATTTTTCAGTTTTTCTTCGGCTGTCCTATTATATATCTCAAAGTTTTTGTTTGTCATCATGCATTCGCCTTGCACAATCAACCTGCCTTTGTAGTCAATTGAAAGTGGCACTGATTTGATAGTCTTAACTTGCAAGGAAACATCTTCGCCTATCGTACCATTTCCGCGAGTAGTCGCACTCACAAAATTGCCATTATCATATTCAATGACTACTTGAAGTCCATCAAATTTATATTCAAGAGCAAACTTTGTGTGCGGACTTAATTTAAGCATATCACGCACCCACTTAGTAAGGTCATCAAAATCACGTACCTTGCTTAGCGAATAGAGTGGCACAACATGTCTTTTCTTTTCAAACTTATCAAGCACATCTCCGCCAACCCTTTGAGTTGGAGAGTTTGGCAAAATAATACCTGTTTCTTTTTCAAGATCGACAAGGCTGTAGTAAAGTTTATCATACTCGCTGTCCGATATGGTAGGATTGTCTAAAACATAATAATTATAGTTGTGCTTATCAATCTCGCTGATAAGTTCTTGCATAAGTTTGATATTGTTTTCTTTCTCGTCCATTTATCACTCCATTTATTAAAAATTGACAAATATTTTACTAAAAAATCGAAAAATTTAAGATTTTTTATTGTTTTTTTGCATTTTTTACTTATATTTTTAAAAATTTGATGATTTTAAATTTTCTTTAGTTTTTAATTTTTACATTGTCTTTGCCCTTGCAGTCTGGATTTTAAACCAATTAAAGACTTTTTATTCGATTATAGTCAAAGGTGCAAGTTCTAGCATTAAACTCTTTTTACCGAAATTCTCAAAGTCAATATCGCCAACTAGATGATCAGATGAAATTTGTAATATAATACCTTCTCCAAATTTTGGATGTTCAACTTTTTGTCCTACTTGATATATGCTCACATCTTTTTTAGGTTTGTATTCTTCCTTTTTCTCACTTAGTATATTTTTATTCCATAATTCAACTTTGTTGTAATTTACAATTCTATTTGGTATATTTTGTTTATAGCTATCTTCATAATTAAATCTATCGACATTGACTCTTGGTTTTGGTCTTTCAAGAGATAAAAGTCCAATCTCTCTACAAAATCTACTAGGCACCTCAAATTGACTTTCACGATATAGATATCTTTTTGAGGCATAAGTTAGATAAAGCCTTTCCATTGCTCGAGTCAAAGCCACATAGCAAAGCCGGCGCTCTTCTTCAAGCTCAAAATTTGAATTGAGCGCTCTTGAAATAGGAAAAACACCTTCTTCAAGCCCTATAACAAACACCACTTTGAATTCAAGGCCTTTAACAGCGTGTACTGTCGCAATTGTCACCTGACCTTCTTGACCTATTTGATCATTATCGGAATACAGTGTAATGCTTTCAAGAAAATCTGATAGTGTGCTGTCAGGATTGAGCGCTTCATACTCGCGTACAGATTGAATAAACTGTTCTATATTATATATCCTATTCAAATCTTCTTCATCTTTGATGTTAAAAGCACTCTTGATCTTAAATTCGGTGATAACTTTTTCAACAAATTTTGAGATCGGATTTTGTTTTTCTATAGATAATTTCTTAAAAATCGCAACAAAATCGGCAAATTTCTTAAAAATTGCTTGATTTTGCGTAAATTCTGGTGATAAAGCATTTTCAAGCAATGATTTATCAGGATCAATTTGAGCAAGGCGAGCAAGCGTTCCATCACCTATTCCGCGCTTTGGAAAGTTTATTATACGAGCAAATGAAACATCGTCTTTTGGATTTGTAAAAAGACGAAGGTAGCCAATTACAATTCTTATCTCGGCACGCTCATAGAATTTGAAGCCACCGAAAATTCTATGCGGAATGTTATAAGACAAAAATGCCTCTTCAAAATTTCGCGAGAGTGAGTTCATGCGCATAAGTACAGCCATATCCTTATAGTTATAGCCTTGACTTTTTAGCTTTTCAATTGTTTTGGCAACAAAAAGCGCCTCATCTCGCTCGTCGACCGCGTTGTAAAGAATGGGTTTTTCGCCCTCTTCTTTATCCGTCCACATATTTTTATTAAGACGCTGTCGATTGTTCTTTATGACATTGTTGGCTATCTGTATTATCTCTTTGCTTGACCGATAATTTCTTTCAAGTTTATAGACGTGCACGTCTTTAAAATCACGTTTAAAGTTGAATATGTTTTGAAAGTTTGCTCCCCGCCATGAATATATGCACTGATCTTCATCGCCGACAACAAAGATGTTGCCATGCACACTTGCAAGCATCTTGACGAGTTTGTATTGAATAAGGTTGGTATCTTGAAATTCGTCAACTAAAATATATCTAAATCTGTTTGCATAATAGGAAAGCACCTGCGGACACATTTCAAAAAGTTGTACGGTCTTTTGAAGAAGATCGTCAAAATCGAGCGCGTTGTATTTTTTCAACTTTTCTTGATACAATCTTATCGCATTGCCGATCTTGTCCATACTATATTCATCTTCATGAGAAGAAAGATATTCATCTAATTCTTGCACACCATTTTTGTAATTTGACAAATGATATTGTGCTCGCTTTCTAAACTTGTCATCATCTTGACCGAGTTCAATACAGACTTCCTTTAAGACTTTTTCACTTTCACTTTCACTATATATAGAAAAGTCACGCGTGAATGGTGGCATTTTGTCAATATCTCTTCTTAGCATTTTGGCACACATTGAGTGAAAAGTCGATATCCAAATCTCATTTGCAAGTGGCAACATTTGAATTAAACGCTCTCTCATCTCATTTGATGCTTTATTGGTAAAAGTAATCGCCAAAATATTGTAAGGCGAAATCCCTTTTTCTTCTATAAGATAGGCAACACGATAAGTCAAAAGTCTGGTCTTTCCACTGCCTGCTCCTGCCGTTACAAGCACTGCCCCTTCTGTCTGTTTGAGTGGTTGCAACTGCTCTTCATTTAAAATTTTTTCGTCAAATTCCATAGTAAATATATGATACCAAATTTTTCCTTTAAAGTAAATTAAATATTAAAATTAA
The DNA here is from genome assembly GCA_944345705.1 of uncultured Clostridia bacterium. Lineage (GTDB taxonomy): Bacteria > Bacillota > Clostridia > Christensenellales > UBA1242 > Caccovivens. The sequence continues at coordinate 57,870 of CALVML010000006.1, read as the reverse complement.
AAACTTAAATTCATATATAAAAATTTATCAAAACCAATAATAAGCATGTTTTTTAAAAAAAGTACTTGACAATTACCCTCACCCAAGTATAATGAAAATATAGAGGAGAAAATTATGAGCAAACTGACATATAGAAATGCTATGATGACGGCATTAACACAACCAAAAATGGAAAGAGAAAGATTATTACAAATATTACAAAATCCAAATTATACGCAACTCGTTGAAGAAAGTCCTGATCTTTCACATAGGAATGCTGAGTTTTGGAATGAAAGAATATCTGTTCAACTTTTCAAATATTATAACGATGACAAGGAAGTAATGCAGGCTGCAGCCTGTAAAGACCCTACAATAGTTAAATATGCATCAGATAATATAAAAAATAACAAGAATATCATGCTGGTTGCAGTTAAGAAAGACCCTACAATGCTTCAATATGCATCAGATGAATTACAAAAAGATCCAGATTTTTCTAAATTTATAAATGCTAAACGTGGTTGTGGTATTTGCAGTAGACATTCATACAGAGATGCCATGCTGAATGCCTGGACAGAACCACAAGTAGATAGAGAAGATTTATTGAAGATATTAAAAGATCCAAATTATATGCAACTTGTTGAAGAAAGTCCTGATTTTTCTCATCGTAATCCTGAGTTTTGGAACGAAACAATATCTGCTCAACTTGGCAGATATTATAGCAATGACGAGGAAATAATGAAGGCTGCAATTGATAAGGACTTTAGGGTATTTCAATTTGCATCAGATGATTTGCGATATGATCCAGATTTTTTTGACTTTGCTTATGAAAGAGGCGGAGATAATCTTTTTGAATTTACTCCTTATGAGGATAAGCTTGATTACGATTTTATAGTAATGGTTTTTAACAAGGCACAGGACCCAAAGAAAGCTTTGCGTTTTGTTGACAAAAACGTAAGAAACGAACCTGAATTTCAAGCCCTGTATCAAGAAAAAGTTGCAAAATTGGAAAGAGAAAAAGAATAGTATTGAGGTCAAAAATAAAAAGCGGACTTTTCATAAAAAGTTCGCTTTTTTATTAAATTTATTAAAAATTTATCAAAATCGACTGAATTTTTGTATTTTTTTGAAAATTTTTAGCATTTTTGTTAAATTTTATAAATTTTTATACACTTTCAATTTTTTATAGCAGTATGCAAAGTACTCCGCCCTTACCTTCATTGACAATTCTGGAGAGAGTCTTTCTCATCTTGCGTTGAGCCTCAACTGGCATAGTCACTATCTTAGAATTTATATTGTCGCCAACAAGCGAGTATAGGCTCTTACCTAGAATATTTGTATCCCAAAGCGCAACAGGATCTTGTTCAAACTGCTCTACAATATTTTTAGCAAGGTCTTGGCTTTGGTCTTCAGTGCCAACAAGTGGTGTAACTTCTGTTTCAACATCAACTCTCATAATATGCAAACTTGGAGCTGTTGCCTTAATCTTAACGCCATATCTTCCACCCTGTCTAATTATTTCAGGTTCGCCAAGTTCTAAGTCATCACGTTTTGGTTCAACAATACCATATCCTGTCTGCTTAACTTGCTCAAGTGCATCCTTAACCTTGTCATATTCAACTTTGGCTTTGCCTAGTTGTTTGATATAGCTGATAAGTGCAAAGTCATCTTTGATATTGTATCCGCACTGACTTGAAAGTACTTTATAGAATAGGTCTGCCTTTGGAATGACATCAAATTCGACAACACCGTTGCCTGCATTGACAGCTGAGATGGTAATAGGGTCAAAATTTTCGCTTTCTTCAAAGGCAATATGATTTTTATCGGCGTCACTAAGTTTGATCATATTTGCACCAATTCTTCTCATTTCAGTTGCAATTTCGCTGATTATTTCATTGTTATAGTCAAGTGCGCAAAGCCAGTTTGGCATTCTTATTTGAATTGATGAAACAGGGAATTCCATCAAGATTTTCTCAAATATTTTATCAACATCTTCATCTTTAAGCTCAAGTGCGTTCAAGGCAATTACAGGCACTCCATATTTCTCAGCAAGTGAATTTGACAGTTTTTTGGCTTCACTTGACGAAGGCGACTTGCAGTTTAACACCATTACAAATGGTTTTCCGCATGATTTCATCTCCTGCACTACACGCTCCTCTGCTTCTATATAGTTTGAACGTGGAATTTCTGTCACTGAACCATCAGTTGTAAGCACGATGCCTATTGTAGAATGTTCATTGATGACCTTGTTTGTGCCTAGTTCTGCCGCCTGCTCAAAAGGAAGTTCTTCTTCTGACCAAGGTGTTTTGACAAGCCTAGGTTTGTCATCTTCAATATGTCCCATGACACCGTTGACAAGGTAACCAACACAGTCAATCATTCTTACACGCATATCTGCGCCAGAAACTTGGATTGAAACAGCTTCATTCGGCACAAAGCGTGGCTGAGTTGTCATGATAGTCTTGCCATCGGCACTTTGCGGAAGTTCGTCAATAGTTCTTTCTTTTGAATTCTTTTCAGTGATATTAGGAAGTACTAATTTCTTCATAAACTGCGTAATAAATGTTGATTTGCCAACCCTGACAGGACCAACAACCCCGATATATATGTCTCCATTAGTACGAGTTTTAATATCATCATAAATTTGGAATTTTTCCATAATTATGCCTCCTATGCGACAAGATAATTTATGCTGGCAAACCTTTCGATATTCCAAATATATATTTTGAAAGCTTTGTATTAGCCTTTTTTAATAAAGAAAAGTCTTCATGCAAATGAAAACCAACTTAGAATTCTTCTTTAAAATCACCATTTGAATTTGCCTAAACGAAAAACACATTCAACTTCATGAATGTGTTTTGAACTAATCAATTATAACTATTCAACATCTTCAGACCTTAGCATAAGCGGTTATTGCAAAAATATCGCTATTTACTATCACTGTCAACATTAGTATTGTGTGATTGATCTATATGTGTGCCATCGTCGGCAACATCTTTGTTTATTTCATCTTGACTATTGATTTGGTCGTCATTGTCTCTTAATATGTCACTGTCAAACGAATTAGATATTCCGCTTTCATTTGACGATATAGGTTGTGAATTTATTTCTTCTTGCTTAGTTTTTAACATCTTCTCTAGCTCAGTATTTTCAACGCTGTTTTCTTGTAAAATAGTACCTTGATCATCATCAATTATGATATCATCATTTGCACTTTCATCTTCAACGAGATCTATACTTTCCGCATCTCTACTCTCTACGATTTCATCCACTTGCTCTTCTTGTTTTTCTTCTTTTTTCTCGAGTTGCGTCACAATTATCTCTGCTTCAGGTGCATGCTCAACAAATTCTTCATCAATAATTATTTCGCCTTTTTTATGCTTGAAGACTTTTGCAAGTTTTGCTTTGAAATCAATTTTATTTTCAGTGTGAGTAAACAGCCTTTTAATGTTTGCATGATGTCTTGCAAGCATAATCAAATACATAACCCAAATGATTGCAACTACAAGCCATGCATAATAGATTTGGCTTACAAAAGCATATATTGTATAAGCGATAGAAAGTCCGCCAATATACGTGAAAGAAATTACGCTTGCATATTCGATAAACATAAAGAGTATGAAGCAAATGACAAACCATGCAAGTGCCACATACCAAAGATTTGAAAATAAAAAGACACCTGCAAAGGTTGCAACGCCTTTGCCACCCTTAAACTTAGACCATACAGGAAAATTGTTGCCGAGTAGCAAGAATATCGCACACACGAAATATATGACTTGATCGTATTGTGGAAAAATCAATTTAAAAACAAGGCAGGTAAGTCCTGATTTGATAACTTCTGCTAAAAATGTTGCGAAAGCAATGCCAAAACCATAGGAACGAAGCATATTCATTGTCCCTGGATTGCCACTGCCCATCTTTGTTATATCCTTATGTTTTACATACCAAGAGAGAATCTTGGAAAAATTTATAGTGCCAAGAAAATATGATATAAAGGCAACAAGTATGAAATACATTATATCAATCACTTTTTATTCATCTCCTTTTCCCTTGAAAACAAGCTTAATCGGTGTACCAGAAAAGTCCACACTCTCTCTTAGTTTATTTTCTAAATATCGCTTATAAGAAAAATTTATTAGTTTTGCGTCATTGACAAAGATTACGAAAGTTGGCGGATTGGTGGAAGTTTGAGTAATGTATTTTATCTTTGCCCTATTTCCGCTTCGAGCTTGAGGCTCAAAATACAAGATTGCTTCATGAAGAAAATCATTAAGCACGCTTGTTTGTATGCGTTTTGATGCGTTTTGGAAACTTATTAGAGCCTGCTTCATGATCTGTCCAAGTCCTTCTCCTGTCAATGCTGAAACATAGACCACATTAAAGTAACTCATAAAGGATAGTTCACTTTGGAGCATCTTTAAATAGGAGTTTTTATCTCTACTCTTAATGTCCCACTTGTTTACAACTATAACTGAAGGTTTTCCACTTTCATGGACATATCCCGCCACCTTGACATCTTGTTCTGTTATCTTATCCTTTCCCCCATCTACCACAATAAGTGCAATATCGCAATCGTCTATTGCGCTCATAGTGCGAAGCACGCTGTAGGACTCAATAGTGCCATTATCCACAACCTTTTGTTTGCGAAGTCCTGCCGTATCAATGAGAGCAAAATCTTGTCTATCATATCTAAATGGAACATATACGCTGTCACGCGTTGTGCCTTCAATATCGCTGACTACAACTCGCTCTTTATTGACCAGCCTGTTGATGAGAGAACTTTTGCCGACATTTGGTCTGCCAACGATTGCAACTTTTATGGCATTTATATCTTCCTTTTCTAAATCAATATCCTTAAAGTGTTTTACAATTTCGTCCAAGATATCGCCTAGCCCCTTTCCTTGCGCAAGTGAAAGTGGATAAGGATCACCAAGGCCAAGATTATAAAACTCATAGGTGTTTTCTATTTCAAAATTATCGAGTTTGTTTACGACAAGCACAATAGGCCTATTTGACTTATGCAAAATGCGTGAAACTTCAAAGTCGTTTGTTGTAAGACCGCTCTTGCCGTCAACCATAAACACAATGACATCTGCCTCTTGAATTGCAAGGATTGCCTGCTGTTTTATGTCATTTTGAAACTCATCACTGCTTGTCCTATCAATACCGCCAGTATCCACAAGTGAAAAGGTGTAACCCTGCCAATTTGCTTCAGCATAAAGCCTGTCGCGCGTAACGCCCGGCGTGTCATCAACTATACTTATTCTCCTGCCGCACACCCTATTAAAGAAAGTGCTTTTGCCGACATTTGGTCTGCCAACAACGGCAACAATTGGCTTGTACATTTTATCTCCTAACTTTAACAATAGCATATTTTATCAAAAATTGCAAATAGAAATTGTACTTCTTATTACTAAAAAATATTTTATAGAAATTTAAAATATAATTTTATTAAGAAATAATTATATTTATTCTTTATTGACTTTTTTAAAAATTATGGTACTATTTGTATAGAGGTTTATAATGGCAATAGGAAAATATGAACAGAAGCTAATAGATGCAAGTTTGGGTAAAATGATAATGTCAGACGAGTCTTACCGAATCATCGTGGAAGCAAATAAATATGGAGTTATTAAAGTATCAGATATGATCTTTTCTATTTTTACATATTTGAGAGATGATGAGTATTATATTAAACAATTTGATGGAATAGTTATAGATGACATAATTGACGAATTTGAAAAAAGCGATAATATTATAACCTCAGGCAATTATGCAAAAATGTATTTCTATGAATTATATAACTATCAAAATAAAATCTCTTTTGTATTATCTCAATTTGGACATATTAAACTTGTAAATCGACAAGAGTTTGAAATTAAAGATGCTACAAAAGAAGAAAAACAAGAGTTTTTAACAAATTCTTTAAGAACAAAAGATGCTGTTGATATGTTTCAAAACTGTTTAAAGTCTCAAGTTTCAGCTTTAGATGAAATAAAGAAATTTATTGGCTATACAAAAGAAAATCTTTTAGTCTCTACGCGAGAAGCATACGCTAATTTGCTTGCCAACATAAAGTTTGATACTGTCTATAAAGATGAAAAAAAATTTGAACTAATAAAAATCTTTTATGAAAAATTGCGTGCAACTCTCTCTCAAGAAGAACTTGATAGGGAAAACAATTTATTAGAAAAGTCATATAAAGCAGAAATTACTTTAAAACAAAAGGAACAAACAGATACAATTGAAAATTTAAAAGAAAGATTACAAGAATCAAGAAAAAATCAACTTGAATATTTAAGCCAAATGGATACCTATCAAGATTTTGACGAAAAACCCTGCATAAGAGAAAACGATATTTTTAATGACATTGTATATCCATTGTATACTTGTAATTATGGCTATGCATATATAAATAACTTAGGGCTCTGTCTTGAAACATCAAGTAAATCTAATCTTGATGATAAAGAAATAAAAAAATGGCATTCAATAGAGAGTGAATTTTCGCAACTTGATGCCGTAGGTGAAAGATACAAGTCGTGTTATTCTGACAACTGCACTATACTGCTATATAGCAATGATGAGTATTGCATATATATCGCTGATAGAAAGAATGAAAATCCTTTTTTAAGTATCTGTTGTTCTACAAAAAAACATTTTTTTGATTCATATCTTAAAAACGATGGCGCAGTGAACGACACACAACTTGATGACCAAACATTACAACAACTTACAAGTTTTAACTATTTTATATATACACTTAAAGAAAACTTAAAAAAGAAATATAATACCGCTTCAATTATTGAAAAATTGAAAGAGCAACTTATTAAAGACAAAATGCGCGAACTCGGTTTTATAATTGATATCGACAACTTAAATGACTATGACAAACAACAATATAAACTATTAACCCAATCTTTTATCTCTGAATATTTAACACAATACTGCCAAAATGATGAGATAGAAAATTTTTATAAAGAATTAAATCAAGAAATTGAAAAATCTATCAAAACCTACTCTCAAAATAAAAATCATAAACAAACATTTGACGAACAAGCCCTTGAAGAAAAGGCTAAGACAATTTATAATAAAAACTTTGAGCAAGAAATATATCATAAAAATGAACTTTAAAGGAGAAATATGGCACAAAGCAAAACTGAAAAAAAGCTGGCGGAATTATTAAAAGGCAAACTTTGTTATAAACAAGACAAAGTTTACTATCCATACGGAATATATCAACCTTTTTCAAACTCTATTTTACTTGACTATAGCGAGCATGGAGTGATTATGCTTGAAACAACACCTTTTTCTTTGGATAATATCTCATTTTATGAAAGAACAAGCCAAGCTTATCTTGATTGCTTTAATCGATATGTCATTGATGACGATTTAGATAGTTTTAAAAAGACAGGCAAGCTTTTTATAAGAAGCGTCGACAACGATTTTTATCTTGAATTATTTAAAAATAAAGAACGAAATTTGTCGATCTGCATAGATAGAACAGGCTGGTTATTTCTACAAAACCTAAACGCAAGCCAAGTTAATTATATAGACAAAAATTCTACTGGGCAAGTTTCAAAAGATCAATACGAGAATATCTATAATAAGGCAAAAAGCTATCTACAATCGAAAAAGTACACCCTGCAGTGCTTAAAGGAACATACAGGATATAATAAAGATACTATAACTAAATATATAAGACAAAAATTTGCTTTGTCTTTAGCAGAATTCACAACTACTCCATATCCTACAAGATCGCAGTATGCACAAAAAGAGGCCTTTCAAGCCTACTATCAAAAACTTCGAAACACTTTAAGCGAAAGTCAACTGCAGGAAGAAAATGAGTTGCTCGAAGATTTATACAGCAAATATGTTGATAAATTTTTGCAAGAAGCAAAACAAAAAGATAAAGAAAAGAGAGCGAAAGACATTGAAACCCATAAAAGAACACAGTTTTTTGATCAAAATGTCCAAATACAATTAGCGCAACTGGAAGATAAAATTCTTTTTCAAACTCATAACTTATTGAACAAGACTTTTTCTAAAATAATATTCACCTGCGACTATGGTTATGTGGAGATAGTAAACAACAAATTGCAGTTTGTTACAGCAGATTCTGCCACACTTGATTTTATTACACAAAACAAATTTCAAGCCTTTCAAGATGAATTCTCACCCTCTCATGCAATAGGACAATATTTTTTAAACACAAATAATAATAAATATGATTTTTTACTCTTCGATAACGGAAAATATTGCATATATCTAGAGGGCGACAAAAAAGACATAAAAATTGACACTCACGCTAGTTTTTATAGAAGACGCACGGCTGTATCAAAGAAAAACGGTCCTGCCATCGATGAAAATCTCAAAGCCCTATGCAAGTATGACAGCTTTATAGAAACCATAGAAAAGTCCTTCGATAAAAATGCAATTCTTAACGATCTTATCGACACAAAAGTCAAACTTGCATCTGATGAAGTAGAAAGGTCGCCAGATTATCAAAAATCTTATCAAATGCAAATACTTGAGAAGTTGATCGACGCCTTCACTGAAAACTTTTTAATGGATAATTTTAGCGAACAAGAAGTATCTTTATTCTATCAAACATACCATCAAAAACTTGATGAAGAAATCAAACATATCCACACACTTTTAAAAAATGAAGACCAAAAAGAAGCAAAATCTCAGCAAAAACTCGAAAGCCAGCTCGCCGAAATTTTAAGTCAAAAAGAAAGACAGAGCATAAAACAACTGCCCCCTGACCACGAAAACAACCTATAAATAAATGTTTTCAGTTAAGATTATAATAAAAAAATGATAAGATCATATTTTTTATATACTTATACAGTTTTTATATTATCGGAAGTCGAACCAAGCGCGATGAAATCGCATTTGAGTGAGACTGATGGTCATACATACTGTGATGAACACAATTTATTGTGTTTTTGCGTTTAGCAAATTTAAAATTTAACTTGCTTAAATTTTAACATCATATAGTCTATATTATCGGAAGCCGAACTTGCTTGCAAGGGTGAGGCTGATGGTTATACATACTATGTGATGAGTATGCGTTAGCACACAAATTCGACAGAATTTATAAAATTTTATGATAGTAAAATTTTAACATCACATTGTTTATATTATCGGAAGCCGAACCAAGCGCGATAAAATCGCATTTGAGTGAGACTGATGGTTATACATACTATGTGATGAGTGTGCATTAGCACACAAATTCGCCAGAATTTATTAAATTTTATGATAGTAAAATTTTAACATCACATTGTTTATATTATCGGAAGCCGAACTTGCTTGCAAGGGTGAGGCTGATGGTTATACATACTATGTGATAAGTATGCGTTAGCATACAAATTCGCCAGAATTTATTAAAATTTTATGATCATAAAATTTTAACATCACATAGTATATATTATTCCCCCCCCTATCACTTTTTAATATTATAAAAAAATTCTTACAAATGTAAGAAATGGTTTGACATTGTCTTTTCTTTTTTGGTATTATATATTTGAAATCAAAAGATTTAAAATTTGATAATGTTATATATGTTAATAAAAATGTTTTAATACAGGTATGCAGAAATCATCTTAATCTTCAAGCCCAACTAAATAGTCTATGCTTACATGAAAAAATTTGGCTAGCACGATCAAATTCGACATTGTCGGTTCACGCAAGCCATTTTCCCATAGACTTATTAAACCATTGCTTACTCCTATTGCGGTAGCAAGTTGTGGCTGAGTAACATTGTTTTCTATTCTTAATGATTTAAGAATTTCTTTAAATTTGTTGTTCATGACGTTATTTTCTCACAATAGTAAAAAAAAAAATAATCAATTCTTACTATTGTAAGAGAGATATTTAAAGAAAAATCCATTTTGAATAAACAATAATGCAAAACTAAAAAACTGGCAAATTATGACAAAATCGAATTCTCCTAAAGACGACTTCTTTTGATTTCACCAAAAATATTTATTTTTGAACATTTAAAAAATTGTTCCACTTGTAACTGTAAATACACTAAATCAATCATTATCTGTCAAAAATCAAACAACTTAATAAAACAAAAACAACATAGTTATGTTTTAATAACTATGTTGTTTTTAATTTAAAATGATTTTATTTTAATTATTTTTAATTTGAAAACTAACAAATATCTGTTTTATTTTATCTATTTATCTTTTGTTATTAATTTTACTAATTCGATGATGAGATCAAGTTCACTATTGTCTAACTTGTTTAATTGTGAAATCAGTTGTTTATATTGCAAAGGATAGGTATTTTGTTCATCAAAAAATTCGGCAATAGAAATATTAAAATATTCGCAAATATTTAAAAGCCCCTCTAGTGACGGAAAATTCCTGCCGTTTTCTATTTGATTTATATACTCACTACTCTGCCCTAAATCTAAACTCATATTTCTAGCTGATATCTTTTTTGCATTTCTAAGAGTTGCAATTCTTTGACCTATGTATTTTTTATCAATTTCTTTCATGCATTTATTTTACATTATTAAGAATTAAAGTATGCATATTACATCTATTGAAATTATTTGCAAAAATATTTAAAATATGTATAATTAGATATAGGTAATAACAAAAAGGAGATGAATATGAAAACTGATGTCGATGTCTACATTTATGAAAGGCTTATAAGTTATTACTAAACGCAAAAACACAATAAATTATGTCCATCACAGTATGTATAACCATCAGTCTCACTCAAATGCGACTTCGTCACGCTTGGTTCGACTTCAGATAATATAAACAATGTGATGTTAAAATTTTATTATCATAAAATTTTATAAATTCTGGCGAATTTGTATGCTAACGCATACTTATCACACAGTATGTATAACCATCAGCCTCACTCTTGCAAGCAAGTTCGGCTTCCGATAATATAAACTAAGTGATGTTAAAATTTTATTATCATAAAATTTTATAAATTCTGGCGAATTTGTATGCTAACGCATACTCATCACATAGTATGTATAACCATCAGCCTCACCCTTGCAAGCAAGTTCGGCTTCCGATAATATAAATTTAATAAAGATCCATATTAAAAAGCAAATATATTATACGAACAATATCTTTTTTTGAAATTTTACATACTAACTGCCATAGATAAACCTTACATCAAAATTACTAAAAACAAAATATCTAAATAAAAAAAGTAACATAGTTATGTTTTCATAACTATGCTACTTTTAATCGATTTTATGTAAAGTCAAAAACTAAATTCTTAAATTCTCTCAACTCCATATTTTTCAAAATAAGTTTGCAGGGCTTACTTCAGTTCCCCCCCCCTACCAAAAAAACGTTTCAAATTTGCTTAATAAAGATTAAATTTCGTGCATTAAAAGATTAAATTTAATAATATTACATAGTTATGTTTTAATAACTATCCAGCAAAAACAGTTAATAGCTTGCGCTCGAGAAAGTGGCTTAACCACTCTCTTGCGGAAATCATAACTAAAAAACATAGTATAACTAAAAGCTAGCATAGTTATGTTTTCATAACTATGTAAGTTTTAAATCAGTTTTGTGTAGAGTCAAAAACTAAATTCATAAATTCTCTCAACTCTATATTTTTCAAAATAAGTTTGCAAGTTTTACTTCGATTTAACCCTCCAACGCTTTAAAATTGTTTATAAAATCATTTAATGATGATGATAATGATATACATAGTCATGTTTTTATAACTATGTAAGTTTTCAACTACACTTGATAAAATAAAAAACAGAATTAGTATGCATGATCGGCTTCACAAAATATTCAAAATCTCGGCACATTAAAGCAAATGATATTTTTTTTCTGCATTATTATCTATGATTACTTAAAAATACAATATCATATTCTCACAATAAATACATGCAAAGATATACTTAAAGCACTTAAAGATCAAAGTAATCATATCTAAAAATTAGCATAATTATGTTTTAATAACTATGCTAGTTTTAATTTGATTTTATGTAAAGTCAAATAGATATCAAAGAATTACCAAACTACAAGAAAACAAGCAATAGTTTGCGCTCGAAAAAGTTACTTAGCTACTCTCTTTCGGTAATAATAACTAAAAATATAACATTGTTATGAAAACATAACTATGCTGTTTTAAATTTTTAAATTATGTTTGCTTAATTTCGAAAAAATAAATTTATTAGTCTTGATAAGGCTTTTATGAAAAAACGGCTAATTATCTTATTAAAAACTAGCCAAACATAAATTAAAATCTGACAAATTTCTATATTTAAGTGAGCAAAGTCAAATTGAAAATCTGAGCCAATTTCTTATTTAAAACTTGGTAGACTTTCCTTGAAATTTTACTAGATTTTTTTAAAAATTCTGACTAGATATTATATGAAATTTTCACTGAATTTTTGTAAATTGTAATTTAAGTTTTGTCCTTGTTATATCCTTATCATATATTAAGTATTGAAAAGACGAGATAATTTAATGCTGTATCTTGTAGCATTGCACCACTTTTTATCATATAATCAACTTCTTCAAGGAGAGAATAGATCTTTTTAAGTTGCACTTTTGAAAAGTTTTTAACTTGCGTGCGCATTTTGGCAACTGCATACTCCTTGACACCGAGAAGATTTGCAAGCGTTTTGTTGTCTTGATCTGAAATGGAAATAAAAAATAGTCTTCGAAAATGATTTGTAATGAGAGCCAAAAGTCCTTGTTGTTTAAGCATAAGGTTTAAAAGTTCGATTGCCCGACTTGTTTTCTTCGCGCCTAGACTTTCAGTAAGTTCAAAAACCATATATTCGCTATCCTTGCTGGTCAAGTTGTCGACAACCTGTTTTGTAACAAACTCCTCATCACCAAGGTAGGCGGATATTTTTTGTATTTCAAGCGAAATCTTTGAAAGATAGCCATTGCAACTGTCATACAGAGCAGTGATCGCCTCTTCGCTTATCTTCTTGTTGTATTTTGCGAAATCATTTACAATAATTGCCTTTGCGAGTGCATAATCAAAGCGTTTGCAATCTACAAACTGCGAATAGGGCTTTAAAAAATCAAATTTATTTGCATAGTCGCAAACCACAAGCACGCTTGAAGAAAGCGGATTTTCGCAATAGGATATGATGATTTTTTTGTCGTTTTCAGATAATTTTTCAACGTTTTTTACAACAGACAATCTTTTTTCGTCTGAGAAAGGCATACTTTCGAGGCTTGCTCGAAGGGCGTTTGCCGAAAAATTTTCATCGTCAAAAAACTGATAATTAAAATCAGGAAAGGAAATGTTGCAAGCTTTTTTAATCATCGAAAGTGCCCTATCATACAAATAACTATCTTCGCCTTGAAGAAGATAGAAATTGTCAAGTCCGCTTTTTAGTCTTTGTTTTAAAGTTTTCAATCAAGCCCCCTTATAATGAAATATTGACCATCAAGTTTGAAATACAGGTTGCCATCAGAGGCAAAGTCAAAGGTCGAATAATCGTTTTTATATCTTGAATATGATATGTAATTTCCGTTGCAAAGCATATCGTTTTCGCCCGCCACCACGAGTGACGGCGGAAATGCGTCAAAGACAGAGTTGTAATAATCTATATTATATCCACTTTCATCATCATTTGCAACAAAAACCATTATTTCGTCAAAATATACTTGCACTCCAAGAATATCATCCCCTACGACAAGATAAGATATGATAAAATCGCCAAGTTTAATAGGTTCGTTTTCGGTCGTTACTAATACGCTGCCATAGCTTTCGTCACCCTCGCGTGCGATGTAACTTGTGATATTGTATTGACTTAAGTATTCAATGCGTCCGCTTGTCAAAGACTCAAACGCAACATAGCCATCAAAGTTTTTGACATTGTGATTATTCATATAGCGAGAAAGTATGTAAGTCTGTCCAACAAGCAATCTTTCGCCTGAAGTATTTTGTAATATCACCGCTTGATCGCCATAACTTGTCAAAACGCATACACCCGCCTGCATTTTAGAAGCAAAATAGGAAAAGCCGTAGTTTATCGAAAGCGCCATGATAAGCACACAAGAAAGCACCCACTTGCTTATCTTTTTTGCCATAAAAAACTGCCCAAGCACAAATATTAACAGGAAGAAAAAGCACATCACTCCAAACGACATTGGCGACAAGTTGACGACAAGTGATGAGTTTGCAAAAATGCCTGCTATTATCAATACAAGCTGCATACCATAGTCTATAAGTTTGAAAAGTGGCGATAAAAATGGCAAGATAAAGACTATCACTGACATAAACACAAGGAATGGATATAAAATCGAGAAAAGTGGCACAACAATCAAATTGATCATAAAGAATAGAAGATTGAATTGTGATGAAAAGAGTGCCAAAAATGGCAATATGGTCACTTGTGCCGAAAAAGACATCGATAGGTACTGCGCAATTAAATTAGGACAGAATTTGGCAAAAAATTTGTAAAATAATGGATATAGCAATATTATTCCGCATACGCAAGCAATAGACATCAAAAACCCTACATCAAAGGCTGAAAGCGGACTGATTAAAAGTATTGTAAACCCAGCCACGCCCATTGCATTGAGTGAGTCATACCGCCTGCCAAACAGCATGGCAATGATCATAATGATACCCATAAACCCTGCTCGCAAGACTGACGGCGTCATACCACAAAGTACACAATAAAATATGATTATAAAGGAAGTCAAAACAAAATTTACATATCTATTGCACTTTAAAAGTTTTAGACCACCAAATATGATTGCTATTAAAAAACTTATGTTGAGTCCGGATACCGCTAAAAGATGAATTATGCCTGAATCGCGATAGGCTCCCTTTATCTCAAAGGATATACCCGACTGGTCGCCGAAAAGAACAGCATAGGAAATAGAAGCACTGTCATGCGTCATATTCTCATATAACTTTTCTTTGATCGCCATGCGAATCTGCTCGTCTATGCACACCTTCCCACTTTCTAGTATCACAAGGTCCTTGCTGGCAATCTCGGCTGTGTATCCAACTCCGTTTCTATAGTAGTCACTATTGAATGAACCGAGAGTAAATACATCAACGGACTCAATCTCACTTTCAAATGTAATGGTGTCTCCAACTGATACCTTTTGTCCGCCCTTTGATATGTATGCCTTTATGTTCTTCTCCGCTTTGCCGTCAATGGTGACACTATCAAGTATTACAACATAGTCATAGTCGTTTTCTTCAAAGCTGTCACTGACTCTGCCAGTGACTGCCACCTGCCCTTGATAGTCAGTCGGCTTTGTAGTAAAATAGCCTATAAAATATAACCCGCAACCTATGAAGCATGATAGAAATAACGCGAGCATTATTTTGTATTTCCTCTTCCATATAAGAAAACCAGCCAGCACACTTAAAAATATAATCGCAATTATTAAGGTTTCAATTGAACTTGCAAAAAGCCTGCCCGCAACAATCACTCCAAATAGACAGGCAAGAAAAGGATAGAATATCCATCGAAAATTGACAAACCTTTGTATATTCACTTTAGTATTTTAACATTTTCTTGCTTTTTCTTCAATTGATTTGCCAAATTTGTTGTATTTACTTTGGGCTGGCGAATTGCAGCTTTTTAGCCAGCTAAAAACCTGCCCCGCCTTGCCATACGGCAAGGCTCAGGTACGAAACGTGCCATTCGCCAGCCCGTGCAAAACTCAAACCGACAGCATGAAATTAACTATATTTACACATTAGAATTTGAATTGATGGAGAAACTAAACCAAATTCAAATATGGCGAGTAAAAGCATAAAATATTTTGACAAATTTTAAAAAAGCACTTGAAATTTAATTTATATCTGCTATAATAAATGTAGAAATATGCATTTGTTATTGCAATAAAAAAATTTAAGGAGGTTGTTTATGGAAAACAACGAATTCGAAAAAGTTGAAACAAAAGTTGAAACAAAGAAGAAAAAAAATAGAGGCATTGTAAAAAGTCACAAGAAAAACAAACTTGCTAAAATTGCTACTGTTCTTCTAATTGCAAGCCTTATCTCTATCTTTGCAGGTTGCACATCAAGTTGTAACCCTGATAAAGACGATCCAAGCATAGACGATCCAGGAATTGTTAATCCTCTTCCAGACGAACCTGATGACCCTGTTATTGATCCTGATGACCCTGTTATTGATCCTGATGACCCTGTTATTGATCCGGATGATCCTGTTATTGATCCGGATGACCCTGTTATTGATCCTGATGACCCTGTCATTGATCCGGATGATCCTGTTATCGATCCTGACCCTTCTGACCCTACCGATCCAGATGATCCTGAAAATCCAGGCGATCCTGAAAATCCTGGTGATGAAGACATTCCAGATAGTATTGACAAAGTTGACGAAGTTGACGAAATCAACTATTTTGCTGACGAGTTTACTCAAATCTTAAATGAAACACATTTGGAAAGTTTAGCAAAACAATTTATTGGAAGAAATGGCACTGCTGATGATATTTCAAGCACTGAATGGATGATTACAAATAGCAATAATAATCAAATAAAAGAATTACAAGTAAAAGTATACTATGATACAGACACAACTCGATATTTTAAAGTTGGAAAAGTAACATTTAATCAAGCATATTCAGTACAAGATATTATTAAAGGAAATGCAACTGATGCTACTTATTCTGTTGCTTATAGAGATTCAGAAATTGCCTTGAAAGATATTGAAAACAACACCGACCTTGGCAAAACTGTAATACAAACAATTGATGCTGACAACGCCCTTGAAGGTGATATTTGGTGCAGTATCGGAACTCCTGTAGCAAATAATGGAATATATTACAGTAGTATTACAGTTTATCAAATTACAAATAATGGTATCCAAAAATACACTTTAAGAGCAGAAGCATCTACTGTTAATCCTAAAGATATTATTGCCAATATTCAAGAAGGAAAATATACAACTACATCTCAATCAACTGAATATACTTTTGCTGGTGAAAAGATTGAACAGGCAAATGAGTATTCTCAAAACCTTGCAACCTACAACTATTATTTTGATGACGATTACAATGTTGAATTATGTTAAAAAAAGAATGGCAGAAATTGCCATTTTTTTGTTAAAATATATTAAAATACATTAAATAAATTGATTTTTAGATAAATTTAGGATAAAATAAAGTTATGAAAAAGAAAAAAACTGTTATCTTTAGAATAATCTGTCTATTGATGCTGTGCATATTCCCTGCACTTGCATTACTTTCAGGTTGTGATGAATTTGCTGAACTTGATGACTTTGAAGAAAGTGATCCTGAAACCATCACATCATCAAGTCTTTACGGCACAAAAGTGCTTTATCGCCCTGACAACTATAACTATGATGAAGGCTCTGGTGCGACTGATGGTGGTACAAATGATTATTATGGCCAATATGCATGGGGAATTATTAATTATCTATATAGTATTTATGGAATCGCTGATACAAATATAGATAATACGCCAGCAATTGTTCAATCCAACAATCCAAACTTTGATATTGAAAACAACTTACCTTATCTTTATGATAGTATGCGTTATCAAGTCAATACTGAAGGCACTGTAACAAGTAGACAAATTGTCAATAATAGTAGCATAAGCGATGAAGATTTGACTATATCACAAAGTCTGCCACAACAATATCAAATTGTCGGTGCGGACACCTCACTTGCTTGGAACTGGGGTGCACCTTATGATATGAAATGGTTAAATGTGGGAGAAGATACAGTTAATACGAATGCATACTTAACCTATGAAAGTGGTATGTCCTTGAATGTATTATATCTAACAAATGTGATAATAAATGATACTATTTTTGCCCCTTATGATCTATCAGGAGAAGCTGTTTTTAAAGATAGAGTAGGAACTTATTATGCAAACAATACATTTACTGCTACATCTGAAAGTCTTATGAATTACTATCTCGGCACTGAAAACGCTTACGAAACTGAGGATCAAGAATATTCTGACTTTGTTAAGGCGCTTGAATATGCAATCTATTGCTATGCTGTGGACTTAGAGCCAGCACAGGTTACCGTCACCTTTGCAAGTGATGGCGCGCCTAATGTGCAAGTGACAGGATACGACAATGTAGACTCTGCACTTGAAAGAGCAAAAGAAAACTTTCAAATTCTCGGCTCTTTCGTAGGGCTTGCCGATCGTCAAATTGAAAAGATTGAGGCGTGGGTGCTTGACAACATTATCGGCAAAGATGTGGTCGACAATGCGGACATATTTTCTAGATATGAAAATGTCACCGAAGTTGTCACAGTAGATGAAAACGGAGAATATTCTTATTCTTATGAATTTGACACTACGCCAGACAGCATTGAACTTGGCAGAGATTATGAAGGCACAGTTGCAAACATAATCAAAAACGTGTGCAATGAAGTTTCAATTGGCAGTGATGAAGGCGGTGATGTCACAATTGACCAAAGGTTCCCTGCATCTGAAGTAATGGAATATGCTGGCGTTGCAAACAATGTATATTCTGACTCTAGTTTTGCAGTACCTGGACAAGAGAACTCCGCTGACAAGATCAGACCTTATGAATATCAATCGATCGTATTTATGGTTAAAGAAGAAGTAAGTGTTGACGGAGTTGGAATTGCACTCAAATATGACTCTGGCCTTGACGGCACAACTGAAGGCGTCTATGGAGAAGAATATCTTGACATAATCGTTGACCTTAACTATTACAACAACTCGACAGACACACTCACCGTACTTGAGTCAATGCAGGTAAGAGTGTATGATGGGCCGTGGGATCAAGAAAATGTATATTGGGACTGGCCAGATGGAACAGGTGGCAAGAGTATGGATGCCGAAGAAACAGGTGCACCAGAAGACCACTACAGCGGAATATACTTTGGCGGAGTAGATATTGAACTTGGAGCTTTCAAGACAGACATAGGTGATGGAGTACTTATGACAGACGTAGGTAAAAATGGATATTCAGCAAGTCTGCTTATAAGCGAAGACCCACTCGTACTTGTTGGAACAACGGATGTAAGAAAATACTATGAAATTGTAGAGCCAGGCTCAAGTGAACTTGACAACGAACAAATTCCAGATGGTTATACCTACCTTTCAGGAAGATTTAATTCAGATATGTTTGGTGGCGCAGAAGGCTGTGACTATCTTGAAGTAACATTCAAGGTGTTAAAGCGCAAAAGTGACACAACTCCAAACAGATACAAATTCTATGCTGGCGCTCTTTGGGGCGGACTTACAGACACTGGTCCTGATTATGACTAAGGAATTCAACATAAAGACATTTAATGCAAATATGTTCGCAAAAAAAGTACAAATTGCAAGCAAAAATCATTAAAATTTGCAAAAATATAAAAGGGGGGACAAAATTGTCCCCCTTTTTTATTCAAAAATTTCTATTGATCTTTGTGTTTCCCACTGAAAAAATTTAATAACCCAGCAAAACATACTAAGCACCAAAAATTATTCGTTTGGCTTTGCTTTTTGATCATTTTCTGTGCTAAGGTCTTTCTCGTCTTCAGCAAGAAAAAGCGTTTCACTTTCGCTTTCTGCGTCTATTTCTTTGCTTTCTGCGTCTGTTTCTTCGCTCTTCCCTTCCTGCTGATTGCTGTCACCTTTTGGCATTGTTACCACGCCAAGCACAACAAGAAGCCCTGCAATCGACATAATCACATTTGTGATTATTTCATTATCTACTGAAAAGCCAAACATCTGCCCTAGTGCATTGACAAGCACGACCACAGCACCAGCAAGAGCTGTCCAAAAACCATAAGATTTTATTTTATTCTTCATCTTCTCCCCCTGTAACAAGAGATTTCAGTTCGCGTATTTCATCACGCACCTGCTCGAGCACATCCAAATGATCGGTTAGTGACTCGATTGTCTGTTTATATGACTCTTCTCTTTTTGCACTATCTTTAAGTTGATAGAAAAACAAGAATACAAAGAGCATTGCAAATATGCCATTGCTGACAATGATTTTGACAAGTTCTGCCCAGAAATCCATTTTACTTCTCCTTGACAATTAACTTTTTTGCAATCTCTATCTCCCTTTGAAATCTCTCTCGATTGATCCTGTCAATAGTGTCTAGATATACAAGTTTCATTCTTTAACACTCACATTTACAACAAAATTACTGATATCCACCAAATCTTCGCTTGTAATTTCAAAATAGAATTCATTGCCTCTTAGGTTTACTTTAATCTTTTGCAAGTCACTATTGCCACCTATCTCGAACTCTCTACTATCCTTATCGCTGACAATCCTCACCTTGCAAACATAAAGACTTTTGATATTGAAAGATGACACCCGTTTGCTTGCATTTGGATAGCCAAAGTCGGTACAAGTGCTTTTCCAATATTTCTTTATTGGACTTGAGAAAAATTTGCCATCTTTAGAAAGCTGACCAACCTTTCCTATTAAATCTGAGCCATTGAAGCAAGCCAGCAGTTTTGATTTAAAAGGGTTATTGAAAGTCAAAAGCATATTGATATCAATACCACGGACAATGTCGGTCTGTTTTGTCAAGATGTCATAGACAAAAAGCATATTATTCGTGTAGCCTTGAGTATTATTCTCGCACCCTACACCGTCACCGCTGACCTTTCCCCTGCACGCAAGATAATACTTGCCGTCATAGATCGAGGCATAGCATTTTGCTTGATTTATATCTTTTATCAGGTCAAAGCCATCGAGATCAAGATCGCTTACGCTTGTTCCGTTAAATTTCTTTAGTCCATTGCAGTTTAAAAAGTAAACATCCTCGCCATTTAGGCAGATCGAGTTTGGATATATGTAGCTGTCACTATGATAAAGATGATTTACGGCAAAGGTTTCGCTCGTTCCATACACCGATAGTTTTGTTATGCCATAATCGCGGAAAATGTAAAGATAGTCATTGAAAGAGATAAGTCTTTGCAAGTTTCCACGCTCATCACCAAAATCAAGTTCTGCAGTCTTTTCGTCAGTGAAATTCAAAATCTCTATATCGTCAGTATAGATCAGTGACGCTCTATCGCTGGCAGTGATTGCAAAGAGTTTGTCTGAATATACGCAAATTGATATAATCTCGGGCGCGTCTTCATTTTTCTCGTTTGATCCGCCTGTAAGCACGGTCAAACTGTCCCCTTCACCTGACAGGAGCAGTGCGTCTTGAGTGCCTTTGCGATAATAGGCGCAAAAAGGCGTTTGCGTGAAAGTGTTTGGCACAATAAACGAAGTCACTCGCACGCCAAACATATTGTCATAACAAATATATCCTTCATCATTAAAGTAGAAAAGATAGTATTTGTTGGTGTCTGCGCTCACATCAAACCACTTGAGTTTCCAGATGGCTTTGACAGAGTCGCCACGAAAATCAACCACACTTTCACTGTCTAGGTCTGTTTCGCTTGTCGGCATCTTTAAGTCGGCAAAACCATAGCCAGACTTAAGCGAACCGTCAGAGCAAATCAGGTTATATTTTTCTTTTGTAAGTCCGACTTTTTCAAGTTCATCACTGTTTTTTGCTGAATTTGACGCAAAAAGACTAAATCTAAACTCTTTTTCCTTGCTTTTGATCTTATCGGCATAACTCATTATAGCCACCTCCTAGCAGGCATCATTGTTTCATTTTTCCTGCGCGAAAGCGACTGGAGCGCTTGTACGAAACGCTCTTGCCATATATCCGCCTCTTCATAGAGAGTTTGCATAAGATAGTATTCTCTCGCCATACCATAGGCATAGATCCGCATTGGAATAACGCTAGCAACACTATCATTTAACCCCTTTTCTTCAGGCTGAGATAGATAGGTGACGGTCACTTCGCTTGCAAGTGCCATTAAGTAGTCATCAAATGCTTTAAAGCGCACTTTGTGACCATTTTTATCAACTACCGAAACGATTTTAAGCGGAACAGTCGAAAAACTCGAATAGTTGATCTTGAAATCATTGGTGACATAAGTTTCACGCTCATAATGCGGAATATAGTCACTGGCGATTTCGTTTGCTATCAAATTAAAGCACTCGACAAACATATTGACAAGATCTGCCTGCTTTTCATCAAGGCTTGCAGTATTTGAGGAAAGTGCCTCTTTAAGCTCTTCATTTTCGGTAAAACTACAGGCAAGAATTATTATATCTTTTATTGACATAGAGCCTCCTTTATCTTATCTACTCCTTCTTTTATCGCTCTCTCATAATATTTTTCATTTTCTCTTTCTATTTCTGCAATGAGCCTGTCCATGCGCTCTCTTCTGGTCTTCCTTGCATAGAAAAGTGTACGCTCGTCTAGTGTGTCGAAAGGAACGGTAAACGCATAACTATTCTTGCCTTGACCGCGCACGTGAACTTCGAACTTTTTACTGGTCAAATTAAAAAGAATATAGTAATCTTTGTCTATATCTTTAAGTCTTTGACAGATATAGAAGGTATCGCTTGTCACTTCAATCAAATGTTTCATAAATATAACTCCTTTGCAAAAATATCTTTTGTTTTTCAAAAAATCGCATATTTTTTTAAAAAAATCGCTGTTTTTTTTGAAATTTTTATTAAATTAAAGAAAAAATTATTAAAGTTTTGACGAATTAACAGACTGTAGAAAAACAAGCGAGGCAAGGCTCGAAAAATGCTCAAAGCCAGGAGTTTAGTATACCTAAATGACTGGTTTTGAGCGTTTTATTTTGGGGTACCCCGTAAATGCTTTTGCATTTATGGGGAGAGTAAAAGGAGAGCGTTAAAGTCTAAGTTGTTTTAACAACTTGACATAAGCGTAGCCTTTGACGATACGATGCAAGAAAAATTACTTATAATTTTTCGGTCGCGCCGTTTGTCTACAGTCTGAAAGGCAAAAAATTTTTAATTTTTTGCCTTACCCCTTACTTTTATTTACAAATAATTAAGCAGTTTCTCCGTCGCTATTTGTAACATTTACTGTAGTTTGGAATGGATTTGTTACAGTAGATTTGATTTTGGAAATCTTTGCCTGTCCGCATGGCTTATCACAGATAAGTTCTGCATATTTTACAAGTGTTGCGCTGTAAGTTGGATAGCCTTGATTTTGTTTTAAAATTCTTCCATCTTCGCCTTCAAGCCACTTCCAATCGCAAAGTTGATGTAATGTGAAATCATTTGTATTTAATAGATACATAGTGTCATTGTCTACAAATCTGTCAGCAACAACAGGTATGCCGTTGTGAGAGATTGTCTTGTATCCACCATCAAGAGTCATAACTTCGATATTTCTTCTGTATGCTCCAAGGTACTCTTGATATGCACGGCGAACTTGACTTGAGCAGGCAATAAAGTTGATTTGACTGTCAACATTCATATCCAAAAAGTCAATTGCTTCTTGAATTAAGATATCAGAGATCTCTGTTTCGCTAGATGAAGTGTATGCTTTAAGCCAAGGATGAGCTGTCCTGCTTACGCCATAGATAGTGTCATCGCTTGAGAAGATCTTGCCAAGACCAGAAATCTCATAGCCTTTAGAGCCTTGAACATAGAGAGTAAAGTTTTCGTTTATAGTAAGAGTTTCGCTAGACTCATAAGTCACAGTATTATTTACTCTGTCAACATATACGATCTTGAGCGGATTTGTATTAACTTTTGTACTTGATGTGTTGTAAACATCGATAAGCATTCCTTCGATCATGTTGTTAACCTTGTCGCAAGTAATAACTTTAGAGGCATGTGATTTGACAGTTGCAAGAAGTCCACTGCCATCTCCATATAACATTCTGCCAAGGTTGAATGAACTTGCTTTTACAAGTCCTTCCATTTCATCAGAAAGTAAATTTACAAAAGCACCGATGTTGTTTGCAGATGCTCTTATTGCTTTATCTGACAACTCGATTTTACCATAAAGGTTTTTTAGGTCTGCAACAAACTGTACATAGCTGTTTGCAGAAGATGATGGAAGGGCGTCTGTTTCACTACCTGCACCAATTCCACCATTGATACCGAAAGGAGCAAGTTTTCTTACTTCCTTACCCCATACATCTTTAGTAGATTGTTTGATTTTAGCAAGGAGTGGATTTGCCTTGACATTGAGTTGGTTTGCGACAACGCCAAGATAGACATTTTTAAGTGCACTCTCTGCTGTTTGTAATGTAACCATATTTTCTCCTTTTTTAAAAATCTTTAGATTTTTTATTTTCTGTTTTTAATTTTCGTTTGTTGAAAATAATTAAAATATCGCATTTTTTATGATTTTTTTAAACTTTTTGCGATTTTTTTGCATTTTTTTATTAAATTAATAAAAATTAACGCTAAATAATTATTTTAACTAAACATTTTGCCAACAAGTTTTTTAGCATCTTCAAGTGTCAAAGGATTGTCAGGAATTACACTAGACAACCTTTGTCCACTGTTTGAAGATAGCGTTTTTGGTGGCTTTCCTTCATTTAATTGTAATAGATAGTCTTGAATTATCTTGTTTTTTATCCTTTCATCACTAGCTACATATTGATTTACAATTACGTCGCTCGGGTCTTGTGACTTTAAGTGAGCTAGCATTACGCTTTCCCACGCACTTTCAAAAGGATTTTGATTTTGATTGCCTTGAGAGATCTTTTCTTTAATCTCATCAATAAAACCTTCAGCTTCCTTATGACTTAAAAGGAACTCGGCAAGAGAGGCTTGCATTTCACTTTGGCTTTTTTCAAAGTCGCCAGCTTGCAAATCGGTCTTTTCAAGATTGTCGGTTTGCAATTTGGATTTTTCTTCGTCTTGACTTGCAGGCGCAGATTGATCATCATTTGCCTTATAGTCATCTTTGTTTTCTTGCCCTGTTTTTTCTTTTTGTAGTTCACTTAAAAGCTGACATTTTCTAGTAAATTCAGACTGAAGATTGTTATAGGCCTCGTATAACGCACTTGCAGATTTGAATTTTCCTAGATTTTCTTGAGAGCCGACCACACTTTCAGCACTATTCTCATTTGCTCGGTCTAAAGCGGTTGCCAGTTCCGTCGTCGGTTGTTCTCTAAATTCTTCTTCCATTTTATCCCTCCATTTTTTGTTTATGAGCGCGGATATGTTCTAAAAATACCCGCTCGAGATTTGCATTTTTCATTGACATCTTTTCATAGTCACTGCCAAGCATAAATGCAATATGCTCGTTGATGTGTAGATTATCTTCGTCAATCTCACTGACCTTGCAGTTGACTCCGTCGAGCATCTTTAGGTTTTCGCTTCCCGCCTTTTTGATATGTAACTCGTTTAAGTCTTGGGCACTTTCCCAATTGCCCATGCCAAGCATCTCAAATATCTTGCACTTCATCTTGCTTGACAATTGACCATTTTCATCGTTAAAAATCCCCTTCTCAAGCAGTGAGAAGATCATCTCTCGTCTTTGCGTCATACTGCTAAGCCCACTTGATACATTTTCTATTTCAACATCATCACTTGAGATGTCGCACGATGAAAAGTAAAATAGTTCAACTTGTCCATTTTCGCCAACAATTCGTGCAAGTCGCGGAAAAATTGCATATTGCTTGTAAAGTTTCAATATTTTGCGTGCAATCTCGATATTTGCGCCTCTTATGCTTTCTATAGAGGCGTTAAGGCGTTCTTCATCCTGTGAAATCAATAATTCAAGTGCTGTTCCACTTATATTTGATGACAGCGAACTTGAATTCAATATATCATTGACTCCACTTATCTTATTAAATTCTTCAAGCAAGGCATTTTCTTCATCACTGAGTCCATTTGGCAAACTTTCACCTTGAAGATATTTAGGCTCGCTTGAACCCTGCCTATACACCAAGATTTTACCAGGACTCAAGCCCTCGTCTTCCAAGTTGTCAAGATCGACTGAACCATCTTCGACAGACAAAACTCCCATAGAGAGCCTATTGATAAACTCATGTTTTCGATTTTTAACTGCATTGTATGCGCGCTGAACAGGTATCAATCTTTCAATTATGCTTGTGCCGAAAAATGAGCCTGGCTCATCTATCGCTGTTTGTTTGACAAAAGGAAAATCACGCTCGTCATCACTTCCAATTTTATATGGAAGATCGCCGTCATATACAAGCTTGTCACCTGCAACTATTGTAAGTCTGCCATTTGGATAGGTGGCGTTTGGTCTATTATATCTTTCTATCACTAAGACGCTGTCACTCTTTCTGCTTTCAATCATCTTCGGCATTGTGCCATTGAAGCCAAGACCGCCTATACTCGAATTGACACTATCAAGACTATAGACATTGACATCTTGTCCTTTTACTGTCACATCAAACATGGCTTTGACTTCCTCTGTAGAATATGCTTTTGCATGAATTATGCTTTGCAATTCTTCAAGTTTTTCAGTGACAAGATTGTCAGGATAGATTTCAAAAGGACTGACTACACTTACTTCGACTTCTCCGCTTCTCACAGGGCGTCCGCCCTCATCTAGACCAACCACCTGTCCCTTATCACTATTCCAAGTGATCTTATAGAAACAAGTACCGCAAACTTCGCTCCATTTTATGCCCTGCGCGATAATAGATTGCAATTTCAATTTGTTTTTGATAGATTTTATTATCTTTTTAGAAACTTTTGCAGATTTTACATCTCGCTCGTCATTAGTCGAAGGCAAAATGTTTATCTCGGTGTCCACTTTGGTAAGTTTTGCATATCGAATATCGAAAGTTGGTGCAATATGATTAAACACCTCTCGCTCTTGCCAAAAATATTGTCTTTCGCTTTCTTCTAGGTTTCCGCCATAGCCAATATTGCAATATTGATTGCCCATTAAAAAATTCATGTTTACCTGCCAGATAAGGTCAAGACTCTTTCGTTTTTCTGCTCGCTCTTTAAAATCGGCAAGCACTTCATTTACAATTTTTTCTTCTTCCTTTTTCATTTAACAATGTTCCTTTTATTTAGTTTAAACGGACTTTTGATTGACTTTGGAGTCTTAAGCTTTGCTATCGCTTGATACATTCCTTCAAGACATTCTTCGCAAAAACACAGATCTCTTTTAATCAGTCCTTTAGTTGAAAATGTATATTTTGCAAGGTTATTACAACCATAAAAATCGCATTTAGTTTTGGTTTTACACTCATTTATTTCCATTTTCACTCTCCTTAAGTGCTTTTATAAGTCGCAATCTTTCTTCTTCAAGCTCCTCATCATCAAAAGCGGATATCTTGTCTTCATAACTCTTGTAAAATCTCTCTAGAAGCACTTTGACCGCACTGATATCTGGACCATAGTGCTTGCTTGTGACCTTCTTTTTTGACAACTTTAGCGCGCCCTCGTCATCAAAAGTATATTCTTCGACCACTTCGTCAGCATTGTATCCAAGTGCTTTCTTGAGTAGTGCTTTTCTTAATTTATCTTCATCATCCACTTATTTCACTCCCCTTTGCAACTTATGGCAAAATTATAGGATAGGATTTTTTCGCTTTCAACCTTCACTGCCAAATTTTTAAAAATAGTCACATTTTCCTTTCCAAAATCTAAACTGATATTGTAGAGGTCAACATGGATAACTTGCTAGAATTTAAAAATGTTTCATATTTCTATCAGACCAAGGAAAACGAAGTCAAGGCACTTGAAAATGTGGACTTTTCAGTTAAAGAAAAGCAGTTCACATCACTCGTAGGGCCTAGTGGTTGTGGAAAAACAACCATACTGTCGCTTACTTGCGGACTTTTAAACTGTTCGTCTGGCGAAATCCTTATAAACGGCGAAAAAGTCAAAAAGCATGATAATAGAATTGGATATATGTTCCAGCGCGACCATCTATTTGAATGGCGTACAATCTGGCAAAATATCATCTTAGGTCTAGAAATTCAAAAAAAGCATAAAGATGAAAAATCTCTCGCTTTTGCTGAAAGTCTGCTTAAGAAATATGATCTCTACCCCTTCAAAAACAAAAAGCCTCGACAACTGAGCGGTGGTATGCGTCAGCGCGTGGCACTTATTCGTACACTTGTATTAAATCCAGCCCTGCTTCTTCTTGATGAGCCCTTTTCGGCACTCGATTTTCAAACAAGACTTAAGGTTTGTGATGACGTGTATGAGATAATCAAAAGCGAAAATAAAACAGCACTTTTAGTCACGCATGATATTTCAGAGGCACTCAGTATGTCCGACAAAATCATTGTGCTATCAAAGCGTCCAGCACATGTAAAGGAAATATATGAAATAAACTTTGAAGGCGCAAGCCCACTTGCAAAGAGAGAGGATAAAGATTTTGGCAAATATTTTGAAATGATTTGGAGAAATCTCGTCTAATGAAAAACAAAAAGAAAAAAATTATAAACTACTCTAAAGCAAGAAAAGATTATTTAAAGAAAATACGAAAAGATAAGGTCATTGTCCTTTTTGGACAGCTAGCAATCTTTGCAATATTTATTGGACTATGGGAGCTGCTTGCTTTTGCCGGCGTCCTTGATCCCTTTTTCTTTTCAAGTCCATCAAGAATTGTCACAACCATCATAGATCTTGCAAAGGGCGGAAATCTTTGGATCCATATTTGGACTTCACTCTATGAAACCTTGATAGGTTTTGCCCTTGCTACTGTAATCGGCGTGGTAATTGCGATAATACTTTGGTGGAGCGAAAAATTAAGGCGAATGATGGAGCCATACCTAATCATTCTCAATTCTTTGCCAAAGATTGCACTAGGTCCAATGATTATCTTCTGGGTAGGTTCAGGCACAGGCGCAACAATTGTGATGTGTATCCTGATATGCGTGGTACTGACAATAATCTCAATGCTAAATGCATTCATTTCTTGTGATAGCGATAAACTGCTTCTAATGAAATCAATGCATGCAAATAAATTCCAAATATTATTTAAACTCATCCTGCCTAACTCCCTTCCACAATTCATATCGGTACTGAAAATCAATGTCGGCATGAGTTGGGTGGGTACGATTATGGGCGAATACCTTTCAAGTAAGGCTGGACTTGGCTATCTTATCAATTACGGAAGTCAAATTCTAAAACTTGATATCGTTATGGCAAGCATCACCCTTCTTTGTATCCTTGCCGCTGGAATGTATTTTCTTGTTAGTCCGCTTGAAAAAAGGTATAAAAAGTAGATCGATTAGTACTATTACACTAAGCACGCTGATAATAGGATAGACATAGTCAATTATGACGCCATAGCCAATCAAACCTATAAACAGTGGCAAAATTATACTCACTCCAAAATTTATAAATTCATTTTTGCACAGCCCTCGCAAAGAAACAGAAGTTGAAAATACAAGTGAGTAAATGGAAGTCAAACAACTTATGAAGATAATTATTTGCATGACTATCCTTGCCCCGCCACTAAAGAGTGACAAAATGGGCATATCTTGACCTAAAAGCGACTGATTTTGAAGCAAAACAATATTTACTATGAAGATAAGTAAACAAAGCACGAGTGCCGACAGAAATGCCACTCGTGTCTTTTGTCTTGACGAAAGCTTCTTGCCAATGCTTGCAATGATGACAATCGAAAGCGAAAGATTGAGAGCAACATAGAGTAGCGAGTAAATAGGCGCGAAAATACTGCTTTTTAGCGTAACAATATTATCTCCAAGCCTTGAAAAAATTAAAAAGGAAAAAATCAAGATGCTCGTACCCGTAAAAAAAAGATTTATTTTCGAAAGTGCTTTCAGCCCCCTTTTGAAAACAAAAGTTGCTCCGATTATAATGATAAATAAGATTAGTAAATTAAAGACAAAATGAAATTGTAAAACCTTCATAAGTCCTGCAAACATCGCACTTGTAATGACTATTGATATAATCAAGCTAGAGATGCTTGCAAGACGAGAAGAAGAAAGCCTATCTAAAATCTTTGATGCGTGAATTAGAATAAGCTTGATTGTAAAAAAATAAATTGCAAATGCAAGGATAATACAAGCAAATGAGATGGTCCCAAAGCGTGAAAAGAAAGTGGTAATTTCCTTGCCACTAATAAAGCCCGACCCTATGATTACACTTGCGATTGTCAAAGTCGATATAATGACTGTCATATTCATATACTATGTGATGTTAAAATTTTATTGTCATAAAATTTTAATAAATTCTGTCGAATTTGTGTGCTATTTGCACACCATCACATAGTATTTACTACACACTTACAAAAATTCGACTTTTAATAATAAATAATATTGACAAACAAAAATTTGAAAAAAAATTTACTTAAATACAAAAGGAGAAAAAAATGCTTATAAACACAAGATATCGCCAAGGCGCTTTCATTGATCTTTGTAGTCCCTGTGGCTGTAATAGATTTTTAGGCAATTGGACATTTTCAAATCCATGCCAAAACTGTTTTCCTCCGCCACATTGCGCCCCACCACCTAATTGCGATTTTTCATTTCATTGCCAGCCAAGTTGCGACTTTTCATGTCCCTGCCAGCCAAATTTTCCGCCTTGCTCGCCACCGAACCCTGTATGTAATATAGATAACCGCGCATTCTATTTCTTTGCAGGCTATCTTCTATCAAGATGCAATGGCAGAAAATAGAAAATTACAATAAATAATCAAAAAAAACTTAAATTTATTATTAAAAATATGTTTTTTTGCTAAATCGCAAATATAAAGGAAAATTAAATTATTATTTTTAAATATATTAAAATCATGCTATAATAAATTCATGAGAAGATTTTTTGGCGAAAAAAAGGGAAATGAAATAATTATTTTAGAGGATGAGTTTTTTCATCTCAAAAAAGTGCTGAGAATGAGCGAAGGTGATAAACTTATCGCCTGTATCAGTGATGACAATGACTATTACTGTACTATAAAATCTATTTTAAAAGATAGATGCATTTGTGATATAGACGATATTCAAGAAAATAAAAGCAATCCTAATAAACACATCACCCTTTTTCAAATGTTACCAAAAAAAGATTATTTTGATAAAATCGTTGCAAAATCAATAGAACTTGGCGTGAGTGATCTATATTTTTTCAAAAGTGAATATTCTGCGAATATGCCACTAAAAAAAGAAAGACTTTTTTCACAAATCATGACCGCTTGCAAACAATGTGAGCGTAGTAAACTGATCTCGGCAAATGACATTTTATCCTTTGACAAAATGCTAGATAAATTATCTAAATTTGACTGTGTGATCTTTGCTTATGAAAAAAGCAAAGAGTATTATGATTTTGCAAAAATTTCAAGTTTTGATAACATTGCATTGATTGTCGGTGCTGAAGGCGGTTTTAGCGAAAAGGAAGCCACCCAGATTTGTCAAAGAAAAGTCATCACCACATCACTCGGCTCGCGAATTTTACGCTGTGACACAGCAAGCCTAACTTTACTAACCCTTGTAAACTATTTTACTAAAAATTAAATAATTAAAAAAATACACGATCAGTTTGGATTAAACAGCCTAAAGTTGTCCATTTAGGGTTCAATTCAAAATTCGTGTGTTTTTTGATTTAAGATTAATCACAATTTAAACTTATTGTAACATCATTTGATATTGTATATATTTCACTATTACTTACGGACGTCCCCATATTATCTACACTACAAGTTGCTTTTTCATAACTTGAGTCACTGAAAGTAATACTTAAATTTAAATCACCAGGTTTCATTGGCGCTCTCGCTTCAACAAAACCACCATAATCTCCAAAAAATTGAATAGTTTCAACTTTCTGAAGTATAATATCCTCCATTCCACTAAAATATTGGTATTCTCCACCATTTACTTTATAGGCAAAACATGCATAAAAACTTTCAATTCCTGTTAGTTGCAAAGTCACTGTGTGGCCTATTTCTTCATCGGTGTTTTCTAGATCACATGAGATTGCAAAGTTTTGTATGTTGGCACTCTTTTTGTTGTCTGTAATATGGAATGTTATTTCACATTCTACTGTGTTGTCATTTGAATCTGTATTTGCTGGTATGATTACACTAGACTTTTGCTGTCCATCTATTGTAGCTTTCATGGTCATGTTATTGCTTTGAGTTGATGTTGTGCCTAGTGTCATCTTCACATTGTTTTCTGTATGGTTGTTTGTCACTGTAAATGTGATTGTGACGTCTTCTAATCCATCAAAGTTGATCTCAAGTCCACTCCATGTAGCTTTGCCAGTTTTGCCATCATCTTCTGGTGTTACACTAAATGCCTGCATCTTGTTGTCACCTGCAACTGTACCATTTGCAATCGAGCCTTGACTTACACTTACCTGTACATCTGTTGACTGAAATGAGATATTGCCTCCTATGTTCATACTAAACTTGCTTACGGCAAGTGTGATCGTCACAGCTGTAGTGACAAGTAAAAGTAGTGCGAGTAAAATGTTACAGATAATCAAAAACGATTTTCTTCTTACATTTGAATCTTTCATCTTTCGCCTCCTTTTTAAAAAATTCAATGTCAAATCTCTTTTTGACAACTCTATTATACCCCCCCCCCGCAAAATGTCAAATGTTTTAGCGTTTTTTCTAAAAAAATTTGACATTTTGCTCATTTTTAACTAAAAAAAGACCAAATATGAAGCATTTTTCATTATTTGGTCTTTATTTAATCTATTTAATTTATTTCATTTTTCTTAGATAATTATTGTATTTTGTATAGGAATTGTCACCTATTGAAGATGCAAGGTCCTCGAGTTTTGCTTTGGCAGATTTATCCAAACTCTTTGGCACTTCAGCTTTTATAGTTACCAGCAAATCTCCGTAACTATCTCGATTAAGTACTTTGACGCCCTTATTTTTTATTCTCATAACTGTACCAGATGCGGTAAGTTCTGGAATATTTAATTGATATACGCCGTCCAAAGTAGGAATATCAACCTTGCCACCAAGCAAAGTCGTAGTGAAAGGAAGATACAAGTCCATATACAAGTCATTACCCTTTCTCACCAAGATTTTATGTGGCGTGACATTGACTTTGATGTTTAAATCTCCATTTATTCCTTCACGCACTGGTGCATTGCCTTCGCCCTTCATACGCAGAGTTTGACCATTGTCGATACCAGCTGGGAATTTGACTTTGATCGTCTTATTAGATTTTTCATAGCCTTTTCCGTTGCAATCTGGACATTTTTCTTTGATAATCTTTCCTGTTGCGTTACATTTCGGACAACCTGCTTCTCGAATAGTAGTACCAAACAATGTGTTTTGTTGGTAGCGCACTCTGCCTGTACCATTACACTCTGGACAAACAGAGAATTCTTTACCATTTTTAGCACCTGTTCCGTTGCACTTAGCGCACTTTGTTATTTTAGAAAGCGTGATATTTTTTTCACAGCCAAAGCATGCTTCTTCAAAAGAAAGTGTGATTTGAGTGTTTATATCTTGACCGCGTTCTTTAACCTGCGTGCGTCTTCCATTTCCGCCAAAAGCAGAGAAGATATCAGAAAAGATATCAGAAAATCCGCCAGAGCCACCAAAGAAATCATCAAAGCCTCCACCGCCTCCACCTGCGCCGAATGGATTGCCATCAGCTGAGCCAAACTGATCATAGCTTGCTCGCTTTTGACTGTCACCAAGCACCTGGTAGGCTTCATTGATCTCCTTGAACTTTGCCGCCGCTTCTTCAGTTTTATTTAGATCTGGATGATATTTTTTTGCAAGCCTGCGATAAGCCGATTTGATCTCATCATCACTTGCGTTTTTATCAACCCCAAGAATTGAATAATAATCTTTATTTGCCATAATTTTTCCTTAAAATTTTAAGTATATGAATTTTTATCTATTTTATTATGCTTTCTTTGCCAAAATTTCTGTTAATAATCTTCTCAAAATATTCAATTGGCATTGGCTCTGAGTTTGCGGTTGAGATAGCATTCATCAAAAATTTGACGCTATATCCTAAATCAAATAACTGAAAACCTATCGCAAGCACGCAAGCATAATAATCAAGTCCGCAGATATAGATCTCGGCATCTTCATCAAAAAGAGAATTTACAATATTTTGTGGAAGCGAATAAGATGTTTTTTCTACAATTGTCACCTTCGCTTGATCTTGTAAATTGAATGCCAAATCTATATCCGGCGAACTTGTCATTTTATGCCAATTTAATTGCTTAAAATATTGACTGTCTGGTTTATTAATAAATTTAGTAACGATTATCTCATCGAAATCTAGCGATTTTACCAATTTTTCTATATTTGGAACAATCTTACTATTTTTGTCATTAATAAATCCATTTTGGACATCAACTATCAATAGGTATTTCATATTACTTATTGTCATCGTCAACAACTACTTCTGGATCTGAGCCATTGTCGCCGTTTGATCCATCACTTGCGCCTGCATCACCATTTGCACCAGCATTTCCGTTAGGGTTTGCCGAACTGTACATCTTAGAAACAATACCATTTGAAACATTTGTAAGTTCGTCAATAGCCTTCTTAACAACTTCGATATCTTCACTCTCAAAGTCTTTCTTAGCTTTTTCGATTGCTTCTTCAAGCTTCTTCTTATCAGCCTCTTCGAGTTTGTCGCCATTTTCTTTAAGCATCTTTTCAAGACCGTAAACTAAGTTGTCAGCCTGGTTTTTAGTTTCTACCAGTTCCTTTCTCTTCTTATCTTCTTCAGCGTGAGCTTCTGCCTCTTTGATTGCCTTTTCGATATCTTCTTCCTTAAGGTTTGATGAAGCAGTGATTGTTATATTCTGCTCCTTGTTTGTGCCAAGGTCTTTTGCAGATACTTTAACGATACCGTTAGCATCAATATCGAATGTAACTTCGATTTGAGGAACGCCTCTTGGTGCTGGTGGAATATCTGAAAGTTGGAATCTTCCAAGAGTCTTGTTTTGATTTGCGAACTCTCTTTCACCTTGAAGAACATGGATATCAACTCCTGGCTGATTGTCTACAGCAGTTGAGAAGATCTGTGATTTTCTTGTAGGGATAGTTGTATTTCTCTCGATAAGTTTTGTAAATACTCCGCCAAGTGTTTCAATTCCAAGTGAAAGTGGAGTAACATCAAGAAGAAGGACATCTTTAACTTCTCCGCCAAGAACGCCAGCCTGTATTGCAGCACCGACAGCCACACATTCGTCAGGGTTGATGCCCTTGTAAGGCTCTTTACCAGTAAATGATTTAACAGCTTCCTGAACTGCTGGAATTCTTGTTGAACCACCAACGAGAACAACTTTGTCAATTTGATTTTTGTCAAGTTTGGCGTCTTGTAGTGCTCTCACAGTGCAGTCGATTGTTTCTTTTACAAGATCTTCTGTAATTGAGTCAAATTTTGCACGAGTAAGCTCATATTTCATATGTTTAGGGCCTGTTGCATCAGCTGAAATAAATGGAAGTGAGATTGTTGTTTTTGGAGTAGCTGAAAGGTCGATTTTAGCCTTTTCTGCCGCTTCCTTAAGTCTTTGCATAGCAAGTTTGTCACTTGTAAGGTCTATACCGTTTGTCTTTTTAAACTCTTCAACAAGAAGGTCGATAATTCTATTATCGAAGTCATCTCCACCAAGGCGAGTGTTACCATTTGTTGAAAGAACTTCAAATACGCCGTCACCAATCTCAAGTATAGATACATCGAAAGTACCGCCACCAAGGTCATATACGAGTATCTTTTGATTTGAGTTTTCACCCTTGTCAAGTCCGTAAGCAAGAGCGGCAGCAGTTGGTTCGTTGATAATACGAAGTACTTCAAGTCCTGCAATTTTACCTGCATCTTTTGTAGCTTGACGCTGTGAGTCATTAAAGTAAGCAGGAACTGTAATAACTGCTTGAGTTACTGCTCCGCCAAGATAGCTCTCAGCATCTGCCTTAAGTTTTGACAAGATCATGGCAGAAATCTCTTGTGGAGTGTATTCCTTGCCATTCAATGTAACTTTGTAGTTTGTACCCATCTCTCTTTTGATAGATTGTACAGTGTTTTCGGCATTTACAATTGCCTGTCTTTTAGCAACCTTGCCGACAAGTCTTTCGCCTTCTTTAGTATAAGCGACAACCGAAGGAGTTGTTCTATCCCCTTCAGCATTTGCAATAACAGTAGGCTTTCCGCCTTCCATTACAGCAACACAAGAATTTGTTGTACCTAAGTCTATTCCAATAATTTTTCCCATATTATTAATCCTCCTTTTTATTGACTAAGACCATAGCATATCTTATAACTTTGTCATTAAATTTATATCCCGCTTGATATTCATCAAGTATGATATCGTTGTCCTTTTCGCTGTCTTTCATAACAGCAATTACATGGTGCAGATGCGGATTAAATTTTTCGCCAACTGAGGCAATCTTTTCCACACCAAGTGATTTAAGTGCATCTTGAATTTTATCTTCAATCATCTGCACACCTTTAAGCACATTTTCATCGTTTATGCTTTTCTTCGCTTCCTTAAAAGTATCAAGACAAGGCAAGAAAACCTCTATTACCGACTCCTGACCTTCTATTCGCGATTTCTTTATATCATCAATTGCGTGACGCCTAAAGTTTTCAAAATCTGCCTGAATTTGTCTTGCCATGTTTAAATATTCGCTCGCCAAATCTTTTTTGCTAGATTCTTCTTCGTGGTTTTCCTCGCAACAATCACATTGATCGTTTTGTAAGCTATCATGACAATGGCAATGTCCGCAATCCTTGTTATCACCTTTGTGACAATCGCAATCTTCGCCGCACTTGCAGTCATCTGTGCAAGAGCAACCTTCATCGCATTTGCATGTTTGATTATCTTCTTCTTTCATTTCTTCGTTTGAAACGTCTTGATTTTTTACCTCTTCGCTCTCGCTAAGATTTTCTTCACGCTCTCTATGTTTTCCTCTCATCTATTCTCCTTTTAAGTCGTTTAAGTTGTCAACCAGCACCTTAAGCGCACTTGCAATTCCAGCATAGTCCATTCTTTGAGGCCCAATAACACCAATCGAGGCAAGTTGTCGTCCACCAACTTTGATAGGCGCTTTCACAACCGAGCACTTGGCATCATCTTCGTCAGCCACAGTGACTTCAATCGTGCCTTCCCCCTTGATCTGCATTATGTCCGACAATTTATCTTCGTCCTCAAGCACGCCTAATACATTTTTTGCATCTTCTATGCCGTCTTTGTTTTCAAGAAGCTTTGCACTACCTTCTCGCCTTACATTAAATTGCTTTTGGCTGTTTAACTTTTTAAGTCCCGCAATGAGTGTCTTGACAACTTCGCTAAATGCGTCAATTTCACTGTGCATACCATCTTCAAACTGCTCAATATTGTCGATCATCGTTCCAATTGTTTCACCTTTAAAGTGATTTGTGAGATAAATCGATGCATTTTCACAATCTTCGCTCGTTGCTTTCACCTCTATATTTTGAGTGAGATATCCTGCAACAGTGCCAATTAGCACCATGAGTTTATCCTCAAGAAGCGGTATGATTTTAAATTCAGTCAAAATGAGATTTTCAAGCCCATCAACCATGACAACGGTTGGATAATTTGTCGCTTGACTAAGCGCCTTAGCAATACCGCTGACTATCTCGCTTAGCGAATTAGTCTTAGAATCTATTATCTGCCCTACTTTATCAATTTCACTCTCTGTAAAGCTAGCGTTTGAGAGCAGATTTTCTACATAGAACCTATATCCTTGTGCAGTAGGAATTCTCCCGCCCGATGTATGCAACTGTCTTAAATATCCCATAGCTTCAAGCGCATTAAGTTCGCTTCGAAGTGTGGCTGTTGAGCATTCAAGGCTTGTCGCGTCTTTTATTCCACCGCTAGTTATAGGAGAACAATCTTTGATATATTCCTCGACCGCCATACATAAAATCTTTTTCTTTCGCTCAGATAATCCCATTTCAACCCCTATTTTCGACTTTTTTAGCACTCTCATATTTCAAGTGCTAGCAATAGTATATGCATTTTTTACAAATTAGTCAACCCTTTTTGCCATTTTTTTTAAAATTTTTTATTTTTTTATATTTGACTATAAAAACGACATTTTTCGATATACTTCGACAAGTTTAATCTTTACATAATTTGGAATATAACTAATATGTACATATAATGAAACTACAGGAGATAATTATGGACAATCAAGAAAGAGAATATAGATATGAAAAAGTTTTAAGAGTATTTTTAGGTTTACTCTCACAAGAGCAGTTATCACTTTTCTATAGACATTCTGACAAACTATTGCCAACGCTAGACTCTTATCAGAAAATGCTTTATGATACTATGAAAAAGCTAGAAAAAGATGATCAAGCCGTTTATGATAGTGAAAGAAGTCTATAAAATAGAGTTTAAAATAAACACATTACAATTTACATTTCGATAAGTTAGATAAATGGAAAGATCTAAGGAATAAATCAAATCTTAGCAACAAAAAAGACTTATGACAGATGCCTATTCGGCATCAAAAGGAATGCCAAAGCATTTCCTTTTCTTGAAATTTAAAAATAAATTTCACGCTGTCATAAGTCTTTTTTTTTGTTAAGATTTTTTGTTGTTAAGTCTTTTTTGTTGTTAAGTCTTTTTTGTTGTTAAGATTTTTTGTTTTGAATATCTTTTTTATCTTATCTTCTCTCTACTATATTATTTGCCAAGCCAAGTATTCAAACTATCTTCACTAAGTTCAGGATATGGATACCAAATAAACGCCTTTGGCATTGGATAGGCAAAATTAGATGGATAGACCCAAGCGCTGTAATCATTAAAGCTGTCACTTACCCCTCTTGTGCCATCTGTAAGCTCATATATACAACTGTCTACATTTGCACTGCCACCAGCAAAACTTGCTGTGTTTACGCCTTTCGCAAGACATGCTGTAATACTCGCTCCATTACCATTGCCGATTATACTGCCAGCATTTGTTCCATTAACAGTACCACTTACAACACAGTTTGATATCTTTGTACCTTCATTGCCAATGCCTGCTATTATTCCTGCATTCTGTCCATAGATGGTGGCATTCTCTATTATTACATTTTTAATTTTCGCTCCACCTGCATTTGCAAATAGTCCGCCGTTTGTTTCAAGATAGTTGTCATTTGCGTCTGTTCCATTGTACGAACTAAGTCCACTTATTGTATATCCTTGTCCATCATAGGTTGCTGAGAATGAATTTAATCTACCAATAGGCAAATATGTCAAATTACTTAAATCAATGTTCGCCGTTTGAATAAATGTAAAACCATTTCCAACAGCTTTGCTCTCTGTTGTATATATAAGTTTTGCAAGATCATCGGCTGTATTTATGTAATATGTTCCTGCATCTTCATAAACTTCCGTTATTCCACTCGCAATCGTTGACTGCCACTGTGCAAAGAGAGTGACTGTATCGCCGTCCTTGATTGTCAAATTCTTTACAGTTGCCTTGTCTGAATAAGGAGTTCCTGTTCCATCCGACTTTGTATTCCAGCCTGTAAATACATAGCCAGCCCTTATAAATCCATTTGCAGTAAGTGTTACATAGCTATCATATGTTGCTTTCTTTGAAGAAGTACTTCCGCCTGTATTGTCATTTCCATTAAAGGCTATTGTATATGTATTTGCTGTCCAGTTTGCTGTAAGAGTGATAGTACCATT
This sequence comes from uncultured Clostridia bacterium, assembly GCA_944345705.1. GTDB lineage: Bacteria > Bacillota > Clostridia > Christensenellales > UBA1242 > Caccovivens. Next base: position 18,539 of record CALVML010000006.1, on the reverse strand, counting down.
TTTAGTCGATGAAAGATTTTTAAAATATTCGGCAGTGACTTTTGTAGCTTTGTCAGTCCACCCAGTTGTTACATTATTTGTATCTAAACCATACATCGCTGTATCACTATCATAATCATCACCGCTTATTGTCCAACCTGTAAATGTATAGCCTTTTTTTGTAGGATTTGAAATATTTATTATATTATCATTTTCTCCACTATCTTCATCATATTTATCGCGGTAGGTTGCTGTTGTTGGATGTGACGAGTCATGACTACCACCAGCTAAGTTATAATTTATTTTGTATTCATTCGCTTCCCATATCGCATAGAGTGTGAACTCGATATTACCAACATTTTTATCCGATACTTTGCAACTTCCGTTTCCGTTGGTGGTGGTAACTGTTATATCATTCCAATCAGTAGTAGAATCATAATATACTCCTGTATTATTAGGCGTTAGACTCCAGCCCTTGAATTCATAGCCAGTTCGACTCAGTTCTGGCAAACCAAGCTTTGTGCCACTAGACACATACTCAGCTGATGCAGTCTCATCCGATGTTCCATTTAAATATTTTAATGTTGCAATTAATTGATTTGTTGATGTATAAATCAATATCGCATTATCCCAACCGCCACTTGGCTCTCCAGTTTGATTTGCTGTGTAAACTATTGTATTATCAACTATCTCTATCGTTCCTGCACCAGTTGGAGTAGATAACGATACATTGTTCATATTTAAATTTACATATGCCCCTTTTTCTATTGCCTTAAAATTTTTTAATATGAATTGACCTTCGTATTGTAGTAATTCTTGCCCTGTAACTTCGTTTGATATTTCACTTGCAACAAGAGTTTCGCTTCCACCTGGCAATTTCTTATATAAATCAAATGTTCCACCTTGTTGTGTAGTACCATCTAGTTTATAAAAGTTTATATCAATTTTGTATTCGTTCCAATCCATGTTTATTGATATTATAACATCCCAACTGCTACTACCTGCAGGATCACCCAATATACCTGGATTTAGTGTATAAGTACAGCCCGTTATCAATCCATTAGAGGTAGTAGTTGAAACTGTACCCTTATTTACGGTTATTGAACTTACATGCATCCCTGCCGCTGGCACTATGTTTGATATTGTCAATGTTGTATCGGCTTTTATATCGCTAAATGCTTGATCTGTCAATCCTGTTTTTGTTTGTCCATCATAACTTTGAGCCATTGTACCACTATTATAGTCCTGAACATCGCTAGGACTTAAGATATTAGTGTCTACGCGATATGTTTTAGGCTCCCACCTAGCGTAAAGTGTCGTGGCATAACAAACAGATCTGTCCCATCTCCAATTTAAATTTTCATCTATAACCTGGCTTCCACCTCCATTTGCTCCTGTATAATATCCTTTGAAGGTATAGCCCGTCCTTGTGGGCTTAGAAACTGAGGTAGCCTTTTGATTATATGTGTTGTACGTAACTCTGCTTGTACTACTGCTTCCTCCTTGATGATCTAAAGGGCATACTATCTCCAAATAAAAATCCATAGTGAATGTACCATTACGAGTATAGTAACCTGAATTATATCTTAAATATAATCCATTTAAGCCAGTTACTACATATGACCCGCCTCCGCCATTCGTGCCAACGACAACAGAATTTTCTTCATTAACATCCGCTGCTGGTGTTGCTACAACTGAACTATAGGAGGTTATTTCAAATGAACGCCACCAGTAAGATGTCCGTGTTACTGCTATTGACAATGTATTATTAGATCTTGATAGCCTTTGGGTAAAAGAAGAATAACTTCTTGATGTACCGTCCTCACTTTCTGTTCTCACAGTTCCATGTACGCTACCGGCACTACCACTTGTAGCTCCATAAATATCGTCTATGTAAATAGAAATTGTAATATCTGCTGCATTTGTAATTTCATTATTACTTTCATTTGGCGAGTTTGAAATATTTGTTTCTGTAGGGGTAGAAAACTCTAATAAAAGAATACCTGAAAATAATGACAGGATAAGTAAAATTATCATTGTAAAAAAATACTTTTTACTCAAACATATTCTCCTTTTATTAGCCATACTAATGTCAATCTGTATTTTTATTATACCAAATTCCCTTCCCGCATGTCAAATGATCACAGGGTTTTAAATAATTTATTATTTAAAAATATTATGTTTAAAAATAAAAAATATATGATTAAATCAATCATATATGCAAAATGAATAGCATTTTATAGAAAAAATAATAACTATTACAAAATCATTACATTAAATATGCTATAATTTATACATTTAAAATAGATTAAGTTATGTACAAGTAGACTTAAGCCTCGATTTTTTCTTCCTTTTTTGAAGCGAATTTTCTAAGCAAAAAACTAAGCCACTTTGGTGCTTTTATACAAATTATCTTAAATTTGCCGTTTTCTTTTTGTTGATCCTTTTCTTTTTCCATAGTCTATATTATTCATATTTTCTTTGATTTGTGATAGATTTGACATATTTTTTTATAAATAATCAAAAATTTTTAGGAATATTTTATTTTCTTAAATATAAATATGAAAATCTACAATACCCTATCTCTTTATGGAAAAACTTAAAAACAGAAATCGCCTTATTCTTTGGATCAAAGTTTGGCTTTGAATACTGCAATCGGAAGCGTGTGCTTTAAAGCACACCCGAAAACTATGTTTTCGAAAATTTTTTAAAACTTTAAAAAATTTTGCTTCCGATTGCCCTAGGATATGACTATTGCCCTAAGATATTCACATTACCCAAAAATTCCCCAAAATTCAACCTTGCCTTAAAATCACCTTTTACATTTTCCGCAATGATCTGAATAAGGACAAGCCTTTTTCTTTAATCTTCTTCGCAAGAACAATAGGCTGACTATAATCAAAATAGCAACAAACAAAATAGACAAGACCTGAGCCATTCCAAAATATTCTATAGATCTTGCCAAGGTATAAATGACAAAAGCAGATAAATATGCAACCATAAATTCTATGCAAGAGCCTATCAAAGTCCATTTAAAACCGATTTCTCTTAATAGTACCGAAAAGGTTGCCACGCATGGAAAATATAGAAGACAGAAAACCAAAAATGAAAGTGCGCTTGCAGGACTTAAGAAATGGACTGCCGAAGTAGAGATTAGAAGGCTTGACTGAAGAGCTGATAAATTTGCACTCTCTACACCGTTAAACATTGCAATTGACGAAACAATGACTTCTTTTGCCACAAGTCCAGCCAGCAATGCACTGACTGCTCCCCAACTCCCGAAGCCAAGCGGAGCGAAAATAGGACTTAAAATCATTCCAAATGTCTGCAAAAGACTAATTGAACTGCTTTGAGAGGATATGAATTCCAATTTTGCTGTGAAATGCGACAAAAACCACAGAACTATGTTCATGGCAACAATTATCGATGCAATTCTTGTAATAAATGACTTTATATTCTGCCATAGTAGTTTAAAAACTCTTTTTAAGTTCATAGCACGATATGGCGGAAATTCCAAGATGAAAGATTGCTGTTTACTTTTAAGTGAAGTCTTTTCAAAGATATATGACAAAAGTACAGCGATCACCACACCGAGAATATATAGACCAAGAATAACAATGATATTGTTTGCGCCAAAGAAAGCACCACCAAGCACCGTATAGATCGGGAATTTTGCCGAACAACTCATATATGGAGTAAGCAAACCAGTCTTAATCTTGGAGTTTTTGTCTTCCATATTGCGCGCGGTCATCACCGCCGATGTAGAACAACCAAAGCCCATCAAGAGTGTATACACACTTTTTCCAGAAAGCCCAACTTTCGACAAGATATCATCAAATGTAAAGGCTATTCGCGCAAGATATCCGCTATCTTCAAGAATTGATAAAAAGAAAAATAGTAGCGCAACTTGTGGCAAGAATGAAAGCACACTTCCAACTCCGCCAATTAAAGCCTCTTGCACAAGTGAAGTAAAGGCACTCTCCGCCCCAAACTTACTAACGACCAAATTTGATAACGGCGAAAATAAAATCTTATCAAAGATAAACCCAAGCCCATCACTCAAAAATTTGCCTAGCGAAAAGAATGTCAAATAAAACACTATGCATAGTAAAAGCAAAAATATTGGAAGCGCAAGATATCTATTAAGTAAGATTTTATCTAATTTACTCTTGCCATAGACACGCAATTGTCTATCGCAACATTTGCCAATTATCTCGTCAATATATTTATATTTAACCTGAGCAATCTGCTCTACTTGGTCAAAATTTTCTTGGATATTTAGATTTGACTTAACCATCTCATCATCTTCAAGTAGCTTAATTTTTTGGAAAATTGACAGTTTTTCTGCATTTTTTAACGTTTTTAATGGCGAAAAATCGATATTTTTGATATATGGCAACCTATATTTCACATTGTCACAAACTTGGAAGTTAACTATCGCTTGATTGAGTCTTTGCACTTCTTTCTTGTGTGAAGCATTGCCATAGATGATCTTTATGCCTAAAAGATTTTCAAGTTTTGCATAATCAACTTTGCGAATAGGCTTTTTATCAATCTGATTAACAAAAAGAATAACATTTGTGCCAAGTTCCAAAAGTCCTAAAGTAAGATATAGATTTCGAGTCAAGTTACTGGCATCACAGATGTTTACAATTAATTTATCTCGATTGTTATAGATATAGTCAGTGGCAACCTTCTCCTCAAAACTAAGCGGCGTTGTATGATAAATGCCGGGCAAGTCTACAACACGAATTTGATGATTTTGATAAGAATATGTGGTAAATTTTTCTTCAACGGTTACACCATGCCAATTGCCCACATGTTCATTTTTACCAGTCAATGTATTGTAGAGAGTGGTCTTGCCTGTATTTGGATTGCCAACAAGTATTACATCAATCATAAAACCACCTTAAATTTTTAAATCTTAATCAAAAAGCAAAGTTTGAAAGATTATTCTAAAATTAGCCCTTTTACAATTTGATCGCGCAGTGAAAGCATAACCCCACGGATTTGCACAAGGTATGTCTTGCCTAAAAGCGATTTATTGCAAAATACAACCTTTTCTCCCCGCGTAAAACCAAGATCTAAAAGTCTTCTTTTGAGTTTCAAAGGAAGAGAATTTGTAAAACCATTTAAAAGGTAACTTTTATTCATTTTTATCTTTGAGAGTTTGTCCATAAGATAATTTATTTGATTTTTTACTCAATATGACAAAATTTGTCTATTTAATTCAAAAATCGATTGAAAAATATAAAAAATTATGTTATCATATAGTCAAGGAGATTGCTATGAAATGTATATATTGCGGACATAACGAAAGCAAGGTGCTTGATTCAAGAGCCGGAGATGATGTAATAAGAAGAAGACGAGAATGTCTTTCTTGCGGAAGAAGATTTACTACCTACGAAAAGGCAGATATAATTCCATTTTTGATAATAAAAAAGGATGGCTCAAAACAATCTTACAGCTTTGACAAACTTTTCAAAAGTGTCAAGTGGGCATTCCATAAACGCGGATTAAGCGATGAAGATATTGAAAAGCTTATTCATACCATGGAAAAAAATATTCAAAACAGGTTTATCGAACAGCTTTCATCACAGGAACTTGCAGATTTTGCCTTAGCGCAGATCAAAAAGATTGACCTTGTTGCCTATGTGCGATATGCAAGTGCTGTTAAAAATTTAGACTTTGCTTCACTTAAAGATTTTATAAATAACATGCAAGAAAATTAAAAAATTAATGAAAAATCACGAAAAAAAGGCTAAAAAAGCGAAATTTTCGTGATTTTTTTGTTTTTTGAGCTATTTTTTATGATTTGAAATCATGTTTTTTTATTATTCTGAGAAAGTATATAAGGATTTGTTGGCACGCCTTGCGATGAAAGTTCGACAAGGATTGCATCTTCACCAATCTTTACTACACAGCCATAGGGAATAAAGAGTTGGTCTGTACTTTTAAAAATATTCCAACCTGTTTTTTCACCGGGCACGATAAAACCTAGTACTCTTGCACTGCCAAGTTCGAACACCATATCTATAATATGGCCAAGTCTTCTGCCATCAAGAATATTTACAACTTCTTTGCATCTTAATTCTAAAAATGTAGCTTCCACATTTTAAACTATGCTAGATTTTTACAAAAAATGACAAATTATACCAAAAAATCTTTAACTACTTTTAGGGCATTTTTTTCAAGCCTTGACACTTGTGCTTGACTTATGCCTATCTCTTGACTGACCTCAGTTTGAGTTTTGCCGACATAATAGCGCATTAAAAGTATTTCTCGCTCTCGCGATGATAATGACTTTATTGCATCCTTTATCGAGATATTTTCATGCATACTCTCATCAGTGTGTTTTGTGTCGGCTATCTGGTCAAGCAGTTGTATGGTATCAGTGCCGTCATTATAGACAGGTTCGCTTAATGAAACGGTATCGCTTATTGCATCAAGTGCGAATGTGATGGTCTTTGCTGGCAACTGAGTAAATCTCGCTATATCATCAATGCTCGGTTCGCTCGTCATTGTCTTTGCAAGTTCTTCCTTTGCTTGAAGGGCTTTGTAGGCAACATCTCGAAGGGATCTTGAAACTCGTACCGAATTGTTGTCGCGAAGGTATCTGCGTATCTCGCCAATAATCATTGGCACCGCATAAGTTGAGAACTTGACATTTAATTTCTCGTCAAAGTTGTCGATTGCCTTCATAAGTCCAACACACCCTACTTGAAACATATCGTCAGCCTTATCTCCACGCCCACCAAAACGATGCACGACAGAAAGTACAAGCCTTAGGTTTGCAACTACAAAATAATCTCTTGCCTTGCGATCCCCCTTCTTTATTCTTTCCATAAGCTCAACCATATCGCTGTTTTTAAGCTTGGGAAGCATTGAAGTATCAACACCACAAATACAAACTTTGGAAGACATTGCCTTAGACCTACCTTTATGGTATATCTTTCGCAAAGCAGATCCTTTCTATACAAGTTCGACAAAAAAATATAAAACTCGCGGGTTTTTAAAACAATTTTGCAGAATTTTATGTTTTTTATTGAAAATTTGATGTTTTTTGCTTAAATTTTATTAATTTTCTTATATTTGATATTTATTTTGTATTTTTTAAGTGCATTAGATTGAATGTTTTTTAAAATTTATTTTAATAAATCTTCTTTAAATTAATAACTTAAACCGTCAATTGCTTTTGCAATTCTATTCTCATATCATGCAAGATTCTCTTTTCAAGACGAGATATATAGCTTTGACTTATTCCAAGTTTTACTGCCACCTCTCGCTGTGTCAATTCTTCATGACCAAGAAGCCCATATCTAAGTACCATGATCTCTCGCTCTCTAGCATTCAGTTTATTTATAAGTTGTCCAATTAGTTGTTTTTCAGCAGGGTTATCTACCGCTTGTGTTTCAACATCTTCTTCTGCTGGTATGATATCTGATAGAACAAGTTGGTTGCCCTCTCCATCATCACAAAGCGGTTTGTCAAGACTTACATCATTTTTAATCTTTACCGTCTTTCTTATCTGCATCAAGATTTCATTTTCAATACAGCGTGAAGCATAAGTGGCAAGCCTAATATTCTTGTCCACTTTGAAGGTCTTGACTGCTTTTATAAGTCCTATTGCGCCAGTTGAAATCAAATCTTCTGACTCTATACCACTGTTTTCAAACTTCTTTGCAATATATGCAACAAGACGCAAATTATGCTCTATAAGTTTTTCGGTTGCACTTAAATCGCCATTATCCTTTAATATCAAGAGCCTATTTTCTTCATCGCTGTCAAGTGGTGGCAAAAATTCTTCATTGCCACAGACATAGCATACAATATTCTTTACATCAAGCAAATTTTTTCTGTGAAAAAGGTTAAATAAAAATAGTCGCAACTTAAAAATCAATTTATTCATAAATTCTCTCCTTAAACAAGTTCACTGTGCAAAAGCACCTTCGCGCCAAAACTTTTATCAAAGCCTGCAAAAGAAAGTCCCAGCATAACATTTTTGAATTTCTTATCTTTATCTACTATCACTTCATCGATCATAAAAACAAGCATGCGACTACCCTTGCCAACACCATTGATGTTTATATAGTGACCATTCTTGATATCAAAACCCTCAGTCTGCTTAGTCCATGCTTTTATGAAAGATATATCCTTATAAAACTGTGAAAACACATCATAGGTCACAAGTATTATCGGCTTTTTAGTCACACTATCGTAGAGCATATTGCCACTATCTAAAAAGGCTTTTTCTTTTAACTCAAGTCCGCCATCTTTGAAGACCACCGAATGAGTAAAGTTTGCGATTATATTCTTTCGCTTTTGATATCGACATATTGAACTTGCAATTATATAGATAGTAAGACCAATGATAGCAACTACAAAAAGCGGAAATTGTCCTGTAAAACTCTCTACCGCAAGACACCCGCCCCCGAACAAAAATGTTGCAAGGACAATCACAAGAAAACAGACTAAATACTCCTTAAAAGTCTTGTTTTCAAAAGATAGAAAGAGCATGAAAAGACAGGTTAAAAGGGCTATGATGATTTTTAAATAAACAGCCGTTATTAAGGGCGAGAGAAGTGCAATAATAGATGAGATAAACGCCGAGATAAAGCCAAATTTAAGCTGTTTTCGCAAGAAAAGTGACGCTAGTTTCAATATAAAAAAATTAAGCGCAAAATTTACTATAAATGAAATTTCTATATTGATTTCCATGCCAGCTCCTTTTGAAAAATTTTAATCTAAAGACCTAAATATTTTCCTAGAAACGCTCTTCCGCTTGCATAGAAATTGTAACATATCCTTAAAATTTTGGCTTTATACAATCATGACGAAAATTGCACAAAATTTACTTTTTATAGGGAATAAGTTTTTTAAATTTCTTTTTAAATTTATAAAATTGAAGATAAAAAAAGATTGTCGTTTAATTTCTTTTTAAGCGATAATTCTTTATAGCCTAAAAAGCAACTTAAAGACAATCTAAATGTATTAAGTTTTTATAATTTTCAAGAATGATAAGTTGTGATACTATTATTAAAGTTCTTGTAAATCGCGCCTCATTGCATCAAGTGCAGCCTGTCTTTCCGCTGCCGCTTCCATTCTTTCGCGATGCAACTGTCTTGCAAGAGCATCACCTTTCCCTCTATTTTTATCAAACATGCCACCCTTAAAAGTTAAAGAAGTTTTAAAAAGGTCAGTTAAAAAACTGATAGGCTTATCGAGTCCAAGTCCGCTGAAAATTCCATCGCAGATCTTATATGCAACATCACAAGTAGTTTTCAAAATTCCCATATTATTTCTCCTTATCAATAGTTTAGCACATTCTCTTTGATTTTTCAATGTACATTTTGATTTTTAGATATTTTTTATAAATGAATACAAAAAAATCAGGAAATCTAGTTTAGAGATTTTCCTGATATCTTTACTTATTTCTTATTTCTTCTTAACTTTTCAATCCATGGTGGAACATCAGATGATTTAACTTCAACTCTAGAAGATGAGAAGTTGTCAGACTCTTTAACCTGAACATTAGGTCTTGCACTTTCCTCTTCCTTTTCCTTCTGCATATAATTTGAGAACATGCTTCTTGCAGAGAAAGGCTGGCTTTGTCCCATATTACCTATAGATCTTGCGTTTTCCATTTCGCTGTTTCGCGCGTCATCCTTCTTTTCTTCACCATTTTGGAAGCCTGTAGCAATCAAAGTGATTTCAACTTCGTCATGCATATTCTCATCAATGCTTGTACCGAGAATTATGTTACAGCTGTCGTCAACTACTTCTCTTACAAGTGCAGCGGCTTCACTTAAATCGTCTTGAGTAAGGTCGTTACCACCTTTGATATTGATCAAAAGTCCTGTTGCGCCTTCGATTGTAGTTTCAAGTAGTGGACTTGCAACCGCCTGTTTTACCGCATCAAGTGCTTTATTATCACCCTTGCCATAACCAATACCCATGTGAGCGAGTCCCTTATCTTTCATAATAGTTGTAACATCGGCAAAGTCAAGATTGATAAGTCCAGGATATACAATAAGATCGCTAATCCCTTGAACGCCCTGTCTTAAAACATCATCAGCAAATCTAAATGACTCTTTGAGTGGAGTTTTCTTAGGAACGATTTCAAGCAATTTTTCATTTGGAATTACAACAAGTGCATCTACATATTTGCGAAGTCTTTCAACGCCTTCTTCAGCATTTTTTGCTCTCTGCTGTCCTTCAAAATTGAAAGGCTTTGTAATGACTGCTATTGTAAGAATTCCAAGTTCCTTTGCAATCTGTGCGATTACTGGAGCGGCGCCTGTACCTGTACCACCGCCCATGCCGGCAGTGATAAATACAAGGTTTGTACCTTTTAGCACTTCAGTGATCGATGATTTACTCTCTTCTGCAGCCTTTTGACCAACTTCTGGTCTAGCACCAGCGCCAAGACCACCAGTCAAACGCTCGCCAATCTGCAATCTTGTTTCAGCCTTGCTTACAAGCAAAGTCTGTTGATCAGTGTTTACTGCAACAAATTCAGCTGAGCTTACGCCTGCTTCTATCATTCTATTGACAGCGTTGTTTCCGCCACCGCCAACACCGATAACCTTAATTTTTGCAATAGAAGTTCTTTTAAAATCGTCCATAATGTTCTCCTTGAATATTTTTCATACATATTGTAATATGTTTTGAATAAATTTGCAATCAAATTTATAAAAATTTTTGAAAAAATGTATAAATTCACATTTCAAGCAATAAAAATGAATATTTATGCATTTGTAGTATAACATCTATAAGACAAAAAATCAATATATTGAGTGAAAATTTTGTCGAATTTTTCTTTTTATTGATTTTTGTAGCCACTTTACTAATCAAGTGCGCTATTTACAAGCGATAGTATACTTGCAAGTTCTGGCTTTTCTTTGCCAGGCAAATCAGGCTTGCCATATTCAATATTTCTGCCAAGGCACTTAGCAAGATAATCTCGCCCGCCTTTAAGCAAACAAAGTCCTGAGCCTGTCAAAATCACAGGAAGATATGATGAAAACTGCCTAGTATTAAGCTTAATACACTTGCTGATAACCTCTGCCATCTCGTCAATTCTATAGCCTACAACTTCGTTGCAAGCATTTTGGCTGATCTTGATAGTTTGACCATTATCAAGTAAAAGCTCATAGGTATCGGTCGGCTTGCCTTTTAACGAAAGCACAACTTGTCTTTTAAGTCTATCCGCTTCGCTCATAGATAGGTCAAAGGCTTGACTTAGGTCATTTGTAATAAAACCGCCACCGCGCGAAAAACTTGAAAGCGCGTAGAGTCCATCGCCTTGTACAAAAGCGATAGATGATGTAAGGTCGCCAATATCAATAAGGAGTGCAAGATCTTCTCTTTTTTCGCTAGGAAGCAAAAATAGGCACTGCGATAAAGGCGATGAGATATACTCTATTGCTTCAAAGCCAAGAGAAGCAACTATGCCATTAAAAAGATCGATAAACTTCTTGTCGCCATATATGATTGATAATTTAGCAATTATAGATACCGCACTTTCACCTATCGGATCAAGGGTTGTGCGACCATCGTCTAGGATAAAGCTGTTTGCATTTACGCTGACTATCTCACTGTCAGCACGCTTGCCTTTTTCACTCGCCATATAATAAAGAGAGTCGATATCCTGTTTTTTAACCTTTCGTCTGTCACCAAAATTGATGGATACTTCAGTTTTATGTACTGATGAAAACTCACTAGGAACACTTATGTAGACCTTATCTATGTCCCTGCCTACTCTTATATCAAACTCATCGATAATCTGCTCGAAAATAAGGGAAATCTTATCTTGATTTAAAAATCGCCCTTCATAAAACCCATCATATTCAATTTCTTTGAAGCCCTTGATATTGAAGGTGTTATTAAGCCCTTTACCCGCCACCATTGTGCGAATTTTTGACGAGCCAATATCAACTGCAAAAACATATTCACTATTTTTCATATATTATCCTATAAAATTTTAACTCATAAATAAAGTTTTGTCAACTACTTATCATATTTCACTAGGAATTATATAAAAATAACAGTCATTTTCATCATGAGCCTTATAGTCATAATAGTTATTGATTAAAATTTCAGCATTTTTAAGATTATCATAGGTTAGCGTAACTTGATATGCCTCATTGTTTTCATCGTAGAGAGTGATAATTTGTCCAATGTAGTCAAAAATTTGACCATAAACCGCTACAAAAAGACGCGTCTTACTCTGAATGCCATACTCACAATTTAATATAGTGTAGGTTTGTCCGTTTGCCATCGACAGACTAAAATATGGCAATTCTTCACCGAGTACACTGTCAAATTTCGTGCCATAAGTGATTTTATCTATAAGTGCTACAGCATCCTGCGCGCGAATACCATTTTCATATAGATATGAATATACTAAAGGAAAGTTTTCAACCTCTAAAAATTCTCCTTCCTTCTCAACCCCTTTAAAAGACACCCCATTTAGCAAGATGGCATCATTTTGAAATGAGTTTTCAATCTTTAAAATCTTAAATTCGTCATCACAGATTAGATAACCGCTCTCACCTTCAAGCGCGTAAATTTCTTCACGCTCGGCAACATGGATTACAAAACGAGAAGGAAAGACTGTTTCGATATTTACTACCTTAATATAAGGAAAAGCACTCTCTATTTTGTTTATATACCCCTTTTTGCCATGAAATAAAACCGATGTATTCATTTTAAAATCGGCACTGTCAATTATCTCTTGCTCGGTGGCGGTCAAATTCAAAGTGCTTGTCCTATAGTCCACTTTAATAGACCTAAGTGAAAATAAGGTAAAGGCAAGTAGTACTAAAAGCCCTACTATAAAAACCACTATACCGCTAGCAATTATCCACTTTTTTTTCACACTTTATCCTTTTAATATCTCCGCCTAGAGCGCGCAACTTTTCTTCAAGTTTAAAATATCCCCTATCTATTAAGTCGACTTTTCGAACAGTTGTGTATCCTTCAGCAACAAGCCCGCATAGTACAAGTCCAGCCCCACCACGCAGGTCGGTACTAGTGACTTCTGCACCATAGATCTTCTCTTTGCCATGCACGACACATACCCCGTTTTTCATCTTAATATCTGCACCCATCTTGAGCAGTTCGCCAATATGCTTAAATCGTGACTCAAACAGATTTTCAATGATCAAACTATAACCATCGCAAATAGAGGCAAGGGCGCACATCTGCGCTTGAAGATCTGTCGGAAAGCCTGGATAGACTTCAGTTTCAATTTCTCCAAAGGCTATCGGCCTTCCTTTGCTTTTCACCACTATTCTATCACGATCACTATAGATTTTGCAAGCAGTTTTTTGCAGTTTTGCAATAAGACTTTCATTGTCCTTTGCAATGGCATTTTTAAGTTCGACCTCACCCTCGCACATAGCACAAGCAATCATAAATGTGCCAGCCTCAATTCTATCAGGCATGACAGAAAATTCACAGCCGTGAAGTTTCTTTACTCCTTCAACCATAATGACATTTGAGCCAGCACCTGAAATTTTTGCTCCACACCCATTTAAAAATCTTTCAAGATCGCAAATCTCAGGCTCGCGTGCAGGATTAAAAATGCGCGTCTGTCCCTTCGCACAGGAGGCAAGCATCATGATATTTTCGCTCGCACCGACACTTGCAAAGGGAAGCATATAATCTCGCGCCTGCAATTTCTGCCCATCTACATAAATGTATCCATTTTTTTCTATTACCTTACAACCTAATTGCTTAAGTCCGGCTAAATGCAAATCAATCGGACGCAATCCTATATCGCAACCACCAGGATATGACACCTTTGCTTTTCCAGTTCTTGCAGTAATGGGACCAAGCGTAAAAATAGATGAACGCACTTTGCAAGCAAGTTCATGGGGTACATCACAAGCCGAAATATTTTTGCAATTTATGTATAAATCTTGCCCCTGCCACTCAACTTTGGCGCCAAGATGTCTTAAAATCTCAATCATGGCAAGTACATCACTATACCTTGGCACAGATTTTAATAAAACTTCATCGTCAACTAAGATACAGCCAGCAAGTATAGGAAGGAGTGAATTTTTGGCGCCATCAATATTTACACTGCCAAAAAGTTTGTTTCCACCAACAATAAAAAATTCGTCCATATATTAATATATGAATGAATTTGCAAAAATGATATGTTGTAATTTTAAATCAGATAAGATTATATTTTCTTTTAATCAATTCTTTTGCCTTTTTAATATCTCTTTGCAGTCCTATATCTAAACCGAGTCGTGAGATTTGCTTAAAAAGACGCTCTTTTTCTTGTTTAATGTCATCATAATTTGCATTTGTAAAATCTAATTTGCTTTCTACTTCAAGCAACAACCCAAGATTTTTCACCTTTTGAAAAGCGAGTTCCAAACCGTCCTTAGCATATACAGGACAATCATATTCGACTGTTATTAAGTTTTCAAAGCCAAGCGCTTTAAAAAGTTTTTCAGCCTTGTCTAAATCTTCACAAGCTAAATTTATCTTTTCTTCTGCAATAAGTTGATCCTTATCATATACCTTATGCTTATATGTGATTTTTTTATATTCTCTATCATCGGTCTTAAGATATCTTAAAAGTACACTTTTATTAAGCACATTTTCTATATTTTTAAGCACTTTTATATGTTGCGATAGATAAACATCTTTAATATGACTTTCTCTTATTTTAACAAATCCTTCACTTTCTATTATCTTTATCGCATCTTCAAATCTATCTTTGACTTTGACAGTGATTTCAACTTCTTTCATTTTTATCCTTTTTATATAAATTTATGGTTTATTTTGCGAATAAATTTAAACTTTTTGAGATTTAAATTTTAAAATCATGTAATTTTTATTATTCAATACTTTTCTAAAAATGTCAATCAAACAGATTAAATTTTGTTTTTTGCAGAGCTTTTTAAGCTCTTTTTTAATCGCTTGCTTGAAAAAGGCTTTATTACTTTGTAATCTTGTCCTTGACTTTGTCTAAGTATGTTAAGACATATCCCAACGCCCGCCATAAATACTGAAACCGAAGTGCCACCACTAGAAATGAAAGGAAGCGGAAGTCCAGTAGGCGGAATTGAACCTGTAACAACTGCTATGTTTAACATTGTCTGTACGCCAATGATAAAGGCAACACCGCTTGCAAGAAGTGCCCCAAGCCTATCTTTTGCACCAAGCGCAATCTTAATCAATCTATAGACCAGCATAAAAAAGATTAAAATAAGAATTGTTACACCCACAAACCCTATTTCTTCACCTATTATCGAAAGGATAAAATCTGACTCGGCAAATGGAAGAAATAGATATTTTTGTCTGGAATTAAAAAGTCCGACACCGAAAAGTCCGCCGTCACCTAGAGAATAGAGAGATTGAATAAGTTGAAATCCTTCTCCCTGAGGAGATGCCCATGGATCGATGAAAGCCAAAAGTCTTTTAAGTCTATATGGCTCAAGCACAATTAGGAGTGGAACGGCACAAGAGGCAGGAATGCAAAACATAAGAGTGTGTTTTTTGCTCATTCCACCAATTATTAGCATAAAAAGAGTGACGAAAGCAATGCACATTGTCACGCTCATCGATGGCTCAAGCATGATAAGCACGCACATTGCTCCGCCCACACACAGAACAGGAAGAAGCCCTTTAAAAGTCTTGACCTTATCGTGACTCGCGGACATATATGAGGCCGTAAAGATAACCAGTGCAAATTTTGCAATCTCTGAAGGTTGCAAACTTATCCCCAAAATTGACACCCATCTCTTTGCACCATAACTTTCCATGCCAAGCCCTGGTACAAAGACAAGCACAAGCAGAATAAAAGAAGCAAGGACAATCCACCATTTATATTTTTTAAAGAGATGATAGTCGAAAAATGTAAAAAATACCATGGCAAAAATGCCAAGGACTATACCCATAATCTGTTTGTAAAGGAAAAAATAGCGGTTGCCATAATGATACTCGGCACTATAAAAACTTGCACTATAGACCATAAGTGCGCCAAAGCCGACAAGCACTAGAACAAGAGCATATATCCAAATAGTATCTTTAAGACATTTCGATTTTTTCAAATGTTCCAAACATTATCTCCTTAAAAACTTCACCGCGCACCGCATAGGATGCAAACTCATCAAAACTTGCGCAGGCAGGACTAAGCAGTATTTTTTGTCCACTTTCGGCATTGTTCTTTGCATAATAACTTGCCGATTTCATAGTCGGAAACAGAAGCGGACTATAGCCATAACTTTTTGCACATTCATAGATTTCCGCTCCACTTTGACCAAAGCATAAAATCGCTTCAAAATTCAGTTTCTTATTAAAGATTTCATCAAACTTGCAGTCTTTATTTTGTCCGCCGAGTAGCACCACCAGCCCATTTTCTCCAAGTGAGTTTATAGCACTAAGAGCAGAAGAAATATTTGTCGCTTTTGAGTCGTCAAAGACATCTGCGCCATTTACTTGACCAAGATATTCAAGTCTATGAGAAGGCGCTTTAAATGCCATGATTGCCTTTTTAATAATCTGCGGTTTGATCTTAAAAGCAGTCGCAATGGCTACGCTTGCCATGACATTTTCAATATTTTTTTCGCCAAAAAGTGGAATATCAGAAAGTGAAATAATTTTGACTTTGTTATGATAAATGGCATTATTTTTAATAAAAACCCCTTTATTTAAGATTTTTTTTGAAAAAAATGTCACTTTTTTATTAATTATCAGTGTGCGCACAAGTTCATCATCAAAATTAAGCACAACTCTTTGATTTCTTTTGTGTGATAAAATCTTGCTTTTGACCCTTACATACTCGCTGTAATTTCCATGCCTATCTATGTGGTCTGGCGCTAAATTTAAAATCACGGCTAAAGAGGGCGAATAATACTTTGAAAGTTCAAGTTGAAAGTTGCTTGTTTCACATACGAAAATACTGTTTTTATCTCCCTTCATTGCCACGGCTGAAAGTGGCAAGCCGATATTTCCACAAGCAAAACTCTTATACCCTGCCGTTTTAAATATCTCGTTTGTAAGTGTAGTCACAGTGGTCTTGCCATTAGTGCCTGTAATGCCTATTATTTTCCCTTTGGTAAAAAGATAGCCAAGATCAAGTTCGCTGATAACTAAAGTGCCTGTGACCAAAAAGTGCGTTATGATAGGATTGCCAATGACCTTTATACCTGGACTTACGACAACTAGGTCAAATTTTTCAAGCAAAGGCTCCAAAACAAAATTAAATATATTTGAAAACCTGTTTTCATCATCATATACACTTACGCACGCGCCCTGACTATGCAAGAGTTTGCAAGCAGACTGCCCACTGATCCCCATTCCATATACTAGTACCTTTTTACCTTTAAATCTCATACAACCCCTGTGACAAATAGATAGCCGATTAGTGCGCCCATTCCGCAAACAATCGTTATTACTATATATACTGCCACAATTCGATTTTCATGCACACCAATTTGCTCAAAATGATGATGGAGCGGTGCCATTTTAAATATTCGCTTATGTGTTTTTTTGTAGTATGCCACCTGTAAAATGTCGGAAAGAGCAGTAAGCACATACATTATGCCGATGACAACAAGGATCAGTTCCAGCCCACTGAAGACCGCAAGCGTTGCGATTATTCCGCCAAGCGCAAGAGAGCCGGTATCCCCCATAAAGATTTTCGCAGGAAAGCAGTTGAAAAGGATAAATCCTATCAGTGCGCCGACAAGCGCAAAGGAAAATAGTGCATAACTCTGGTAGCCAAGTAGAGCCAAAATCACACCAAAAAAGAGAAGATATGCTCCGCTTACTCCACTAGCAAGCCCATCAAGGCCATCAAGCAGATTGACCGCATTTGTAACCGCAAGATAAAAAATGATAATAAAAGGTATTATAAAAAAGCCGAGATTGAGTTTGAGTCCAAATAAGTCGAGTGTCGAGCCGATATTGAGATAGACAAAAACTGCAACAATGATGGCAATACTTCCCTGACCTATAATCTTTTGATAAGGCTTTAACCCTTCATTTTTATGAAATTTTATCTTTATAAAGTCGTCAAGAAAACCAAGGATACAATAGGCAAGCATTATGGCAATAAGGAAAAGTGAATAAGTAAAGTCCGCCCCTAAAAAGATAAGAACTGCAATAGCACTTGCTATTATAAAGGTAAAGCCACCCATTGTTGGAGTGCCACTTTTACCTGCGTGCTTGTCCACATAGTGCAAAATGGTCTGCGAAAGATGGAATTTTTTTGATAATTTGTAAACCACAAACCCTATCACAATTGACAAGAGCAAACTTATTATAAAGATCAAAAGATAATTGAGCATAGTTCTTCCTTTTATAAAGACAATGTAAAATCGTATGCAAAACAAAAAATGCTTGTCCTTTAAATAGTTTATTTAATTGCAACAAAAAATATCCTTTTTTGAAATAAAAATATAAAAGCAAGGGTATAAACTTTTGAAACTAGCAAAAAACGAACTTATGTAAACATAAGTTCGTTTTTTGCAGGTGTACCATAAAGAAACTAAATTGAACCTAGAAAACTTAGTTTTAATTTTTTTATTTTAATA
>CALVML010000005.1 GCA_944345705.1 uncultured Clostridia bacterium | reverse complement strand
GCTACTGGTGCGGGTCTTGGTGCGTATGGCGGTCTATACAACAATGCAACTCAAACTCCAACTATTGCAACGGCAAATACCTTTGTTGCTCTTGAACTAAATACTGCAATGCCACTTCTAAATACTAATAATGCAACTAATGCTCTCACTGTAGACGAGGCTGGAGATTATGAAGTTGGTTATAATGTAGACTTGACTGGAACTGCTGAACAGACCTATCAAGTGGCAGCGAGAATTAACACTACAAATATTCCACAATCTGTAACCCAAAACACTTCTCAAGTTACTACTACAGGTGGTGGTACTTGGAATGCAAGTTTTACAAATTCTTGCATTGTGACATTATCTGCTTCCGACTCAATCGATCTTGCTATTACTACGACAGTTGCACCTTCTGGCACAACAACAGTACAGGCAAACGGAAGCTGTATGCTTACAGTTAAGAAATTGAATGACTAAGTAAATTTATAGATAAAAAAGAAGGTTGCTTTTATTACAACCTTCTCTTTTTTTATTTATTACTTATAATAAAAATTTTTTGCTTCATCTACAAAATATATCTTTTGCACATTTGAAACTCTTTTCAACTCAAGCATAATGCAATGATTTTCAAAACAAGCAATTTTTTTAGTGCAATGTGCATTGAATATAAAATCAAAATCATCTGCATATTCTTCTTTCATCTTAGACAAATCATCTACTTTCAATATTACATGAATTTTTCGTGATGGTGATAGAGTTAAAATGGATAGCAATGATTTTATCTTTAAATCTTCAACTTTATCTAAAAATACATATACAGGCTTGCATGCTTGATAATTGTCGCGTGAAGCTAGTAAATCCTTTAAAAACTGTTTTATATTCACTTTATCTTGCGAAATTGAAAGAAGAATAGAATTATCTAAAAACAACTTAGTATCAATATTTTTGTCACTATAAACTTGATAGTCATTCGCAACGATAGCGTTTAAATCAATTCCAATATGATTCGCTAAGATCAAAGATGGCTTATTTTTTGACTTTACAAGGACCTGCGTTAAATTTGCTAGGTAATCATCAACCGTAAAAGTCTTAGATTTCTTTTCTATTTTAACAAACTTTTCTTCATTATAAATCATACACTGACCAGACATGAATGGATCTGCAAAATGGATGGTAGTTTCTGGATCATCAATCTTACTTACAATTTCATCATTTTTAGTAGCAAAAAGATAGTCACTTTCAATATTGTAATTAGCAATGTCCTTTAAATTTTTGCTAATTATATTATTCTCTAGTTTTTCAGACTTTTTTTTTGAATTCTCAGCAACATCTTCTTCGCTGTCAATTTCAAATTTAATATCTAGCATTTTATATAATTTTTTAATTTTTCTGGTCAAAAGACTTCTCTTAAGTTTATTTTTTATATTTAAAGCAGGAAGTTGTGCGACCTGTTCTGATTTTGATACAGTTATATTTTCCGCTTTCTCAATCAAAAAATCAAGTAATTTATCAAAGTCATGATAACTGTCATGATTGATTGAATATTCATTGATCGCACTTAAAATATCTATATATGTTTCTGCAAAAGTAAATAAAGCTCTTGGAATTAGCGGTACTATACATCCACCAAACTCTTTGATAAGATTGAAGATATAATCTTCGTCATCATTATCAAACATTTTGTATATTTCTTGGAGATTATATTTATAATAGTCGCAATTAAGATCTACTCCATCTTTTACGGCAAGAAATATTCCAAAATATTCTTTGCTCTTTTCAGCTCTAAATGGCATTCTTTTGCCAAACTGATTGATCATTTGGATATTTTTATCATCCCCTCTACCTTCACCTACTAAATATAATTTTGTATCGAAAATAGTAGGAGCTTTAGCAGTTATAAAGTCATAGCCATCACTAACAATATTCTTTTTCTTATCAATCAAGTAATATTTTTTATCTTGATTATTGTATATTACATTTTTCTTCATTTCACTCTCCCCTTTTTTAATATCAGTGCGAACTAATATTACACTTTTATTTTAACAAAACCGCTCGCGATATTAAAATGTTTTTTAACATTAAAAATCTACACTTTGTTCATGTAAAATAAAAGACGATGAAATTAACATCGACCTTTAACTTTAAAGAAAGAGTGAAAATAAATACCGTTATTTAACAAATTCTCTTTTAAAATAATCTAAACTTTCCTTAATTATCTCCTTTGCACGATTGCTATCTCCTAACTTTTCAACATTGACTGTCTTATATTCAAGTTCTTTATATACAGACAAGAAATGCATGAGTTCATCAAAGATATGCTTTGGAAGTTCTGCTATATCCTTATAAGAATTATATTGTGGATCACCAAAAGGAATTGCGATAACCTTTTCATCTCGCGCTTGTCCGTCAGTCATGGTGATCACGCCTATTGGATAACATCTCACAAGGCATAACCTTTCAAGAGGCTGAGAGCAAAGCACAAATACATCAAGTGGATCTCCATCTTGACAATATGAAAGTGGAATAAAACCATAATTCATAGGATAATGCGTACTTGTATAGAGAATTCTATCCATAAGAAGAAAACCTGTCTGTTTATCTAATTCGTACTTTGTCTTATCTCCCTGTTGAATTTCAATACAGGCATAGAAATCGTCAGGTTTAATTCTCTTTTCATCAAATTCAGTCCAAATATTCATAAAATAACTCCTATTAAAATAGGATACACAAATTTGCTTATTTTTGCAAATTATTTTTTGTAATATATGCCCTGAAGCAAAATTAAATTAATTAACCATAAAACTTTTATTTTTAATTGCTATGATTTTTCACTATTATTAATTCACATTTTATTGTTATCAATCTTTCATTTATTCTGCAATTTCATTTTCATTTGCACTATTTAACATAAAATAATCTAATGTTATATTAAATTTATCACATATCTTCAATAAAAAATCTATATCTGGAGTTCTTTGATTGTTTTCATAGTTTGAAACAGTCTTTGCAGATATGTAAAATAATTTTCCAAATTTTTCTTGTGTTAAATGATTTTTTAATCTTATTTCTTTTAAACGCCGTGCAATATTATTCATCCTTTCTCCTAATACAATTGTATTATTTTATATTCCTATTGTTTTGATTACTTTATTCCTCTAGTTAAATAGTCTAATGTTACATTGAATGTTTTGCTAACTCTAATCAAAAATTCAATGCCTGGTGATCTTTTCGCTATCTCATAATTAGAGATTGTCTTTTCACTAACTCCAAGCAAAGAAGCAAACTCTCTTTGTGTCATATGTCTTTCTACTCGTAATTCCCTAAGGGTTTGTGCTACTTTGTTCATAAATTTCTCCTTTATCTTATTTTATCACATAGATTATTTTAGAAAAATTTATTTTGCTTTCATTTTATCTACATTTTGTTCTTAAATTCTTCTTTTTGGTAAGATTGGATAAAAAAAGATTAAAGATTTTTATCTCTAATCTTTTCGATTCTATAAATTAATTTAAATTTGTTATTTTCTATTAATTTTTATACCGATTTAATGAGTTTTTTTATCAATCTGAAAACCTAAACTTGTGTAAAACTCGGCTATAATATTTTCTATAAATTGACGAGCAATTCTATTTTTTTCAGAAATTTTAGGCAAGGTTACCATATCATCTTTTACTAAAATTTTTGTAAATTTATAAATGTTGTTTTCAATTGAGATTTCTGGTATATTATTCTCTATAGTCTTCTTCTCCTTATCACAAATTTTTGATTTTTCAACCAACCATTTTATAAAAGCAGGAAAATCGACATAGTACTGCGGATGATTTGTGCAGTAATCGTTTACAGCATCAACTATGTAAGGATAATTGATTTTATCGCTAAAGAAACTATTATCTATCAAACGAATGATACACATTCCATATTCTCTCAAATAATTAAATATATTGCCATTTTCGTATTGACTATCATCTAGAGATATTCTTCGCATGTCGCTTGATAATTTAAGCTTTATATCCAATGTATTGTCATCTTTATCTATTATGGTGTAATTCTTTTGCAGTCTACTTATAGACATTGCTTTGTAGCACATCTGCCCTAATTCAAAATTTAGAATGTCTAAATCATCATAACCTTTACTTTTAAAATTCCCTTTTTCATCAACCAAATAAAACTTTTTATCTGATTTGTTATAGGCAATACATCTATTCTCTCGACTAAATCCATTGTTTAAACCTAAAATCAAATTTGGAATTTCAGTAAAGTTGCTTGAATTATCGACTATTGCTGTATAATCAATATTTTTAATAGTTGTGCCTAAAGTATTCATTTGCTCATTAGTTTCATCTGCCAATTTTGCGTATTCAGTGAGTGTCATTGGCTTTTTGCATTTGCAAACAATATGGTAGCCAGACTGAGATAAAAGGATATGATCATAAATGGTAGGTGCTAAATATTTGCACTGCTTTTTATCAAATACTCCATATTTGCCATTTTTCTCAACTATAGTTAGATCTTGAAATAAACTAGGTTTCCTTTCACTTTCCACAAATGTATCAAATGGAAGATTAAATTCCTGACAAACCTTAGTCAAAAAATATAGATCTGGACTTCTTCTTTCATGCTCATAATTTGAGATTGTCTTTTCTGTAACATAAAATTTCTTTGCAAACGCTTTTTGAGTTAAATTATTCTTTTCTCTTATTTCTTTTAGTTTTCTTGATATATTATTCATTTTTTTCTTCCCCCTTTTTACATTTTTTATTTTAACAAAGGGAATATTAAAAAGAAAGCAATTTTTCACTAAAATATCTACACTTTGTTACGCTTATCTATATTTAAATAATAAAATCTCATATTGCACTCATTTTATATACAAAATGCCAGCAATAAAACCATAAAAATATAAAAAATACAAAATTTTTATAAATTTTTTCCTAATTTTCTATAAAATTTACAATTTTACTATGATTACGCGCATAATCAATTTCTTTTTTTGTGCTTTCGCCTATATAGCCGTTTTTGTTTATAACTAAGATTTCATCAGACAAATCTATTCTTCTATAGTGCATAAGTTTAAGCATTTCTAGTTTCGTTCGTTCAAGTTTAGTTTGTATTTCTTCATCAAAAAATATAGGCGATAAAACCATATATCCTTCGAGTGACAAAATCTGTTCTTGCTTTCTAAATTCATCTTTAAACCTGGCACTTCCACACAGCGTGATAACCTTAAATTCACCAATCATGCTTTCTCCTTAAATTTAGTTTATCATATATTCAATATATTTAAAAGAAAAAAGCGAAATCTTTAAGACTTCGCAAAAACATTTTAGCCTTTGTCAATACTAATATTTATTTTTCTATCTCTTTTTTAACAAGATGAGAGATTTTTCTAGATTTTTTAATAGTATATATAAATTCAGGCAATATTTTGTATTTATTAAGATCCTTTCTTTTTATCCAAACCATTGTTTGAGTTTGGTTGTCATAATTTTGTATATTGTCACTTTGTGCAAGAGGATTGTTGTTTTTTAATTTAACATAGTAAACAAAATTTAACTCATGATACTTTGTATTATCAAAAACAAAAAATTGCTCTGAAATCTTTATTAGTTTAGGTGCAACATTTTCAAGTTTTAATTCTTCCTCTAGTTCTCTCTTAATGGCATCAAGTGTACTTTCACCTGCATGGACCCTTCCACCTGGCATATTTAAAAAATCAGTTTTTATGCTCTTTTCGAGAAGATATCGCCCTTTGTTTTCAATAAGTGCACTTACCCTAAAATTAAATTTAATGCCATCAACAAAAACTGCAACATCACTCATAATATTCAAACTCCTTTTATTTATTTTTATTTTTCACACGTATTCTTTTCCTCAACTTTACATTTGAAAGCAAGAGATATATGCCTAGAAGCAAAATTGTTGATAAGGTTATTACTAAAATTAGTGCTAGTAAAGAAACATCATTGCCAAAAAAAGACATCTTAACATCAAACCCTGAAGCAATACCATCGACAATTTCTGCTGGAATTGATTTGCTCATTTCTTTTAACGAACCATTTAAAAAACTGTGCCTAAATAAAACTGTAGCATAGGTCCCTGGCAAAAAAGAAACAAAGCTTTGCATTCCTGTTCCCATAGAACTAATAGGCATATATGCCCCACATATAAAACCATACAATGCAGATACAAGTGTACATACTCCACTCAACACCCCTTGCGAATGAGTAAAATACCAAATGATATTTGCAAGCAGTGTACCAAAAAGTGAAGTAATTATAATACTAAATATGATCAATAAAATGTCTACAAAAGAAATATAAAAACCTACAATTGCAAGATATATAAGACCGATGATAAGCAAAACAAAACATACAATTAAGGTTGAAAATAAATTAGATAATACATAACTGATTTTAAGGGTCGATTTTTTTATAGGCGTAACCATAAAATCTATATTGGTTCTATTAATCTTATCTATTACCATCATACCAGAGCAGAATGCAACGGTTATACAGGATACAGAGAGTATAGAAGAAAAAAGCCAACCCCCAGTAAAAGCATCAATGATCTTCTTATCCACTTCATAGTCTGCAAGTATATTAAAAATATTATCTTCATAAGTTGATTTTAAAAAAAGAATAAAAAGTAAAAGCAGAATTATCGGTGTAATTAGAGAAACAAAAAATGTCATTTTATCTTTAAAGTATATCTTAACATTTCTTGAAGTTAAATATCTGAGCTTTTTTAGCTCTAACTTGAAATTCATATATTCTCCTTTAAATTTTTTCCAGTAACAGCCAAGAAGACATCATCCATTGATCCTTTGACAATCTCTAGATCTTGAATAAGAGCATTATACTTGACTAAAAAATTCTTTGCATCTTGTGTAGATTTGAATTTTATTTCTAGGTATTCTTTATTAATTTTAAATGGAATGTCAATATTTTTTACAATTTCTTCAAGACTTTTATCATATTTATATATCTTTAGATAATCATTTGCAAATTTGTTTTTTAATGTTATCGGAGAGCCTTCAGCAACAATTTTGCCACTATCTATTATAACAACATTATCGGCGATACTTGCTTCTTCCATATAATGAGTAGTTAATAAAACGGTAAGTCCCTTTGTCGACCTTAACTCGTTTATTAAATTCCATACAGTCTTTCTTGTTCTAGGATCTAGTCCCGTTGTTGGCTCGTCTAAAATTAAAATTTTAGGGTTATGTATCAATGCGCGAACTATATCTACCTTTCGCTTTTGTCCGCCACTCAATTTACCTAATTGTTTTTTCAGTATATCTTTAAGATCCATTTTTTCTATTAAAAAATTCAAGTTTTCTTTAAACTCGTCCTTATTTAAGCCATATAACATCGCCCTATATCGTATATTATCATATACAGTAAGTTTATTATCCAGCATTGAAAATTGAAAAACTATTCCAATAGTTGGTAAAATTTTTGATATATTATCTATCGATATACCATTTACTAAACAATCTCCACTATCTCTTTTCTCTACTCCAACTAAAACATTGATAGTTGTACTTTTACCAGCACCATTTAAACCTAAAAAAGCAAAGAGTTCACCCTCTTGTACAGAAAAAGAGATATCGTCGACAGCATGTACATCTCCAAAATATTTTATTAGATTTTTTATTTCAATTATGTTATTCATAACTCTCCAACAAAGATAGATCAAGTATAACATATTATATATATCTTGTCAACTAATATTGAAAATTAAAAATCCGCTAAGTTCTGCTTTAGCGGATTTAATTTGCAAAGTGATTTAAATTAAATACCGAATACACTTTTTTATTTATTTGCACTAATAGTTATTAGCAAAGAAGATTGAAAATCAAAGATCTTTTGATTTGCAGCCAAAAGCCTTAATCTTTCTTCGTATTGACTTTTCAGCAAGGATAGAAGTTTATTTTTTGTATTAGAGTCTACCTTGCTTCTATTTATTACAAAATTGGCATAGGAAAGTTTTGTTTGATAATTTCTTTCAATTTGGCTTATTGCAATTTGCTTTTTAGACTCGACATCTGGCATATAGTAAATTATTCTATTATAATTAAAATTTATATTCTTAAAATTGTATTGATATAGTCTTTGCATTGTTAAATCTGGATCTTCTACATACTCTCCAACGCCTGCAATCTTAGGATAACTTATACCACTATAGACCTTGTTGATTTCATCTTCCAAATACAAAAAAGGTTTATCATTGTTCTTGATCATGTCAACACGCATAATGACAAGTTTTCCACCCTTTTTCAAAACTCTTTTCTGCTCTTTGATAAAGTCATCAAAAGGCAAGTGTTCAATAAGTGTATGCGAAAATACGATATCAAAACTATTATCTTCAAAAGGCAAATGCGAAACATCTGCAACTTGATAATTGACATCAATATTAAGTCGTTTGCTTTCATTTTTGGCAAATTTTATATGATTATTATCTAAATCAATGCCATAAACATCGCAAGTTGGATAATATTTTTTAATCATATTGGTAAAATGCCCGCTTCCACAGCCAACTTCCAAAATCTTCAAGTTGTTTTGGATATGCAAGAGATTAAACCACAATTTTCTATTATAAACATTGAATTTTTCTTTGCGAGAAGTGTCTAAAAGTTGAGTTGATTGTACAGTTTCAGACCAAAAAGTGTTCACCATTTTCCTCCTCCCTATATGAAAAAAGTACACTAAAAGAACTTTTGGCGGAGACGGTGGGATTGTAAAGGTATCATTATTTTATTATATTTTACAATATTTTAACTGATTTTAATCAATAAAATCGATTAAAAAGGGTTATTTTGCAACAAAAATTATATTTTTGTGCCTAAAAATGTGACTAAAAAAAGTATTCTATTTTTACTTTTTATACCACAGGTATGTATACCCACTTCTCCATCACGATTATTATAGCATATTTAACATGATTGACAAAACAAAAATAAGGGAAAGATTTTACTCTTTCCCTTTATCTTTCTTCTCTCTTATTTTCTTTTCTAATTTATCCGCAAGTCTATAAATAATATATAAGTCTATTAAGCATACCGAAATGAACACAAACCAGTCAATTATCGTAAGATTAGACCAATTGATTAGGTTACTTCCTAAAAAGCAAGTCATAGCCACACCAACGGTTCGGCAACATACAACTATCAGTAGAAATTCCCACCAACGCATTTTTGTTATACCTGCCACCATACAAAGTGCATCATCTGGGAAAAATGGAAATAAGAACATTATTGGTAAGTATATTTTTGATTTAACAGCAATCAAGTCTTGCGCTTTCTTTAGAGTTTCTTCACCTACCATTTTGACAGCTATTTTCTCTCCACCAAATCTACCTATCAAAAACATTGCCATGCTTGATAAGATTACACCAGCCAAAGAGATTAAAAATCCTTTCCATGCACCAAATAAAATAATTGATACTATAATGAAAGTCATACTTGTAGCAGGAACAAAGCATAATAATGTTGTCACTAATACTTGCAATAATACAAATACTACCAAGCTCCAACTCCCACAAGATGAAATAAGTTTTCTTAATCCTTCTATAGAAGTTATTCCTAAATTATTAAGTGTTATCCATGATAACGCTGAAATTAATACTATGCATAAAATAAGAATAACCCTCTTAACCCAAGTTTTCAGTTTCATTGACATCCTCGTCTTCAATTACAATCTTTGAAACACCTAAATCTTTTAGCATTTTGGTATAAATTGACTTACGACTTTCAAGAGCTTTATAATATTTACCAAGTATGATTTTATTTGATAATCCAATACCTTTAATCATAAAGACAATCAATGTTACTAGATTGACAAGAAGGCTAAGAACAGTATTCCATCCAAGAGAATTAAAAGTCGGAAATATTAAACAAGAAACAAATCCAGCCGATAAAAGACCTGTCGCAATGTATTTTGAGACACTTTTTGTAAGCTCAATCTTTTCATCGAAAAAAGCAGACACCGGTTTAGTTTTAGTTTCTTCTACATCGGACAATAAGTTTCCCCAATAAATAGGCTTATAATGTATTTTGGCTGTTCGAAATTTATATTTGTCAGTATTGAGCGTCTCATTAAGTTCTGCAATCTCATGTGTATCACTTTTATTTATAATCAAGTTTAAACGTTTTCGGTCTTTTTTTATAAAATCAAGTTGTTCTAGAAGTTGCGTCTTTTGTGCCATTATTTTGTCATATTTTATTTTTTTCTTGTTATAATTTTTGTCTTCTTTTTGTGGTTCTTTAACGCGCAATGATTCGTATATTGATTTAATTTTATCTTCATATAAATCGAGTTTAATTTGATAATTATAAACATCCTTTAGCCAGTTTTCAGCTTCAGCCACCTTATCTAAGTCATATATAGTTCTACGCTGTTTGTCTATTTCATCCTGTATATCTGTAATTTTCTTTTTCTTTAAATCACGACCCTTTTGTATAAGATACATACCAAAAAGAACAGATAACTCAGAAGCAAGTAATATGGAAAAACTTGCCCAATATGATGCAGTAAGAATTTTCTCGAAAGCAAAACCCACAGTGATAAACGACATAAAACCATTAGCTATTAACACTAAGATGATAATTAGTGTACCTGATATACCTCGCAGTAAATCTTTTTTATTTATACTATTTATCTTGTTCTTTAGATTCATTTGCTTTTACCCCACTTTTAGCCTTTATCCATTGAGCTACGCCATTAAATCCTAAACCAGCACACATTGATATTGAAACAATCATGAGCATACCACGAAGTGATACAACTTGTTTCTCAATCATTGAAACTATAAACCAAGCAATTATAAATGGTGCAACAAAACAGGCATTACGAAACATTTCTTGTTTTGCCTCCCATTTCTTTTTCATTGCAACAAGATCAGCTTTAAGTGAGTTATCTATACATTCAATACATTGATTTGTAATGTCATTTATTTTTTTCTTTAAATGCCTGCCATAAAAGAAAATAGCTATTATCACAATTATAGCTACAACAAAAATTGCACTGCAACGAACCTTATCCCAGATGCTTGTTTGTTCGCTTATGAGTGTATTGATTAAAAAAGCATATAGAGCGTAGCCACTTGGTACAAGATAACAAAAAACTCTGTATAACCATGTAAACAGAGTTAACTTCCAATTCTTTTCTTTCATTGCGTTACTCCACTATCACTCGCCTTGCTTTCTTAACTTTTTTAGCTTTTGTAGCCGGCTGTACTTGCATTTCTAGCTCTTTTTCCTCTTCTATTGACACTTGTTCAACTTCTTGCGTTTCTTCGATTACAGGCTCAATTTCAAGTTCATTTTTGTTATCTTCTAGCACAGACTGAGCTTCTTCAATTTTTGTGTTTAATTCATTCAATAACTCCTGAGCACTTTCCCCTTCCGTTATTAGTTTATCATAAAGCGCAACCTTAATTTTTTGAGCTTTCTCTAATAGTTCTTGTATGTAAATCTTTAACTCTTCTTTAGTCTTTTCTGTTTGCTCGTTTATAATTGTTTGCAGAGAAAATTGAAACTCGCTTATTACAGATGTGACTTGAGTTTTTAGTGTATCAAATGATTTTTGCAATGGTATTCCATTCTTTCTTGCGATCCTACCTTGAACACAAACAAGTATAAGCTTACCTATAAACAATAAGATTGCAATAATACCACTGGTGCCACCAAGTACGCCTAATAATTTGTCCCAATTTTGTGTTATAAAATCGCTCGCCTCAGTTACCCATTGTGCTTGCAAAAGTAAACTCATCATAATTCCTCCTTCCAAAGATTAATAAAAAAGTCCAGCTTATTGCTGAGCTCTTTCACTTTACTGTTAAGATAATTTATTGTATTCCCGTGTTCACTTATAGTGCTTTTTAATATTTCAACTTCAGGTATTGCTTTCAGTTCATTATCAGTGTCTTGAATAATTAGTCGGTCGCATGGTATGCGTTTAATAATAGTTCCTTGAAAGAATACTTCAACATTAGTTTCAAGAACACCATCTATGAATACTTCACTTGGAATAACAAATGCACAACTTGGCTTTATTTTAGCTTTTTTATCACCATTTTTAAAACACAAATATACTTCATATTTGTTGTCAATGTTACGTACTAATGTTATCATTTCGTTACAAACAATAGTTTTTTGTGACCAAAATCCCCTGTTGTTTTCAATTTTGAATTCCATTATAATCTCCTCTACTCTAAATTTCTATTTGTCGTTAACCAATTAGGCTTTGTAGGTATTAATGATAAATAATCCATTCCATCTACATATTTGTCGGTTATATCTAACCATGATTTATACCATGTTTTTAGTTCTGCTTTCTGTGCTTCAGTAAGTTGTTCGAACCAAAGCGAACCTCTGTTAATTATAGGAAAGCACTCCTCTTCACGCCTTGTTCTGAGAAGATCGAGAACTTCTTCCTTTGTTAAAATAAAACTTTGTATTTGAAATCTTCTGCCATTTTCGTCTGGCTCAATTTCTGTTATTACATAACCATTTTTATTAGCAAACTCAACGGCTTCTATATAACATTTTTCTGAAAAAATATCATTTAATTGCATTTTTTACCTCCTTATTGCCAATATCCATAGGCAGAAATCATAGATGTTTCTGCCCCCGAAATATCAGTAGTATATATATTAAAACCGGTATTTGTTAAGTTTGAAATATTCCATCCTCTTAATTGACTGGCATTACCACTACCATCTATATCAATTGTTCTATGAACTATAGGAATACCCCTAAAGTCTTGAAGAAAATTATGTGGTGTTACATCTCCCCGTGAACCAGTAACTGTAAAATGTTGTTCCATAGTACTGTCAGTATATTTAATCCAATAACCATTTGATGTTGTACCCTGGTCAAATATAAGACGTGGTTCACGTCCATTGACAGATAAACTATTAGTGTATATACTACTAGAACGAAATTCCGATGAGCAAGAAATATAATTTCCGTCATAATCACTTTCACCCATTGTTATATATAATTGTGCTCCTAAATTTCCAACAAATGTTATTCGAGGTTGTGTATAGGCACCTGGAGAAATTATAACTCCCCTTTCTGTATTACCTGTGGTAGGATTAAAGTTAGCTGTATTATAAAACTGAGGATTTGTATTATTTGCCTTTTCATTAATTTGACCTTGCAAATTACTATCCGCAGTAGTCCTATTGCTTATCTCGGTTGTCAACTCAGTTTTAGTCGCATAAGTGGATGATACTTCTGATTTTGTAGCGTAAGTGGATGATACTTCTGATTTTGTAGCGTAATTTGCTCCGTTAGTTAATTGATTATTGTTAGTTGGGATCTGTGAAACTGTAGCATAATTCGCGCCATTTGTAAGTTCTGTGTTATCTGTTGGAATAGTAGG
Organism: uncultured Clostridia bacterium; assembly: GCA_944345705.1. Classification (GTDB taxonomy): domain Bacteria; phylum Bacillota; class Clostridia; order Christensenellales; family UBA1242; genus Caccovivens. The sequence goes on along the minus strand of CALVML010000005.1, from coordinate 66,233 downwards.
TTTATCAGTTAGGTCACTATAAGAGCCACTCGTTGCAACTGCTGAAAGTGAAGACACATTTGCTTTAGTATCTGCATCCCATGTGGTTTGTGCTTCCCCATTCACAATTACAGTTGTACCTCCATCCGCTAGGGATTGTGGAATTAAGTTGCCATCTTCGCCAATAAGCATCACCTTGCCAGCATTTGCTACACCTTGATTTTTATCCAGTTTATTGCTCTCTAAATCGGTAATATTTGCTATATTATTATTTATCTGCGTCTGTAAACTTGAAATAGACGTTTCTAATCCACTCACATTATTTTTAACATCATCAACTTCTGTAGCATCAGCTTTTAAATCAAGCTGTTCGTCAACATATGTAGTATCAGATTTGGTGTTTAGCGCTGTTTCAAAGTCTTCGTTTGTAACATAGTCATCTATATTGATCCGCGTTGAACCGATACACTCATACCTATTCTCAGAAGCAAGCCAAATATATTCGTCATAATAATCATCTACTTCTGTTTGTGGATCATTTTCGGTTAACTGTGTTAATTTCGATACGGGCACAAGATATATTTTTGTTGGATCGCCCTGCAATGACAATTCTTCTACAATTACAAACTGGAAGCCTGCCGCCGTTCCAAGCAAACTCTTGACTTCGTCTTTTGTATAAGTTTGCTGTTTAGTATAATAATTACTTGCTAGATTGTTTCTTGTATCTTGAATCAAACTAGAATTGCTATTGACTTGTATAGTCAAATTGCTTATATTAGTAGCATTAGCGTCAATTCTATTTGAATTGCTTGCGATATCACTCGTATTCTCAGTAACTTGGCTTGTAAGTTGTGAAATAAGAGATCTGATATCATAATGTGCAGTGCCACTTGTGTTATGCTCAGTAATTTTACCATCTGTATAATCCAAAAAAGTATCATTGACAAGTGAAATATCATAAAAATCACCAGCATCGATGGTTGTAATGGTGGTTGTAACATTGGTTACTGTCTCTTGAATCACTGTTCTAGCATATATTTTATTATCTGTAAATAAATACTCATATTGCTTTATTATATTGGAATCTACATTTTCTGCAAATACAAATAAATTTCCTTGAACATTTGTTGAACGATATTCTTCATATTCCCAATTATAAAATTTAACTAAATGCGAATAACCCATGTATATTGCAGGAGCTTCTTTTATTCCGTTTTCTGCATAAGGTATCAAGACTAATCCATTTTGAATGTCTTTCACATTATATTTTTTAATTGTGTATTTTTCAATATCATTCAAATGTTCTTCAAGATTAGTTACAACACTATCATCAACTATTCCTGGAACAAATTGACTTCCTGGATAAACATTAACAACAACACTTGCTTGCGATTTAATGGCTGAAACATTAGTTATAATATCTCTAGTTTTAATTATAACATTGATAGTCATTTCTTCGGTTGTTGTCAAATTATAATCGAGTTCTTCCCCCGTAGATAACAATTTAAATCTATTATCAAGTATTCGCTCACAAATTAATGGAGCAAGCTTTTGATTGTCTGGTCTAGTAAATGAAATATAAACTAAATCATTTGCAGATAAGTTTTCGGTAAAATCGACATAATACTCAACACTCGCCACACTTCCTGCGTAGATTTTATTGCTATCTTCTTGAATAGATAAAAAATTGCCATTCATATCGAATGACAATAAAACTTTATTGTTTTTCATATTTTCTCCTTAAATTAAAAAAGCAAGACTACTTGTCCTGCTCATTGTATTTATTGAATAAGTCTATAAGATTTTGCACTTCCGTATACGGATTTCTTTCATGTTTAGATATATTATTCTCTATATAAAGTCGATTTCTCCTGTCAGAATTATTTATTGCTGTAATATATTTCTCATAAATACCTATGATATCATAATTGTCGTAATTTTCTTCATAATTTTTAATATATTTTTTTACTTGTTTTTTTACATCACTAGAACATTTCTCGGGTTTAGGATACTCGGTAAAATGATACAAAAGCCAAATTTCAAAGCATGGATTTGAAAAAATTACATTAACCTTTTTATATACATTCTTCTGAAGCATCATGTTTACTTTTTTATATCTTTCTGCGGACAAATCTAAATCAATTAAACAAAAAACTTTATCACCATTCATTTCATTTAAATCATTTTTACGATAGACTTCTATGGCTTTTTTTATCATACTTTCTGGGTCAGTTGCTACACTATCAACTATATATAATTTAAATTTGTTATTTTTATTTTTGAAATATGACAAATAATTCCGCTCTGTCTTATTTTTACCTTCCACTATTAAATATATAATTGGATTTCTAAATTTCTTTATCCGTTGCCTATACATCGAATACTCCTTTTATAAAAGGGATTGCTCCATATCGACCTAGCATATATCCTTTGTTCACATTTTCATTCTTTCTAATAGAAAAGTCCGATAATGAATAAAGTTCAGAAACCCCTGTTTTAAAATCCTTTTCAGTAAACCATATTTCATCTCGCCTTAACAAATCTAGATCTAGTAGATTTGTATCGAAAGTATTACATATTAACTGAGCATTTTTTGTATTTATATCTTTATCTAAGAACATCTTAATAATATACTGAACAAGTAAAGGATGCAAACTCTTGTCTAACTCATCTACTATTAAAGTTTTACCATTTCTAAAAACATAATATAAAATTGGAGCTAGATTAAATAATTGCTGTGTTCCTAAAGATTCCTGTTTCATGTTTAACTCATAAGCTTCATCTTTATCGCCATTTTTAATCTTGTGCAATGTTCTTATGTTAAAAATGCTTGTATTTCTAAGTAGTTCTGATTTTGTTTGTTCATTATAGAGTCTTAAAAAATTATCTGCATTATCTAAATCTTTTAAAGCTTTTACTTCTATATCAAAATCAGTAATATTTATATCAGCATTCCCTAAAATCTTTAAACAAAACCTTTTAAAATCTTCAAAGTCATTATTATCAAATATAAATTTAAAATTAAAATTTATATCTGGACTACGAAGAATAAATAGATCGTTCAACAAAAATTCTACAACTTGTTTAGCAACATCTATTTGTTTACTTGCAACCGTTGTTAAAAATAATTTATAAGGGTCAAGTTTATCTTCTAATGTTTTTATGTTGATAAAATTTTTATTTACTTTGAAGTGTTCAGTATCATACCTGTCAAAAATATTAGTTGGTTTAGCTGAATAAAAAACATCAAGGCGTTCATTGATGACCATATCTCTTTTACATGAAAAAGAATACCTGTATCTTTTTCCATTTTTAACAAAATCAATACAAAATTCTGAAGGATAATTAAGATAATTATCCCGAAATCTATATGGAACAATTCTTATTTGATTTGTATTAAGCACAACATTAGAAATAAATACAAACTGATTAACAAAATCTAAAGCCTTTATAAATGATGATTTACCAGAAGCATTCGCCCCATACATCACCCTAACCTTTGAATATCTTTTATTTTCATTTTGGATCAAATTGTCTACGTGACTATTATCTACATTTGCTTCCATTGTGAATAAAGTTTCATCTCTATAAGACATAAAGTTTTTAAATTTAAAATCTATTAACATTTTAACCTCCATTATCATTTTATACAAAAACATGATAATTGTCAATGTTTTACAGAGTTATTTTTGCGATTTTTGCACTTTTTATGCAAATATTTAAAAAATAATACCTACTTTTCCCTTTATTCGTTATTTTACCTCATCTAGCTTGACGGCATTCTCTTTAGGCTTGCGAGCTGATTTAGATATAATGACAAGTTTAAATATCTCAAGAATAATGCATATAGCAGAGAATGCAAGTTGTAAATAATGTACATATAAATGAGAAGCCGTTGAACCTTCGTATTGATTCAAAAGATTTATTGTGGAATTTATAAAATATATAGCTTGAATAAATATAAATAAAAGAAATATTATAGAAAATATACTTATAACAATACTAATTTTTACCTTTTTATCTTTCTTGTATAACCACATCCCAATTATATTTAATATAATTATAACTAAACTAATAGCCATAACAATGCCATAAATATAGAGACCAATATCATAATCTCTTCTCACTACATTATAAACATATATAGCATATTTTAAAGGAGAAATGTTTATGATTATATTTACAATTGATAATACACAGATAAAAAATGAGTATATATAATAAGCTTTTTTCTTTTTCATATATATATTGTAACCTTTTAATATTAAATAGTCAAATTAAAATATTTAATAAGATTTTACAAAATCTACTCATCTAACTTATCTATTTTATCTTGTAAACGTTTAAGGCGTTTGTCTTTGCGAGATTGACGAAGTTTAACTAAGTTTATTTGTGGATAATTTTTGTTTTTTATATCAAGAATAATTTGTATTAAAACAAAAACAAAAGCCATAAATAAAAAGATTGATGCAAATAAGATAGTTAACATAATAGTTGTTAACTCGCTATTTAAAAATATATCATTCCAACTCAAAGACTCCTCAATTAAATAAAAATGATAATTATCAATAGTATAAATCAAAGTTAAAATAAAACTAATTAATAAAAATACTAGAATTATAAATTTTAGAAATGTTAATATTGGAACATTTCTTTTGTTTATGAAACAATAGAGTATAACACAATATAGTATAAATGCGATTAACAAAAATATGAAAATAAAAATCATTTGCAAAAAATCACTTCCCCCAATTTCATATTTTACAAAGTAATCTAAGTGATAGGAAAGTAACCCTATTAAAACAATTAATAATATAGATGTAGAAATTACAAAAAAATAAGTTAACTTCTTTTTCATAACAATCACTTTTATTTCAGTAGTCAATTATTTCTTATGCTTGCAATAAGACACTATTTCTTTCATTAGAAGATATAAATCTAAAATTATTAATACTGATAGTAATATAATACTTATGATAGACAAAATATAATAAGAATCGTACCAACTCCAAAACAGTTTTAACTCCTCATCTGTATAATTGGTATAACTTTCACCGGTATCAAAATCATAAAAAATATTGTTATATGATTGTATAATAAATGAAAAATCATAGGCAAGCCCTGCTAAAATCAATATTAAGAAAATTAAAACACAACTTAATATTACTATTTTTTTTGTATTCATAATCACCTCTATTTAAGTTTCTTCTGTTTATAATAATATACTATTTCTTTAATAAAAAGATATGAAACTAAAATTATTAAAGATGATAATAATATAATAGCTATGATAGATAAAATATAATAAGAATCGTACCAACTCCAAATTAGTTTTAAATTCTCATCAGAAAGATTTGCGCTTTCTCCTGTACCAAAATCATAAAAAATACTATTATATGATTGTACAATAAACGAAAAAGCATGACCAAGACCTGCTAAAATTAAAATTAAGAAAATCAAAATAAAACTTAACATTATTATTTTTTTTGTATTCATAATACCTCTGTTTAAGTTTATAATAAATAAAGTTAACAGTCAAGTGAAATTATGTAATAACCATTATAAATTTCGTCTTCATCTACATTTTTCGCCAATAATAACACATCATTATCACTCCATAAGACTAAAGATTTAACATTTTGAATTCCATTTGCAAAAGATATTTTTACACCATTATCAATTAAAGAACATTCTGCTTGATAACTAGCTATATAATCTATGTCATCATATATCGAAACATTACAAGTATAAAGTTTTACAATTAAATTACTAAATACTACTTTTTTCAGACTAGATAATAATAATTTATTGGTTAATATTATATTTTCACTATTGAATTTAACAATATAAGATATTATTGGTTTTTCAATTGAATCTTTTAGTATATTTAATCCAAAATTTATGATAGAGTTTTCTTTCAAAATATTTGCTTCATCATCGGATATAGTGACACAAGCTAGCCTTTTATAATTGTCAAGATACATATTAAAAGTAGTTTCTGTTACATTATCATTTCCTATTTCAATATCGGTCATATCTTGTGGATTAGAACATAGATCTAATTCCATTATATCAATACAACCAAATGGATCTGTATATAATACATCAACCTGTTTGGAAATTCTTGTTATAGGATAATATCTTCTTACACCGCCTGCACCAGAATAACTTTTATCATCAAAATATTTGTCTTTGCCTATCATTGCATTATCTTGAATGCAAAACACGAATATAATTTCATTATCATTTGCCGTACTTAGTAGAGGCAAAACAAATTTTTTGTTCATTTCTACATTTTCATTATTTGAATTCAATAGGTTCGATGAAGCATTAATAAGTACACATTGTGGAATATCTAAATCATCATTCACGATGGAATTAAAAATAAATCTGAATTTAGAATTATTATTACTATTAGAATTTAAATTTATATTATTTATAATAGAAACTTTTCTGTTTTTTATATTAGAATAATCTATAGAAGCATTTTGTCTTATTGCTTTATTTGCCTTAACGGAATTATTCCTTCTAAAATGGTTCTCATTAAGCTGGTAAACGGCAAGAAGTTCAAAATTCAGATTTTGATATGAAGAACCTGTTATCATATATTTTTTGTTATTTTCTTCATCGTAAACTAGACTACCGATTTCATACATTTCCTCTGGATGATAATGCTTTTTAATTATAGTTAAATCAGATTTCCCCATTGATAATAAATACCGATTCAAAAATTTATTATATTTAGTGCTATCCACCTGGCTATCTACTTGATTAAAAATAGTTGAGTATTCGTTATCACCAATTTCTAATTTAGGGTTAATTAATGGTTCGTATTCTATATAGTAAAAATATGGTTCGATAATTTCGTCAAGCTTTGGATTATTTACACAATAATAATTCTTAATATAAACAAAATTGTCACCTTCTTTATAATAAAATAGTTCATCTTCTGAATATTCTTCTTCATCCAAACTATTATATTCTTGCATCTCATAACAGTTGCTTGTTAAGTCAATATCATCAACACTAATTCTTCTACTAATGACACCATTACCTACAGAATTAAGATTTTCCCAAAAAAGTGCTGTCCTTCTAATAATTTTATTAACTCTTTTTATTGGAAATGGAAATTTAATTCCCCATCCACTATCAACAGTGTTATAATTTGATAAATTTCTTACATTATTATTTATTTCTGGTACAGCATATAATTTGTAGAAAGGAAATGCTGTATTACTCCCCGTGACAAGATTTTCAACATTGCTAACAACTCCTGTAGCAAAGTTTGCTAGGCTTGATTTATAAGTCACATTTTGTGCGTTTGCGGTTATGTCTGATAGGTTTAGAACAGGTTTATCAAATCCGTCTTGGCGTAGAAATTTAAGTATATACTCATCTCTATCAAGATTTCGCGGTAAATCGGTAACTGGATCCATATCGAAATACATACAAGGTGTTCTTCCTGTGCTTTTGTCATACTTGAATAAAATTGTATACAGGTCTGGCTCAGTAAATGAGTCGCTATCAAATGGTATATTTTGCAAAAAGTCTTTATCAAGTATCTTTATCCTATTATACCATGATTTATTGTTATGTGGATTATAACCTTCACCATAATTATCACAGTTCGCAGGTGTGACTTTTAAAAATCTCTCAAGGGCTGTTAAATGATTATATGGATCTTTAACATATGTGACAGTATTACCAGAGCCATCAGTGACAGTCTTGGATGTTTGATTGGTATAGGCAAGAGTTTCGCCAACAACAAATCGCATTCTTTCTATCGGCTCAAGTAGAGAAAGTTTGACAAGCCAATAGGACTTATCCTTGCTTTGTGCCATCTGAAAGTCACCTATAACATATTGATTGTGATTTATTGGTAGTCCATTCTCGTCATATGTTGCCACCATATTGTCACCCTTATGAAAATGTAATATTCTTGCCCACTGCATGTGTTGTATATTAGGCTTTGAACTGCTACGCCATTTAAAATTTAAACTTCCATCATCAGTTGTTTCGTCTTGAACAAACGTTTCACCGAAACCAATTTGTGGCGCAAACATACTCGACCACTGTCCTGTGTTTCTATCAAAAAACTGAAATTTGCATATCCAATCTTGTGTATTTTTAACCCCTGTTATAGACATATTCATCTCTCCCCCATTTCCCTTTTTTAATTGTATAACCATAAAGGTCTAAACTGCCTGCAAGAACAAGACTATTATCTCGTTCATTAGCTTCTGCAGCTTCCTGTCTCAGCTCGGCAATACGATTTTGTATGCCAGATATTATAGATGTAATTGCTTGAGTTGCTAATCCAAGAACTGCTCCTGTTAGAGCACCTGCACCTGCACCTGTAATTATAGCTTTACCTAAACTTACTACAGGCGATAGGTTAAATCCCATTTGAGATGAGACTTGACTTATCATTTGCCCTGAAAGCTGTCCAATGAGTTTACCTGTTGCTTCTTCAAAACCGCTTTTCTTCCCTTTATTTTGCCCTATGCTATTCAGTGATGTTGTTCCTTCTTGAATATTGGTCTGACTCAAAACACCATTTTCTGTATTATCAACAAAAGAGATAGTATAAAATTTTTGCTGCATTACTCCTCCTTTCTTGTACATGACACAGTGAAAGAACCAACATCTGAGTCACCATATGGAAACATAAGACTTGCAGATAATACAGTTGCATAATTTACTTGTTCAACATATACGCCGTTCTTTTGCTTACTAATCTTAAGCCAAAAGTCTTGTTTTGATGTCTCGCCACTTAAAGCTAGTTTAGTAAACAAATCGTTCAGCTCTTCATCTTCGCTTGAATCATCAACCGAGAATACACAACCCTGTTTTACAGCTTCTACTGACTCCTCTGGTATAATCTTGCCCTGTTCGTGATTTTCAATAGTTGATGGTTGTGGATTAAAACTTAAACTTGTAATGTCCTTAACAGGCAAAAATGCAATCTCACCGTCATCATTAAGCCTACCTATTTCTATCTTATAATCACGACCATAATAGCCTTTTGTGGTAAAATTTATTTTCCCTGTAACAACCAAAATCTTGCGTTTATAACTGCCACTATTTTCTTGTCCGCCACCCACAGATGTTGGCTCGCTAAAAGTCATTTCACCTTTATAGCCATCACCAAAATCAATGGTTTTGTTATTTAATGTTTCTCGTAAGGTTTTTATATCACTATCAACATTAAATTTGTCTAGCTTCAATAACTCACCATTTGCATTTACAAGCTTATAGTTCACAGGCACCCACAAAGTTAATGAGTAAGTAGAATTTAAAGCAGTAAATGAAGTTACCGAATATTGTGCCGATTGTACTTGCACAACACCAATTATTTTATCTCTGTGTTTTTCAAAGGCTTCATAGTTTATTAGCTGAGTATATTGACCATTTACAGGAATGATAGTAGTGAAATTCCTATCGAAAAAATCGTTGTCATAAAGTTCATACTGATTGCCAAGTATTTTTTTAAATTTATTTATAATAAATTTTTCTATCATATCAAAGTGCCTCCAAGTCTAATCGCAAGCAAGCTCGCATAAGAATCAAAAAAGTCGTCAAAATAGCCATAATGTCTATTTATATAACTTCCCTTTCTACCATTTAAGTTATAGCTTATGGATGGATACTCGTTTAAAACAATTCCGTATTGATGTCTGTTGTTACGACAAAAGTCAAAGCCAAGTGAATTCTCGCCCTGTGGATTATAAAAATCTGTGCTCATTCCTGTTGTGGCAAGCCTACCTGTACGCCAGGGAATATATGGAAAAAATGATGACTGATAGTCAACAGCAATATCAAGTAAATTCATTAGGTACTCCGCCGTCAAGATATATTGTATAAGCCATAAGTTTGCCTGTGTTTGCATTTAACACTCTATCTATATCACGTATAGTCATGGTACAGTTGTCATCCATTAAAATTTGTCCACCCTTTGTGAAAGGCAAGTCAATTTGCGTTGTATAAATAGTCTCTGTTGGTTCTATAAATTCACCTGGTAGAGCAGAAGTCATACTTGCATACTTTCTATTAGTCACGCTTGCATACTTAAAAGGCATTTTGTCTAAACGATTATCTCGCAAAACTATAATATACCCACATAAATTTTCGTTATAGATGATGCTATTTTTAGCTGTCACTTGTTGCCAATAATTCATTTGCCTACCCTCGAAAATTTACCTGTTTGAACAAATCCTAAAAATGATAGGTTACTCTTAAATTCAGGACATATATCGTATGTCTGGTCAGTTCGTTGCATAGTGACCCTTCCATTTTCTAGGTCATATATTATCTGTTTTGCCATAGCGAGTTTAAATAAATTTTTTCTTAGGTTTATATCGTCTATAGAGCAAATAATACTATTGAGCTTATCAGTCGGCAAATATAATCCATTGAGAACTCGTTCTATAGTTTGTGGAGTTGGTCTTGTAAAGTGATTTTCATAGATATAGTTGCAGGTTTTTATATAATAATCTTTGAATAAGTTTTTCTCTTCCTTGTCAGTCAACGATAATTTATATCCTACTTCATTTAGCATAAAGTTATTGTCTAGCATAGTTGCATCTTCGAACATACTCTCTCCTTATATAAGAATAAAGGCTCCCACTTTGAGAGCCTTATTTTATTCTAAATTATCTTCTGGTTCAGTCGATGTTGTCGCTTTCTTGGTAATTACATAAATACCTTCAATCTTGCCATCTTTGCCGTTAGGGAAAACAAAAGTATCCCACATAGAACGGTTTGCATACCAGTCACCATCACCTACAGTGTGCTCGCCTGCTTTCTTGATATAGATTGCATTTGTTTTAGGAACAGTTTTAACAACATCTGTTGAAGCAAAAACGATAGCAAGTGCTTTTGCATCTGATGCCGCTTCGAACCCATCTGTATAATCAAATTTAGAGTAGAATCTCTCATCATCAATTACTTCAAAGAGATAAACTCCGTCAATATTGGTTACACGAGTTTCAATACCTATTCCGCCGTCTGCAATAGTAGTAAGTTCAACTTTAAGCTTACTTTCTGTTGATAATTCAAGCATATTCATAATTTCACTTGTAACATATGCAATAAGTGAGCCTCTTGCTATATATCTACGAAGTTTGCCTTTAAGCATAAAGTTTTTAATAGTCGAAAGAACATTATCCTTTGTAAGAGTAGACACATCAAGTTCTTCAGCAAGAGTATTTGTACTCGCAGCGTTATATACTCGCTCAAAGAAACGTGCGTCAACTTCTGGAGCTTCTTGAGTTGCAGTAAATACTTTTGAAACATTATCTATAGATGCAGTTCCATTAGATTCGTCAACATCTATTCTATCTACAAGGAAAGAAATATCACGATCATGTTCGATTGTATAATCTACATCAGATTGAGTTACGTTACCTTTGTTCCAGCCACCATCTCTTGAATGTGCCTTAAAACCGCTTGTTGCAGCTTGTGTAAAATGAAGTGTTTTAGCTCCTGTCCATTCAACTGAATCTGCATCAGCAATAAATGGACTGGTAATTGTGTTTTGATTTAAGATTTCTAGTATCTCTGGTTGCCATTTTTCAGCATAATTTATTGTGTTTGCCATTATTTTCTCCTTTATTATTTATTTTTGTTCCAAGCCTTTGTTTTTAATGTGGATGACTTGCTGTCCACTTTCGTTGTCGATGTCATTGGCGGATTTTTGCCACGTATTTTGTCAGCAACGGCACTCTCAATTGAAGTACGAAACATCTTTTCAAAGCTATCAAGATTTTGTTTTGTTGTTTCAGCGTTATCTGTAACTAAAAAAGATGCGAACTCGGCAGGTAACTTTCGATTTATAAGTTCCTTTGATGTTTGCATCTTCATTTTTTCAATTTCAAACGCTTTCTTCTCCGCTTCAAAATCAGCTCTTTCTTTGTCGCGTTCTCTAATTTTTTGAGCCATACGCTCTTTTGTGCGCTCCGTTTCCGTCATCTTTGCAAGCCTTTCATATTCAGCTATTGCCTTTTTCTTCTCGGTTGCAATCATTTTGTTAACTTCATCACGTGTAAATGATTTTTCAACCTTTCCCTCTGCTTGCTTGTTTTCTTTGTTCTCTTGTGAGTCGATAGAAATATCAACCCCTGTGTCTTGATTTAACTGTTCAGACATTTTTTTCTCCTTGTGTTTTACGCCCACATGGCAAATTTGACTTAACGCGCCTAACGAAACAGTTTTACGCCGTGTTTAGGGCAAAATATTAAGAAAGAGTAAGATCTATCTTACTCTAGATCTTTCTTACTCTTTTTTAATCAAATGTTTTTTCATTATCTCTTCCATCCGAAGAAGTTTTTCATCTCTAATTCTAAGCATTTCTTTGGTAACACCTATGCCACCAGGATACGCTTCTTTCTCTTTTTCCTCAAATCCCATAAAAAAGTTCACCATTTCATTTATATAGGCTTCCTCATCTAAAATGTAAAAGCTATCTCTTTTTCTGTTAATCTGCCTCTTCACCATTGCGACATAGAACTCTCTTCTATCTCTTAATTCTGACATAATATAATCCTTCCACCTTGTCCTTTAATCTTTCAAGTATAAAATGAGCGGCATCGCCTTTAAGTCCATTGTATACCATATCATCTCCAACTTCAAAAAAAGTTTCTTGATATAAATTTAATATCTCTTGAGAAGATAATTTACCATTAAATTTTAATATATAAGTATAATTCTTGTCAACCGTTCTTAATTCCTTGATACTATGAGTTATCATAAATTCAAGATCCTCTTTGCTTGGAGCAAGTTCATCATATGGGTGATTGTGTGTTATGACTGAGCCTATAAGCTTGTCTTCTCCAACTATTTGCGGATCAACAGAATTCTCATTACCCTCAACTCCATAGACGTCGCCATCTTCGGTAAATATAAAACTATGTTCTTTGTCAAGCGAAGAAATATAATCTTCCGTCGCGCTTAAATCGTTATCAAGATTATCCAATTTATAACGATCATGGCTTATAATGGCGCTCTCACCAGATTGTGATGAGCCATTACTACTTTTTAGAGATATAGGCATCTCTGGTGATACTTGCGGTTTTGTTTCGCCACCTATACGCTCTCTTTCATATTGTCTGAAAAGTTTAACACCATCTAATTGATTGCTTGCTCTTATATGCTCTCGTTGCTTTTTTTGATATTCAAGTACTTTTTGGTGTGCTTTTAACTGTTCGCTCTGAGTTAAACTACCCTGTTCTAGCCTTTTATATTTGCGTATTTCCCTTTCATAACGCCGTTGTTTCTGCTCCGCTTGATATTGTCTCCTGTTTTGTTCGGCTGTCCATGTTTCGTGATAATCGCCTTTAAGTTTTTTCTCCTCACCTTTAAAGGGTACTCTAAACCTATGCCTGCAATTTGGGTGCAACAAGCCCTGACTCACCGCTTCACTTAATAACGGATGCACTCCATCAGGTTGACCATTTGCTTTCCAATCGTCAATTAGAACCAGGTTTTCCCATTTCGCACATTTTTCACAACAGCCGACATGAGCGGTAACTACAACATAAAAATTACCAGTCTCATCTCTAGCATGTCCTTCACCCGTAAGTGTTGCATTATGGTCAAATTCCCCTTCAACAATGTCTGCAAAGGTTTCAATATTTGTTTGAGCGCCATTTGTGTTAACACTCCCTACAATACCCTTTTCAAGATATTGCGATTGTGCTTGGTCTACAGCTTGATATAAGTCTTGTGCTTGATTGTATACAGAAACGGCACTGACAATACCAGAAAATGCACCCATAGCAGAAGATAACGCTATACGGCACATGCGTGCAATTACACTGTCTGCATTGTTTTTTAAAGCCACAGCACGCTCATTTTCATTATTGTTAATGTCAGTGTCAAGCTGACTCGCAACACTTGATACACCTCTATTATAGCCTTTAGTTATCGTGTCATTCATATAAATAGTAGCTTGACGATAAGCATTGTTGACAGCTTGTACATTTACCTGTTCTAGCATGCTTTGATTTGCCAGCATATTCATTTGGAAGTTTTCAACAGCTGAGAGCGACGAGTTTGGATAACTTTGAAATAAAGCCCTTTGATTTGATATAAGCTGACTTTCAAGATCTGCAAAAATATCTGCAAGTCGATTTGCCATTAAAAGCTACCACCGAAAGAATAAAGACCTGGATTATTAACGCTAGCATAATCGATTTGTGGATTTTCTTCTTTTTCCTTCTCTAAGTTTTTCTTTACATCTTCGTTATAGAAAGAAAATTGTTTGCCTAAAGTTTCTTTGTCAATAATATTTCGATTATCTACCTGCGATACAATACTTGCCATCTCGACATCGTTGCGTGGAAGAGAACGATTAAACGTAATGGTTATGTCTTGAACATTAATTTCCTGCCCACCTAACAATTTTAACGCACTTGCAAAAAGTTTTAACCTTCGCCTTAAGCATTTTTCAAAGAATGTCTGTTTCTCGCTTGTAAGAGCCTCAAATCCTATTAATTTATATTGCATAGCAACACCACTTGAGTTGTTTGCAAAGTTTACATCAGTCATATTAGGTACAAAACTTGTAGCATGTATATCTGCCCTTAACGCAGAAGCGAGAACACTTATTTTACTCTGATCCATTATTTTAGTAAGCCATGCTGCAGATTGCTCCTTTGAAGTAAATTCTAGAATTTTATCTTTCTTTAGTTGTTTTCGTCTATCTTCAAACTCTTTCTGATCACCTTGATAAAAATTGGTATTATATAACATGAGTATTGCGTCATTAAAATCTTCAATATCATTTATTTGTTCAGCGAATATCTTTTCATATGAGTCAATAGCCTTTATATTTTGTTCAAAATCGCCTTGAATCTCGTCGTTATTTTTAAGCTCGGTTATCGGCACTCTGTCAAATCCATGTGCTTCAGGCTTACCAACTTGTTTAGGGTTGACAAAGTTTGCTCCTGCTTGATAAGTTGTTTTGTATGTACTATCATAGAGTTCTATTATAGTTTTATCGTCATCTGCCTTATAAAAATGGACCCCATATAAACAATTATGTTCTACAGTGTTGTCGCATATAATCTCTGCATCATACTCGCTTATATCCGCCACCTTAGGCACGGGTTTTTCATCACTTGACATATAAGCTAATTCATAACTAAGACCAGATATAGACATTGTTTTTGCCATCAATTTGTCATGCATAGGCATTGACTGTCTCTTGTATAAGTCCATTATCTTGTCAAATGTTTCTTTCCCCTGCTCACCATTATAGCTATAATCGACTTGTTTACCAACGAGATAATTAGTAGCCATGACTGTTATGTATTTAGCAAGATTTATAACAGTCTTATTGTTAGGTTTATCTTCTTTCTCTAAATCTAAAATTTCATGCTTACCATTGTAATAATCATGATTTTTTGTAAACTTTTTATAAAGTTCTATGTGCTTGGCTATCCATTTTGTGATTAAACTTGGAGTAGCTATTGTATCTTTATCAACTATTATCATTTATAATCCTAGTTCCTTTTTACTTATAATTCTAGCTGGTGGTATTCTATCCATATCTTCGGAAAGCGCATAACGCATTGCGTCTATTAGATGGTTATACTTGTCTACAGGCTGTTTGATAGTATTGCCGTCTTTATCTTTCTTCCATTGGTAAAGAGTGAGCTCGTTTTTTAAATTCTGACAAGACTTATCAATAATAATCTCGTAACCCTGTAGCCACTGAATACCGAACCTTACACTATCTCCCCCTTTGAATGCTGGTGCTGCATTGATACCACAATCTTTTAACTCTTGTATTGATTTTTGCTCAGCACTATCAGCAATAACTCTTTGATAACCTAGAAACGGCTTAATATCTTGTGCAAGGTCATAATTGGTTTTACCTTTCTCGTAGTACTCTTGAAAAACATAAATCTTTTTATTCTTTCTATCAAAGTTAAGTTTGATAAAAGCTGATGGGTCTTGAGCAAAGCCAAAGTCTAAGCCAGTTCGTATATTGTCAAATGTTTGATATAAAGGCATTTCAATTTCTTGACCTGCCTTTAATACTTTTACAGGCACACTTAAATCTTCGACATGCCAGTTAGTGAATATTCTATCACCGAGTACTCCCCAATTACCTAAAGTGTAAACTTGATAGTAATATGGGTCTTTTTCATTCTCAAGTTCGTCGTGGTCGTCTTGTGATAGAAACTCATTGTCTTTATGCGTTGTTTTAAGAATGAGTAAATTATCATTTTCATAAAGATTTTTGTTATCTTCCCAATCTCCGAAAAACTCTGTATAAATCCAGTGCGTTTGATAGATTGGGTTAAACGATATTGTTATGCGTTTAGAGTGTTTTGAATATCCTCGAAGTCTTTTGCGAAGCTGTTTATAATCTTCGTAATTTACTTCAGTTCCTTCTTCAATCCAAATATCTGTAAGGGCACCTTTTATCGGTGTAATAGATTTAACCTTTTCAACATCGTCAAGCCCAGAAAACAAGATTTGTTTGTCGTTAAGATTACAAGTAATAGTCATGTCACTTTTAGATGCATCAAAATATTGATTGAGTTTAAAAAGTGATATTGCTTTCCAAATTTCATTCCAGCACGACTTTTTGAGAGTATTTCCTGTATTTCTAACAATTAAATAATTACGACCAGATAACACATCGAGAACCGCTCTTTCTGCAAGAAAAACTGATTTACCAGATGATGAACCGCCAAAGAATATTTGTGTCCTTTGCGATGCAAACAAAAAAGACTGATATATTTTGTTTACCAGTCCATCAGGATTAAATTCAATCGTCACTCTTGACTACCTTTATAATACAATCATCTTTATTTGATATACTCGTTTCTCGTTTTTCAATAAACATTCCTTGTGACTTGCCTAAAAGCTCACTTGCTTTCAATCTATTTGCAATGCCTGCTTCATCGTCTAGAAGTAACTTAGTCCAAAATTCGCGCAACTGCTGTGCATCATAAATAGTGCTTTTTTCAGCTTTGCTATTAAGTTCCTTTAGCCTTTGCAATACCTTAGCGTCTTTAGCTAGTGCACATGCATTTGAGTCCACACTATTTTCAGCCCAGTTCCTTGAATTTGGATATGCTTTGTAATACGCCTGCCTTTGACTTGCACCCTTGAAAAGCTCTTGAACAAATATCTCTTGCGCTTTAGTTAATTGTTTCTCCCGTCTCTGCACCTTCAGCTGTTTGTTTTGCATCGTCTACCACCTCTTCACTTTCTTGATTGGTTTCAAGAAGACCAGCACCGCTAAGCTCTACAACTTCAGCCAAGCCTTCACATGAAACACCATCATTTGTTATGTCAGCAACTATGCCTGTTTCCTTATCAATGCAGATAGTTGAATTTGTACTGACTGGCTTAACAAGAATATCACCTTCATCCTCATACCCGCGACTGATAAATTCTTCTGTCCTTTCTGTCACATTAGGACATTTCAAAATTTTTTCTTCCATTATCAACTCCTTTTATATATTTGAAAGCTGTCTGAGTTGCACAGACTTCAATCTCTTGCTTCCATAAAAAAAGAATGACATGCACATCATTCTTTTTGACATAACTACACCGTGATCACCCCACCGGTCTGCGTCAAGTGTAGTTGATATTAAACATAATAGGAGGGGTGACGCATGTTCCACCTAAATCAATTTAAAGGAGTGGAGGCAAGATGCTGATTTCAGCGACCACTTTGCACGCTTGCTCTTACCTGTGGCTTGTCCAACTCTTTTCATTTTTCCACAATACTATTATAAAACATAAAAAGTGAACAAAAGTGAACAATTTTTATATATTCACATAATATTCATTATCATATAATTGTGGTAATTTAGAATATTCATTAACTGCCCTTCTTTTGATTTGCTTTATGCTTTCAAAAGTATAGTGCATTTCAACAGCTAATCTTTCATAGCTTTTGTTTTCCACATAATAACCTCTTAACACCGAACAATAAGGCTCTCTTAACTTGTATATCTTTCTTTCAATGTCATTCTGCAAACATAAACTATACATTTCTGCATTAATTAAATCGTTGCGATAGACCTTTATCTTATCCAGCAAAGCAATTACCCTATCTTCTTTTGAAGCTCGTCCGCCTTGCACTCCTAGATTTTCAGTAGCACCACCAAGCGAATATATGCGGTCTTGTAGCTCAGCTATTCGTTCTTTTATGTAACTCATTCGCTTTTTAGTCTTTCGATACATATTAAGTTCTTCAAGTGCTTGTTTAATTTCCATGTTCACCTTCCTTTTTCGCTTGCTGGTAGAAGTAATTTGTATTTTCTTCGATAATCATTTCATCTTCAAATTCAAACTCTGACTTTTTAATATTTTTCGGTAATACTTTGAGTTCTTGAGCAATCCATAATACTGCCAACTCACAAGCCCTTTTCCAAGTGTCACGGTCAGTTTCAAGTTCTTTGTTTATTTCTCGCTTAACTTGTTGTTTTAAATCCTTTAAATTGGCATTCCAAATTCTCTCTGGCTCATTTAATTTTTCTTCCAATTCTTCCACACTCTCGATGCCATACTTTTCCATAATATCTTCCAAATCTTGAAGTCTATAATATACCATATTAGAAGCCTCATCGTGAAAGCAAAAATTAACTTTATTATTTCTTGTCAATCTTTCTGCCATATCATTCTCCCTAATAAATAAATTTAATTTTCTTTCCATTTGGAAGTTCTTCTATAATTCTTCGATTAGAATGTTCAGTAAAATTGATTTGTTCCGCTAATTCGTCAAGTTCAGTAAATTTTAAATTATTTAAATTCAATCCTAATTTTTTAAATTGTGGTTTCGTGTCATAGTAATCTTCTTCAGTAGGGTCGTATTCCCAGTAAACTTCAAAATTTATTGTTTTATTATCTAAATTTATCGTAACTCTTCCTTCTTCCCAATCTCTTGTTTCTTCTATACCTTTATCAGTTATTGCTAACAATCCATAATTCCTGCCTTTGCATTCTTTAAATTTTTCATTTGGAAACATCTCTTGTGCAGTTTTTAATTCACTTGGTAAAAGATTATCTGTCAATCCTGCTCCTGTATGTTCTAAAATCCTAATAGCATATAATACATCATCACAATTTTGTGGATTATTATCTATATAATTTACTATTTGTTGTGCTAATTCACAGGCAGAACTAGAATAAGCCGACCAGTGATAATATGAATTTGCCAAAGTTTTGTTCTTTCTTTGTATCTCAATATTTAATCTTTGTCCCATATTATTCTCCTTTTAACACTTGTTTAGCGTAGTCATCACTAACCAAAATCATTGCAAGTTCAATTTTTACTTTTTGTATTTGTTTTAATTCCCTTATTAGTTGATTTTCTTTTACATTTAGTTTTTTAATTTCTAATTCTATTTGTTTAAATTCGTCATTATCCATCATTCACATCCCATATTAGTTTGTCTTGTCTAAAATCTTCGCCCATAATATCTTTTAGGCTTGATTTCATAAACACCCTAACTTTTGCTTTGTCGCATTGTTTAACTATGTCATCTATCCATTCTTTCTTTGGTATAACTTTGCCTTTTCTGTTACCTGTTTCAGCACCTATTATGACTTGTCTAATTCCACCAAATCCATTAAAATATACTGGTCCAAGCAAAGGCTCTAAACTTAAAAAATCTCTGTATTTCTCGTTAAAACCATTATATACAATACCCTGTGTTCGTGATTGTCCAAAAAATACTCTATTTGCTAATTTACCTTGACTTAAATAATAAGGCATATTTAACTCTTCACATTTAGTTAAAAATATATAAGTATGTTGTGGATTTTTATATATTTCACTGTAAACTCTATCACACCATTCTTCTTTCCACCAACCAATATCACTCATACTATCCATAAAAATTGATTTTGGTTTTTTGGAGTTCAATTGTTTTAGTCTTTCAGGAAAAAATTGTGGTTCACTCCAATCTTCAATAAAATGAAAACGGTTATTTATTTTTCTTGCATAGCAGTAAGGACAACCATTCTTACAACCAACAACAGGGTTTATCGTGCAATCGCACCAATCTATCTTTGTTTGTTTCATTCCCCACCTCGCAGTTCTTGTAGTTTTTTCTCGGCTTCGGTTTCTGTAGCGAAAACATTTTTTTCTAAAAACTTATATCGTTTGCTATAACTCGCTGGGCAATCCTTAAATTCTAACGAATACCACCTAACATAAGTATTTTTTCGGTCAACTTTATCTTCTATTCCAACTATTTTATGTTTTTCAACTTTGTAGTCTTTTTTGTAATAGTAGTCAGTATTAACGATAAATACTTCTTGCCCAATCTTAAACTTCGGCACAATCGCACCTTTCAGTCTTTCGTTCGCTTGGTCGAGTTGCTGTTCTGAAATTTCGGCATCAAACATAAATTGCAAACAAAGGTCTATTACTTGGTCTTTTGATAATGTTTCTAAATATTCTCTTGTTGCTTTTTCTGTCTTACTCATCTTCTTCTCCTACTATCTCAATTTTTACTTTGACTGGTCGGCAGTTTTGTAATTTCCAAAGGATAATGTCTTTTTCGGCTTTATATTTACTCCAAGTCATTGTTGCTTGCCAAGTGTGTTCATACCAAGTCAAGTCGTCATTGTCCATAAAATTTACATACATCCCATCATTTCTCTGAATAACCCACGCATACTCTGTCTTACTCATTTCCCACCTCATCTAATTTTGGAAAGTCTAATTGAACTCGCCCGCTTGCTATGTCATATAAGAACTTACAATCTTCTTCATCTAATCTAATTGTTTTATTACTTCTACAAGCAAGTGTCATAGTTGTTAAAAGCCCTAAAATATTATTTTGAGCCTGCCAAGCATCTAAAACCTTTTGTTTAAATCTTATATTGTCATCTTCTAGCCTATATAATCTGGCTTTCTCTTCTGAAAAATGTTTAAATGGAACTACTGCTTTTTTCTGCTTCTCATTAGCAAACCAATACTTACTCATCTTCCACCACCTTTTCGACCATGCCAGAAGTGATTAAGTCAAACAATAAATCGTGTCCTTCTCTATCAAATGCTTTAATTTCTCTATTATGACACCATACGCACAAATGTAATTCATCGTTACAAAAATCACCTTTTGTTACATAACTATAATGTTCATATATGTTTCTTTGCTCTCGATGATATTCTAATTTAAACTTTTCCAAGTCTTTCATTTTATCTGCTTTAATCTTTAACATCTTTCTATCCTTTTAACTCTTCTAATGCTTGTATTCGGCTATCAATCAAATTCTTAATATCTTCATATTCAGCATAATATCTATTGTCAATTTCTTTATAATGACTTTCATATAACAATCTTTCGACTTCTGCAAGTTCCTGAATTGCGAGTTGCTTTCCAAAAGACACTTCCTTTTTTGCCTTTTTATATTTGTCCATAATTAACTCTGTTGTGAGTTTACCATTCTCATTTTCTAAAATAGTATATTGTTGTTTTAGTTTCTCAATCTCTTTGTCTTTTTCAGCACACAATGCTTTCCAGTCGTGGACTGATTGCACAAACTCTTTATTTATCTCGTCAATCGTCTTTTGCTTTTCAGTGAGTTGTTTTATATATTCCCTTTCTCTATCTCTATCTAGACAACCCTTTATCTCAGGCTCTATGTGTTTATAAGCACAATAATGTTGAAATAATTTCTCGTCTAATGGGTGCATATTTTCTTTTTTGGCGAGTTGCTCTTGCTGTTCCTTGATTTTGTCTCGATACCTATCCCTATCGTGCTCCGCTTTCGATAACTTCTCACGAGTTTGTTTCAACACGCTCGACTGGATTTCGAGTTGCTGTTTGAGTTGGTCGATTTGCTCGGCTTGTTCATTAAGACGTTTTATAATTAAATCTGAACCAAAATACGATTTTATTGATGTTTGCTTTTCATTAAAAGTATTTTCAATAATTCCCCAAAGTCCGTCTGTTTGGTATAGACTGAATTTATCACTCATCTTCTCCCTCCAACTCTTGCATTTTATTTAAAATCTCAATATCTTCAAGTGCAGATGCTTTTAACATCAGCGTATGTTTTTTCTCTCTTTCTTCAATCCACTCTTTCAGCTTCTGCCACTTGGTGTCTTCTTGGTTAGACAAAACATAAACATCGCAAAGTCTATATCTTTCAACTTTTTCTTCACAAACACCACAACAAATCACATTTACTACTTTTTCGGAATGGTTATGCAATTTCATATCTCTATCATTAGCATCAACAGGAACTTCACTCCAGGCATTACTTTGAAAAGTGCCAATAATTTTATATAAAAATTTTTCATTTGGAACACCATATCTTTTTTGTTCAATAAAGCAGTATCTCCCAAATAATTCATCTTTATTATAATTAAACATTCTCAAACTCCTTTTGTATTTGATTTAAAACTTTATTGAAATCACTTTCTGTTAAAACATTGTCATTGTGAACAAATTCACCACACTCATTACACATATCAAAATCAAAGTTGTCTTTTGCTAACATTTTTATTTTATCCAGCACTTTCGCCACCAACTCTTTTTTATATTCGTGCAGACTTTTGAGTGGACAATCGTTATATTTTTGTTTTTCTTCACTCCAGTGCAAACACAATTCTAAATTACATTGTCGCCTATTTTCTGCAAAATGTTTGCAACCAACACAACTCTTCGGCAACTCATCTACATACACTTTTGTTTCTTTCATAACTGCTCCTTTTATAATTTAGTTGAGAATAACCATCCCAAAATTCCAAATAAAACTCCACTACCAATAAAAGCTAAACTCCAATGCGGAATAATAACCGTATTATTTCCAAAAATTACACCATATCTTTGTATAGATAAAACAATTTGAAAGACCATTGTTGTTATAAATGAGCCTATTGATATAATCCAAGATATAATACACGCTACTAAATAAAATTCTTCTTTCATAACTGCTCCTTTAATTTTTTTAATTTCTCTTCTGCTTCCTGTCTAGTCAAAAAAACAGTTTCACCAATATATCCATAAAAATTATTATCGTCTTCTCTAGTCCTTTCACTATGAATTTCAATTCCTCTTGAATTGATAATAATCTCGTCAACAGTTCTTGGTATGACCTCACCAGCAGTGAGTAAAGTTTCTAATGCTCTTTTTACACCCAATGTATAAACCAAATCGTTTATATCACAAGGCAATTCTAATGTTCTTTTCATAACTGCTCCTTTTTAAATCTTTTTTCAAGGTTAGTTAATGTTACATTCGGTTTAAATGTGTTGTGGCTGTCTTTTTCCATTGATTTTAGTTTGTCCCATAAATCTTTATGATTGTTATACAACCATTTCAACTGAGCTAAACTTTGTTTTGGACAAAACCAACAACCACCACGAAAACTACTTTCATAAATTGGACTTAGTAAATCATACTTTTTACAAATCTCTAAGGCTTCTTGTTCTGTTATTTTTAAATCAACCAAAGGACAAATATTCCCTTTCGTTCTCTGCCTTTCATATCTTTTAGGCTCGTCATAAGCAATGCCTATATATTGAATTACTGGTTCTTTGAATTGCTTGAGATATTCTCTTATAGGTTCCATTTTTAATCTCGCATTGCACCAAGCTCCGACTATATAAGGAAACCCATAATTATCACCAATATGATTACCTTTTTGTTTCACTCTGTAAAAATGATTTTTAAAGTTCCATTTTGAAGTGATATGCTTAACTTTTATACCAAATTTTTCTTCAAGTATTTTATCGGCTTTTGGAATAAACTCTCGCATTTCTGGAGTTTCTCCACTTAATGGTTCATCATCGAATCTGATATCACAATAAACCACTTCGTCGAGTGACATATTAAGTTCTTTAATTTTAATAATCATTGCTAAACTGTCTTTGCCATACGAACAAAATGCTATATATTTCATTCTTCCCCCTTAAACAGCCTTACGCACTCGTCATAGGCTTTGTAAAAGTTGGCTTCGGTATAATCATAATCAATATGAGAGCCAGTTCCATTAACAACGATATCAATAAATCCACCTTGTGTATCATCACTTTGATAGCCTTCAAGCTTACACCGTTCTCCATTCTTACCGATAAATCTTATAAGTCTATTGCCTTTGTTAAACTCTTCCCAAGTCAAGAACGGCAACTCTTCGGTTCTCACAATGTTTGCGTGGTGCAAGTAGTGTTCGGCTTCGGCTTTGGTTTTGTATATATTTGTTATTGTTGCAACTGGGTAGTTATTCCAATCATCTTCTTCATAACCGCAAGTCATTAAATATAAAGTTGGTTCGTTATTGTATTCTGCTACAAAATAATATTTATTAAGTTTATGTTCAATACCATTAATCCACACACTCTCGCCGTTCTCTATGGCTTTCTCTAACTCTTGTTTTGTCATAATTTATTCTCCTTCTTTACATTGAGTAAATTACGAATAATACTTATTTCTTCTTCAAGTTTTTGAAATTTGATTTTTTCAATGTGATTTCTATAAATTAGTTTCATAAGTAATTTCTCCCTATAAGAGCTACAAACTCTTTTCGACTTTTATCTTTTTCAAATTCTTGCTGACAGTCTTGTTTCAGCTTTAGATCCAATTCATGTCCATACATGCCATGTACCCCATATGTGCCTTCGTGATGGTCGTAACATAAGTAGCATGTAAAACCATTCTTATCGCTTATCCTTCGATTTTTACCAAAGTAGATATGGTGCAAATGAAGGTTTGTGCACGCATGGCATATATAGCACTCTCTATTGTTCTGCATGATGCTCTTCATTCTAGTGCCTTCTCTTTTGCTCGATTAAGAAGCGCACCCAATATGTACAAATATCTATCTCTAATATCTTGATTGTTTAGTACCTGCCATACAATATCGTGAATATCTTGCTCGTCTAGATTATCTATTAGGCGACAAAGTTCATCTAATGGCACAAGCATTTGAAAATAACGAAGCTCTCCAGCTCTCGATTTGATAACAGCTTGCGAAAGAACTTGAATAACTTCATTAAACGTTTGCTTATCTTCCTTATCAAATCCCCAATAATAAAAGTAGTCTTTAAAATGATCAGTAAAAATTTGCTCAAGCTCTTCTTCTCGCGCGCACGCACGCACACTATCAAGATAATTATTATTTTTATTTATAGACAGACTATCTAACTCTTTACTATACTTACCTAACTCTATACTAACCTGCGTATCCATTTTGGATACAGATTGTATACATTTTGTATCCAAGTCTTTTTCAACTAATATATAAGCCTTGTTATTATCTGTTGAAAGTGTTGATTTTTCACTTAAATATTTAGTTTCTTTGTACCGATCTTTTTGGATATAGTTGTGTATGAGCCAATGCCTAATTACTACCACCCCACTTTCAAAGGGGAAAATAAACTGTTTTGCAATAAGCACCTTCATATCATCTTCTTTACATCCAACATTACGCATTATTGATTTTGGATTATCTATAAATCCATCATCATCCGCTCTCATGCATAAATGGAAATACAATAATTGACTACTTTGTGGCATGTCTAAAAAAGCATCACTATCGATTATTGATTTACTAAACATTCTTCTTTCTGCCACGCTATGCCTCCATTTCTTCTTGCATCTTACATACAAAATTTTTTACTTCAACTATTCCGTCCATGATTTCGTTTGCTCTGCTTGTTTCAGATGCTATCATGTGTTTTGCGTCTTCTAAATCTTCTTTTGACTTTGCAATTCTATAACCTTTATCTCCACTTAAACTAATCACTGGATAAAATTTCTTTATGTATGAAATACAATCTCGCACAGTGCGCTCATCTGCTTGTATAAGTTGTTTAAGCTTATCTTTAGTTGCTTGTCCTACAATCAACCTACGATATATAGTATTTAATCTATTTTTCTGAAGATTTGTTAACTTCTTTTGTTTTCTTATTTGCTCGTATACCATCTTCATATTCTCCTTTTAAAAACCTTATTTCTTTTGTGTCAATTCCTAATCTCGCTATATCATCAAGCACACCTTCTATCAGTTCTGACATCTCTTTACTCGTATATTTCGAGCTTCCAATTACACATCTACATTTAAGCCATAGTTCACCATTTAACTCGTATTTATCAATAATAAAAACTCTTTTATATACTCGTTTTAACTCCTTTTCTGCGCCATTTTTAACAGCTATTAAAGTATCTTTGCCATATTTGTTTATAGCTTCATAGTAGAGATTTTCAGAACTGCATTCGATGTTATTTTTTCGACCACCATTTAAAAATTTAGCCTCTTCTTCAAGTAGTCCCCATAAGAGTGAGTTTTGGTCTAAACTGCGTTGTTTAACTGCATAATCCAAATTGCATACTAACTCTTTTGTATTGTTTTCAAGCCCTTGAACTAACAGCCTTGTTGACCAATTTTGCATTGATTTTATAGGAAAAGTAAGGTAACCCTCACCTTTAATATTTTGTGAGTATGTTGGGTTACCAACCTTAATTTTTGCTATCATAATGTCGCCTAAAATGGAAGTGAATCGTCATCAATAGGTGTCAACTCCTCTGGGCACGGATTACCTTCAGCACTCTCAGGAGTTACACCGTTCACTGACTTTGGTGTTAAGAACTCGACTTGTTCCACCATTATTTTTGCTATTGTCTTTTTTGTGCCCTCTTTATTCTCGTATGTATCATAAATTAGCTCTCCAGCAACAAATAACTTATTACCTTTTTTCACATATTTAGCTAAATTTTCAGCAAGCTTACTAAAGGCTGCACAGTTGTGAAAATCAACAATTTCATTGCCATCTTTATCAGGATATCTTCGCCTTACTGCTAAACTAAAATTGCAATAGTTTACCTTTGTTGATGTTGTATTAAGCTCTATATCTTTAGTTACATTTCCTATGAGTTCTGTTCTATTCACTTTGCACCTCCACTTCTTCTATTTTTGTTTGTTCAGTTTTTGCCTCATCTTTACTTTTGCCGTATTTCATATAGCAGTGCAAACACATTCCATTGCATTTTTCTTTTATTTCTTCAGCTGTTCTTAAGCTTCCATTTATCTCTTGAGCTTTTATCTCTTTACCGCAGTTATTGCATTGAATTAAATTCTTTTTTTCGATATCTGAGATATTATTTTTAAGCTCGTGGCTTTCTTTATCAGGATCAGGACTAACCTCTTCAGTTGGTATACAAAATAGTTGAAAACAAGCGTATTTAAAGGCTATCGCCAGTGCTTTATTTGTTGCCTTATCTCCGCTATCCATTCCTTCACCTTCAACAGTAGTTTCAATAAAACTGCCATCTTCTGCATAAAATTTGTATTTAACTCTAATGATTGAGTAAATTAATAAATTGCCTTTACTACTTGTCCTATCTTCTCTTATACTAGAAATAACCTCAGGAACACAGAACAATTTATGTTTTGCAAATAATGGTTGTAATGCGTTCATAACTGCATCAACACCTCTATATTTAAAGCCTTGTTGTTTATTTACGCTGTCTTTGCCTATGGGCTCTATTTCGTCCATTATGGCGTTTATTGTTTGATATATATTCATAACTACCTCCATCCTATTTTTTTCTTAAGATAATAGATTTTCAATAAATTTTTGAAAACATCAAAATATAACTTAGATTGCTTTTGAATTATATATTTTTCTTCAAAGCCTTCTGTTTCATCTCTACCAATTCGCAGTATTAAGATCTGCTCAACTTTATGTCCATTCTCTATAAGTAGATTTGCATAGGATGAAACTTGAACGAATTGCTCATCGTAAATTCCTTTACACGATTTAAAATCAATTAATGTATATTTCCCATCTAACTTACAGTAAAAATCACATGTTCCACCATATCTATATTTATCTGAAGCAAATCCTTTCTCACTAAATATTGATTCTACTTTATGTTTTTTCTCCCAGTCTAAATATTTATTAAAGCCTACATTTGCTAGTTCTATTTCAAATTTTGAATAATCACTTAAATCTGCTTTCTTTCCCGTGATATGACACTCAACAAGATAATGAATGAGCGTTCCGACTTTAGCGGCTTTATCAACATATTTACTTGAATCAATTCCCTGTAATCCTAATTGATTTGCCCATTTAACTAATGCAGGCTTATTTAATAGCCCTGTGACAGTAGTCGAACCTGGAACTAATTCTCCCCAACTTGTATAATATCTTTGGTGGGCTTTGGATACTTGCTTAAGCTTGTCCATTCTGCACCTCCAACATGTCTTTGATTGTTGGGTTTTTTATTCCTCTAAATTGACATCTAATACCTAATGTTATAATCTGTTTAATAACTTCGTTAGGTGTACCAATAAATATTAAATTTTTCATAAAATTTGTCTCCTTAAATTGATTTTTTTTAAAATTTGTGTTACAATTTAAGTAAGATGTTTTTCTCGATGCATCTTACTTAGACAATGCTGTTGTTTCCGGAAAACCTTTGGCATTGTCTTTTTTTAGCGGTCTATTAAACCAAGCATCATAATCAGCTTTTGTAACTTTCCCTTTAATCTTTAAGCTGTCTGAAACTGACTTAATTGAACGAATAATTGCCAACGCTCTATCTGCACAGCAGTCAAAAATATTCATTATGTCATATTTGTCTAAGTATGCCTTCTCCATTATCTCACCTCCTTTTAATTGACTTTATTTTTCTTTTGTTTATACTCCTAAGAAAAGGAGTTGTTATGAATATCAACTTCAAATACAAAATCTAAATAATTCCTATTATTTCTTGTAATTTATAAGAAAAAAACATTGTTGCTCCTGTTGTAGAAGCAAAACCTATAACCAAACAGCTCCCCAGTCCTTGAATTTCAACAATCTGTCCAACATTGATATCCGGTTCTATTGCAATTCCATATTTATTCATCATCCCTCCTTTATTAAGTCGTCTACACAAAGCATTCAACTACTTTGTCAATATCTAGTTTCAATAAGCTAGATATTTTTTTAATCGCAACTAAACTTGGCTTGCTATATCCTTTAATCCAATTGGTTACTAGTTGCGTTGATACTCCAAGTTCCTTTGCAAGCTGTATCTGTTTAACTCCATGAACTTTGAGTAGCTCTTTAAATTTCACATAATCACCTCCTTTTATTTAAACTAATCATTTTGTTGAGTTTATGTCTTTATTATATATTCAATTTGTTTAGTTGTCAACTATTTTTCAACAATTTATTGAATTTTTTTTTGATATTTGTATAATAATATTAAACATAATGTTGATTTAATGATTAAGGAGGCTTTTATGAATCTTAAAGATTTTAGAAAACGCAATATGTTAACTCAAGCCGAAGTAGCTAATTTACTTAATATAACCCCCCAAGCGTATTCTAATTATGAACAGGGAACAAGAACACCAGATATTCTTACATGTAAAAAATTAGCATCAATTTTCGGCGTCTCTTTAGAGGTTTTATTGGGTGACAAACCCTTAACTGAAAGTTCTGCTTTCAAAATCCCAGTTCTTGGAGTAATACCTGCAGGCACTCCTATTGAAGCTGTAGAAGATATACTTGACTATGAAGATATTAGCGAAGACATGGCTAGACGAGGTAATTACTTTGCATTAAAAGTTCGCGGAGATTCAATGCTACCTACAGTTAAAGACGGAGATGTTGTTATTGTCCGCCAACAGGAAGATGCGGAGTCTGGACAAATTTGCGTTGTTATGATTAATGGATATGATGCTACCCTTAAAGAAATAAAAAAAGAACCCAATGGTATTTGGGTTCTTCCACACAATCCTAATTGTGATTTCAAGCCATCATTCTATTCAAAGGAAGATATCCTAAGATTACCGATAAGAATTATCGGTGTTGCTATAGAAATAAGGAGAAGTCTATGATAATTATAAATAAAAAACCAAAAGACGATAACAACAATAGTAAAAAAACTTGGTCTGAAAACAAATCGCAAATAATTAAAGATCTTAAAAAACACAGTAGATTTACAATTATAGCCTATCTATTTTTAATCTTTTCTATAATAATGTTAGTTTTTTATATTATGTTAGCCGACTTAACATTTATTTTGACATTTGTCGCCTCTTCAGTAATAACTATTTCTTGTTTGTTTGGTTTAGGCAATGCAAGAGAAAGGCTTGCAAAATCTGAAGCAAAGGTTAAAGATTGCCAAGAAGAATTAATGTCTATCAAAAAAAGTTTAGATTATATTCGACAAGATTTAAACAATAAACAGGACAAAGGCGAGGTTTAATAATGGCAAGTTTTGAACAGGCTAAATACTGCCCTAATTGCAAAAGAAATGTGTCTGCCACAAAAGATGATAGATGCAAAATTTGTGGTGGCAAAATTGAGCGAAGATTATGGTCAGTTAGATTTAGAATTATGGAGTATGACGGAGAAAAGCAAAAAAGACTTTCTGGTTTTAAGACAAAAAAAGAAGCTCAACAAGCTTTCGTTGATTATACTGCTAACCATAAAATAGTAAAACCTACAAAGCACATAATTTTTGATGACGTTCTTAGTTTATATCTAAAAGATTGTAAAACAAATAATGCATCTAGTACAGTGTATGATAAAGAACATATTTTTTTAAGATTTATAACACCATATTTTTCAAAACGAAGCATAGAATCAATTACTAAAGCTGATTTAGTTGAATGGCAAAACTATATATGGAATTTAAAAAATAAAAAGACAAACAAAACTTACGCTTGGGAATACCTATCAAAAATAAGAATAACTTTTCAAACTTTTCTTGAATACTGCGAAAATATATATGATATACCTAATAGGTTCAAAACTATAAAAATACCAAAAAATAAAGAACTAAAAAAAGAAATAAATTTTTGGGATATTGATACTTTTAATAAATTTATAAGTTCAGTTGATGATATTTTATGGAATACAATGTGGGCAACATTTATGTATACAGGAGCAAGGTTTAACGAAATTAGAGCTCTTGCAGATAATGATATAGTAGACAATCAAATAACTATAAATAAATCTTTAGAAGGGAAAAAATCTAGTGCTCCTGAAATTAAAGCTACAAAAAATTATAAAATCGTACATAAAAAAATTCCAGATATATTGGCTAGCAAAATTATAGAGTATAAAAAATGGAAACAAAAAAATAATATTTCAAATAAATTCTTATTCGGCGGAGATATTCCTCTTTCTGAAAATACAATTAGAAGGCAATTGCGCAAGGATATTAATAACGCCAATGTATCCTCCATAACTCCTCATGGATTTAGGCATTCTTATGTAAGCTTGCTGATACATTTAGGCATAAATACAAAGGTCATAGCCGAACTTATTGGCGATCGTGAAGAACAGGTAATTGAAACTTATGGACATCTTTATCCACAAGCTAAAGAAGATGCTATCAACCTACTGAATAGTGTTGTATAAGATTTAATTTTTATATGCTTTGTGGCAAAAGTGTGACTAAATAAAAAATAAACACAATATTTAGTGTTTATTTTTTGTTATAAATACAATATATGGTATTGGCGGAGACGGTGGGATTCGAACCCACGTATCAGTTGCCCGATAAACGCATTTCGAGTGCGTCCCGTTACGACCACTTCGGTACATCTCCATAAAAAACAAAATTTATTAAATTGCTGTTTGATATATATTAATAGAACCTTTTTTATTATACAATCAAATCTTAAAATAAACAAGATAATTTTGATATTTTTTATAAATATTTCATTTTTTATCACATATAATTATAAGATTTATTTTTTAAGTTCAAAAAAATAACAAATTTCAAAAAAAGGGTTGCTTTTTGCTGACTTTTTTATATAATTAAATTATATGTAATAAATATCAATATATAAAATTAAACGAATTTTAATTATATTTTAATATTTAACAATAACTATAAAAGGATATTATCTATGGAAAAATTGAAAGTTATTATTGATACAGATCCCGGTGTAGACGATGTTGCATGTCTGACTTTCGCACTTTTTGATCCAAATGTAGAAGTTAAACTTTTGACTACTGTAGCTGGAAATATTGCTGTTGAAAAATGCACTAGGAATCTTCTGCATGTTTTAAACAAGTATGGACTTGACTCCCCTGTCGCAGAAGGCGCAAAGAAGGCACTTTATAGAGAATCTATCAACGCAACTTTTATCCATCAAAAAGAAGGCCTAGGTGGCTATACTCCACCTAAATTTGTGCCACGCAATATTCTAAAAGATGACGCAGCCGAAATGATGTATAAGGTTTTAAGCGAAGGTGATGGTGACATAGTACCAATCTTGCTCGGCCCGCAAACAAATATGGCACTGCTTCTCAAAAGACATCCTGACATAATCAAAAAAATTCCTAAGATATACTTTATGGGTGGAGCGCCTTACGGAGTCAAAGGTTTTCCTGAACACCTTTCCTTCAATTTGACATCAGATCCTGAAGCATTTAAGATTGTAATAGACAGCAAAATTCCACTTGTAATGATACCATCAAATCTTGGTCGAAATCAGGCACATTACACTGAAGACTTTGTATACCAAATACGCGACACCAATGAAGTTGGAAAATTCCTTTATCAAATGTATACTAAGTATTGGGAACCTGGGTATAATGAAAAGAGAATTAGCACCAATGACACATGTACTTTCTTAGCACTTACAAATCCTGAACTTTTTATAACTGACACGATTGATGTCGAAGTTGATACAGAAGATCAGCCTGGAAGAACCTATGTCACCTTCAAAAAAGATGGACAATGTACAATAATTATGAATTGTCACCGCGAGTTATTTTTAAAGGAAGTAACAAGGCGCCTAAAGAGTCTTGACAATGTCAAAGTAAAGCCATAGACGACTAATTTATTGAATAAAATAAAAAAAAGTTGAAATATTTAAAATATATAAAAATCAATATTTCAACTCTTTTTTTTATTATTTTTATAAAAAATTGTGTATTTTTTGCATTTTTTTGCGATTTTTATGTCGATTTTGCTTAATTATTATAATTTAAGCGTCACTACTGTCTTTACATTTTTCGAAAAATTTTTCATTAAATTTAACTCTTTCATCATCTGGAGCAAATCCTTTGGAGATCAAGTGATAGTGATATGCCTTCTCTCTGTCACCAATTTTATAATAGCAAACGCATAGTTGCAGGGCTGGAAAAAGTGTGTAGCAGTTTACATCATAAAACGCTCCGCTTGTAGTATCCATCTTCGCTGAGAGTGCGAGATTATACCAATAGATTGCCGTCAAATAATCTTTGTCATCAAAAAATTGATTTCCAATTTCGTAAAGTATTTCTCCCTTAGGTACGCCATAAACAAATGAGCCGAATAGCGCAGTCAATGCGTTTTTCTTTTCTTTTTTTGCCATGTAACATCTAGCAAGATTTAAACACGCTTCAATATTATTTTCTTTCCACCCTTTCCCCTCTGACAAAAATTGTGAGAACTGATTGATTGCTTGTTCTATCATATTATTATAGTAAAGTTCGCGTGCAAAATAGAATTTTTGTCGTGGCGAGAAATTGACTTTATTTTCTTGCATTTTTAGATATATGTTAAGATTGCGACTAGTGTAGACCTTTTTCTTTTTGTTGTGATAGATTTTAATATTCTTATTGTGTACAACTTTTCCACTAGGCACAATAATTTCATGGACTGGATCATGCCATCTTAGATTTTTATCATTCTTGACTATTCGCTCTCTATAGAATTCAAATTTTGGTTTAAAATCTTTGTCAAAACTTGTGACATATGGACACATGACAACATCAACATCTTCTTTATCCTTTTTCCATTTTTTTATGGCATTTACACTTTCTTCTGTCAATATATCGTCAGCATCAAGCCAAATTATGTACTGATATTTCGCCTTATCAAAAGCAAAATTTCTTGCCTTAGAAAAGTCATCTTGCCAAACAAAATCATATACAAATTTAGTAAAGTTTTCCGCCACCTGTTTGGTTTTGTCTTGGCTTCCTGTATCTACAATGATAATTTCATCAGCGTACTCTTTTGCATTCTTTAGACAGTCACCGAGAGTGCTTTCTTCATCCTTGACTATCATGGCAAGCGATAATTTCTTCATAAAAACTCCTAATCAAATTATATGTTACAAATTCTAAAAATGTCAAATTATAACAGCAATTTAAAGATAAACTATTAACTAAAAGAATTTATTTGATTAAAAAGATTAATTATAAAAATATGCTACATAATATATTTGATAAATATATAATTATCTTTATATATTATTTGTTAAATTATTTTGAAATTTTGCTATGCTATGATAAAATATATTTGAAATATATTTTAAAGGGGTAAAAAATGGAAAGAGTTAGAAAAGTATTTTATTCTATTTTAATTTCACTAATTGCTTTTGGCTTTTTAAGCCTTGCTTTCTTTACGCCAAAAAGTAATGACATCTTGTCATCAAATGCTGATGTCACTTATGATCAGATTACTAATAGTTTGCCTGATTATCTTAAGATTAAAACCTCAAAGACTTCAGGTACTGAAGTAGGTCAAGTTGGCAATGAAATCTTTTTGATGAGAGCAAACTCTTTTATCAGTCCAACTATTGGTACGGATATAATAAAGCAAGGATCGAGTAATGCAAATTATGCATACTATCCAGATAAAAAAGGTAACCCTAATCAATATTACTACTTCACTTTCCAAAACTCTCTTTCTCTCTACTATAACCTTACAGCATCGGATATTCAAAACGGACAGACTGGTACTAACCTTCTTACTCAGATTTCCAATGGCGCGGGCGGATATCAACAAAATCTTATAACCTATTATACTTCAACATATTATGATGATAATAATACTTCCGGTGATACTGAAGATGATGTTATCGCTTCTGTACCACCAAATCTTAGCATAACCCCTCAAAGACTAGACATTGATTTTCAACTTAATACTCGCGAGTCGGCTATTACTAGATCTACTAATACGGTTACTCTCTACCAAGAAGGATGCTATACCCTTGCTATTGATGTAAATTATTTCTACACATCTAATGGCGGAGTAAGTTATACTAATAGCGCTCAAACAATATATTTTACTTTCTTAATTTTTAACACAGATACATATTTTAATGATGCCGGTATGCCACACCTTGCAATGTCATCTAATATGCAAGAATCAACTGTAAGTAGCGACACCTATTCTAGATATTATTTTGCAAACTATAACTATGCAAGAAACACACAAAATGATACAACTACTATAACTAACTTCTCGTTTGATCCTGACAAATATCAAATCAACATTAATTATACCGACCTAAATTCAAACGTTAAAAGAGCCACAATCGTTTACACAAATGGCGAATTTGTCCAGTATGATGAAAATAATGCTGTTATTTCAGAAGACGACTACTTTGTGTTTACTGACGTTGATATAAATGATGAAGACCAAAGCAAGACTGGATCTATCTTCTTTACAGACCTTGGCAGTTATGATATCTCCATTCAATATCTATACAAGACTCAAGGACTAAACGGCGAACAAATATACGAACTACCTTTCACTGAGCTTAGCGGAGATAGTGCGATTAACAGCAAACGCCAAAGAATTTATATTTATGGCTATCAAGCAGTTTTCTCAGATTATTCAAATCTCGACCCTGCTACAAACCAACCTGCTTCGGTGGAACTTAAAACCTACAACTTTGAAAATGGTACATTCTCAGATAGCGCAGATATCACAGGCGAAGTAAATAAATATATCGCTGAACATGGTAGCGGTACTTCAAATATAGAAAGTACAGTGTCAATGCAATCTCCATCATCAAGTACGGCTTATACTGTAAAAGATAGCGATACTGAAGAGTTAAACCCTGTCAACTCTCTGCAAGAATACGCACTTGCTAGAATAAATGGTTTAAATGACACAGAAAAACTTTCCCCTGTTTCCACAAACCAAACACCTATTAAATTCTTGACAAACGCTACCAATTTTGTATCAAACGCGAATACATCGAGCACAATTTTTGAATTGTCTTATAATACAACTGATAGTCGTTGGGAGGTAGACAGTTCAAGCAATTTTGAAGGCTTCAATCAAAATTCAGCAGGCACATATCTATATGTAATTCAATATACCTATGACTACTATATGTCAACAAGCGGTACACTGCAAGGATCATACTATCACTATCAAATCTTCTTCTTTACTGTGACAAACACAATGCCTAGCGTTACAGTTGTTGATGACGAAAATTTTGAACAAATCTACACATCTGGATACACTAACAAGGGCGTATATATACTTGACGACTCTATGAATAACATCTATGACGCTGAAGTTGAAATAACATTATCAGCACAAAACTATAATGCAGGCTCTAATGTTTACTTCTTCCAAGATGTCAATATTCTAGATCTTCAAAGTTATGGCATTTACTACGAACTTTTTGATAGTGTTGCAGGCGACACAAATAATGTGGTTAATGGCAAATATGGTATTTACATTCCAACAACTGCCTCTTTTGCAAATGCGAAGTTTACAATAAAAATTCATTCTGCAAATACTGATAAGCCTAGCACAAGAACATTCACCATCGATACAAGTCCTATAAGTGATTTGCGGGCTACAAATGTTGAATTTTCTTCTGGCAACAGTTATAGAATTCTCGACAATCTCTCTTCATACATCACAAATCAGTCGATAACTATGTCTTGGGCAGAAAAGGCAAGTGGAGCGACAACCTATGGCTATGTTAAATACATTCCACTTGAAACAATCAACTATTACTCATCACAAACATCAGCAACTACAATTTCTTCACTCTTAGATTTCTGGCTTAATTACAACAGTTCTAATCCAAACGCTCAAGTTAAAGCCACCCTTCCTGTTTCCTACAAGCTAGATATTGAAGCGGGTGCAAGTCAGAGCTGGATTGAGTATCCAAACTCTAGATCATACTCATCATTCGTGACTTCTAGTTATGTAAAATCAGAAGCGGGAATATATATACTCGAAGTATATGACCAAGCGGGAAATTCTAGTTTTGAAATCTACATGATCGACAATAGCGAACCTGTATTTGTTCAAAGAACTGTATCATTAGACTTTACTCGCCTTGCTTTAATGGTCAATAACACTAGCATTTCAATTCCAGAAGCAGACCCTATTACTGGACAGATCAGCACACAAATCACGATTGAATGGGCAAAACACAAAGCAATCTATCTTGACAATTTGACAACATCTATTCTTGAAAGCTACGCGCCTTATGTATATACTATTGGATCAGCACAAGCACAACAAAATTTGACTGCAAAATTGCAAGAGTTCTTCAATTATGACAATCAAAAGATAATAAATGTAAACGATGTACCAGCGCAAGCTGTGACAGATGAAATTGATGGTTCTCTAACTACAGGTATAGATGACTATGATGGATATTATCTCGTAATTGATATAAATTCTACAGCCTATATTAAAAATTGGGATGCAAACACTTTCTCTCCTCAAAATGTCAGCACTTTAAGCGTACAATTTATAGATGAAGAAGGTAACTCAATCGATGGTACATATAGAATTGCAATAAGAGATAGTGCAAATACAAAGACAACAGGCAACTTGCAAGTTGACTATACAACCTATCCATCTTCTTATATCTCTTTCAATGTAACAGCAGATGCATCAAAGGTGACCGTTAACTATATTGATAGTAATACCGGAAAGTCTAATACATTAAATTACTCAAGCTTTGCTCATACTGGAAATCTTTATACAAAAACTGATGAAGATGGTTCAATATCATACTCACACCTGCAAGAAAGTGGATATCAATTAGATGAAAATTTAACCTACAAATTCTCATACCACTCACCTATTAATGCAAACAATGCTTTAAGAGTAAATTTCGTACCAGTTGCTGAAAATGGTTCTGAAGTTGACTCAATAACAATGTACTATTATGCATTTATTAAAGAATCTCAGACTATAAATGGTAAAACTTATTGGTACTATACAATTTCAGGCACACCTACTGAAACTAGAGTTATATTTAAAGCAAGCGATGAAACAGTTTATCAGCCAGATCAAGAAGAGATAGCAGAGATCGCATTCGGCGATAGCGACAGACCTTCTGCTGGTAGATATGTAATCGTTCGAGATTATAAAGCAGATTCAACGGTTGATAATTATGACTATTTTAGACGAACGATCACTTTCACTGTTGATACTAATGGAATTATAACTAGACTAGAGGGAGTAAGCAACGAAGATGGATCAGCTTCATCTCTTGAAAGTTTGGTCGGCGGTGATATCATTTTGAGTATGTATTCAAATGATGGATATTCTTCTCTAGAGGTATCATTCCCTTCATATAACGAAGATGGACTTTCAAACGGATCCTTCTATACTCAAGGTTCATTCACTTCTGAAAACGCGAATGTTACGGTTGCAGTCGAAGGAAGTAAACTTCCAATGACACTCTATATTCCAAAATATAAATATACAACTACTACAAGTGAAAATGTAACTGACACAGATAGAAAATATTATGGAGTAGAAGAAAATCAAACCCTTTCTTACTATGGCAATTCACACGTCGAACAAGATTTGGCAAGTGGCAGATGGAATGTTATAAGTGAAGGAGTTGTCATTCAAACTTTTGATTCGCAGGCACAAGCAGAAAACTATTTAAACAGCAACATCTCAATCACAGAATATGAAATCGTTGCCAACATTACAGCGGTGGTAACCGATGAAAATGGCAATCAAGTGACCAAATATTATGCTTCATCTTCTGATAATAGTAATGGATATCTTACTCTTTATGAAACAGATAGTTCATTCAGCGTAAGTTCAAATAGCACACCTGTAAATTATTTCTACCTTGCAGGAACATATTCAGTTGTACTATATCAAGCACGAAACTTGGGTGCAGAAGATGGCTTCTATCAGCTTTATAAATTTGCTTTCACAATTTTAACTCAATCACCTGAATTTGATCTTGTAACTAAGGACGGATATCAACTCTCACCTGCCGGCGACAGCACAGTATATTATACAAATACTGACGAGCTTCGTGTTCAATGGGAAGTGCCTACAAGCAATTATCAAGCAAGAATTGACACTGCTAATATAACAATCAACTCATACCCTTCAAGAACATATTCTGCAAATGTTGTTACTGAAGGCACTATCCAGTACTTTACAATTGACACCTCATATCTACTTGCAAATGCAAATTCTTATGTTGACATAACGCTAAGATTTGAAGGTGACCAAAGTTACTATCGATCTACAACAAAACGAATTTACTTTGATAGATCAGCACCACTTGAGAACATTCAATCTTTAATGAGCAAGACTGAAACTGCTACTGATCAAGCATTTACATTAAACTATCAACAAGTCTACATGAGAAGATATGCAAATCAAGATAATACCGAGCAGACAGTATCCGCATCTACTGACCTATCGACTATGAGTTATTCATACTCAATAGCAACAGGTGACTTTAGATATTTCTCATACAATGTGGATATGTCATTCTTCAATTCAACACTTGCAAGCACTCTTATTAATGCAAGTACAAATCCTTACGGAACGCAATATATCTACTATAAGACCATTCCTTCAATTGACTCGTACACGCAAGTAGATAAATCATCATTCTCACAAAACACTTACAATTTGCTCTCGACAAGCGGTGCAAGCAATTTATACTCTGGATACTATGAAATAGTTGAAAGAGATTATGCTGGAAATATGACAGTATATGTTGTATACCTAATACAAGGAGATGTTGAGACCGATCCAAATGTAGACACCAATGCAATCTCTTATATCAATAACAATAATACTGAAAACATTTCTATTGATTCAAGCGAAATTATAAACGGAATGAATATATATTCAAATTCTGGCTTTGAAATAACAAATTACAATTATATGTCTGATCCTTGGGCTATGATCTATGTTAGACAAAGCGGATCTTCACTTGTAAGATATATGAAATCTCCTTGGCTTGAAGAAAATCGTATTTGGAGAATAACCTTCTCTGGAAGCGGTGTATCACTTACTGAAACATCAATTAATGAAATCATGCAAAGCGTTCAGTCGTCATCTAACAAGCATCAACTCATGTTTGTAAATAGAGCAGATGGCATATTAAATACTATTTACCTTGCAATTATGGACGCTTCCCTTTCTGCACAGAAAATTGAAGATCCAAATCACACTTCTGCTTTACTAAATATAGATGTACCAACTCAAGCTCAATATGCTTCAACTGAAACAGCTTATGTATTCCCTACAAAGATTTCAATCTTGCAATTTACTACGACTGGTTCTAACCCTAACAATTGGAATACAATCTACATAGCAAATCAAGATCCTTATGGCACATGGACTGCTGAAAATGGTTATGAAAGTGCATCATCGTATATATCATTCACTACCCTTTCTTCTGGAACAATCTTGCAAATTAGAGTAAACCTTGGCGCAAACTCATCATCTAAAATAAGATATGAGATTGTTGATAACTTTGGAAATGAAACAATCATTATCCAACTTGCAAATGAAATATCATTCAACGAAATCGTTGGCACGTCAACTGTCTATACATACACTGAGAGCAATGGCGATACTACATATCTTTCAGACCAAAGCATTATGTTCCAATATAACAACTTACTATATAATGTCTTAATTAGAAATACAGATGGAATAGACATAACCAACAGTTTAATATCTCAAAATCAGGGCAACAATATCTATTCTTATACATTCTCACCTTCTACTTCGACCAACTGGGACGATTATTTCAAGGTTGAAATTTCAGATATTGAGAGTGGAGAATTGATTAGAACAATCCATGTTAGACTCTATTATAAACTTCCATACTTTGCGACAAGTTTAACTGAAGTTTCATCTGGCGGAATAGTATTCCAAGATAAAGACGGAAAGCCAATTACGAATTATGCTCAAACAACTAATGAAACAGTGTATTTTGAAGGTAGACCATATTCTACAACAGGATATTCAATCACAACCTACTCAC
Source organism: uncultured Clostridia bacterium (assembly GCA_944345705.1). Lineage (GTDB taxonomy): Bacteria > Bacillota > Clostridia > Christensenellales > UBA1242 > Caccovivens. The sequence continues at coordinate 25,295 of CALVML010000005.1, read as the reverse complement.
AAGATGTAACTATGTTCTTTAGAGATGGTCAATCACTCAATTATATCGGACAATATAATTATCGACTTGAATATAAATATAGCCTATATCTATCGCGTGATAATGGACAGACCTGGGAAAGCATAAATTCTTCATCATCTGCAACAAGTGGCGTAAGAATTTCAGGTACAGGGAATTATATCATTTTTGCTAAATATGATGATGAAAATATCTTTACTAATCTATCCAAAATCTATAGAGTTGAAATACTTGATACTGAATCTTCATTCTACTATATAACACTTGATGGTTTAAATGTCGAAAAGAGTGATATAAGATATGTGGATGCAAACGGCAAAGAGTATGGCTCAACCTACCTTGTTAGATTAAATCATAATGAAATTAATCATGACGATCTAATTGTCTATGAAGGTGAAGATGACGGAACTACAATCGTATCAAGGCTTCGCATTATACTAAATCCTGAACAAAATGTAACTTGCATCTTGCAAACTTGCATTCCTGAAGAAAACGAAGCATTTGTTGATGTTTTCCACTACACTGCTGAAAATGATGACGGACAAATCATCTCTCAAGGCGATTTTGCAATCATCTACATACGAGAAAGTAACGACTTTGTAAGCCTGCTCACCTATGAAACTCCGTATGGCACAACAGGCTCAATGAAATCAAGTTCATCTGTTACAGTTGTCGTAGATAATTCTGCTCAAAGCAGTCAAATGAGAATTAACTACTCATCTATAAACGGAATTGATGCAAATAGAATCAATATTGAAGTATTAAAATACTTTAATGGTGAATATGTAGAAATATATCCTACTGTTTATAGTAGTGGCGATACTTCTTACATATATCTTGAAAGAGCAGGCTCTTATAGAATTAAACTCTATGACTCATGTACCCCTGCCAATGTACAACTATTTAGAAACGGCGAATATTTGGATATTATTTTACTAAACTCAATACCATTCACTGTATCGCATACAGAAACGACAACAGACGGCAGTGAAACAGTAGAAGAAACAGTTGTGACTGAGAAAATTCAAAATGCTATTTATAATAGTGCTGTAACAATTTCGCTTTACAACCTTTCAACTTATTATCAGGCAGGCGGATATCCTGTAATAAGCGTACAACGAAATGGATATGATTATACAAATTATACAAGCAAAAATTATACATATACATTCTCAGAGCCAGGTTATTATTCGGTTAAATTCACCGCAACTTCAAGGACAACAAGTTCTGACGGAAGTCAAGAAACCTTACCTCAAATTAGAGAAGAAGTTTATAACTTTACCATTCTCAATCAAAATGAGTCAAGATATGCGTTCGAATATGCTCAGTATCAAAACTATTATATCTCAAAGATATTGAAAGACGGCGTAGATATTACTGACGAACTTGCTGAAATATCTAACTTCTCGACAGTTGTTATTGATGGCAGAACATATTTGACAGAACTGAATGTAAACTACCTTGACAAAAAGACAGGAAGCGGTCGATATGAAATTACCGTTAATACCAACCAGACACAATTTACTAACTTAATCGGCGAAGAATTCTCTTTCGCATTCTGGATTAATACCGCAACTCCTCCACTATCAATTTCGGTGGCTGAAGGCGAAAGCACAACTTCAAATATAACTATTTCCTTCAATACTCAAAATCTCTATGACGCAATGGGAGATTGTTACATACAGGTTGGCTCGCAAAGAGTTGAAATATCACAATCTACTCTGCCTACACTCTCAGAAGGCTATACAATCACAATTTCCGAAACAGGAACATATTATGTGCAAGTCTATTCAATGAGCGGATACTTGCTTTACTCATATAAAGTACAAAAGACCGCACCATTAAACGCATTTGCTATAATTGCAATCGTACTCGGAGTTATCGCAGCAATAGTTATTGTGATAATTACAATCAGACTAAGAAAACGCCAAAAAGTTAAGTAAAATCAAAAAAAAGAGATAAATTTTAAAAATTTATCTCTTTTTATTTATTCGTTTTATTTACGTTTTTGATTAATACAAAATACTTTTTCTTTTTGTGTAATATAAACCTTTATTGTGAAAATTTAATTTTATTTATCCAATTATCTTATTCTTCCATCGTAAAAATCAATATCATTTTTTATCTAACTGCTTCATTCATATTCCCTAATTTAACTAAAGCACATCTTTTAATCTGTGGCAAAAGTTTGAAAGATAAACTAGTATTAGACAAAAAACCACTTTCTGTTTTTGTAAAGAAGATAGATATATCTTATTTAAATATTTGTTTATAAATAGATATTTAATCCCAAACCCTTTTATAGATTCGGCAGATCTAAAGTTGTTAATGAATTATTCCGCTCTTAAAATAAATTTCGAAATTCAAGCAAAGTAGGCAGTAAATTTTTAAGATAATTATTTGAGCGCAAAAAGTCATTTCCACAACTCTCTAAACACGGCAAATCAATTGTCCGCAAAGTTTCATTAAAAGAAAAAAATCCATCACCGCACACTTGTAATTTAGGCATGCTTAAATTCAAAATTCCATTATTAGAATATAAAAATTTAGAACCGCATTTTCTCAAGTTTGGCACATTTAATTGCCTTAAATCCATATTTCGCTGTAAAAATGCATCTCCACATTCTTTTAAATTCGGCAAATCAAGAGTGGATAATGATTTGTTTTTAATTAAAAATAAACTCCCACATTTAGTCAACTTTGGCAAATTTAATTCTGATAACACTAAATTTGATGGTAAAAATAATTCTCCACACTCTTCCAAATTTGGTAAATCAAGCTTTTGTAAACTTTGATTATAATATAGAAATCCATCACCGATCTTTTTAACATAAGGATTTGAATATTCTATGAAATTATTATCTTTATCAAGTGTAATTTTAACTATTCCATCATTGTCCTTTGGTGTAATATAAATAACTTTATTATCATCGACTCGCTCTACCTTTATATTTTTAATAGGACCTATGGAATCTATAAATGATTTAAAATATTGTTTCTCCACATTGCTAGACAATTCTGGAAATGGATCTTTTATTTGTTTTTCTTGTAAATCAATTAAAAAATGATCTAAAATGATATATCTGCTCTTATCATAATAGTAAACATCATCATGCGTCACTATAGAATTATCTATACTGCAATAGTTTATGTGCCTTGCTTCTAGGTTACTTTTATAAAATCTGCCATCCCTAGCTTGAACATATCCAGGAATTTCAAAAGATAAACTTAAATTGTCATCTAGTTCACTAGTTTCATCTCCATATAACTCATTATCTAAATCTAGTGAATAACTTTTAATAAAAGATTGAGTCAAACCATCAATTATATTATCTAGATCATTACCAAAGGTACAATCAGGATTTCTAACAGCATGATTATATCTATTTTTAATTGAAAGTATATTAGGTTTTGTTTTTGTAAACTGAATACTTATAACGCTTGTTCCATATTCATCCTCTCTTTGAGGATTTTCAAAATTCTCACGCCTGATACTTTCAACATCTTTTTTTACTGCAAACCATATACGACAAGAATTTAATCTTTCACCCTTAAAAGTACAAAGTTCTTCACCTTTACTATAATACTTCTTAAATGCTTGTACATCTTCTTCAGTTTTACATTCTGGAAACAAAATATATCCAGCTTTATCAAGCAGTTGTTCGGGTGTCTTGTCAACATCTGTCATATTTTTAATGTTGGCCTTTATCTTATTTTCATGATCAAAGATAGCATAAATATATGACTTAAATTCATTTTCCAACCCTTCATTCACTATATCTTCGTAAAGATGACGACTTGGCGGAAAAAGAAAGAATATGATTTCAGTTAATAATCCCTGCTGTTCTAAAATAGTAGGAAAATATTCTCTGCACATTTTCGCAAAATTTTCACCATAATGTTTCTTTATAAATTTTAAATCTGTTCCTTCCATATATATAATTATATCATATAAATTATTTATATTCAATAGTCAAAAGTTTATTTTTTAAAAAAACAGGATTAAATTTCCTGTTTTCTTATTATATAAATGTGTTAATATTGAATTAAATAACTGCGTTGACTTTAATTCCAGGGCCCATAGTTGAAGCAATAGTAATATTTTTGAAATATTGTCCTTTTGCAGCTGCTGGTTTTGCTTTTAGAAGTGCTTCGATCACTGTGTTATAGTTGTCGATGAGTTTTTCTTTACCAAAACTTACTTTTCCAAGTATTACATGGACATTGTTTGTCTTGTCAAGTCTGTATTCAACTTTACCAGCCTTAGCATCTTTGATTGCCTTAACTACATCCATAGTAACAGTTCCGCTCTTTGGGTTTGGCATAAGACCTTTAGGTCCAAGTACTCTAGCAACGCGTCCAACGATACCCATCATATCAGGTGTTGTGATACATACATCGAAATCAAGCCATCCGCCTTGGATTTTTGCTACTATTTCTTCACCGCCGACATAATCAGCGCCCGCTTTAACTGCGTCGTCTGCCTTATCACCTTTAGCGATAACCAAAACTCTTAAGTCCTTACCTGTTCCGTGTGGAAGAATACATACACCTCTTACTTGTTGGTCAGCATTTTTCCCATCAACGCCAAGTCTAACATGAAGTTCAACTGTTTCATCAAATTTTGCTTTTGGCAATGCAAGGAGTGTATCTACTGCTCCAGCAATATCGAAAGATTTTTGTCTAACTTGCTCGGATGCTTGTTTATATTTCTTACTTACTTTCATAGCATTCCTCCTTACTCATCAACCACAGTCACACCCATGCTTCTTGCAGCACCGGCAATCATACTCATTGCTGACTCAACGCTTGTGCAGTTGAGATCTGGCATTTTTTGCTCTGCAATTTGTCTGATTTGTTCTTTTGTGATTTTTCCGACTTTTGTTTTGTTTGGTACGCTTGACCCCTTATCGAGTCCTATTGCCTTTTTGATAAGGACTGCTGCTGGTGGAGTCTTAAGTACAAATGAGAAACTTCTATCTGCATAGATAGTAACAACTACAGGTATAACAAGACCTGCTTGAGATGCTGTTTTCTCATTGAATTCCTTTGTAAAGCCAGCGATATTGATACCATGAGGTCCAAGAGAAGAACCTACTGGTGGTCCCGGAGTGGCTTTACCTGCTTCGAGTTGTAATTTTACAACTGCAGTAATTTTTTTCTCTGCCATTTTTCCCTCCTTATATGTGGTTTTTTTGAGTGGTTGCAGTTCCACTCTCCCACGATTTTTGCGATAATTTAATCAAAATTCTTTCAATAATCAATAAAATCACTCAAAATTTATCGATTTTATTAATTTTTCGTTCATTTAATCAAATTATCATGTATATTCAATGCTTTTAATAATGTTTTTTATTTTCAAATTGAAAAGATCAAAGTAAAAACAAAATTTACATTAAAAGCATGGTATACCATAATTAATGGTTTAATTTTTCCAAATTGATTTTATGAATTAATTTTACGAAGTTGACTTAAATTTAAATCAACACTTGTTTCTCTACCAAACATCTCTACATTAACAGAAGCAATGCCTGTTTCAAGATTGATCGATTTAATCTGTCCAACCATTCCATCGAGTGCGCCTTCAATGATTTCAACTCTATCACCTTCTTGAAGGTCAACATCAACAGTAATTTTTTCAAGTCTAAGTTTTACAACTTCATCTTCTGTAAGAGCAAGTGGACGACCTTTAGGTCCAACAAAGCCTGTAATACCGCGTGTTCTAGTTACATTATGCCAAAGATCATCTGCATATTTCATTTTAACTAGAATATAGCAAGGCATAGCCTTTCTTTGCACCAGTTTCTTCTTGCCATTTTTCTCTTCTACCACATCTTCCATTGGAATTACAATGTCAAAAATTCTGTCTTGAAGGTTGAATTTTTCAACCACTGTTTCAAGATTGTCTTTTGCAACATTTTCATATCCAGAGAATGTATGAAGAACATACCATTTTGCTGGCAGTGAATCTACAAATTCACGATAACTTTGCTCGTCTTCGCTTAATTCTTTCTCTGCGCCTGCAACTTGACTTTCTTCCTGTGACTCTTGCGAAATGTTTTCTAAAGATTGATTTGTTTCAATTTCGTTTTTATCCAAATTTTCTTTATTTTCGTCAATCTGGTCTACGTTGCTTTGCTCAAGATAGTTTTGCGTGATTTCTTTTTCTTCCATATTTACTCCCGTTATCTTTTAGGCTCTAATCAAGTTGACAAGTAGTCCTAAACAATAGTCGATTCCAAAAATTACGACTGCAAAAACAAGTACTACTACAAGTACTACGCCTGTCTTTTTGCAAACTTCTCCAAAACTAGGCCATGAAACTTTTTTAAGTTCTGAAAAAGTTTCCTTTGCCTTTCTTTTGAGTTTACCTTTTTCTTTTTTGTCTTTCTTTTTATCGTTTGTTTTTTTAGTCTTATTATTATCTTTAGCGTCTTTTTTGTTTGCCTTTTCAGCTTTTTCTTCGGCTTTGCTACCTTTTTTTAAACTGTTTTGCAAACTTGCTTGCTCGTTTTGCTCAGCATTTGGCTGAACTGCATTTTTATCTTCCGAAACAGGCATAGTAGCATCATCACTTGTTACTACTTCACCATTTAAAGAAGCTTGTGCATTTTCAAGTTCGCTAGATGCAACAGTTTTTACATTTGAATTTTTAGACTTCTTCGACTTTTTGTTTTTAGACATAAAACCCCCGATAATTACTTAGTTTCTTTATGAACTGTTCTCTTTCCGCAACGTGAGCAGAATTTTGTGATTTCAATTCTCTCTGGATTTGAAGCGGTATTCTTGCTTGATGCATAGTTTCTTTCTTGACATTCAGTGCATGCAAGAATAATATTTTTGCGTTTTGGTGTAGCCATTTTTCATCTCCTAACAAAAAACTAACACCCCCTTAAAGAAGTGCTAGTAGTATATTATCACATATTAATCTTATTGTCAACTAATTAAATTAAAATTTCTCAATTTATTCTTGAAAGTTTAATGCTTTAGTGTTATAAGAATATTATTTAAAAAAGTTTTATCTTAATTAAAAGATAATAAAAATTAGCAATTTTAATCTTCTATATCCGCTTGAATAAGCATGGCAAACTCGTCTTTACGCAGAGTGGACCGTACAAGTTCAAAATCAGTAGGAAAGTTATAGTCAAGTTCATGTTTTTCACAATAGGTAAAATATATTGTCAAACACTCTTTTGCATATAGGTACGCTTCTTCGACAAGATTACCATCAGTAGTAAGCTCAAGGTCTGGAAATATAACTCTATATACTCCTTCACTATCTTTCATAAACACAGCAGGATAGACAAAACTTTTCATGCAAAACTCGCTCCTTAAGATAGATTTTAACACAATTATCGATGAACTCAAAACAAAATTGCGTTTTTTATTACATTTTGATACTATTAATTTAGTCAAAAAAACGAAATTTATTACACTTTATAATTTACAAATGGTTTTTTGTTTGAATTCTAGGAAAAATGTAAATTTGCATAGGAAAGTAGTATATTCAACAAAAAGATGTATAACTTTAAGCCACTTTAAATATCTTCTATACTGTATTTTGATTTGTGAATGCTTTGCTATACAAAATTAGCTGTTATGGTCTTTATCCCAACAACAGTTTTTATATTTTTTGCCACTTCCGCAAGGACATTGATCGTTTCTGCCAGCTTTTGGCTTATCGCTATAGATGGTCTTTTGTATTTGCAATTTTGCCTTATTTTGCTTTTGAGCACGTTCTTCTGGCGTCAGCTCTTTACCTGTAAAGAGAATTTTTACAGGCTGTGGCTGAGCGACCTGCGGTGTCTGCTGAATTTTTGCATTGAGAAGCACTTTGCAGGTTGTTTCCTTGATTTTGTCGATCATGTTGTCAAACATATCAAATCCTTCCTTTTTATATGCAAGGACTGGATCTTGCTGACCAAACTGTCTTGACAATATTTCATCTTTCATAATCTGCATATCTTCAATTTGACTCATCCAGTTGATATCTACCATACGAAGAAGGACATTACGTTCAACTTCTTCAAAGTCAATGCCGAGAGCCTGCATCTCATCCTGTCTTTGCTTATAGCGTGCTTTAACTATGTCAAAAACCTTGTCAAGCACATCATCCACATCACAATCTTCAACAAATTCTTCTGTGACAATGTTGCTATCCTTTTCAAACAAGCCATTTTCAAGCTCTTTATTAAGTGCCTTTAAGTCCCATTCATAGTATGGTTTTTCGTCACTTATGATCTTGTAAACGCTTTTTGATATAACCTGCGGGAACATTCTCATAATTTGGTCATGGACAGGCTCGCCATCCAAAACCTTATTTCGCTCGCCATAGATAATTTCTCTTTGTTTATTCATTACATCATCAAAGCGAAGTACTGTCTTTCTTATGGTGAAATTTTGAAGTTCTATTCTACGCTGAGAAGCTTCAACCTGTCTTGCCACCGCTTTCATTTGAATTGGAGTTGTGTCATCTATCTTGAAAAATGCCAAAATTTTCTTGAGCCTATCTGTTGCAAATCGCTTAAATAGGTCATCATCTAGACTAATATAGAATACACTTGATCCCGGGTCACCCTGTCTTCCGCTTCGTCCGCGAAGCTGATTGTCAATACGCCTAGACTCGTGCCTTTCAGTACCTATTATATGAAGACCGCCAAGCGCCTTAACTTCTTCCTTTTCGGCGTCTGTAATTTTCTTAAAATCTTCAAATAGTTTAGTATACTCTTGACGCGCTAAGTTCAACTTTTCGTCATCTATTGTATTGAATGCTGTTGCATAAGAAATTTCTTCTTCTGTAAAGCCTTTCTTACGCATCTCGCTTGTAGCCATAAACTCAGGATTTCCGCCTAGCAAAATATCAGTACCACGACCAGCCATATTGGTAGCAATGGTTATCGCGCCCTTTCTGCCTGCTTGAGCAACAATCTCGCTTTCTTTTTCATTATTTTTAGCGTTCAACACTTGGTGCTTAATGCCTAAATGTTTGAGCGCTCTTGAAATCAATTCAGATTTATCAATATTGATTGTACCAACAAGCACAGGCTGTCCGCTTTCTTTGCACTTTCTTATCTCTTCAATAATAGCCGAGATCTTACCCTTCTCAGTGACATACATGATATCTGGATAGTCAACGCGTTTTTTAGGAAGGTTTGGTGGAATAGAAACAACGTCAAGATTGTATATTGTTCTAAACTCTCCTTCTTCGGTCTTAGCAGTACCCGTCATGCCTGAAAGTTTTGTGTAGAGTCTAAAGAAATTCTGGAATGTTATTGTTGCAAAGGTCTGGTTTTCATCTTGAATATTTACTTTTTCCTTTGCTTCAATTGCTTGATGCAGTCCAGAGCTAAATCTTCGTCCTACAGCAAGTCTGCCTGTAAACTCGTCTACGATCACAACTTCGCCATCTTTTACGATATAATTTTCATCCCTATGCATGATAAAGTTTGCACGCAGTGCGTTGTTGATATAGTGAAGTATTTCAATATTTTCAATGTCTGAAAGATTGTCAATAGAATAGAAGCGTTCTGCTTTAGTGATACCTTTTTCGGTCAAATTTATCTGTTTTGTCTTTATATCTATTTCATAGTCATCTTTACGCAGTGACTTTGCAAATTCTTGTGCCTTCACATACCCTTCAGAGCTTTTTCCGCCACGGCCACTGATGATAAGCGGAGTTCTCGCCTCATCAATCAAAATACTATCCACCTCATCGACAATGGCAAAGTTAAGCCCTCGTTGCACCCTTTCATTTCTATTTCTAGCCATGTTGTCGCGAAGGTAGTCAAAGCCGAGTTCGTTATTCGTTGTATAGGTGATATCTGCCATATATGCAAGACGTTTTTGATTGTCATCCTGCCCATTTAATGACACGCCAACAGTAAGGCCTAAAAATTTATAGACCTTTCCCATCCATTCAGCGTCACGCTTTGCAAGGTATTCGTTGACAGTAACGATATGCACGCCTTTTCCAGTGATTGCGTTAAGATATGCAGGCAGTGTTTCAACAAGTGTCTTACCTTCACCTGTACCCATCTCGGAAATTCTGCCTTGATGAAGCGCAATGCCACCAAGAAGTTGTACATAAAAGTGACGCATATTTAAAACTCTAGTCGAAGCTTCTCTCACTACCGCATAAGCTTCTGGCAAGAGATCGTTTAGCGACTGCCCTGCCTTATATCTATCGCGGAATTCATCAGTACAAGCACGCAATTGCTCATTAGAATAAGCCTTATACTTATCTTCTAGTGCCACAATTTCATCTGCAATCTTACTTAATTTCTTTACTTGTGATTTATTTTCATTTCCAAAAAGTCCCATCTTTTCTCCTTAAATTCTTTGCATAAAATCTTACAAAGATAATTTTAATAATTTTTATTTAAAAGTCAAATAGATTTAATAATTATTAAATTTTAAAGCTTTTTTGATTTTCGATTTATGTATTTTTTTGTTGATTTTTCTTGTTTTTGCAAAAATTATCAATTTTTGAATTGTTTTTATTGACTCTTGACTACTATAAATAAAAATGTTATAATTAACTTAAGATAAGAGGAATATAATGAGCATTTTAACGAAATTAAATAATAATATTAAAAAAATGTCTAATAGATTGCAAACTAAAGTTGCATTATTGAAAAACAACAAACTCTTTAAGACTATAGATTTTTCTAAAACTATAGGCAATCTTGATCAAGCCACATTAATAGAAAATCAACTATTTGATAAGTTGTTTGCCTTGGCAAGTATTCAAGATATTTTGGACTTTGTAACACAAGAAAATCTTTATCAATATTACACTTCAAATGTCGAAGTAAAATTATTGGAACAATCACTTAATATTGCAAACGCAGGTAGAATAAAGGCAGGAAAAGAAACTTATGAAGTAGATGCCAAATATTTTTTTGATGAAATTAACGAAAAAATACCTAGAAATTTTGCTCTAAAAACATTAAAATTTGAAAAACATGATCTTTCTCGTCTTCAATTCGTGGCAGAAAAGGCGCAAGTTTTTGCGAGAGTTATATCATTTTTAAAAACCAATTATGGCAAAATTTACAATAAAATAAATGATAGTGAGAAGGAAAATAGTCGAGAAACATTTGATAAACTTGAAAACACTTTAAAAACCTATGCTCGTATTTATGCAGGTTCATCTATTGAAACATTTATTACAAATTTTACCGATTACCAAAATGTATATAACATAACTGCAGAAAGCTCCCCTAGCGAAGTAATTAAGGCACAGGCAAGCTTTAACCCTAGCAAACTAAAAAATATACTACTCACAAATAAGAATAACGAACTTAAAAAACTTGATCAAATTGAAAACATCGCAAAAGAAGCTAAAACTATTGCCTTGCAAAAGCATGAAATAAATAATCAAACAAAAAAATGGAAAGATTTTCTTAATGAGAATAATGAAGTTTTAAATAAAATACAAAACTTGAATGATGAAAATATAAAAAACAGCTATGATAAAATAAATGAAATATTCTCTCTCAACAACGACACTTGGTTTCAAGCAAATAATGATGAGATATCGAATAGGCTTTATAGTATTGCAAAAGACTTTGAATTTGTTAAAACCAATGCATCTGTATATAAAATAAATCAGTTAAAATCTTTAGCTCAGCCTGAAGAAAATTCTATAATTAATCCTGTCGAAGTCATGTCAAGTGAAGTTGAAGTCAATAATGATTTGCCACAAAGCATAATTGACTTTATTGAAAAGTCTCAAGATAAGAATTCATCTTTAAGAGTTTTTACTTTCAAAGATGAGGATGGAAAAGAAGAAAAAAAGTTGTTTTCGCGAGAACAATTGGATGTTTTAAAATCTCTTAGACAGGCAATAAATTACAACAAAAATCAAGACAACTATCTAAATCAATATATTACTGAAAATATCAGTTCAATAGAAAGTTTGCAAAAGTTTACACAAGCACTCGCTTCCGACAAAAAATTTGAAGAACTCCCTGTTGAGTCTGTGAATATTTTGGAGTTAATCTTGAAAAATGCATCCAATGGCCTTGACTTAAATTTAACAAAATATCTTGATTTTAAGAGAATAAAATATTCGAAATTTGTCGAACATGAAGAAAAAATCAACATTATTTTAAACAATGGCGATATTGTTGCTTCGTCAATGCAAAATATTTCTGCTGGAGCTGCTTTAAAAACCATAAAAATGGCAAAAAAACATAATGATGCACAGCTTGAAAAAATCTCGAGCGAGAATGGTGCATTTAAAAAAGTTCTACAAACAAAACAAAAAAATAGCAATCTTATAAATGAAAATCTAAATCAATTAATTGTGCAGCTTAAAAAGATAAAATCTAATATAACAACATCTATCGAAAAAGAAGTAAATGATTCTGAAAACGAAGAAACAGATTTAACACAAAAAGAGCTTGTCAGTGATAAGGCAAATGAATTAATTGAAACACTTCAAGATATAATCAATAACAAAAAAGACAACTTTATGTATATGGATACAATTGAACGACATTTTCTTACAGATAACATCGACACATTAATCTCATTCTTAGATGGCGAGATTGATGAAAATAAAGCAAACCTTATAAAACTTGCTTTGACAACTGAGCAAGTTGAGTCATTGAAAAACACCCTACTTGATTATGTTAAATCGGTAGAAGCGATTGACGAAGAACTTAAAGAGAGGGAATAGGAATTTACATCCTATTTTATCTCTTTTTTTCATTATATAAGGCAAATTAAATCAAGCTTACTTGACAAATAATAATATAAATGTTAATATATAATAAATAAATCATATTTAAGGAGAATATAATGGCAGGAATATATGGACTTAATGGTCAGTATCCAGTGACTGTATCAAATAATATCAAGACAACAGTTGATGAAAAAGAAGTTTCATTTGTCCAAAATGTACAAATGAACATTGACGGCAAAAATCTTTTTGAACTTGACGAAGCAAATAACGATGGTTCAAAAAATGAAAGCTCATCACCTACATTAACTATAAATAGTGTTGATGGTAAATATACAATAGGTTTAAGTAAAGAAGTCTGCTCAAACTTTAGAAAACAAATGGAAAAAGCTGACATCAAGGATGATCATCTTATTTCAATCCTTGATGAAGGTCAAATTCATATAAATAATGACGATAAAGCAATATCAGTTAAATCTAAGAATAATGAGTTTATAATCACCATTAAATCTAAAGATGGACAGGAATATACCCTTACAGCAAATGCTACTGGCATAAAATTTGAATATGGAGAAAACACATTTACTCATTCTCTTGGCAATGAAAAGCATCTTGATGTTAATTTGCATAGAGATTTTGCTACAAAAATGCTTGAACAGGAGAAACCTTTTGCCACAATTAATGCCGAAAACAATCAAGATCGTATTCGTTCTATTCCGCAGTATATCGTATATGAATACTGTCAAGGCTTTGCAAACAAAGATGTCAAAATGCAAACCCCTACTAAAGTTGGAGATTTCACTTTCTATCATGGCCAATCAGTTCCATCTGGAAGTCGATCAAATGCTTTAACCGACTATGTATTCATAAAGGATGAAAAGACAAATCAAGTTTACCTTTATAGTAATGGCGGATATAATGAATGTCAAAACTTTTTCTTTACACAAGATAAAAATGGCAAAAGATCACTGGATATCAACTTTCAAAAAGGCGGAAGAACAATTGAAATAGATTGTCAAAATCCACAGTTTGAAGAGTTTTTTCATAATTTTGTACAGATCAACTTACCACAAGCACCTGCGACTGACAGAAGCGGAAAAGTTTATGAACCAGTTGCAACAATGGAAATAGAAGGAAGAACCTTTGATATTTATCCTGACAACCAAAAAAGCACGATAAATACAAGATTTTCTTATTATCAAAGAACTTACGATCAAGAAGGCATAGCTAGTGTTGACGATACCGAACTTGGTCCAACAGGTCCTGATCAAGATGGACCAACATTCCCACCAGATCCACCAGGTCCTACTGGCCCTGATCAAACTGGTCCAACTGGCCCTGATCAAACTGGTCCAACTGGTCCTACCGGCCCTGATCAAACTGGTCCAACTGGTCCTACCGGCCCTGATCAAACTGGACCTACTGGCCCTGATCAAACTGGTCCTACTGGCCCTGATCAAACTGGTCCTACAGGCCCTGATCAAACTGGTCCAACTGGTCCTGATCAAACTGGCCCTACTGGCCCAACAGGTCCTGATCAAAATGGACCAACATTCCCACCAGATCCACCAGGTCCAACAGGTCCTACAGGTCCAACAGGTCCTGATCAAACTGGACCAACTGGCCCTGATCAAACTGGTCCAACAGGTCCTGATCAAACTGGTCCAACAGGTCCTGATCAAACTGGCCCTACTGGACCGCAACCAGAACCAGAGCCTGAAAAGCCTGTTGATCCTGTAGATCCTGAAAAGCCAGACGACGAATCTGATGGTACCGATGATACTGATGGCACTGATGGTACTGAAAATGATACTGAAACTGGTGATACTGAGAAACCTGAAGTTGATGAGTCAGAATCTGACAACCATATTGCTCAAGATCCTAACGCTGAAAATCCTGACTTTACTCTATCTCAGTCACAGCCTGAACAACAATCTGATACCACTGAACCTAAACCACGATACAAAAAGGTTAAAGAAGTTATACCTGGAAGAACCATCGGTAAAGAGAAAAGTTATAAATATCAAGCTGAATCTGTTGGTATGACAATGGGTATGATTGGATTATTCTTGGGTATACTTGCCCCATTCCTTGGTCCTGTTGTACTCTTTGTTGGTCTAGGATTGACATTGGGCGGTATAGGTCTTGGTGCACTTGCCGACAAACTTGAATTTAAGCCTTACAATATAGCCGAAAAAACAATCACCAAGTATGAGAAATTGGAAGAAGAAGAGAGAGATTTAGAGCAAGAGATGGAACAATCTGCATCTAAATTCATTGATGGCGAAGAAAAACTTGACTCTCTTGAAAATGAAACACAAGGCATAGCACAAGAAGTTATGCAATTTGCAAACCGCGAAGGTGATAAATATCATCCATTTCCAGATTTTATTGAACAGGTAAATACCTTTGCTCCTATTTCTCATCCAAAAGATGAAAATGGTAAGCCTATTGTTTCTAACACAGATTATCTTGACAAATCAAATCTTCAATATAGGCAAAACTTAGTTGCCGATTTAAAAAGAATCAACCTTATGCCAGAAGATGAAACTGTAAGAACAAAGGGCATTGGAAAAAATAAGGTTACTCTTCAAACAAACAAGGAGTTAAAAGATCAAGCAATAGAGAGTTTTAAACAACAATTCTATAGATCTGATATGAGCAAAGATCAACGCGACAAAGTTTCAGATACTATTGACAGTCTTTTCTCTAATCGTGATCTTTTGGCTGAATTCATTGCAACAACAGAAAAATATAATCAGTCGCAAGAAAGAGAAATTAATCTTTTGCAATCACAAAGACAAGATATATCTAGTATGAATAATAGAATGCTTGATAAAATCTATAACAATAAACGATCTGATGCGCAAAGACGAGAAAAACTTGATGAAAGACATGCGACAGCCATCATAAGATCGCGTGCAATCAATAACCAACTAAATACTCAAGAAAATCAAGAACTGCTCAATTTAGTACCAGAAGAAGAAAGAGAAAATCATGCTCAAAGCCTTAATAATGCAACACAAACTCTTGAAAATGAGGTAAGAGAAATACAGACAATCGCTCGTGATAATGTCAGCAGAATCACCAATGTTGATAGATTGCCTAAATATTTTGAGTCCTCTCATGAAGATAACAACAACTACGCAACAAGAGATGAAGCAAAAAAAGCAACCTTAGATTATCTTTATAGTTACACTCAAAATTATGCCACACCTACAAATTTTGCAACCCAATTAGATGGATCCAAAATTAAAGTATACGACAGAAATGGTACTGGTATCTTAAATAATGACGAGCTAAAAGCATTTAAAAGTATTAAGGAGAGCTATAATAGTGCAATAGACCAAATATTAAGTTTTAATAATAGATCATTAAATTCTATTAAAACCGACATCTATAAACTTATCGACGAGCACTATGCTGATAAAATCTTTGATCTTTTTAATGCCGCTCCTAATAGTGCCCTATTCCCACAAACATCTAGCAGTAAAGTTAAGGATCATACACTTGAAAACATCGCTCTAAGTCTTGCAAAAGACAGCTTAAAAGAAATGCTTAAAGAAACAGTCCTAGAAAATGGTGTAATTAGCAATGGAAAAGAAAATTTTACAGAAGCTGATTTAGAAAAAATGTCTGCGGAAAAGATACAAGCTACTTTTAATATTTCTGTTGAAAATAAAAATGGCAAAGATATAGTAAAAGTTAATGGCAAAGAGTATGACTACAAAGAAGTTTCAGACATTAAAGATGCGACTACTCTTATTTCATACGAAAAGCAAATAAAAGACGAGTATTATAAAAAACTTACTAAAATTGATTTTGCACGTATGAAAACAGCATTTACAAACCTTGGCGCTTATCCAACTGATGAGGAGCTTACTGCAAATGCAAATGAGTTTTTAAGTAAATATCCTTTCTTAAAAACTTTAGACGACAAAACCAAAAATACAATCATAGGTCTTTATATTGCGTCAAACATCTTACAGACCGAATTCCAAAAGAAAGTAGATGCCAACAACAAGAGTGATAAGAAGAAAAATGTTGATCCAAAATTGAAAGCAACAATTGATCAAACAACATTCTTACTAGACACAATCTTATCGCAAGAAGCATTTTTAAAATTACAGCACGACTCTACGAATACAGCGTTAATCAATACCGATAAATACAAGAAGAATAACGATCCTGCTAAAGCACGATCAATAATGAAACAAACTCAACAGCGATATAGACATATTGATGAAGTATTTAGATTGTTCGCTGAAAATAAAGATGACCTTGACAAATTTAGAAATCAATATAATCTTCTTTTAGAAGAAAGTATGAAAGATGGCAAAACAATCGTTGCTGGCAACCTTGTAAAAGCTACCTTATCTGAGCTCGTAGGAAAAAATTTCTCTATCAATGGTCAATCATTTGATGAGATTTTGTCAGATAAAAAGATGTTGGACGACAAAGGCGAAGTTGATTTAGACAAACTTTCAGCATTTATAAAAGAAAAGAAAGAAATAATCAATCAACAAACTCAAAGTGAGCTTAATTCTAGAACAACAAACCTAGATAGTGAATTTGCAAATCGGGAATTAAACGCACAGAGAAAGGCAATTGAAGATCCTAAACGACTTTCTAGAGAAAATATGATGCAAGTCATTATTGAGTCAGGCCTTGCTGACATGGAAGATATAGTACAAGCATTCACAAGTTCAGATTTAGAAAAAGGTTTAAAAGATTTATTAAAGAAATGCGGTTTAAATAAAGATCAGGTTGATTCAGTCATCAATGCTAAATTCCTTAAGAGCAACGCCCCTTACAAGATGTTTAATTCAGCACAACGCAGATATATCGATTTGAAAAACAATCTTACAAAGCTCACCGCCCTTGAAGAAAAGTACAACAATGCAATGGATGAGCTTTCTAAAGGCAATCTTGCAGCATTTAAACAACTTGACGCCAAAGAATGTGCAAAATATGGCATCAAAATTGATAGGATTTTAAGTGCCATCAAAAAACATGAAAAAGATGGAACTGAAATCAAACTAGATAATGATAAAATTGCAAAAGATATTGCAAATAATTCAGAATTATTTAGATCAGAGAAAAATGCACTTGCATTCAATATTGAAAATCAAAACAAAATTCTCAATTCAACAACTGAAAGAGATGCTCGCTTCGAGCAAGCCAAACTTGACTGCGAAGTTTATAAATCTCAAGCTGAAAAATACTCAGCAAGACTTGAGCGAATTACCGATATAGTTACAAATCTTGCTAATAGCACTGATCCTAGTATGGCAAAGCAGTTTATGGAAGCAGTTGCAAGCGGAAATATACAAAAATTTGCCACAAAAAACTCTCACATACAAGGTATAGCAGATTTAGAAAACATGACTCAAGAAGAAATCGATAGATATCAATCTTTAGGACTAAGTTTCAATGAATTTGAAAAGATTGCCAAATCTCTAAAAGAGGATAAAAAAGCAAAAATTTCTAAAAAGAAAATGAACAAAGCCTTAAGTGATCTTGAACAATTTAATTTGACTCAACAAGAAAATATAAACAAACAACAGAAGCAAAAAGAGCAAAAGATGAAAGACGAGAGTCAAAAATTGAAAGAACAAGAAAAAGAAAATAAAGCCGACAAACTCGAGCAAAAAGACAAAAATGGTTTCCTTGCAAAACTCTTCAACTTTAAAAACGCAACAAAAGAAAAGGTTAAAGAAGAAAAGGAAAAAACGCAGAAACGGGAAGAAGAAAAAGCTAAAGAAGAGAGAGAACGCGAAGAAGCCGAAAAACGAGCAAAAGAGGCTGAAGAAAAGAGAGAAAAAGGCGAAGGTGAAGAAGCTTCACATGATGCTAAGCCTGAAGAAGCTGAAGCAAATGAAGTAATTCCTCCAGACATCGTTTAAAGACATGTAAAACTTAAATGGCTTTTCAAAACGAGAGTAGTAATAAACTACTCTTGTTTTTTAATGTTAAATAAACTCTCAACAAAACCCCTAAATTCATTATTAATTAAATTTGTTTTTTTATTTTTATAAATTCAAAAATTCAAAAAAATATTTTAAAAAACTTTAAAAATCTATTTAAAAAATATATAATATTTGATATAATAATGATAGATTTCTTATTTGTTGTATTTTTTATATTTTAAAGAAAAAAATATAAAAAAATAAGAAAAATTTGTCGAATTTAAAAAATTAAAAATAATTACTTGAAAAGGAAAAAAATTTATGAAAATCGGAGTTGTTGGATTGCCAAATGTTGGCAAAAGTACACTATTTAATGCAATCACTAATGCAGGAGCAGAGAGTGCAAACTACCCTTTTTGTACTATAGAACCAAATGTTGGAATTGTCGATGTACCAGATGCCCGCCTTGATACTCTTGGCAGGCTTTATAACACCCAAAAAATCACACCAGCAAGTATCGAATTTGTTGATATTGCAGGGCTTGTTGCAGGTGCAAGTAAAGGCGAAGGTCTTGGAAACAAATTCTTAAGCCATATTCGTGAAGTAGATGCTATTGTACATGTGGTAAGATGTTTTCAAAATGAAAAAATCATCCATGTCAATGGCTCAGTCGATCCTATACGCGATATTGAAATCATAAACCTTGAACTCGCACTTGCCGATCTTGAACAGGTGACCAAAATCTACGAAAAAAATGCAAAACTTGTAAAAACTGGTGATAAAAGCCTGATACAGTCTGTAAATTTGACCGAAAAAATTAAAAATGCTCTTGAAAACAACCTGCCTGCAAGAAGTGTTGCAATTGACGGCGAAGAAGAAGTCAAAATCATGAAAAACTTACAACTTCTCACGGCAAAACCTGTCATATATGTCGCAAATATAAGCGAAGATGACATAGGGAGCGAAGATAATGAAATGGTGAGAAAAGTAAAAGATTATGCTCAAAAGGAAGGCGCTAAGGCAATTGTGCTTTCTGCTAAGATTGAAGAAGAACTTGCCGGACTTGACAAGGAGGAACGCGAGGCGTTTAAAGAAGAACTTGGCATAAAAGAGAGTGGTCTTGAAAAACTTATCAGCGCAAGTTACGATCTTCTCGGCCTTATGTCATTCTTGACGGCTGGCGAAAAGGAAGTTCGCGCTTGGACTATAAAAAAAGGAACAAAAGCTCCGCAAGCAGCTGGCAAAATTCACACCGACTTTGAAAAAGGCTTTATTAAGGCTGAAGTCGTTTCTTACAATGACCTAATAGAAGCTGGCTCATTCTTAAAAGCAAAAGAAAAAGGTAAGGTAAGAATTGAAGGCAAAGATTATGTCGTACAAGATGGCGATGTAATGCTGTTTAGATTTAATAACTAAGCTGTAAAGTTTTTAAAGTTTAGGCATTTATTTAAGTTGTATTATTTTGAATAAGTATATTTCAAAAACCATAAAAAAGAAAATTAGCCTTAATAATAAGTTAAAAAAGGAAAAAAATGGAGAATAAAAAATCGTTACTTGAAAAATTATTAAAGACCAATCTTCTTCCGCTTGCATTTTTAGGAGATAGTGTCCACACCCTTTTTGTACGCGAAAATAGTCTTTTGAAGGATGATGCTAAAATGGCAAGCTATAATAGTTTTTCGTCATCGAAGTGCAAAGCACAAAATCAGGCAAATACCTTAAAACAAATTATAGATAGATTAAATGAAGATGAGCTTGAGATTGTAAGGCGTGCAAGAAATGCAAAGCCAAAGCATCATGCCAAAAATTCTACAAGTGCTGACTACTCTTTCGCCACAGCTTATGAAGCACTAATTGGATATCTGTACTTGAAGGAAGATCAAGATAGACTGATTGAATTTTTAAATAGTTCTTTAGAATAAAATTTTAGCTGATTAAGAAATTAAATTAATTAAGATTTTTATCCTTGCATTATTTTATAAAAAAATCATTAAAATATGCAAGAAAAATGTCGAAAAAGGAAAATTATGTATATTGAAGGAAAAAATGCGGTAATAAGCGCCATTAAAAATCAAAAAACTATCAATAAAATTTTAGTTGATAAAAATTTTTCATCTAGAAAGGATGAAATTATCTCTCTTGCTAGGCAAAATAAAATCAAAATTGAATTTCTGCCTAGAAATATCTTAGATAAAAAATCACAGACTTCTCATCACCAAGGCTATATTGCCGAGAGTGTTGATTTTGAATATTCAAGCATAGACGATATTTTAAATAAAGCAAAATCAAGAAATGAATCCCCTTTTATAGTAATACTTGATTGTTTGCAAGATCCACACAACTTTGGTGCAATTATTAGAAGTTGCGAATGTGCTGGAGTACATGGTATTATCATTCAAAAAGATAGGCAGGTACAAGTCAACGAAACTGTCATTAAAACGAGTGCAGGAGCTGTCAGCAATATGCTTATAGCACGCGTGACAAATCTAAAAGAGGCTATAAAAAAATTGCAAGACAATGACATTTGGATATATGGCACTGACGCAAGTGGCGAAAATGTATATGACTCTTTTTGTAACCAAAGTATTGCTCTCATTATCGGCTCTGAAGGAGATGGTATAAGAAAGACAATCTTAGACAAATGTGATAAGGTTTTATCACTTGAGATGAAAGGAACAGTCAATTCTCTCAATGCATCGGTTGCTTGCGGTGTTTTTCTATTTGAAATTTTAAGACAAAGGAGCCTTAAATGAACGATGAAAAACTTATAGAGCTTGCACAAAATGGCGATGGCAATGCTGTCAACACCCTACTTATAAAATATAAGTCACTTGCAAGTAAAATCGCCAGAAGTTACTTTTTGACAGGTGGAGATATCGAAGATATCATTCAAGAAGGTATGATCGGCTTGTATAAAGCAATTATGCACTTTAATACAAGTAAAAACGCATCTTTTACAACTTTTGCGTCAATTTGTATAAAAAATCAAATTCAAAGTGCCATCAAAGTTGCAAGTTCAGATAAAAATAAAGCCCTATCCTCTGCCCTGCCTATTACAGAACAAGTGGATGAAGACGATGAAGACGGAGAAGTTGAAATTATAATTCCTTCGCTTTTACCATCACCTGATGATAAGGTCATCTCAAAAGAACATTTGAAGGAAATTGCAATCATCATCAAAAAGACACTGAGTGATATGGAATACAAAGTTCTTTATCTATATCTTAAGGGTTACAATTACGATGAAATATCAAAAGCAAGTGGTTTAAACAAAAAAAGCATTGACAACGCACTGACAAGAATAAAAAGTAAACTCGCGTTTTTGAAAGATGAATATTAATGTTTTAGCACAGAAAAAATGAGCAAAATGCACAAAAATCAAAGCAAAAACCTTTGTATTATTTGAAATAAATTAAAGATATGATATAATCACACGCATAAGGAGCGAATTATGAACGAGAATTTTACAAGACCAAGACCAAACTTTCCCAAAAAAGCAGTGGTAACTTCAGGTATGCCATACGGCAACAAACTTCTGCATATAGGGCATTTAGGAATGACTATAAGAGCGGACATCTATGCCAGATTTTTGCGTGATAGAATAGGCAAAGATAATGTCATATATGTTTCGGGTACTGACTGCTATGGCTCGCCTGCAGTTGAGTCTTTTAGAAAACTGCAAGAAGAAGGAAATTGCCCTTTTGAAAATATATCACAGTATGTAGAACATAACCACGTATTGCAAAAGCAAATTTTTGATAAATTCAATATCAGTTTCAATCTTTACGGAGCAAGTGCTCTTGGCAGATGCGGACAAATTCATAATGAGGTTGGAAAATGGTTTGTAGAAAAACTTGCAAAGGCAAATATGCTTTCTGTTCATTCTTCATGGCAATTTTATGACGAAAAGCATGGATGTCTATTAAACGGCAGACAGGTTATAGGTAAATGTCCTATTGAAAACTGCCAAAGTGAAAAGGGATATGCCGATGAATGTGATTTAGGGCATCAATATCTTCCACAAGATTTAATAGATCCAGTCAGCACCTTGAGTGGTGAAAAGCCAAAGCTTGTTAAGATTGAAAATCTATACTTTGATCTAGAAAAATGTACTGATATCTTAAATGAATGGATAAATTCAATTGATAGACAATCGGACACCTGCAAGTTTATGGTAAAAGAAATAAGAGAGTTCTTTAAAAAACCAGAAATATATATCAAACGCGAATATTTTGATAAATTCGATGCTATAAAAGACACCCTGCCTGCTTTTGAAAAACTTGCGACAAACGAAAAAGCACCAAGTATGACCATCGTATTTGACAAACTCGAAATGCGTGAGAAAGCCTGCGAAATTTTAGCGCAAAACAATATAAGATATCGTACAGGCAAGACGCTTACTCCATTTAGACTCACTGGAGATATCGCGTGGGGCGCTCCTTGTCCTGATATGTATGGACTTAAAAATCAAACTTTCTACGTTTGGCCAGAAAGTCTTTGGGCGCCAATTTCTTTCAGCAAAGCATATCTTGAACAAATCGGCAAAGATGAAAATGAATGGAAAAAATATTGGTGCAGTGACGATGGACAAGTGTATCAATTCTTAGGTGAAGACAACATCTATTTCTATGGCCCAGCACAGCAGGCAATGTGGCTTTATTCGCAAGGCGAAAATCCTGCATTGCATCCAGATGATGATAATCTTCGAATTACAAAAATCAATCCTATAAAATCAATTTTATATATGGATAAAAAGGCAAGTTCTTCAGGACAAATCAAACCACCTATGGCAGAAGAGTTTTTAAAATACTATACCTCTGAGCAAGTGCGAATTCATTTCCTTGCAATGAATCTTGGAAGCAATAATGTATCCTTAAATCCTCAAGCATTCGACCCAGACGCAAATAAAAATGAAATTGATCCTATGACAAGCGAAGGCAATCTGTTAACCAACGTTTACAATAGAATCCTGCGTACCATTTTCTATTCGACGCAAAAGCACTTTGATGGTATAATTCCTGATGGCATTGTAAATGATGACATAAGAGAAATCTGTAAAAAGGCAATTCTTGACTATGAAAGATTTATGCAAGATAAAAAATTCCATCAAGCGTATGGCACAATTGATGTATTTATCCGCAATATCAATAAATATTGGGTAAAAGAAATCGCTAATGCAGTGACCGAAGAAAGCCTTGCAAAACTTACTGTAAATACTATGCAAATGATTTTTACTGCAAACGCCCTGCTTCATCCTATAGCACCTGTAGGCACTGAAAATGTCGCCGATTATATAGGACTTGACAAAAATCTTTGTTTTGATTGGCAATATATATTTGATGATTTTTATAAAGTACTTGACAAAACAAAATCAAGAAAATTAAAATTTCTAAAAGAAAAAGAAGATTTCTTCAAACGAAGTCAATATCAACTTGATTTGCTTACATCTAATAACGATTAAATTTTATACTTATTTCGTTTAAAAAAAGATAGTTATTTAAGTTTAGGCTTAGACAACTATCTTTTTTTAAGTACTCAACTTTTTATTGTATTTTATTTTGTTCTTTCGATATCATTTTTTATATCAATGACTTTTGGCAAGAGCGAGTTGTCAATCTCATAATAAATATCACAGATCTCTTTTAAACTTGATTTTAACGCATTACTTCGTTTAAATCTATCCTTTATTTTTTGCCTGTCAACATCATGTCCGCCTTCACTTACCCGTTTTGCCACCCTTTCTATATTTATAAGTGCATCTGTGGTAGTCACAAAAACGCCAACTATATTGTATCCATTTTCTTTATATTCTTTAATTATATCTATTTTGCTTGGATGAGAAAAAACAGTTTCGTATATAAGGCTATCTCCTGTTCTTTTAAACTGATCCATTATGTCCATGGTATAATGCATTGCTTTGTAATTTCTCTCTTTAATATCTTTTAAATGAGAAAAAATTGTCCTTGCATAGACATCGGCATTTATATACTTACACCCTAAATCGCTATTTAAATATAAATTAGCGATAAAAGTAGATTTACCACTTCCATTTGGTCCTGCAACTACATACAAAATCTTCTTTTCACCACTATTATACATATTATGGTCTAATATCGAGTTTGTATGTCTTGCATCAAAGATTTGAAAATTAGCAATAATACTTTCTATATTAAACATTTTACTCTCCAGTAGTAATATATTATAATTTCAAGAAGATAATTTGTCAAGTTTACATAAATCAAGTATTTTGTTTGACAAGGCTATTATAATATGATAGTCTATTTATAAGGAGGAGAAAATATGAAAAAATTTATTGTAACAACAATAGTTTTACTTTCAGTAGGACTTGCAATGGTTCTTGTAGGAAGTATACTTCAAGGTATCAACTGGTCAACAGCAGACTTTAATGGTGACTATCTTGCAAGTGCACTATCTACAATCGGTTATCTTGTTGCAGTTCTAAGTGGCGTTGTGTTGACAGGACTTGGAGTATCTACTGCAATTCTTGGCAATTGCAAAAAAGAAAATGAAAAAAAAGATGATGAAAAGTAAAGCATCTAGAAAAATCCTTCTACATTGAAGGATTTCAGACTGTAAACAAAATAACAGACTGTAGAAAAACAAGCGAGGCAAGGCTCGAAAAATGCTCAAAGCCAGGAGTTTAGTATTCCTAAATGACT
>CALVML010000004.1 GCA_944345705.1 uncultured Clostridia bacterium | reverse complement strand
TTGATCGAGATGGAAATGAAATTGAAGATCAAGGTGGCATGAGTTTTATGCCAGACATGTTCGAAGAAAGTGAAATTAATGAAATAAAAGAAGAACTTAATACTTATCTAAAAAGTAATAATATCGATTTTCAAATCATATCTGATGGCGATAATCAAAATTTAAGTTATGGTTTCATCATGCCTACTATGATGGCAGGAAATGTCAATTTTACAAAGACCGATGGAAATAGTGGCAGTGAATCTATTATGGTAACCTATACTACTCCGCCTTATTATAATGAATCCAACTTAATCACAGAAAACAGCAAGATTAGTGGTAAAGATGAAATTATGCTGTCAAAAGCAATCGTTGATTTGATGGGATATGAAAATCCCGAAGATGTAATCGGCGAAAAAGTCACACTAAAAATCAACTTTAATTACAACGAGCAAAACATAGACATAGATAAAGAAGTCACTATATCTGGCCTTGTTGATGTGGCTGTCTTCTCTGGAATGCTTATAATGTATATAGATTATGACTTCTTAAATGATTGCGTTAAAGAACAAAGTTCGTCAGGACTAAATCCTTCTCATCTATACATACAGACTGACAGCGAACAAACAACAGACTTAATTAACTCTTATATCAAAAACAATAGAAAAGATTTAACAGGCTCAGTGGAAGAACAACTTGCTTCAATGTTCAGTGAAATGATGTCAACTTTCTCAGTTGCACTTGCAATAATTGGCGGTATATCATTGATCGTTGCTCTTATAATGATCTTAGTTGTCCTTTATATGAGCGTTTCTGAAAGAACAAGAGAAATTGGTGTACTGAAAAGTATTGGAGCAAGGAAGAAGGATATAAAACTGATCTTCTCAACAGAAAGCTTACTGATTGGAATAATAAGTGCCATAAGCGGTATCTTACTATCACTTATAATAATCGGCGTACTGTCGCTTATTTTCAACTCTCTTCTAGGCTTTGCTCCTATTGCAGTTGAATGGCAATATCTACTTATTGCATTTGTTATCAGTGTTGTTATAAGCGTACTTGCTGGTCTTTACCCTGCAAGCAAAGCCGCAAAACTTGATCCTGTGGAATCATTAAGACATGAATAAAATTATAATTAAAACTATAAAAATGCGTGAGATCTATACTTACGCATTTTTATTTTTAAATATTCAAATTATCTTAATTCGACATAATATAGAAGAAAAATTAGGAAACATTGAATTTTTTTTATAAATTAAAAAATATAAATTTAATATTTTTAATTACCAACAAAAAAATCCACAATTTTAATATGAAATCTTTTCTGTGGATTTTTTTAAAACTCATATTTTAGGCGACGCTTTATTTTTTATTTTCTTCTTTTCTTAGATTTTGTTTGTTTTGAAAAGAAATATGCCAAAATTGTAGTTACAACTAAAACAATAGATACTACAAAATTAACAATTGAAGCCCAGCCTACACTTGAAAGATTTGAAGAAATTTCATTGTCATTTACAAGTGAAACAATACTAAACATAGCAATTAAAGCAAAAACAAATGTAAGTAAACCTAAAGCAATATTAATGAAATTTGCAAGCTTTGTCGATTTTTTGATTACACCAAAGTTGCATAACATTGTATATAGTGAAATAAGAACAAGCAGTGATACAAAGATCAAAACTAAAAGGTTTGAAACCGCAATCATAACCTGTGTCGAATTGCCTTCAAAATAGTTGGCATCTCCAAGCATTTGATAGCCTGTAATGTCAGTAGATGCTCTATCAATAAAAGATCCTGTATCTGTGCCAATATGCAAATAAGATTGTGACATAAATACATAGATAAGTACCGCCATAACTAAATTAAGAAAGCAAACAATATTAGATTTTAAATTTTTCATATTTCCTCCTTTTTATTGATTATCTGTGTTATCGTCGCCGTTGGAGTTTGTTTTGGATGTGGAGTTTGTACTAGACGAAGCAAGTGTACCAACAACTTCCGCTTCACTATTTAAACTATCATTTGTCTTTGCCTTGATAGCGATATTATCATTTCTTATCACTTCACTTATACTTGTAAGCAAGCCAGAAACATTTTGAATGTCGCTTGGCACAACAATTTTTGTAGCATTTCCATTTGCAAGTACTTTTAAAGCTTCAAAACCTTGCAATGTAACATACGCTGCATCGGGCTGAGCAGAGTTGATCATTTCGATGGCCTTGCTCTCACCTTCAGCAATTGCAATCAGTGATTCTTTTTGAGCCTGTGCTGCAAGAATTTTAGCAGTTTTTTCAGCCTCGGCTCTTAGAATTTTCGCCTCCTTCTCACCTTCTGCAACCAAAATGCTCGACTTCTTTTCGCCTTCGGCACGCAAAATTTGCTCTCGTCTTTCACGCTCCGCTTTCATCTGTTTATCCATTGCGTCTTGGATATCTTTAGGTGGTAAGATGTTTTTAAGTTCTACTCTATTGATTTTTATACCCCATGCGTCAGTCGCTTCGTCTAAGATTACTCTCATCTTAGTATTCACTGTATCTCTTGAAGTAAGAGTTTCGTCAAGTTCAAGTTCTCCGACTATATTACGGAGTGTTGTCGCAGTCAAATTCTCAATCGCACGAATAGGCTGATCAACACCGTACATATACAATTTCGCATCGGTTATTTGAAAATAAACAACAGTATCAATCTGCATTGTAACATTATCTTTTGTAATCACTGGCTGTGGTTTAAAATCTGCCACAATCTCTTTCAAAGAAATTGGCTTACTTGTCCTATCAAAGAAAGGCAAAATCATATGCACGCCAACTTCTAAAGTTTTACGATATTTGCCGAGTCTTTCCACAACTACAGCCGTTGCCTGCTTTACAATTCTTACAGAGATACATAAACATATCAACAATAACACGCCTAAAACAATTAACACAATTCCCCAAGCACTCATATCATTCTCCCTTTAATCAATATTTGAAGAAGTATCTTCATCTTCTTTTTTTGTTTCAGTGGCAAGCTGCTCTACACTATCATTTCTTGAGTTTGTTGTTTTTTCATCAACTATCTTATCTGATTTACCCTGCTCAAGTTTTTCTTCTTTTTGATTTACTTCAGTATCTTTAATTTTCTTTACAATGATTTTATTCCCCTCAAAACGAACAACTTCAACAACGGCGTCCTTTTCAATCTTTTCGTTATTTTCAGAAGTAGCAGTCCATACAACATCATTGATTTTTACACTACCATTATGCTCAAAATCACATTCTTCAAGCATTCGCAGTTGTTTTCCTTCATACTGCTCTAAATTCGTTTTTGAATTCATATTTTTAAATAAAAATTTCTTTGCGAGTTTTCGCACAAAGGCAATTAATAAGGCACTAACCACAACAAAAACTGCAATTTGAATTTCAATACGAATTCCGCCAATACCTGCCAAAATAAAAGGTATGACAGCACCTATCGCAAACCAAACTGAAACCAAATCAAAAGTTACGATTTCAATGACAACGCATATTACGATAACAGCAAGCCATACCCAAAACATTATTTCCATAAAAAACTCCCCGTATATTTTATATATTTATGATATCATATTAAAAAATTTGTGTCAATCAATTTAAAAGATTTAAAATTGATAAAAATCCGCCTATTAACTCTTTGATAAAATATCATTATATCTATATTTATATTTATCATTAAATAGAAGCATATATTTACCATATTCCTTAATATTAGGTGCAAAAAAGTGTTCTATTTTTTGACAGTGACTTAAAAATTCACTGCCAACCTTTAATAGATTTGGAGCATTAAAAATTTCTATACCACTTCCTCTCGACATAAAATCATTGCCCACTGTTTTTAATTTAGGAAAATAACATTCCGCTAAATCTTTTGAAAATCTTAAAAAATTATCTCCTACTCTCACCAGCGATGGCAGATATAGAGATTCAATTCTAATATTTTCACCTAAAAAATCATTGCCAGCACTTTGTAAAGCAGGTAAATCAAGCGTAGTTAAACGTTCATTTGCTGATAAAAAGTCATTGCCGACATCTTGCAAAGAAGGCAAGATAACTTGGTTTAAAATACTATTTCTACTTAGAAAGGAATTCCCAATTTTTCTTAATGAACGAAATTTGATTTTTGCCAGATCTTGATTGTTCATTAAAAAGAAATCGCCAATGATTTTTGCTTTAGGCAAGTTGATATTCATTAATTCTTGAGCACTAGCTAGGAAAGCGTTCCCTATTTCTTCTAGCATTGGAAATCCCACTGATTTTAGTTTTTTTGCTGAAAATAAAAAATTACTATTTACGGTTTTTAAATTTGGCAATCGAACTTCTTTTATTTGATCATTTGATGAACAAAAATTTTGTCCCACACTCTCTAATGCAGGCATATCAATTTTTTCTAGACCACGATTATTTTGCAGAAAGAACTTCCCAACCTTTTTTAGTTTTGGCATATCAATATATTGTAAATTTTGATTATTCTCTAAAAATTTATCACCTATAATTTCTACATTATGATTTTGATAGCCTAAAAGCTTTCCATCTTGAGAAACCGTTAGTATCACCGCTTGACTATCTTTATCTAAAGGAATTAATACAACTTTTTTATTCCCATTTTCGTCAATGTCAATTTTTATTGATTTAATCTGTCCAATGCTTTTAGTAAACTCGTCTTCTCTATCTTTATAGGCAAATATAGTTTTCTGCGATAAATCTAAAACATAATTCTCTATAACAAGATATTGACCTTTATCATACTTGATGACTTCTTGATTATCTATAATTATATTATTTGCACAACCATAAATAATTGGATTATTTAAATATGAAAGATAATTCGCCTTATATAGTCTATCGTCATCTGCCTTAACATAATTCAACAACTCTAATTCAACATTTGGTGCGATATGAATATTCAAACCAAAATCGCGTTCGAACGCGTCGGTTAATCCAGGAATTATATTATCTAAATTATTACTAAAAGTAGAATCAGGGTTTTTTACAGAATGATTATATCTATTTTTTATCGATATATAATTAAATTTGCCTTTAGTGAATTGTATGCTTATTACGCTTGTGCCATACTCGTCTTGCCTTGTAGGTTTTATAAAATCATCTCTATTTAACTGCTCTGCATTCTTTTTTACAGCAAACCAAACACGGCAAGTTTTCAGTCTTCCACCATCAAAAGTGCAAATTTCTTCATCTGGCCGATAAAGATATTTAAAAGCGTAAATATCCCCTTCGTCTTTACATTCAGGATATAAAATATAGCCAGCATGATCCATTAGTTCAACCGCTGACAAGGTAGAAGGCTGGCGTGACTGTTGGATGTTTGCTATACTCATGATATAGTCTCTAAAATTCGATTTAATTTTTAAAACATCATCATATAAAAAACGACTTGGCGCAAATTTGCTTAGCAAAATCGATGAAAGCATGCCTTCATATTCAAGTATACTAGGAAAAAGTTCTCGACATAGTCGAGAAAAATTTTCTCCATAATATTTTTTGATTATAGCTAAATCATAATTATTGTTTTTCTTCATCAATAGACCTTCTTACAATATATTATAACATAATACTTGAGTTTTTCAAGTCTAAAAAAGGAATTTACTTTAGTCTTTAACTTCACAATAGTTATAATACTTGTACTAATTCCACAGTGGTTTCAACAAACTTACCATTATTTATAAATTTGAAGATATAATTATAAATTCGCTACTAATCTTCTCTATTTATTCAATCGTATTAAGAATTCTTTACAAGCTTTTCTATTAAGGTTTCAAGTTCGGAAACTACTTCAACATTAAAATGCATTTTGCCTTTTACTAAAATTGCCTTTGAACCTATTGCCTTTGAATAACTTTCCAAATTGCTTTGTTCAAAGAATATGTCATTGTCACAATAAAATGAATATTTTAGAAATGGTTTTGATTTAAAACTTTCAAATTCTTGTTTTGATGGCTTAAATAATTTTGCGCATGGAGCAAAGGAATGTACTTTATCTGGAGCATCTTTTCTAAATTGCAGAATATCAAACGGTCCAGCCATAGAGATATATACGGCTGGATTTAAATTTCTTTCAACTAAATATTTTATTGCAAAATTTGTTCCAACAGATTGTCCAACGAAAATAGTATCATGATTTATAACACTTGCAATATTTTCATCAAAATATTTTTTCCACTTGTCATAGGTTGTGCCATCTCTATAACTTCCAAGCGAAGGCATAAAAACCTTAAGTCCTAAACTTTCACAAAAAGATTTTAAATGTGAAAAATACATTTCTCTTTCAATTCCACCAATTCCATGCACAATAACTATATTTTTCATTTTAAAACTCCTTAATAGTTTAATTATATCATAAAAAACTTACTTTGTATTGTTTTTTTATTAAATTTTCGTTATAGATAGATATTTACTAGAATTTTCCAAACAATATGCGACACTTAAAGTAAATCGCTAGTTACGTTTAACTATGAAAAATAACAAATCCGAACTGTTTGGCGTAGCCTCAATGTAATTGTTAAAAACAATGTCGCACTAAATGTACTATATGAAATTAGTGTGAAAAAACAAGCGCCCCGCCTATACGGCACGCGGAAAGCATTACCTAGGCAGAAGCGCAGTTTTTTCTTTGTTACTGATGGTGCAAACCTTTCCCATGTGGGTTCGACTCCCCTTTTCTTATTTTAATATTATTCAAATTTTATTATATAGTGATGCAAACTAAGTTTGCTGGTGCTGGTGGTGGGAGTCGAACCCACATGAAGTTGCCTTCGAGGGATTTTGAGTCCCTTGCGTCTGCCATTTCGCCACACCAGCATATTTAAATTTTACATATTTCAATATATCATTTTTAATATAAAAAATCAAGTGTTTTTAAAAACTTTCTATTTTCAATTTCTTTAAGATAAAATTCAATTTTGAAATCTCTTTATAAAATATTTAATTAATCAGTTTTTAAAAGTAAATTGGATAATTTTATAAGCAAATAAATTATTTGATATTAAAAAAACTTTGGTATTATATTACTTTAGATAAAACAAAAGCGGACGAAAAGCCCGCTGTTTTTTCTTCATTGGAGGTACCACCCGGATTTGAACCGGGGAATAAAGGTTTTGCAGACCTTGGCCTTACCACTTGGCGATGGTACCAAATTTGGAGCGGAAGACGGGATTCGAACCCGCGACATTTGCCTTGGCAAGGCAACGCTCTACCACTGAGCCACTCCCGCAAGTTATATATATTTATATGCAGTAAGCTAAGGTTTGCTCTATTAATATAGCAAATTTGATTTAAAAAATCAAGTGTTTTTATATACTTTTTAAAAATAATCTCGAAAATTTATTTTTGATTTATAACTAATTAACACCTTTCACAATAAAAATTTAAGCTAAATATAAAACAATATAAAAAAGGCAAATATTTTATATTAAATATCTGCCCTTTTATTTATATTTTAGAGCGTTCGTTACAACAAATATATACTATTTGATACTGTTGTGAAATTGACTTTATAAGGTCTTTTGCAAGCTTCAACATTTTATCATCAAGATTTACAAATATGTCGTCGAGAATAATAAATGGTCTTTCCCCTTTGAAAATTTTCCCAATCAATATCAATCTTTGACAAAGAGAAATTATATCTTTATACCCTTGCGATGAAAACTCAAAACTTTTCATCCCAACTATAGAGTTTTCAAGAACATTCCACTTGCTGTCAACTACAAACCTATCTTTATCAATATTGAAATTATCAAGTAAACTGGCAAAATCGTTATTTATATCGCCTACAAATCTCGAAGAAACATTTTCTCGAGCTTTAGTAAGATATCCAATTGTCCTATCAATAAGATCTATCTTTTCTTCATTTTCACGGTTTACAGAAGTTGTTTGATTGATTTTATTTTCAAGGACATCGTTTTCTTCAATATAGCGACCTATTAAATTTTCAATGTTTTCTTTATTATGCCTTATTTGCAAAATTTGCATTTCATAGGCTTTTATTTTATCACTTAAATTATCAAGTTCGCATCTATCTGGATAAATTGCATCCTGTAATTTCGCAAGTGAAGATTGTTTATCTATCAGTTTATGCTCAAGATTGACAATCTCATTACTAAAGTCGTCACTATTATTTTGCTTTCTATTTCGCTTTCTAAGTGAAAAATATAGAAATATTCCGCTTGCAATAAACATCGCCAAAGATATGGCAATGCCGACAACGATACTAACAACATTTAAAATGCCAATAACTAAAAAACAAATAGCAATTGCAAGTGAAATAAATAGACCTAAAAGCAAAAGTTTTGAATTATCTTTTTTATCATTTCTTTGAGATGATTTTTGATTTTTCAATTGATTTAATTGATTATTCAATTGATTAACTTGACTTTCGAGTTCTACCTTTTCTTGAAATTTTAATTCTTGATAGGATATCTTTTCTTTTTCAAAATCAAATCTACTTTTATAATTTTCTAGTTCCTTGATTAAATCTTGCTCTTTTTCTAACTGTCCTTGCTTTTCATCATTTAGTTTAATGAGTTTTGAATTATTTTCATTAAATGAAAGTTTTAATCTTTCGAGATCGCTTTTCCCTACAATCAATCTTTTTAATCCACTTTTGTTTTCTTTCAATATTTTTATTGCCTTATCGACTTTATCTAAGTCATTTTGATATTTATCAAGCCCTACAAGAGAAGATGATATGCTGTCATTCAAAGAACTTTTAAAATCTAGTTGACTGAAAAACACCGTCATAGTAAATGTTTCTACCCCTACACCAAAAATCTGTTCGCCGAGCGGTTTTATTTCATTTTTTTCTATTAAATTTGTCGATTTGTCTAAAAGTTCAAAGGTATCCCCTTCTGGAGTTTTAGCAAAAGTTCGAGTAACTTTATATTCCTTCCCATCAATTTGATATATTATGTATCCACCATATATTCCGCCTTGCCATGGCATAAAGCGAGTCCTTTCACTTTTATAGTCTTCTCCGCGAGTCTTTGCACTCATTCCATAGAACATTGCCTTTATAAAGAAAGTTAAGGTGCTTTTACCCCAACCATTTTCTTTATAAATTTGATTGATTCCATCGACGAAATCAATGTCTTGATTTGACAATTTGCCAAAGTTTTCTATATGCAATTTTAAAAGTTTCATAAAGATAAATTGTCCCCTTTTAATGCTTCAATTCCAAGCATGCATATCTTTGTTTTTATCATTTCATCTTGTTCACTTTCATTTACAAGTTTTAAAAATTCGGCTTTAAAAGAAAGTTCTTCATTTTTTATACTGTCTAAATCTATCTTTATTTTAGATTTGTCGATAATCTCAACATAAAAATAGTCATCTAGTTTTTCTTTTAAAAGCGATAGATATTTTTCGCTATCCTGATTAAAATAGCCTACAAGTTCTATTCTTACTAAATCATTCTTTGAGATATCACTCATACAGGATATAATTTTATTGAATAACTTGCTAAAGTCGTCTATATCGGTAATGTCGACCTGTACTTTCATATATCTTCGTTTAGCAAACGGACAAAATTCCAACTGGATATTTTTATTTTCGATTTTGACGCAAACATAACCTTTGTCACCTATCTCGTCAATGCCATTTGAGAATAAACTTCCACTATAGACGGCAAGATTGTTTAGATATTCAAATTTTTCAAAAGAGTGACTATGTCCTAATGCAATATAGTCAAAGTGTTTTTTATTTAAAATTTCAGTTAAATTTATATAATCATTGTCACGACTGTTTATCAAATTACCATGTGCTAAAAGAATATTATTGTCCTTAGCATCATAGACATTTTCTAACATATCTAAATCAATTTGATTATGATAGAACGTACAATCAATCAACTTATAATAGGATAAATCTTTATTTAAAATTATAAAGTTTGATGGCAGATTTTTAAACTCGAACTTTTCATCATGATTGCCATAAGTATATAAAACAGGTCTATTAAACCTTTCTACCGCATCAAAAAAGGAATTGACAATCTTATTTGGCACGCTTTTTTTATGAAAAAGATCGCCAACTATTATCACAATGTCATAACCATCATCTATCGCCTTATCAAATAGATTGTGAGTAGCCACAATTTGCTCATTTTCTAAAATTTGCATCTTGTCAATTGGTAACTTGGAGTTTTTAACCCCTAGATGCAAATCTGCACAATGTAAAATTTTCATGTTTTATTCCTTTATTTGATTATAACAAATTTTTCTTTTGCAAGCAAGTTATTAAATTATATTGAATTATATATTTGTCTTTTTAAACTTGTGCAAGGATAAAATCTATTCAACCAAATATCAGTTGAGCACGAAAAATCACTTACCAGTAAACAACAAAAAAAGATAGTCTAAAATTAAACTATCTCTTGAGTTTTTGAAATTTTTATTTTATAACGTTGTTGTTTCAATTAAATCAACTGTGATTCTTCCATTCGAGTAAAATAGCATTGAATTTGCATCTAATCCATTGTTTATAATTGCTGGATTTTGGAAACCTATGTCATGCAAAATCAGATTAACAGTGCTTGGTCCATTGTCGTCATCATAATAAATGCCATCTTTATCGTGGAATTTCATAACACATGAAAGATTAGATCTAACAAAAGCATTGATCCTTCCGCTGTTTGATTTTAAAACAACATCACTGACAGTGTCCACATCATAGACCAAATTAATTGCACCAGTCGTAGTGATGATTTCAAGTCCATCGCTGTAAGTTGTTACATCCACTTTACCAGAAGTAGTTTCAAGCCAAGCCATGCCTTTCAGTGAATTGATCGTTATATTTCCGCCGGTTGCGTGAATATATGCCTGACTACCTTCAGTCATAGAATCAATTGTAATATCGGAATTGTTTGCATAAGGAAGTGAAATGTTTCCTGCAACATTGCCTATTGTTATTCTACCATTGCTCATTTGAGTAATTGCGCTGTTTGAATTGATAGAGCCTTCCACACCATCTACAATAAAATGACCGCCACGCATATTCAAGTTTAAATTACCAATAATACTATCTGCATAGAAAATAGCATCGTCTAGATTGAGATTTATATGCATATTGTGGTTCATAGTAGAAGTATAGGCCAAGTTAGCCAAATCAAATCTAGCGCTGTTTGAATTAATGCTGAGTGAATTTGAAAAAGAAATGTCTTTATCACTAGTCACTCTGCCATCACCGATATTAATTCTTAAATTTTCAAACTCGTTTGTACTATTTTCAGCAAATCTCAAACTGCCATCATTCATTGTAATATAAAGATTTTTGATTTTAGTATCATATTTGAGATTTGGATTTAAATCATCGGTTGCATTGTTGCCAATATAAATATTTCCTGTGTTTGTATTGATATATAGATCTATATTGTCAAAATCTTCGCTAGCATCAACCATTGGTAAAAGTAGATTTATATTAACATTATTTTCAAATCTAATGAAACCTTCAGGCTCATGCACCGATATGTTTAAGGCTTTTGCTGTTTCGTCATATTCAATATAGTGATTGAAGTCTGTATTTTGATCTGCCTTAGCAAAACCTTTTGAGGTAGCTGTAAATTCGATATAAAGTTGATCAACATCATATCTTCGTTGCAAAGTAACATTTGCCGAATTTGTATCCACATTGATAACTGAGATGTTATCTAGGTTGTAGGCTTGTCCTGCATCCGTTTCTTTAAAGATGTCGCTATAGTTATAAACATAATATTGTAAACCTAAAATATTTGTAAAAGGAGAAAACAACATTGCTACAATACATCCTAAAAGTGCAGCTAGGATTATAAAAAACAATATAAGTAGATATATGGTAAATCCCTTTCTTACATTTCCGCCTTGTGCCATTAAATCCCCCTTTAATATGATTATAGCATTTTTTTAATATAAATTCAATAGTTTTACATATTTTTACAAATGATAAAATTTAAGCATTATTTAATCTAAAATTGCCTTAATTCTTCTTATACCACTTGCGCAAGATTCTTCTTTTATAATTTTAAAGTGATGGAGATCTCCTGTGTTTTCTGCATGCGGACCCCCACAAATCTCTTTGCTTACATCGCCAATGGTGTAGACTTTCACTTCCTGACCATACTTGTTGTCAAATGTACCATGAGCTCCTGCCTTTTTTGCCTCGTCAAGTGTCATAATCTCTTGAACAACAGGAATTTTACGCTCGATTGCGTTATTAACAAAATCTTCGAGCTCCTTTAATTCTTCACTCGTCATTTTGTGATCTAAATTAAAATCAAATCGAAGTCTTTCAGGAGTAATATTTGATCCCTTCTGCACAACCTGTTTGCCAAACATCTTTTGAAGCCCAGCAAGAAGCAAGTGTGTGGCAGTATGAAGAAATGCAGAGTTTTGTGAAGTGTCAGCAAGACCGCCTTTAAATTGACCTTGACTTAATGCACGAGATTTTTCTTGATGTTCCTTAAATCTGGCATCAAAGTCATCTTTGTCTACACTGTATCCTCTCTCTCTTGCAAGTTCACTCGTAAGTTCGAATGGAAAACCAAAAGTATCATAAAGTCTAAAGACTGCTTTACCACTTAATTTATTTTCAACAATCTCGCCTTCTTTAGCGAATTGTTTATGTCTTTCAATGCCATTTATAACCTTTTCAAATTCTTTAAAACCATCTTCTATTGCTTTAGAAAACTTTTCAACTTCCTTTTTAAGTTCATCCTTTATAAATTCGCGTTTTGAAGCGATATCTGCATAATCTTTGCCATACTCATCTACATAGATATCGACAATTTGAGCAAAGTTTTCCTTATCAAGACCTATACTGCGAGCACAGTTTACTGCTCGTCTTATAAATCTTCGCAAAATATATCCTTGTCCCACATTTGAAGGCACAACAGCCTTTTCATCTCCTAAAATGAAAACTGCAGAGCGAAGATGATCAGCAATTATTCTATAATTTTTCTTATTACTTTCGCTGTAGCCATCTTTAGCTTTGCTTGCCATAAAATCGATAGCACGCTTTAAGCATCCACTGTCATATACACTCTCTTGACCATTCAATACCATTACAGTACGCTCAAGTCCCATACCCGTATCAATATTAGGTCTAGCAAGTTTTGTTGCCTTTTCTCCCTCTTTAGCAACCATATATTGCATAAATACATCATTCCAAAACTCAACATATTTTCCGCAATCACATAGTGGTGAGCAATTCTCTCCGCATTGTTCCTTGCCTGTATCATAGAACATCTCGGTATCAGGACCACAAGGACCAACTCCGCCACCTAGAGCCCACCAATTGTTTTCAGTGCTAAAGTAAATCTTTTCTATACCGCATTCTTTCCATGCATTATATGCCTCGTCATCCCTTGGAGCAATCTCGTCGCCACCAAATACTGTCACAGCAATTCTTTCCTTTGGAAGATTGAGATAATCTTTGCTAGTCAAAAATTCAAAGCTTAATTTTATCATCTCCTTTTTATCACATTTGCCAAGAGTCCAATTTCCAAGCATCTCAAAACAGGTAAGATGAGTAGAGTCACCAACTTCATCAATATCATTGGTCCTTATACATCTCTGTACATCAAAAATACGGTCACCATAAGGATGTGGCTCCCCTAATAGATAAGGTACAAGTGGATGCATACCAGCAGTAGTAAAAAGAACAGTTGGATCATTCTCTGGTATAATAGAATATCCTGGTATTTGCGTAAAATTATGATTTTTAA
Source organism: uncultured Clostridia bacterium (assembly GCA_944345705.1). Classification (GTDB taxonomy): domain Bacteria; phylum Bacillota; class Clostridia; order Christensenellales; family UBA1242; genus Caccovivens. The sequence continues at coordinate 72,208 of CALVML010000004.1, read as the reverse complement.
AAAACTTTATCCATAAATCTTTAATTTCTCTATCAGTAGTCATAATATCTCCTAATCAATCTGTAAATATGTTTGTTTTTAAAGAAAAGACTTTCTTTACTTTCACGTTATTTTATCACATTCTGCTGATAAAATCAATCGCATTTTAAGATTAATAAATTTTTTATATGCAATTTTAAACATATTAAATAAAAATTCTATTTATTAGTTTAAATAAAAGCAAATCAGAACTTTTTAAAGCATTTTTTAAATTTATTGCAATATTAAAATTAATTAATATATGGCATCTTTTAAATATAGCCCGCTTGCCACCATTGTACGCCCTGCCTTTGATCTATCTTGATTTTTTAAGGCAGATTGTATATCATCAAGTGTCAAATTGCCAAGACTATAATCTACAAGCGTTCCTACAATTATTCGCACCATGTTGTACAAAAAGCCACTTCCCTCCACTGTAACATATATGAAATCGCCGTCCCTTTCAACTTTTAGATCATATATTGTGCGTACAAAGTTATCGGTACAGGTATTGGCTGAAGCAAAGCCTTTAAAATTATGCTCGCCAATAAGCAATTTCCCTGCTTTTTCCATCTTCTTCTCGTCGAGTGGATATTCAATTCTGCCTACTCGTCTTGCTAAAAAAGCATCTTTATACTGAGAATTAAAAATAGTATAACTATACACTTTTCTTGTTAAAGAAAATCTTGCATGAAAATCATTTGCAACTTCTTCTGCACTTTTTATCACTATATCATCAGGCAATTGATTATTTATAATGATCGCAAGTTTTGAAATAGGTATTGGCGTGTCAAAATCAAAGTGTGCTTTTTGATTTAAAGCGTGGACGCCTGCATCTGTTCTCCCGCTTCCAAAGACTTCAATCTTTTGCCCTAGGATGCGAAAGAGTGCCTGTTCAATTTCGCCCTGAATAGTCCTTTTGTCAGGCTGTTTTTGCCAGCCACTATAGCAAGAGCCATCATATTCAATAGTAAGTAAAATTCTTCTCATAGTGCTATTATATAATTTTAAAAGAAAATTTCAAAATTAATTGCAATTTTATTTATAGTTTTATTCATTTTTTTATTCTATTATCATCTTTTAAGAAGTAGCAATGTAGAAATTTCTTTGTCTTTAAAAATAAAGTAAATTCTATATTTAATTTTAATATAATGATTTTTAAAATTTATTGACTTAAAAACAAAAAAAATATATACTACTATCTAGGAGATTTTATGATTAAAAAAATAATAGACGCCTGTGCTTCTATCGCAGATATAGCATACAGGCTATCACAGGTAATTCCTATTTACCCTATTACGCCATCAAGTCCTATGGCTGAATATTGTAGCACTTTAAACTCTAAAGGAGTTAAAAATATATTTGGCGAAGATGTCAAAATGGTTGAAATGCAATCTGAAGGCGGTGTAAGTGGCACTGTACACGGCGCTCTTTTGTCGCGTGCCTTTTCCACAACCTTCACATCAAGTCAAGGGCTTCTTTTGATGCTTCCAAATATGCTTAAAATGGCTGGCGAAGGTCTTCCTTGTGTCATCCATGTATCAGCAAGAGCGGTTGCTTCGAGTGCACTATCAATTTTTTGTGACCATTCTGACGTGATGATGGCAAGAACAACTGGCTTTATCATGCTTGCTTCAAGTTCTGTACAAGAAAGTCAGCATATGGCACTTGCAAGTCACACTCTCGCTATGAAATCTTGCCTGCCAGTATTACACTTTTTTGATGGATTTAGAACAAGTCATGAGCTTCAAAAAATCAACACCTTTACTGACGATGAAATAAGAAGTGTGATCAAAGATTATTTCGAAAAATTTAAGGCAACCTATCAAGACAAACAATATGGTACAGCACAAAATCCAGATGTTTTCTTCCAAAATAGAGAGGCAAATCAATATAAATATGACAAGGTAAAAGATGATTTAGAAGAAATATTTGAAGATATTGCAAAGATAACTGGCGTCAAGTATAGTCCATTTGAATATTACGGCAATCAAAACGCCGAGAATGTGATAGTCGCTATTGGCTCATCTTGTCAGACTATTGAAGAATATATCGATAATAACAAAGATTGCAATCTTGGTCTTATCAAAGTAAGACTTTATAGACCTTTCTATGCTGAAGAATTTATAAAGGCGCTTCCTTCGTCGTGCAAAGTCATTACCGTACTTGATAGAACAAAGGAAAATGGCGCGACTAATCCCCTTGCACTTGATGTAATGAGTGCTGTTTTAAAGAGCGGAAAAAATATTAATGTGCTATCTGGCAGATATGGACTTGGCGGAAAAGATTTTACTCCTGCTTGTGTCAATGCGATAGTTAATAATATGAAACAAGAGCAAAAAGACAATTTTACAGTTGGTATCAATGACGATAAATCTCACTCATCCCTGCCACTTGAGCATTATGAATATAACACTGCCATGACTGAAATAAAGATTTTTGGTCTTGGATCTGATGGCTCTGTTTCTGCAAGCAAGTCAACTGTAAAAATCTTAGGTGAAAAATACAATAAGGAAATTCAAGGATACTTTGAATATGACTCCAAAAAGTCTGGAAGCATGACTATTTCTCACTTGCGACTAAGCGATAGTAAAATTAAAAGCGAATATTTAATAGAAAATGCCAATGTAATTTCAATCAACAATTTCTCTTTTGTACCTAGATATGATTGCCTAAAAGGTCTTAAAGAAAATGGAATTGTGCTTATAAACTCTATCTTTGATAGCGACGAGATTGGCAAGGTTTTACCTATAGCCTATGTAAAAAAATTACAAGAAAAAAATGCTAAGTTATTTATCATCAATGCTCAAAAAATTGCAACCGAGTGCGGACTTGGCAATAAAATAAATATTATCATGCAAACTGCCCTCTTAAAAGTTACAAAATTCTTAAATGATGATGAGATTATCTCAAGCGTAACAGAACAGGTATCAAAAATCTTTGCAAGCAAAGGTCAAGATGTGGTTGATAAAAATAACTCGGCGGTGTTAAAAGCACTATCAGCCATAGAAGAAGCCGACATAAGCAAACTTGTCGGAAAAACCTATCCACCACATCCGGACTATGAAAATGAGTTCTATAAAAACATCATGAAGCCGATTTTGTCACTAGATGGAAATAGTATTCCTGTTTCAAAATTTGAAAGTGATGGCTCGACTGAACTTGCAACTTCTCAGTATGAAAAACGTGGTATAGCACTTAACTTACCGAAGTGGATAAAAGAAAACTGTATCCAATGTGGTCATTGCGTACTATCCTGTCCGCATAGTGCACTTAAGGCTGTACTTGCTGATGAAAATGTTGAAGATAAAGATAGTTTTGCGAAAGCGATAGGTCTAAAAGATAAGCTCTACAAAATTTTGCTTTCTCCTGAAGATTGCACGGGTTGCGGAGTTTGTGCAAGCACTTGCCCTGCCATCAAAAAGGCATTGCAGATGACAAGCACCGAAGAAATCTTAGACGAGAAGCGCGATGAGTATAAAAGAGATATTATTTTGCCTAAAGTTACTCAATCTCTTTTCAGCGAAAAGATGGCAAAAGGACTGCAGTTTAAGAACTCTCTATTTGAATTCAGTGGCGCTTGTGCTGGCTGTGGCGAAACATCATATATCAAGATATTAACTATGCTCAATGGTTCAAATATGATGATAGCAAATGCAACGGGTTGCTCATCAATTTACGGTGGCACTTTTGGTGCTTGCCCTTATGGCAAAGATGAAAACGGCGGAGTTTTCTGGGCAAACAGTTTATTCGAAGACAATGCAGAGTTTGGTCTTGGTATTAAACTTGGCAACAACTATAATAGCAAAAATAAAGATAAAAAGGTTTGGATAATTGGCGGAGATGGCTGGGCTTATGATATCGGTTATGGTGGACTTGACCATATCTTAGCAAGCGGAGAAGATATCAATATCCTTGTACTTGACAATCAGACCTATTCAAATACAGGTGGTCAGCAAAGCAAGGCAACTCCAACGGGAGCATCTGTAAAATTTGCAGAAGGCGGAAAAAATCTGCCAAAGAAAAATCTCGGCAATATTGCCTTAACCTATAGAAATGTATTTGTTGCTCAAATAGCACTTGGCGCGAATATCAATCAAACAATAAAGGCTCTGTCACAGGCGCAGGAATATAAAGGAGTGAGCATTGTTATCGCATACTCACCTTGTATCAATCAAGGCTTTGATCTAGAAAGACATACTCATGAAACTAAAGATGCTGTTGATTGTGGATTCTGGCCACTCTATATTTATAATCCGTCTTTAGACACTCTTGAACTTGATAGCAATTTCCAGCCAGAAAAATACTTTGATTTCTTGAAAAAAGAAAGACGATTTACTCAAACTATAGAGAATGGCAAGTCACAACTTTTAGAACAGCAAAAACAGCAGGCAATTGAAGACTATAATTTCCTGAAAAATTTCAAAAATAATAATTAAGATTAAATAAAAAATGCAATAAATAAAAAAATATTGCATTTTTTATTTTTAAACCTATTTTTTTATTATTTTATTTTAATTTAATTTAATTATTTTTTATTTTTTTAATTTATTTTTTATTTTTTTTATTTATTTTTTATTTTTTTAATTTATTAATATTTATTTTATTTTCTATTTTTTAGAATATTTTCGACATTTTTATTTTATTTTACATTCCATATTTATTTAAAAAAGTATAGATTTTTTGTTCATATAGTTTTGGATTGACTTCATACGCGTTGCCATGTGTTGCATCCTTTGCGATATAAAGTAATTTTCTATCTGTACCTGCACTATCATAAAGTGTGTAAACCATTTCTGTTGGAACAAATTCATCTTTATCGCCATGTATAAACAGGACTGGAATTTTTAAATTTTTTATAGATTTTGCTATATCTATCTGTCTTAGGTCTATTTTCTTTACTTGTTTTGTGTATTTATAGAAAATGCGATAGAGCCATTTTCTCTTAATTTTGCTTTTGGCAAAAATATAGGAAAATTCCCGGTTTGCATTGTCATAACCACAATCTTCAATCGCAAGCTTAATGTTTTTCGCTTTTTTATCTGATGCGGTAAGAAGTATAGTACTTGCACCCATTGATATGCCATAAAGTGCTATGCGATAATTTTTAAAGGAAGAAAGTTGCTCTATCCATGATAAAAGATCTTGACTTTCATAAAGTCCCATTGTTAGAGCGTCTCCTTCGCTTTCGCCATGAGCCCTTAAGTCTAATGTAAAAATATCATAACCTGCCTTCTCAAATATCTGACATTGCTTTACTACATCATAGTGACATCCGCCGTAGCCATGTACTACGATTGCAAGTTTTAAAAAGTTATTATCCTTATAAAAACCTTTCAATCTCAAATTATCAAAAGTGATTAAATCAAGCACTTTGTAATCTTTAAAATAGTCCATATCTTCTTGCGTTCGTTTGCGTTTTGAATTAAACTCAATTCCCTTCTTTAAACCACTCTTTCTTGACATGGCAAAATGCCAGCCTAGATATCCAAGTAAAAGATATATACCAAATAGCAATAAAAATATAACGCATAACGAAAGGCAGGCTAAACAAAAATATTTCATAAACTTGTCCTTTGTATATAAATATTATCTTTAAACTTGGTTTATGAATATCTTTTTTTATTTTGCAAAAGCAGATTAAATGATTACTGCTTTTACACTTTCCCCATTCTCTGCATCTTGATATGAAAGCCAATAGCCAAAGCCTTCATTTTTGTTGCTGTCAAGTGGAAACCAAACAGGATATCCTGATAGTTGTCGCGGAGGCAATGCTTGATACACACCAGGTACACCATAGCAGATATATTTTAACTGCTGATCTTGATAGATCAGTCCTAGCACATAATAGTCACCATTTTTCAATTCCACTTTTACCCATTTAGAATTTGGAATGAGTGTTTCTAGATACTCTTCTGTCGGATTATTTTCAAAAAGACTGTCAATCTGTCCTTTCATTTCATTATAGAAAGACTGATTTTTTACACTTTGTTTTTCAACACTCTTGGTCTTTATAGCATTTTTCATATAGTACATTTTATATTCACAATTTTCACAATCATTTTTGCATTCATCTTCTTGTAATGCAAGTTCCCCACTCATTGCTTTATCGATACAATCATCAATCTCTGCCTTTTCTTCGTCATCAAAATCGATGCCATAGTCATCTAAAATATTTTCTACCTCACTTGCACTTTTAGTTTTCGAAAGAGAATTTATCACTTCTTCGTAAACCATATCTCTTTCACTACTAATTGTAGAACCATATAAAATAGGCTTAGGCTGACCATTATCAAAATTGACAACGGCACATGAAAAATCATTTGACAATGCAAAATTACTATTGAAAGTATAGAGCATGCTCCCGCTTCTTATAAGTCCAGCCTTTTCCACCTTGCCATTTGTTACCACGCCAAGACTTATAATGCCTCTAGGCTCTATTCCAAAATTATAAAGACGAAGCTGTCCCTTTACGCTTTTCCCATCACTAGATATAGACAACAGCCCCTTTTTATTTTTCTCATCAACACCTTGTAAAACCATATTCTTTTTATATTGCATATTCTACCTCTTTTCATATATTATATATTCTAAAAAAAGAATATGCTTAAACTTTTTTAGCGAAATTTAGCAAATAATGACTAAAAACCGCTTTTATTTTTCTACCTTAAAATGATTAATAAAATTGCCACAAAAAAAGGATAACTATTTGTTACCCTTCTCACTCATCTTCCTATTTATCGTTCTTACAATTTCTTTTTCGTTAAAGCCTGCTTTTCTATAGACCTGCTCACCTTCGCCACTTGATTGATAGTTCTCTACACCGATAAATAGACCATTATCTCCAATGTATTTATACCAGACAGTGTCATTTGAAGCTTCGATCGCAACTCTTAATTTAGCGTTCTTTTGAAGAACTTTATTTTTATAACTTTGAGTCTGTCTTTCAAAAAGTTCTATACTTGGCATTGATACAACAGATACATCATATTTTTTAGATAATTCATCGGCAACCTTTAGCGCCAAAGCAACTTCACTGCCTGATGCAAAAAGCACTATATCTGCTTGTGACTTTGCTTGTCTTAAAATATATCCACCCTGCATTGCCTCCTTATATTTTCCATCTACACTTTCAAGTTTTTGTCTTGATAAAATGATAGAGTATGGTCCATTATAATTTAAAGCACAATTGTAGCCTGCAACAAGCTCGTTTTGGTCACATGGTCTAAACACAGTCATACCAATTAGACTTCGAAGTTGACTAAGTTGCTCTATAGGTTGATGTGAAACACCATCTTTTCCGACCATGATACTATCATGCGAGAAGAAATATAAAACTTTGAGTTTCATCGAGCATGCAAGTCTTATCGATGGCAGCATATAGTTTGCAAAAGAAAGGAAAGTAGAACAGAATGGCACAAAGTCCTCATAAAGTGCAATTCCATTGCAAATTCCAGCCATTGCGTGTTCGCGAACTCCAAAATGTATATTTCTTCCTCGTCTATTAGCCACGCTATAATATCCACCATTTTCAATAAAGGCTTTTGTTGAGTGAGCAACATCTGCACAACCCCCGACAATCTGCGATAGTTTATCTGCAACCATATTTAAAATTGCATGGTTCATATCACGTCCACTATTACCTTCAAACTTGTATGACGATCGATATATCTTTTCGAAATCTACCTTTTTCTTGTCAAAGAAGGCAACGAATTGCCTGTAGAGTTCAGGATTTGATGTGGCATAAACTGCAAGCTCTTGATTCCATCTTTCGTGATTTAATTTTCCGCGTCTTGAACTTTCCATACAATAATCACGCACATCGTTTGGTACATAGAAATTTTCAAACACGCCAAGTTTTTTATTGAAAGACTTTAATTCTTCTTCATTAAGTGCAACACCATGAATAGCGCTAGTCCCTTCCTTATCAGTGCCTATTCCTATTGTAGTTTTAAATATTATAATGCTAGGTAAACTTGATTTTTTTGCTCGGCCGATTGCTCTTGAACATGCCTTAAAATCATTACCCTTATTGCATCTTATAACATTCCAGCCCATTGCCTTAAATTTTTTTGCAACATTTTCTCTATTAGAGATATTGATGTTTCCATCTATTGTCACTTCGTTTGAATCATACATCAAAATGAGTTTATTTAATTGTAATGTTCCAGCAAGAGAACAGGCTTCTTGTGCAACTCCTTCCATAAGACAGCCATCTCCTGCTATGCAATAGGTATAGTTGTTAATTATAGGAAAGCCAACACTGTTAAATCTTTCAGCCATAATAGAAGAAGCTATCGCCATTCCAACAGCATTTGCCACACCTTGACCAAGCGGACCTGTTGAAACTTCCACTCCATCTGTAACCTTATACTCAGGATGACCAGGAGTCTTGCTTTGATAAGCACGCATATTTTTAAGATCATTAAGTGAAAGGTCAAATCCAAAAAGAGATAAAAGCGTATAATAGACAGGACATGCATGTCCATTTGACAGCACAAGTCTATCACGATTTAAAAAGTCGGTATCTGAAATATCGAAGTTATAGTGGTCTTTAAAAAGAGCAAGCATCATGGCACTTATGCCAAGAGAAGATCCTGTATGCCCACTTTTTGCCATTGTGATAGATTGAGCAGTTAGCGACTTTACATAATTTAATGTCTTATCCCAAATTTTCATATTATCTCCTTCAATTTATCTATTATCATATTGCAAACCTTTCTTGTAACTTTGCGCTCTACATAAATTTCGAAAGTTGAATTTTTGCGTAAGAAGTTCTCACGATTAACTCTATCAATTTTGCTTGGTACCCTGAAATTTTGACTACTTTTACAGTTTAAGAAAACAATTATAGAATTTTTAAATAAATCATGATATTCTTTAAAAAGATCATAATCAATCGACATAATTGTGTCATGATAGCTTGCACAATTCTCAAGCACTGCCTTTTCACGCTTTTTGAAATAATCGATTCCGCATTTTTCTAAGATGTCTTTAGGATCAATTAAATCATATACTACAAGATCCTTACAATCACAATTATACATATCTAAAATGTCCGCTAGATTCTCTACAACATTTTTTGTAAACCTGTCATCTAGCGACACAAGCAAGATATTTATTACTTCCTTTTTTTTATCCATACTGATATCATATCACAAACGCGATCAATTTTGCAATGATTTTATCCTAGTTACTGACAATTTTATATTTGTTTCTTTTTATTCGTATTATCCTTGATTTTAATTCCCCATGTCAAAATTAAAGCAATAATAATGATTGATATTAAAAGTGCAAGCTCGCTTGATGGAAATATCGCTTTTGCATAGACAATTTGATTGTTGTAGATTGTTATAGCAAAATTATTTAAATTTGCAGTGGATAGAATGTCGATATTTAGCGAATTGAGATTATTACTCACCTGGGCTGATGGAAAATCACTTTGCTCTCTTGCCGAAATGATAGCATATTCAGGCTGAACAATCTGCAAAAACTCAAGTGACGAAGATGTGGAGGAACCGTGATGGGCAACTTTCAAAACATCGGCTTTGAGATAATCTCCATATTCAGCAATCAATGCCTGTTCTATTTGTTTTGTTGCGTCACCCATAAAGAGAAATTTTTTCGTTTGACATGTAATCATTACAACTGCACTATAGTCATTTGATGCAGAATAATAATTTTGAATTGGCGACAAAAATTCAACCACAGCACCATCAAAATCATACTCAAGTCCCTTTTCGCCAAAAATTATATTACATTCATTTTGATAAGCAAGATTTATGACTGTATCATAAGTCTGCGACTGTGAAACTTGATAATAAGGATAAAGATCGCTTTCGCTTTCAGTCACCACCTTAGGTCTTATCAAATTTTCAACATTAATTTGAGATAAAACTTTGGTTGCCCCGCCCACATGGTCGGCATCCTGGTGAGTTAATAGAAGATAGTCAATTTTATTTAATCCTTCATTTTTAAAAAATGCCTTTACATACCGAACAACATTCTCGCCTTCATCTTGTGTTCCACAATCAATCAACATGACCTGATTATTTGGAAATTTGATAAGAAAACTGTCGCCCTGCTCAACATCAATTATGTGTACCTGAAAAGGAAAATTGCGGTAGTCATCAACATAATTGACCTTTGTAAAATAAAGTTGTCCATTGCACCAAAAGAAAACAATAAAAAATATCGACAAAAATAGAATAGATAAGGATACTCTTATCCAAAAATCACCTTTTTTGTAGAATTTATCTTCATTTTTCTTTTGTGCTAATTTGGCATTCATTTTTTATCTTATAAACTTAATATCAGTTGGCAAATTCTTTATCTTGTGCTTTTTCTTCTTTCTAAATATTTCCATAATTTTAGGCATAGCATCGATTGTGGCTTTGTAACCTTCTTCAATCATCTCCTCCATGCCGTCAGTCTTTGTAGACTTAAATCTCTTTGTTTCTGGAGCAATTACAAGATCTGAGTTTACATATCCTCGCACCGCATTACTCTTCATCAGAATTCTTATCGAACACGAAAGCACATCAAGCATTTTTGTACTTTCAGTACCATAGGTTCTTGACTTGTTAACATCAATACTTATCACATAGTCACAACCAAAATACCTAGGCATATCAGCGGGAATAGTATTTTGAAGACCACCATCACATAATATCATATCATCATAAATTATAGGCTGAAAAACACCAGGAACAGCACAACTTCCAAGCACTGCCTTGGTAAGATTACCCTTTGCAAGACAAACTTCCTTTGTCGACTTTATGTCGACAGCCACAGCAGCAAATGGAATTTTTGTATCCTCTATATTGATGTCCCCTAAATTATTTATAATTATCTCACCAAGTCCGTCGAGTTTGGATGGAGTAAATGGTATTAAATTCTTGCGAATATCCTTTTCTTTTATTGTCTTGACTATATCATACATCTGTTTGAAAGTATAGCCACACGCATAAAAAGCGCCGACCAAACTGCCCGCACTTGTACCAGCCACAAAATCAAACTTTATTCCAAACTCTTCGAAAGCCTTGATTGCTCCAAGATGGGTAAACCCTCGCGCGCCACCACCGCCAAAAGCAATACCTATTTTTACTCTTTGACCAAACATTACTCCTCCACTATATTATCAAAACTAAGCGTGACAATTTCACATTGATGGTTTTATATATAAATATATAGAATTTGTAGTATTTTTTGACATATTAACTATGTGAATATACCTAAAAATATTTGTTAAACATTCAATAGAAAATAAAAAGTATTAAAATATTATTTTCCATAAAACTATTTTAATATTTTTATATAATTAGATTATAAACAAAATTTAGATAAACGCAAAATAAAAATTAAGAAAAAATTTTCAAAAAAGATTGCAAAATCAAAGATAATATGATATATTAATTAAGGTTTAACATGGCCTCATGGTCAAGCGGTTAAGACGCCGCCCTCTCACGGCGGAATCAGGGGTTCGATTCCCCTTGAGGCTACCAGCAAAACTAGAAATTTGATATATTATCGAGTTTCTAGTTTTTTTATTATGTGAGTATGGGGAATCGAACCCCTGGGTTCGTGGGTTACCTGAAAATGCCTGCATTTTTTGGGTGTTTTCGCGACCAAACCGCGTCACAAACTACGCTTAGGCGAAAATTACCTTGTAATTTTACGCGGTTACGCTCGTTTGCTCCTTTCCCACAAAATCTTTGATTTTGCGGGTACCCTTAGTTAAAGCATTTAGTGCGACTTTGTTTTTAAAAATTCTATTATATTTACGCCATGCGGTTCGAAAATTTGGAAAAATATTCTTGTTTTTTTACTATTTAAAAATAGAAACATCAATTTATTTATTAATTAATAATTTTTTTCAATCTCAAATTATAATAAAAGACTTTTTTAATATATTGGTACAAAAATACCTAAAAAATTATCAATTGTCGCATATTCTGACGATGGACAAGTTGAAGTAGTAGAAGCCAAAAAAAAAGTTTCTTATAGGAGTAAAATTCCATCCCGAATTATTAGTAGACGAAGAAGATAAATTTAATGATATCTTTAAAACTCTAATTGAAAAATCAATGGATAAATAAAAGAACGCAAGGCATTGTTTTATTAAAATAGTGAAAAACTTATTACTATACTTATAAAAAATGTCGATTATTTTGATTAAATTTTTGTCATGAAAATCTCCTTTTTACAAATACTACTAGCAAGGAGATATCATGGCTTACAGTTACAAAACATCAATCGCTTTTGGACTTGTGTATATTCCAATAACCTTGCATAGCACAATCAAGGACAACAACATAGGCTTTAATCTTATAGACAAAAAGACAAAATCACGTGTGGAATACAAAAAGACCTGTGTAGATTGTGACGATCGAGAAGTGAAAAATGAAGATATAGTTAAAGGATATCATTTAGACAATGGTGAATATGTGATTTTTGATCAAGAAGAACTTGACAAACTAAAAGGCAAAAAAGATAAGAGTATTATCATAGAGAAATTTGTCGATTTGAAAGAAATAAATCCTATTTATATTGATAAAACCTTCTATGTCGTTCCAGAAAACAAAGCCACTGAAAAAGCATACTATCTTCTCAAATATGTGCTTGAAAAGGAAAACAAAGTAGGAATTGCAAAGACAATACTTGGAAGTAGCGAGTGCGTTGTTGCACTTTGGGTAAGAAATGATGATCTACTTTTATCTAGATTATTTTTTGACGAAGAAGTACAAGCTAATCCTGCAATTGCAGTGAAAGTGGAGATAAATAAAAAAGAAGTAGACCTAGCTGAAACTATCGTCAAATCTATGACAGACTCTTTTCATGCCGAAGACTATAAAGATGAGTATACAATGAGAATAAGACAAGCCATACTTGATAAAGCAAATGGAAACAAATTAAAGAAAGTTAAAGAAGAAAAAACCGTCAAGATAACAGATTTAATGGAAGCACTGAAAGAATCTGTCACTTTGGTCAAAGAGAAAAAGGAAAATAAAAAGAAAAAAGACGAAAAGAATATCGCTAAAAAAGGCGAAATGATAAATTTGAAAAAGAAGGCATAAAAAATGGATCTTTTCGAACAAAAAAACATTTCTCCTATGCTTTTGAAAGAGATAAGGGAGCCTTTTGACGATGACAACTATATATTTGAACTGAAACTTGACGGCATAAGGTGCATAGCATATCTTGACAAAGATAAAACAATTCTAGCCAATAAGAGAAACAAGAATATTACCCTTATTTATCCAGAACTCCGCGAAATTCATAAACAAGCAAATGCAAGATGCATTCTTGATGGCGAAATAATCGTAACTGGCAAAAATGGCTTCCCAGATTTTTTTGCCTTACAAAAACGAAGTTTACTTAACGATAAATTTAAAATTGAAATGGCATCCAAAATAGCTCCTGTAAATTTTGTCGCTTATGATATCCTGTATTATGACGGCAAAAACTTGACAAATCTTGATCAAATGGAAAGAAAAAAATTGCTATTTAAAGCAATTAAAGAAAATAAATATATTAGCATCTCGCGCTTTATCGAAAATCAAGGCATTGCCCTTTTTAATCAAACTAAAAATCTTGGTCTAGAAGGAATAGTTGCAAAACGCAAAGACGCCAAATACAAGCTTGGAAAAAGATCGAATGAATGGATAAAAATAAAAAATCTTCATGATGAAGACTTTTTTATAGTTGGTTTAACAATTGAAGATGGAAGTGTTAAAGATTTAATACTTGCAAAACAAGAAAAGAATAAGCTCGTATATAAAGCAAAGATGTTTGCAAGACTTTCACAGCAAGAAAAATCTCTACTTTTAACTACAGCATTACAAAACAAAAGTAAAAAACCTTTTTCTGAAATTTTCAAAGATGAAAAAGATATTGTATGGATAAAACCTAAACTTGTTTGTACCGTTCAATATATAATGCTAACAAAAGATGGAAATATGCGCCAGCCTGTAATAAAAGGAATAAGAAGCGATTAAATCTTATAATTTCTTATGAGATTTTATACTTTAAAGCTAATATCACTATTTAAAAGATCAATGTCTTCTCCATCTATAAGATTATCATTATTAGAAATGTTATTATCTTTATTATTGCCAATCGCATTATTCATGTGATAGTCTTCATTTTCTCTATATTTTATGCTATTTGCTATAGCTGATCCTACCGCTAATGACGCAGATGCAACAAAAGCAGAGATGGCTCCAAATGCAATTTCCCCTTTTTTATCTTTCTCCTGAACAAGTGGATCCTCTGGATTATCTTCGATATATCTCTCAATAATATAATTTTCTTCAGTTAATTTTTCCTTATCTCTTTGACTTAAAGAATCATTTTCATCAATAACACGCCTATATTCAAACGAGTAATTAATGTAATCACTGGATTCTTTAATTTTAGAATTATCTGCTTCGAAAGCCGCAGCAATGACATATAGAGGAAATGAACCTATCGCTATTACACCAAATACAAATGGAGCAATTCCTAGTGCAATGTTGCCAGCAGATTTTAAAATTCCATAACTTGTCTTATTTTTCTTTTTCATAAATTAGTCTCCTTTTATGTTTTTACTTTGTGATTATATCACATTCCCCCCCCCTGTCAAGAGGCTTTTTATTTTAATTTGATAATTACAAAAAGCATACTAAGAAATTTATAGTATGCTTGATATTTTATAAATATGATTTTATTTTAAAATATCAAAGTTGAATTTTAATATGCTTATTATGTCCTTAAATTAATATTCTCTTCATCAAAGTCAATGTATTCTTCTTTATCATCAGTAAATCCAACTTCACTCAAATCAGTTCTATTTTTTCTATTATCGGCATCTTCTTTAATGCTGACTTTTCCTGCTGCTATCATTGATACTTCTGCTAACATTGCCGACACACCGAAAGTTACCAATGCTCCAGATAAAGTTTTACTTTTTTTATCAGTCTCTTGAATATAAGCTTGAACAAGTGGTTCATCTAGATTACCTTCAATATAACTATCAAATACATGACTTTCTTCAGTTAAATTTTGTTTATCTTCTTGAGTCAAAAACTCATTTTCATTAATAACTCGCCTATATTCAAACGAGTAATTATTATAATCACTAGTTTCTTTAATTTTAGATCTGCCTTCCTCGCGTGCAAGACCATATGTAATACCCGCGCCGAATAGAAACAGAG
The DNA here is from genome assembly GCA_944345705.1 of uncultured Clostridia bacterium. Taxonomy (GTDB): domain Bacteria; phylum Bacillota; class Clostridia; order Christensenellales; family UBA1242; genus Caccovivens. Next base: position 56,996 of record CALVML010000004.1, on the reverse strand, counting down.
CTGGACCTATTATCGATATAGCACTAAATAATTTAAGACCATGACTTAATGTAAAGTGATCAGCATTTTTTAATATACCTCTGCTTTTCTTATTTGTCTTTTTCATAAATTAATCTCCTTTTTATCTTTTTACTTTGTGATTATATCACATTCCCCCCCCCTGTCAAGAGGCTTTTTATTTTAATTTGAAAATTTTAAAATTCAATTTATTGGTAGGAAATTTAAAAATATTGTGCTAAAATACTTTAAGGTGTTTATATGAAAAATTATTTTATAATTCATGGATCGTATGGTCATAACAAAGAGAATTGGTTTCCTTGGCTGGAAGAAAAAATTAAACAAAAAGGATATGATGTTTTCAATTTTAATTATCCTACTCCGAATGGACAAAATTTTGAAAATTGGTCAAAGGTCTTAGATCAAGTAAAGGATAAGATAAATGAAGAAAGTGTTTTTATTTGTCATTCCATTGGATGTGTATTTCTTGCTAAATATTGTATAAACAATAATCTAAAAATTGAAAAATGCATATTTGTAAGTGGCTGTAACAATTATTTTTCCTTAGAAAACTTTGACAAAATTAATAAAGATATGTATACAGATGAAATATATAAATTTATTGATTTATGTAATAAAAGAATTTGCATATATAGTAAAGATGATCCTTATGTAAAAATAGATGCGTTGGAAAATTTTGCCAAAGCAATTAAAGCAGAAACTTATATATATGAAAATGCCGGACATTTTAACGAGAATGCAGGTTATACAACATTTGAAGACTTGTTAAAATTAATATAATTAAACATTGAAAAAAAAGACATATTTCAAAATATGCCTTTTTTGCTATTTAAAAGTATTAAACTTATCTTTACTATGCAATTGTTGTTACAGCTGTATCGTCAGAATAGACATCTTCTTCTCTTTCATCCTTTACAACTACTGGCATAACTGAACGATAAGATTTAAGTCCAGTACCAGCTGGAATAAGTTTACCAATGATGACATTTTCCTTAAGTCCAAGCAAGTTATCCACTTTACCTTTAACAGATGCATCTGTCAATGTTCTTGAAGTTTCTTGGAAGGAAGCAGCAGATAGGAAGCTGTCTGTTGAAAGAGATGCCTTAGTAATACCAAGCAATATTCTCTTAACAGTTGCAGGAACACCGCCCTCTTGCAAAATTCTTTCGTTTTCTTCATCGCATTTATAGATATCTACAATTTCACCTGGCAATAGATTTGTATCACCAGCAGACTCTACCTTAACTTTCTTAAGCATCTGTCTAATAATTATTTCAACATGCTTATCATTAACTTTAACATCTTGTCCTCTATATGTTGAAACAACTTGGTTGAGAAGATATTCTTGTAGGCCTTTTACACCCTTCATACGCAAGTAATCAGAAGGATTTATTGCACCAGCAGTAAGTTGAGTTCCCGGTTCAACATTTTCGCCGTTTTTCACCATCAATACAACTGGCTTCTTTGCTTCATATTCAATGTCGCCTTCGCGTGATGCAACAGTGAAATAATAATACTTAGGATCTTGTCTAATTGTAAGTTTTCCAGCAACTTCACTTAGGAGAGCTTCACCTTTTGGCTTTCTAGCTTCAAAGATTTCTTCGACTCTAGGAAGACCTTGAGTAATATCAAGAGCTGAAGCAACACCACCAGAGTGGAATGTTCTCATTGTAAGCTGTGTACCAGGTTCACCAATTGACTGTGCTGCAATGATACCTACAGCTTCACCAACTGTTACCATTTTCTTATTTGACAAATCTCGTCCATAACATTTTGCACAAACACCATGTTTGCATTTGCAAGTGAAGAGAGATCTAATTTGAACTTGTTTGAATCCTGCCTTAGCAATTGCGTCAGCTTGATCCTTTGTGATCATTTGATTTGCCTCTACAATAACTTCGTTTGTTTGAGGATCTACAATTTGATCAACGCTTACTCTACCATAAATTCTCTCTGCGAGTGTTTCGTGAACTACGCCATCAACAACTAGATCACCAACCCATACACCTTTGACTTTTTCGCCAGCATTAGCAAAGCAATCTTCAGTTGTAACAACTACATCTTGAGATATATCTACAAGTCTTCTTGTTAAGTATCCCGAGTCTGCAGTCTTAAGTGCAGTATCGGTAAGACCTTTTCTTGCACCACGGGCAGTTAGGAAATACTCAATAGGAGAAAGCCCTGTAACGAATGAAGATTTAATAGGCACGTCAATCTTTTCACCACTTGCGGTAGTCTTTAGTCCAACCATACCGCAAAGCGAGTTGATTTGCTCTTTATTACCACGCGCGCCAGATACATACATGATCTTAAATGGATTATAGTCATCCATATCTTCAATCAGTGCTTTTTCAACTTGATTTTTAGCATCTGCCCAAAGTTGCATATTGTTGCGTACTTTTTCATCAAGTGTGATTAGACCGCGTCTAAATAATTTTTCATTTTCGATAACTTTTTGATCTGTTTCACTTATAATTGCCTGCTTTTCCTTAGGTTCAGCAATATCAAATGCGTTAACAGTAAGAGAACTTAATGTAGCATATTTATATCCAAGTTCCTTGATCTTATCTACAAGTTTAGCACACTCTGTAGTACCATGTACATCATAGCATCTTGAAAGGATAGCACTTAAATCTTTTTTAACTACAAACTTATTAAATTCAAGATCGCAAATGTTGTCAGGATTTGTTCTATCTACAAAGCCAAGGTCTTGCGGAATTTGCTCATTGAACAAAAGTCGTCCAACAGTAGTGTCAATGACTTTAGAATATTTTTTACCATCAAGCTCTTTTTCAATTCTCACTTTGATCTTTGCCTGAATATGCAAGTTTTGTGTTCTATATGCAATTACTGCCTCATCAGGAGATGCAAATATATTGCCTTCTCCGAGCATTCCTGGTTTATCTAGTGTCATGTATGCACAACCAAGAACTATATCTTGTGATGGAGTAACAATAGGCTCACCATCAGACAACTTCAAAATGTTGTTTGAAGCAAGCATCAAAGTTCTTGCTTCGGTCCTTGCGTCAATTGAAAGTGGCACATGGACTGACATCTGGTCACCATCGAAGTCTGCGTTGAACGCACCGCAAACTGCAGGATGCAATTTAATTGCACGACCTTCAACAAGGACAGGTTCGAACGCTTGAACAGAAAGTCTATGAAGTGTTGGAGCACGGTTCAAAAATACTGGATGATCTTTGATAACTTCAGCCAAGATATCCCATACCACCGGCTTTTCTTTTTCAATCATTCTCTTTGCTGCCTTAATATTGTTCGATTTATTAAGTTCAACAAGTCGATTCATAATGAAAGGCTTAAATAATTCAAGAGCCATTTCTTTTGGAAGACCGCATTGATACATTTTTAGTTCAGGTCCAACAACGATAACCGAACGACCAGAGTAGTCAACACGCTTACCAAGAAGGTTTAATCTGAAACGGCCTTGTTTACCGCCAAGCATAGCGGTAAGAGATTTAAGATCTCTTTGCTTAGAACTCTGCACTGCCTTTCCGCGTTTACCATTATCGATTAGGTTATCGACTGCCTCTTGAAGCATTCTCTTTTCATTTCTTACGATAACATCAGGAGCACCAAGTTCCATGAGTTTCTTTAATCTGTTGTTTCTATTTATAACACGTCTATAGAGATCGTTAAGATCACTTGTAGCATATCTTCCACCATCAAGTGGAACCATTGGTCTTAAATCTGGTGGAAGAACAGGTATAACATCAAGTACCATCCAAGTTGGATTATTACCGCTTGCAAGGAAAGCTTCAACCACTTCGAGTTTCTTCATGGCTTTAATCTTTCTTTGACCTTTGAAAGTAGTAATCTGTTGCTTTAGAGTTTTTGACTCTTTTTCAAGGTCAACTTCACCAAGCAAACGCTTGATAGCTTCAGCGCCCATTCCAACTTCGAAAGCATCAGCACCATATTTGTCACACGCTTCGTAGTATTCTTTATCGGTGATTACTTGTTTGTATGCAAGGTCTGTCTTCTTTGGATCAAGTACAACATAGCAAACATAGTAAACAATTTGCTCAAGTACTTTTGGAGTCATCTCTAGAAGTGTACCAATCTTAGAAGGCACATTTCTAAAGAACCATATATGAGTACAAGGAGAAGCAAGTTCAATGTGTCCCATTCTTTCACGGCGCACTTTTGCTCTTGTAACTTCAACCCCGCACTTATCACAAACAACACCTTTATAACGAACGCGTTTATATCTTCCGCATTGACATTCCCAGTCCTTTCTAGGTCCGAAAATCTTTTCGCAGAAAAGTCCATCTTTTTCAGGTTTTTGAGTTCTATAGTTGATTGTTTCAGGTTTGGTCACCTCGCCATGCGACCACTCTCTAATCTTTTGAGGCGACGCAATACCTATTCTAATAGAATCAAAATTGTTTAATTCAAACATGTCTAATCCCCTTTTTCTTATTCATCAAAATCACCGAAATCGTCAAAGATATCGAGATTGTCAAGAGTGTCATTCTTTGTGCTTTCTTCAAACACATCATTAATTTCTTTTTCTTCATCTTCGTTTAATGGAGATGAGATATCGTCTTGAGCATCAAAGTCAAATATGCTTTCTTCAAGGTCTTTTTCTGTTTCATTTGCAAGATTGTTTGGAGCATCTTGTTCATCTTGACTAAGTTCATTGATTGATATTTCTTTATCACCATCAGTCAAAATCTTGATATCAAGTCCAAGTGCCTGCAATTCTTTTACAAGTACCTTGAATGACTCAGGAATACCAGGTTCAGCAATAGGCAAACCTTTAATAATAGATTCATAGGTTTTAAGTCTACCATTGAGGTCATCGGATTTAACTGTAAGCATTTCTTGCAATATATGACTTGCGCCATAGGCTTCAAGTGCCCAAACTTCCATTTCACCAAATCTCTGTCCACCGAACAATGATTTACCACCAAGTGGCTGTTGAGTGATAAGAGCATAAGGTCCAATTGAACGAGCATGGATTTTTGAGTCAACCATGTGTTCAAGTTTAAGCATATATTTGTATCCAACAGTAGTAAGATTGTCGAAAGGTTCTCCTGTTCTACCATCGTACAACTGTATTTTACCATCTTCTCTAAAGTTGTTTTCAATGAGAAGTTGTTTGATATCTTCAGTAGTTGCACCATCAAATGCAGGCGTTGCAACTTTCCAGCCAAGAGTCTTTGCAACAAGTCCCAAGTGAACTTCCATAACCTGACCTATGTTCATACGAGATGGAATACCAAGTGGACTGAGTACAATATCAAGTGGTCTACCATTTGCCATATATGGCATATCAGCTTCTGGAAGAACAATTGATACAACACCTTTGTTACCATATCTTCCTGCCATCTTATCACCGACAGAAATCTTACGCTTTTGAGCAACTGTAACCTTAACCATCATGATTACGCCAGGTTCAAGATCGTCTTTATTCTTCTTAGAGAACACTTGAACATCAACGACAACACCACCCTTACCATGTTGTACACGAAGTGATGTGTCGCGCACATCTCTAGCCTTGTCGCCAAAGATTGCTCTGAGCAATCTCTCTTCTGGAGTAAGATCTGTTTCGCCCTTTGGAGTAACCTTACCAACAAGGATATCATTAGGATGAACTTCAGCACCTATTCTAATAATACCGTTTTCATCAAGGTCTTTAAGAGCATCTTCGCCAAGGTTTGGAATATCTCTAGTAATTGCCTCGTCACCAAGTTTTGTAGTTCTACATTTTATTTCATGGTCATATAGAGTGATTGATGTATAGACATCATCTTTAACAAGTCTTTCACTGATAAGGATAGCATCTTCGTAGTTTTGTCCTTCCCAGTTCATATATCCGATAAGGACATTTTTACCAACTGCAAGTTCACCTTTATCAGTTGAATAACCATCAGATAGAACATCGTCTACATTGACCTTTTCGCCTTTTACAACACATGGTCTTTGGTTGAAACATACATCGTCATTTGCCTTTGCAAACTTTGTGAGTGAATAGATGTCTTCGTCACCCTTCTCAGTAAGCACGCGTATCTCGTCTGCTGATACATAACTTACAGTTCCTGCACGCTTTGCAAGAATTACGCAACCGCTGTCATGAGCAGCAATAGCTTCCATACCAGTTCCAACAATTGGAGCTTCTGGTCTTAGTACAGGCACCGCCTGTCGTTGCATGTTTGCACCCATAAGTGCACGGTTTGCTTCGTTGCCGTTTACAAATGGAATCAAGCTTGTTGCTACAGATATCATCTGTCTAGGAGATACATCCATATAATCAACTTTGCTTGCAGGTACTTCTTCAATAAGTGAACCATGTCTACACATAATTCTCTTATTTACAAAGTGACCTTCCTCGTCAAGTGGCTCAATAGCCTGAGCGATATAACTTTCGTTTTCTACATCTGCCATCTTATAGACAATGTCTTTTGTAACTACGCCTGTTTCCTTATTGACAACTCTATAAGGTGTTTCAAGGAAGCCATAGTCGTTGACACGAGTGTAAGTTGCAAGTGTATTGATAAGACCGATTGATTGACCTTCAGGTGTTTCAACAGGACAAATTCTTCCATAGTGTGTAAAGTGAATATCGCGAATTTCTGGATCTGCTCTCTCCTTTTTGATACCGCCAGGACCAATAGCAGAAACACGGCGTTTTTGAGTGATACCAGAAAGTGGATTCTTTTGATCCATGATCTGTGATAATTGTGATTGAGAGAAGAAATCTCTTAATGCTTTGTTCACAGCCTTTGGATTCATGATTTGAGATGGTGTAACCTCCTCAAATTCTCGTCCTTGTAAGGTTTCTTTAATATTTGTAGAAAGTTTAGTTACACCAGACCTAAATGCATTGCAAGTAAGTTCTCCAACTGTTGCAACGCGCTTATTTGAAAGGTGTTCAATCTTATCAATTGTGCCGATACCTTCTAATATATCAAGATAGCAAGAGATAGTTGCTAAGATATCATCCATTGTAAGAGTTGTGATTATAAGCTCTTTAGCGTTGTTCTTAATCGCTTCAAGTCGCTTTTCTTTTGTCTTATTTTCATTTAAAATCTGCATTAAAACAGGATAGTAAACATCTTCAAAAATACCAAGTTCTTCCTGATTGCAAGGGAAAACTTCGCTTAGAGTAACTCTGTTGTTACCACGCATCAAATGCTTTTTGCCGTTTATTTGAACCCAAACTTCGTTGACGCCTGCATTTTGAACTTTTTTAGCAGATTCTGCAGTAAATTCTTCGCCTTCTCTAGCGATTAGTTCGTCATCTACAATGATATTTTCTGCGTTTATAAGTCCAGGAAGTCTATCTTTAAGTCCAAGCTTCTTGTTGAACTTATATCGTCCAACTCTAGAAAGATTGTAATATGCATCAGTAAAGAATGAAACATTTAAGAAGCTTCTAGTACTTTCTACTGATGGAACATCACTAGGTCTTGTCTTTCTTGAAAATTCAAGTAATGCCTCTTCTTGTGTGTTTTGAGTTTCCTTTTCAAGTACATTTTTAATATATCTATTGTTGCCAAAAGCACGCAAAATTTCTTCGTTTGTAAAGCCGAAGCATTTTAAGAATACACCAAGACTAATCTTGTTCTTACGCTCAAGAACGATCTTTAAATTCTCATTCGCACCTTGCTCGATTTCAATCCATGTTCCATGAACAGGAATTACTTGAGCACGCAAAGTGGCATTGTTGTCTTTCTCTCTTGAAAGATAAACACTTGGAGCACGCACGATTTGGTTGATAACTACCCTTTCAATACCATTAAAAATGAAAGAGCCTTGTTCTGTCATCATAGGAACATCGCCCATAAATACTTCTTGCTCTACCGCCTGTCCAGTTTCTTCAACAACAAATCTTGCTTTAACTTTGAGTGGAGAAGAGAAAGTCGCGCCTCTTCTCTTGCACTCTTTAATATCATATTTAGGTTTTGCAAAAGGCAAAATTTCTGTAATATACAATTTTGCTTTGCCTGAATAGTCGGTTAAAGGAAAAAATTCGTCAAGCACACGCTTAATACCCTTAACCAAAAAGTCATTATAGGACTTTTTTTGAATGTCAAGAAGTGGTGGAACCTTCACCAACTCTTCACAGTGACCAAAAGTATATCTTTCAGTCTTTCCTTGTTTAACTTTTCTTACACTTACAGACATTTATTTACTCCTTAACTAGCATACTATAGAAAAGCAAAAAAGGACAATATGGCACAAAAATGCCATAATAGTCCCACTTTTTCAGTTTTTAAACTATCATTTTTCTCACAGTATCCCGAATTCTTATCAATTATACAACATTTATTCAATATTAGTCAATAGTTTTTTTACATTTTTTTAAAATTTTATACAATTGTTTCAATTTTATTTTAGTATACTGATTTTCTCTAACATAAAATGACAGTATTAGACAATTTATTAAACTTATAATTTTTATATTGCGATTTTAAATAAAAACTAAAAATATTATTTAATACCTTTTATAAAATTTCTTTTTTTATGCTTTATCAAGCTTTAAAAAATAAAAGGAGAAAGTATGAATAAACTTCACTTTTCCCCTTTTTTATTAAATTTTGTTTAGCCATGACAAATTGCTTTCAAAATAAAGTCTATTTAAAGCAGTCATTGATGTTGTCCATACTTTGATTGATGGAATTTCGCTTAAAACACCATTTCCACTTGTAAATGAGCCATCATTTTCTACATAAGTTTCGCCTGTTCGTAAATTTCTATAGGTCAATTTGCCTTCAACATTATAAGTCATAACATAGACATTGCCTTGACTATCTTTATATGCAGTAACAGGTCTAAATCCTGTACTATTTGTATTGATAGATTCACGCTTTGACAAGAAAGTAACCGTTACAGTCGAAGAGCCACTCGGTTTGCCTATTTCTTGACCATTTGAATAATACCTATAACAATCATCTTCTGAATCATAATATATTTCTGTCGAGATATTCCCTATTCTTACAGAATATATTACTTCCCTTATATCAGTGGTCGCTGTTTTATGATAAGCTGCCACATTATCTGCGTTAAATCTATCTGATCCTGACCAAACATAATTTCCTTGCTCATCTTCTTCAAAATCAGTTCCGATAGTTTCATATCTACCTGTTTCCGAGTTATAAGTATAAGTGACAACAACAGGCTCATTATCTTCATTTACAGTATCTGTAGTATAAGTGTAAGTATTAGAATTTATATGGTAATTGTAGGTTTCACCATCTGAAGTCGTATATTCAGTAGCAAATAAACTATAATACAAACTTTCACTCGTTGCAAGTGATACATTTGTTGGATCTGCAGTAACTTCCTTGCTATATGCATAAGATGATGTTCCATAATTTGTCACATTTAGACTTAAAGCACTTTGATAATATCTAGTATCAAAAGTAATAAATGGTTGATAGTATAATGTATATTCAGCATTGGTTATAAAGTTGGTATGAATATTTGACTCAGGTATATCACCTTCTTTGTCTTCTTCGTCTTCTTCACCTGGTTTACCTTTTGTAAGTCCGAAATAGTATACATTCTCAATATTATTATCAACTTGAGTATGAACGATTTGAATATTTCGTGAAATATTATCGCCTGTTGCAGTTTCTTCGCGTTCATTATATGCGACATCTTCATATTCTATAGATCGCATATCTTTAATTGTCGCATCAATGATAGATGTTGTAAAGCAATATGCCATCTTTGTAATTCTATTATTTACAGCAACAAGACCACTTACGCTCGCTGATGATGGAGTACCTGAGGTTGTTGTATCAATTACAAGACGAGATGTACAATAACTATTAGTTAAAGTAATACCGTAAACTTCAGAAGAATTGGTTTGAGCAATTATTCCGCCAAGTACAGGTGATGTTACACTACCTGTTACAGTCAAAGCAGATGCTTTTATTGCGATCGAGTCAATATTAATGCTTGAAGTAACATAGCCTATTGCTCCACCAACAATCATACCACCCGTTACATCTGCAGACAACATACTGTCTTGCAATGTAGAAACTCTGCCATTTGATCTATCAACTGCACCGACAAGTCCACCGACATAGGTGATCTTAGAATTTCCGCTAGCAATAGAAACATCAAAGGCTTGATCGACTACAGCGTTGTTAACATTTCCGCCATTTAGAAGTCCAACAACACCACCAACAGCTGTTGCAACTCTTGGAACAGTAGTAAATGGAGTGATTACACTACCATTGCCTTCTACATAAGAATAAGACAATGTTCCGCTTACTTCACCTGCAATCAAACCGCCATAGTAATATGGTTTCAATGATATTGCACTATTAGATGTAATATGAGCATAGTTGTAATTTGCTTTAGCATTAACGCCGATACCACCATAGAGAAGACCTATTCTACCACCCATAACTGAATCTATATTTCCAGTATGAGCATTGTAAACCTCACCACTTCCGCCTAAATATCCAGCAATGCCGCCAGCATAAGAGTATCGTCCATCGTTCGTGGTAGATTCATCATATACATAGGTTATTGAAGAAATATAATTAGCGGTTGCATTCATGTCACTAGAAACATCTTTCATAATATATGATGATGTCGCTTTTCCGACAATACCACCTACAAGGTTCAATCCGACAACTACACCTGAAGATGCACTTGAACTTGTCGATTCTACATCTATATCATATAGGTAGCCATAACTGAGTGTTCCTGCTATAGTGCCGACAACATTAGTATTTGAGAATGCCACTTGAGTAGGTACGATCGTTAAATTCTTTATTGATCCTGTTCTACTTGCAGAATATCCAACTTGAGCAAATAGACCTGCGCTTGACAAGTTCTCTTCACTATAGAGCGATATCGAAGTTATGGTCATTCCGTTTCCTTCTAAGACGCCTGCAAAAGTCGTCTTATAAAGTTCTGATCTTGTCATTTCAGCATAACTAATATCACTGATAATTCTATAATTTGTTTGATTTATACCGCTTGAAGAAGTTTGCTGTAAAATTTCACTTTCCATAGACTCTGCGTCATCAATAAGTCTAGGATTATGCAGTGATCCCCTATTTGGAGAGTTTGGATCATCAATATAAATATAGATATATTGTGTAATACCACCACTTTCGCTAAGTTCAGTATGACTAAAGTTGCGAACGGATAAAGTTTCAATATTGGCGCTCGTAAGTTCTAGTCTACCTTTAGGAAGTGTCTTTAAGGTTGTTTCATAAACAGTATTAACTTGATTTTGACCATTCTCGCCACCTACAATGGTAGTTTCGGTAGTAGGAGTATAATCAACAAAATTAGAATTTGCATTTCCGCTACTGAAGAACCAAACAGCACTCGCATTTGCAGTTGATGAGTAGGCAAAATCTGCAAAATTTTCATCTACATTATAGAATTGACCAGCATTTAATTTTGATACACCCTCAAAATTACGCTCTTGCAATGATGTGTTAATATCTTCAGTATTAGTAAGGAATCCGTTATCAGCAATTTCTACAGTGTTATTTCCTATTGTTCCTTGTTGTTCGTTATAGAAATAGTAGCAATTTGAGAATTCGCCAGTATATACACCTGAACTACCTTCATCGGTGCCTGTAGTTACAGTTGTTTCAAAGGCAAAACCAGCAGCTGCAGAGTTTAGATTGCTTAGGACAGAGAGTGAGAAAGAATTTTTGATTTGTCCGCCATTAGCATATACAAAGCCAGCCATATTTGGTGTAACAGCAAGATATATATCTGTGTAGCAATCACTAATATAGCCCAAGTTTTGATAGATAAAGCCCGCGCCTCTTTCGTTTGCACTGACATAGCTATTTCTATCAAGTGAATATAAACTTGATGAACTTGTCATGCCTGAAACATAGCTTGTAATAATCTGTCCATTTTCGCCATTTGAATACGCAAAACCTGCTGCATATTGATTTTGATTTGAGTTGTTGATAATCTTGCCTTCTCTAAAGTAACATGCTGCAATCTTGCCAGTGTTTGTACCTACAAACCCACCAATTCTAAATGGAGATTTGATATTTACACGCACACTGCTATTTGTTATATATCCGCTATTCTGCGCAACAAAGCCTGTTACATAAGAGCCTGTTGAGGCATTATCTGCTATGACTGCAATGTATAATTCTGAGGTGTAATTTGACTCAGTTTGAACATGGCAGTTGGTGATTATACCATTGTTTTGCACAACAAGTCCTGCAAAACTGAATGACGATGCGGTTGTAATAAATTTAACAGTTCGCAGTCCTCCTAGCTGATAACCATCGTCTGTTTCACTATCATTCATATCGGAGCCATTAGACGCAAAAGCAAATCGAACATTTAAGTTTTTGATTTGGCTATCAAGCGCAAGGCTTGAGAAAACACCGATCGAACTTAGAGAGCCCATATCATAGGTGCCTGAGAAGATGACAGTATGACCATTGCCATCAAGCGATGCAAAGTTTCCAGTAAGTGGAGTGAAGCGAGTCACACCCGTACTTTCATTATCTGCATTTGGCAATACAATATCGTTTAATAGAATATAGTACTGACCTTGTTGCATATTGATAAAGTCTTCATAATCATATATAGGAAGTGGACTATCTTCACTGCTTGAAGAATATACATTAAGTACAAATCTAGTTTTAATAGGAAGAGCATCTGCATCTTTTGTTGCTACATAAAGACCATTTTGGATCTCATAGCCTCCAGTATAAGTAAAGAAATAGAATAAATCACTACTGTCATGAGTTCTTACAGGTGTGACATTTAATCCATTAGAATTAAAATAGTATGTTTCTAATTGTACACCGTTTGCTAATATATACTGCTCTCTACCATTCATATTTTCAACAGCCTGACCATAGTCTGGCAGTGTATCATTGATAAGATTAGTATGAGCCTTCCACTCACCGCTCGATGTTAATTCGCTAAAGAAATTATTAATTCTATTGACGATATCAAGGCTGGTTGAGTCGTATTCGATATAATCGTACATATCAATCGCAAATGTTGTCTGAGTTCCAACCTGCACATTTATAATTCCATCACCCATACCACTGACAAGATCTTCGGTTTCAGATGAAGTGTCCTTATTGTAGTTAAATACAAACTCAAGTATTTCAATGTGCGTCGTACTACTTGCCGATCTTATATTTTCACCATCTGCTTGAGATGCATTTGCAGTTATATTCAAAACATTATTTCCTGCTTGCGAGTAGTCAATGCTTTGATTTGTAATCTGCAGATAATATCTTCCATTTTCTTGTATAATTGAGCCGAGATTTTCATTTGATAGGCTTATATTTATATTCTCAGCACTAAAACCATAGGAATTCACTGCTAGTTCATAGCGAAGTCCCCTTGCAACCTGATATGAAGCATAATATGCACTATCATTTGCCGAAAGTGGCTCTTTGCCTACTATATCTACAGCAACATAATATTGAAGTTTGATTGTTACAGGTTTTCTTATTGTTTCATAAACTTGTTGTCCGTCTTTAAAGAGCGAGATGTTTATATAAGAAACGCTTTCGTCATTGACATTTAGCGAGCCAAAATCATACTTAACATAGATAACACCATTATAAATATAGTAATTATTGTTTGAAGTTTTAGGATCAGTTTCGCCATAATAATTTACGATATCCTCAAGATTGACAATAAGCCCTGTATCTGTAGTTTGACCTATAATTCTATCATCTTCGAATATCTCTGATCCACCATCAGATGTACTTTTTCTAGCAAGTAAGCCAAAAGTTGCACTTGAATTTCCAGTTTGATAATTTTGAGCATCATTCTCAATAACAATATAGTCAAAGTCAGCATCGTCAGGATTAATTGTGATTGCAATAAAGCCTGTTTGTCCAGGATATGCGTACTCACTTGTAGCACCAATACCTGTGCTTGAAATAGCGTCATTGAGATTTGAATAATTATCTACAATTATTGAAGTTATGCCTGTCTGTTCAAAGTGAATTGTAAATGATGTGAATTTTTCGGTGTTGGAAGATGCTAAAATATATATTGTATAATCACCATATATATCTTGATTATATCTATCCTTATATAAGTCTGAGTTTTTGTTGATTGCTACAGAAAGTGAGAAGCTTTGAGCTTTAGTCAAATCTACTGTACCAGTGATGTTTGTAAATGTAACGCTAAAGAGCATTGATGCTAGAACGCCATTACCTGCATCCATAGCAAATTCCTGCTCAAACATCTCGTCGAGTTCTCGACTTCCCTGCAAAATGTTTCCGTTGCTGTCAGTAATATAGTAATAAGGATTTTCCTCTTTAACATCGGAAATAATTTCTATTGTTTCACTTATCTCTCTTGATGAGAAGAGAGTCACTTCTTCATATTGTACATGATTGATGCTTGACGCACCCTTGTTGTATTGTAAGGTTGTATCTGTAATTGTCTTGTTTACACTAGAATAATATGATATATTTGAGCCATTTTCTTCAACTTGCACCTGCAATCTTGGTACAATCGTCAAAGAATATATAGTGCTTTCGGTCTTATCGTTTTTTCTAATAGAAATATTTTGTCCGACATAAGAGATGTGGAGTTCATCAAGTGCTTCTATAATTTCATTTTCGTTAGCACCAGCGCGAGTTGCTCGTGTAATAACTGCTGAAACATTGCTGTTGTTTGAAATATTAAAACTCTTATTCATAAAACTAACTGATCCATCAGAAGCCACATTAAATGATGAAACTTGACTATTTGTAGCCACAGAAAGATTTAATGAATAATAAGGCTGAACAACAAGGTTTGCACTGTTGTTTCCGCGTAAATTGATAACTGTGTCATCTATAGGTGTACCAGAAGTAGAACCACTTGGATATATAATAGACACATTTTCGTAATTTTCACTATCACTATTTGTAAAGCTTGGCTGATCAGGGTTGAAATAGTTTGTCACATAGATATAGAATTCAACCGCATTGTTGCGATTAAGCACACTAGTTCCAACAACCTGCACAAGTCCGCTTGCCCTAGCAGTCATATTGCCCTGTGCGTCAATAGTCAATATATCAGTGTTGCGAGATGTGAATGTCAATTCTCCATTTATTATCAAAGGATAAAGTATACTTGAAACATTGTATCTATTAATATATGAATCTAGTAGTGACTGTGCGTCATCATCTTGAGTGATATCTGTGCTTGCAGTTTGGAAATAGAACATATAATATATTTCTTTTTGTGAACTATCTCCGCTGATCATTTTATTGTTAAATGCCCCGCTAACCGACATTACACTTTCATCGCCTTCTGCAAAATATGTTTGATCTATAAGTTGAGTATCATTATCACTTGCAACAATATAGTCGCCATAATATTGAGCCCTTGATGTAGTCGAAATAGTTGATGAATTTTCTATAAAAATCTTATTTCTTGAAGTTACAAAAGAACAGACATTGGTATAACTAGCGTCACTGTCTATACCTGCATTCAACTCATCATCATGACGATACATTATATCAGATATGTTAGTCGATAGCAAAGTTCCAAAGGCTAATTTATCGGCATCTATCTCGCTATTGTCAATATCCGAAGGATCTTCATAATAATCAGCGACTTTGTCTGTACTTTGAATCACCATCATTGATGCGTCTGCACCATAACCACCATCATCAACTGCTTGAATAGCATAAGCTGATGATAAATATATATTCGTACCTAATGCATTGATGTTTGCAATGATTGCAGTTCTTGTATAATCATTTGAAACTGCAAGACCTTTAACGAATGCACGAGAAGTTATTCCTATGAAATTTGTGTTGTTGTCTATACTTCCTATATATCCAACTACACCGCCAACATAATCATAACCTTCAATCTTGCCACCAACGATTATACCATTGCCAGCTGTAAAATTACCAGTAGAAATGCCTGAGGAGTCTGAATACTTATAATTTGAATACTTGTTAAAAGTTACGGTTGCAGATTGACCTTGAGTTGTACTTGTATTGTAGCCTGCAACAATATTATTCGCATTTTCACCAGCTGATACAACACTTTCACCAGCAAGACCGCCTATTTTAAGGGTATTAGGATAGCTACCTGAGCCTGATAACTTATTTGCACGAAGAAGAACATAGGCTGTATAATTGCTGTAGCCTGTAAGAGAAAGACCGGATGCACCAGTACTATCAATCTTTTTGATTGAGCCTATAAATGTAACTTGACTGTCGTCTGCGCTTATAGTTGTTGTACCATTCATGCCAACTAGTCCACCAACATAAGTATTGTATCCACCTTGTGCTACAGTTGTTGATACATAGTTGACAGTCAAATATCCGTTATAATAAGCAGGGATGTTAGGCGAGAAATCAGCATACATTCTTCTGCCCTTTCCAACAATGCTTGTTCCGCCACTTGCCAATTGATTTTCGTTTAGTGAGCGAGTTTGACTTGTTGCCGATTCGAACAAGGTTAAATCTTGTAAAATTTCACCATAATTAATTCCAACAATACCACCAACATATCCTGAATAGATATAGACAGATGATGTATTGATTGTCACATTTACATTTATAAGATGTCCGTAATTTTCACCAGCAAGAAGTCCTATCTTGCTATCATTTCCAGCATAAGTAGAAGTGTCACCCGATTGACCTATGTTTATGCTTCCTTCAAAAGAGATATATTCAATATAACTATCCTGTCCAAGTACTGTAAATAGACCATAATAGTTCGATGTATTATTGGTAATATTGATACCTGTAATTTTAGCATACTGATTTATACCAATGATTGAACCATTGAATTGTCCAAGTGGCAAGCTTGAACTAATAGATGAAATATCTATAGTTGTACCAATTTTGTAATGAGCGGATAGATTATCTTTTATTGCAAGTACATCTTGTGCCGATGAAAGAGTAAAGCGATTTAACTCTGTACCATTAGCATAACTTACACGTATAGTTATAACTCTGTCTTGATATGTCGGCATGACATTATCTGCTTCATCAAGCCAGTCAGTCGCAACTATTGTAATTGTAGCAGAGATTTCTTCTTCATACCCTTCAGCCGCTTCAATGAAACTAGGATTTGCAGTAAAAGTAAATTGATATCTGCCATCACTCTCAATTGTAGAGATAGAATTTTCGTCTAATAATGTATAACTTATTCCGTTTACTACGATTACTCCGCCACTTATAAATGCTTTAAGTTCGTTGTTTGTGGCATTTTCACCAACAGCATAGGCAACAAGCGAATGCTCTTTATTAAGCGAAGAAAATTCAAGAGAATCAATTCCTTCTTGCAATGAGATTTGCTCCACATTTTGATATACACTTATCCTTACATTTATAGTAAATGAGAAAGTCCTTGCAAATTGTCTAACATGTGCAGTAAGTGTAAACTGAATGGAACTTGTATTGTTTTGGAAAGCAACAAATTCAAGTGTTTCAGTGTTAAATGTACCAATTCCAGTAATAACATATACATTGTTGCCATTACTATTTAGATACATATAGTCAACAGGGCTATTGTTGAGTGTTATTGAAGCATCAGTGACTGTCCAGTACAAATACCCTTGATCAAAACTTTGCTCTTCATAGGAATTATTAGGATTTGAAAGATATATAGGGTTTGAAAATAGATAAGCATTTTCGTTTTCAATGTTATAATTTAAAACTGCAGTTAAAGCGTCATTTTTAGTGGTATTTGTGTAGACATCAATATACGCAGCATTTACGCCATAATCTCGTACACTCTCTACACCACTTGATTCATCTCTATAAGTGCCAAATCCGTCTTTTTCTTTATATATGTTTAACTTGTTGACATAGTTAAAAACAACTACATGAATATTGTAATTGATAACATATTCTTCACGAGCAAAATTCCTTACGCTATAACCATAGATTGAAATTGGAATGTCGGTTGAGCCATTTGCGATAAGATTTATATTAAAGTTTTTATTTGAATTTTGAGCGTCACTAAGAGATATACTTGTAGATGAGAAGTCGCCAAAACTTACACTTCTAATACCAGACGAATTAACATTGCCATTTGCGACAATTGATATATCAAAATATGAATTTGACAAATTATTATAAGCATAATAGAGCACACCCGTCTGCTGTCCATCATTTTCAACATATTGAGTATATTGCACATTTGCGTTTACATTAGAGGTTGAAACATTTATGCTCTCTAAGGCTTCAATTGAGGTAATAATAAGTGAGATTCTTTGACCATTGTCAAGAGTTATTGTATATGTTCCACTTAGTCCTTGACTTGATAGCGCAAAGGCACTAATGCTAAAATTAAGGAAATATTTGCCCTCTTCATTTGGATATGTAATATATGGATTAAGTGAATTGATATCAAAGGTTGCTATATCTTCACCAGATGAGTACTGAATTGTAAATGACTCAAATGGAGCATCAGCATAGATATCGGTAAAATCTAGGTAACCATCATTGATATCAAGATAAATTCCCTCTTGAAACTCTGTTGTGTTAAAGTTTAATGCAGTTGCACCCTGAGCAATAACATAATCAAAATCTACTGTGCATGTTTCAGGACCGAGTACGTCATAGTTTAGAACAAATTGTAAACTTTCTTGAGCATCTTCTTCTGTAATCTCTGCCCCGTCCTTTCCTTTTAAATAGATAGGACTTGAAAGATCATTAATAGTTACAAGTTCATCTACATAAGTTCTATCGTTATATCTCAACTGCAGTTGAGAGCCTGTCAAATCAATTTGAAGATTTGTGTAACTTGCATCAGTTGGCATAACACTTATAACAAATTCTTGCCAGCCATAAGAAGAACCAGCATAGTGATTATAGAAAGTATGCACTCTTTCTACTGAGTTCAAGTCGATATTATTTACTAAAATTGTATTAGGAACAGTCCTTACGATAATTGGAATAGTATAAGTAAAATTGACATTATCGTCTTGACTATTTTCAAAGCCATCATAATAGAAATTTACATTGAATTCTGTAGTTATATTCTTATTTGTAGAGCAATTTATTTCATAAAAATATGTTGTGACTCCATCTTCAACAAGCGAGCCAAGTTTTGTGCAGTTTGCATATTCGAGGCTGGCATCAGAAAGATAGAAGTTTTCTTTGATAAGATCACTTGTTGAGTTGATTGAAACTTTTAGATATATAGTTGCAAAACTTGCTGTGTATCCAAATAGTAAAGGATTATCTTCAATAACAATTGAATAAGAAGGAATAAAGGTAATATCACCATTCTTTTGTTCATCAAGTTTGTATGAAACATCTGTACCAATGTCATAGGTATATTCCATTATTCTATAGCCATATTCATGTGCAACGCTTTGGTAATCTATATCTATAAGTACATAAAAATCTCTTGCACAAACAAGCCTTTCTGATTCACTCTTTTGATAAACTGCACCAAACTTGAATGAATCTCCAGGTTGCACAGCTATTGCAGATTCCAAATCAAATGAATACTCGCCGTTTTCATAAGTCACAGGCATAAATTGATAGACAAAGTTTGATCTTTCATCGTCAATTATTATTTCTTCTCTATCATAGAGTGTAAATAATGCGCCGTTTTCATCTTGGAAAATTATATAATAATTGCCATTGACAGTGATTAAATTAGCTTGAGTAAATTGATTGATAAATTCACCGTTAGCCATTAAATCTGTTTCAGTAAGAATGTAGCCGTCATAAGTAGAGCCATAGAAATAGAAATCTAAATCTCTCTCAGTTGCGCTGTCGTCAAAGATGAAATCAGAAGCATTTGGAATCAATGCACTTGACGGAGAAACGTAGAGCGAGTTTGAGTTTTGTGATAGATTATTAGAATATTGCCTTACATTGATAGTAATTGTACAAGATTTGTTACCTTCTAGAGTTTTTGCTTCAATCTGAGTAGTGCCACCCTTCAAGCCTATGATTTCATAGGTTGAGGAGTTGTTTTGTCTACTGTATAGATTGACTTGACAAATGCTAGGATTAGAAACAGTAATGCGGAGTGATTTGTCCATATTACCAACAGGATTATTGATTGTAAAAGTAACGAGTTCAGAAATGATTGTTGTAGCGCCTTCGTCATCTTCACTACTAGAATCGTCAGATTGATTTACAAACAAAGTTATGCTATCACGATCACTTGTAACAGTTACATTTTTATAACCATTACTACCGCAAGCAACAAAAAGAATGCCTGCCAAAACAAGCATAAGTCCAAGAGCTAAAATTGAAAATATTTTAGATTTTGTCATTCTACTCCTTTTTTGATAGGCATAACTTAGGTGTTATTCGTTTTTCTCTTTGAAGATTGAAACTACATAATCAAGTGGACGGATTTGCACCATGGTACGAGCGGTCGGCGATGTAATAACAAACGCTTGACCAACAGATGCTGAAACAATTCTGTTACGCTCTTCCTTATTAATACCACCCGAGTTTTTATATAGTTCGATAAGGTCGTTTACATCGTTTGGCGATAGCGAGAATATCATTGAATACTGGCAGGCATTAATAACCGCAGTTGATTGTCTTTTGATTTCTTCTGAACCTACGAAGTCGTTGATGTTCTGAGTAATAACAATCTGCATACCGCCATATTTACGAATTCTCTTAGCCATTGCAGTCATGAAGTTTAGCGCTATAGGATACTTAGGGTTAATGAAAGTGTGCGCTTCATCCACGACAACAATAATCTTTCTATTAGTATTGTGTATCTTGTTATAATCTTTATTGTTGATGATCTCGTTTTCAATATATTTAAATACCAAAAGCATTTGTGCGTTGGTAAGCATATCATTGTTTCCTGCAATAAGTGATTGGAAGTTGAAGCAGACAAAGTTTTCGTTTGTTTCAATTGAAGTTGGTCCATTCCAAAGGTTAGAGTTTCGTCCGCCACTTGCAAATTTTCTAATATATGTTTCTGCGACACGAAGATTGTTAAGCACAAACTCCTCTTTAGCCTCTTTCAGTCTTCTTTGAAGCAAAGCATATAGGTCATCGAAAGTTGGATAGTCTGTCGGTTTCAAATCTTTCAATTCTGTATTTTCGTCTATATTAAATTCTTTATAAAGATCAAGTACAAGTGAGTTGATAACCTCGAACGCATCAGACGAGATACCTTCCAAGATAGTTCTAAAATATTGTTCAAGGAATTGAAGATGCTGATTGAATGAGTCATCTTGTTTTTCTATAACTTTTCCACCAATCTTTTCATCCTCGTCTTTATCTAGAGCTCGAATTACATGGAAAGGATTAATTATACCCTGTAGTGAAGAGCCGACATCGATAAGTTTGCCATGCAGGCTATCGGCAAGTTTTGAGTATTCTTTTTCTGGGTCACAAATGAAAATTTTGGTATTATCAGCCGCAAAGTTTGCAAGTAGCGTTTTGGTTGCAAAGCTTTTACCAGATCCAGATTTTCCAATGATCATCATGTTTGAGTTGACTCTTTGTGCATCACGCCTAAAGAAATCGACAAACACAGGATAAGCATTGTCGCCAATATAGAAGCCATTTTCATCTTGCAATTCACTTGATACAAACGGGAAGACACCAGCAAGAGTTGAAGTAGGTATACCTCTTTGATATTCCTTTATATTATCTCTCATTGAAATACCAGTGGAAATGAAAGCATCAATTTGTCTTGCAAACATTTCACTAAATCTAAAGCCTTCCTGTTTAAGCATCGCTTTAACATCTTTTCGAGCTGCTTCTTCGCAAGTAATAAATGTATTTACATCATAAAGTTGCTGATTGTTGTTCTTAAGTTCTGCAAGAAGATTACGGAGAGTTTCAAGGTGTGTAGTAAGTTCAATACGAGTACTACTCTTACCAGTTTTATAAAGCTTGGTTTCCATATCCATGATAGCCTTATCAATCTTCTTTTCTGATTCAAATTTTGGCGCTTTCTTAAATTTCATGACAACTTTTGTTCGGTCAAGAAGGAAGAATGATGCACCCCATGCATTTCCAACCTGCAATGGATATTCAGTAACAACATAAGTTCGATAGCCTTGACCATCAATATTGTATTTTGCTGATGAAAATTTAATCTTATCAGGAGTTGCCCAGTTGATGAATTCTGAAAACGGCATACTCTCAAGCTCACGCTCATTAAACTCTCTATTATAGTTGGCACGCAAGAATACTGCAAGTTCACTGCCCGTCAATCTCTTGGTGGTAACAGGAGTTAAAGAAGATGCAAGCTGTGTTGCCATACCACTTATAGTATTGTCAAGTGCTTCAAGGTCTTTACCGAGTACTACAAGATAGAAATAATCTTTATAGATTTTGTTTGTTCTATTCCTGTCCTCAATGAAAGCAACTCTCTCTTCTAGAATTGGAGCTCTAGCATCAACCTCTTCTTGTGACATCTGTCCTTCAAACTGTTGATCAAGAAGTCTATCATACTTTTTGTTTTCATTGTATATGTAACTATCTAGCACCATTGCTTTATTGACTTTTACAAGTTCACAAACTTGATTATCATCAAGTCGTCTTAAAGCATTACCAAAACCAATGTCAATAACATTGTTTTGACTATACTCATTTAATAGGTCAAAAAGAATTGGTTTGACTTCCAAAACTTCTGCGTAATAATTGCCATAGGCAATGCATCTATCTTGATAAATTGATTGGAAAGGAATGATATCTTTAATATTGCCTTTACCTTTCTTATCAACTTTTACATACTTTTTCTTTTGCATCGAAAATCTTGCAAGGTGCATAAGAGTTACATAAAATCTGTCACTATCGGCAAGCTTGAAAAAAAGTGATAAGGCAAGTATCGCCCAGACCATTGCAACCCAGATATGACCTGAGAAGTTTGATGCTGCAAGTACAATTAAAATTACAACAGCAATCACGCCAATAATAAGGTCGACCGCTGTGACGCCCTTCATAAACTCAAGTTTTACTTTGGTTCTTCTAGGTATAACTCTAATCATATTTTACCTCGCTAACTTATTTTACTACAAAATACATCAAAAATACAAATAAATTCAACTAGATTTTTATATTTTTTTAAAAAATATATAAAGTAAAAAATAAAGATAAAAATCGAAAAAAATTGTGCATGTTTTCAAATTCCATTATTTTATAAAATAAAATTGAAAAATAAAAGAATAAAAAAATAAAAATCGACAAAAAAATCGATTTTTAATTCAATATTTTTAATTTTTTATTAATTTTTAGATATTTTTATATTTTTTATCATTTTTTTAAATTTAATTTAAAATTTATTTACTATAATAACTTAATAATGAAATCTTGTTGTGCTTTTTTGCTTTGTTTATTGTTTTTGCACTGATCACCTCATCTTTTTTGGCTACAAGTTCGTTGTTATAGCCTAAAATGTCACAGGTCATCTTTCTTCCTATCAGACTTTCTTGATTTGCTATGATTTTGTAAGGATTGCTGTAAGCAAAGGTATTTTCATTTTTTGGGAAATCACTTATTGTTACCTTTGGCAGATCTTCGCTATTTTCTATTTTAAAAATAGGCATGGCTTTTCTTTTTTTACGCAAACCAAAAATTAAATATTTATCACTTGACGAATAGATATACCTAGGTGAAAATTGACATAAGTCGGTCACTATTGCACGGATATTGAATTTATCCAAATAGATATCCATAACCCTTCCAAGTGTCTTTCCGTCCTTGTCAAGCACAATTTTGCCGATAGGATTATTGAAATCTTCTTGCAACGAAAAAGATAAATCTTGTTTCGACCGAGTCATGATACAATCTTCACTTATTGCACAAATCTTGCCTATATCAAGAAGAAAAATTTGCTCACTTTCTTCATCTACAACCACCAAAGATACAACTTTTGAATATGTTTCATCTATACTTACATTTAAAACATAACCAACCAAACTTCCTTCTTCTATGGTAATAATCTTTTTTGAAATATAATCGCTCAACTTTTCCATGCTATAACATACTAACAAAATTACACAAAAATGACATACTTACAAAAATAGACACTATTCGACATATTATTCTTCTTTTAAAAATTAAAAATCAAAGAGAATATTTTAATTGTAATAAAATCTTGACAAAATTTAAGCTTTGTGCTATTCTTGAGTCCATGAAAAAGATTGAAAAAATAACAAAAGACATGATTATTGATGATGTCATCGCACTAGACGAAAATCTTGGCGATGTATTTATGGG
Source organism: uncultured Clostridia bacterium (assembly GCA_944345705.1). Taxonomy (GTDB): domain Bacteria; phylum Bacillota; class Clostridia; order Christensenellales; family UBA1242; genus Caccovivens. Next base: position 32,847 of record CALVML010000004.1, on the reverse strand, counting down.
TTTCGGCATGCACTGCATATTTTGCCATTTTGGACTTGAAGAAACGGTTGAAGAAGCTGCAAGTGTACATGAAGTAGATGTAGACTTTCTTGTAAAAAAGCTAAATGAAGTATATGAGCAAGATATGAAAAACAAGTAAAGATCTTGCACACTAAAACTTATGTGTCTTGCCTAAACAACTTGTATTTTAATTCAATATAAAAAAGTTTATAAAAAATCATGCAATATTTTTAACGCGTCAAATTTCTTGCATGATTTTTTTATTATATTCACTATTTTAAATTTTACAAATTTCAAAAAAATTACATAAAATTGCATTGTTTTTTAAATATTTTATAGTTTTTTCATGAAAATTTATAGATCTAATTTAAATTATCCAAATTTTCTTTGATTTTGTTAAGCATGATATCTATACCTTTTTTAAGCTTTGTTGATATCAAAACTTCATTTTGTTTTAGTAAGATTGGTTTAGATAAAAGATCACATTTATTATATACTACTATCCTATTATCTGTTGCACCAAGGCTGTCAAGGAGATCGTTTGTCACCTTCATGTTGGACTCAAACTCTTTCATGCCATTTTCTTCTTTTTGCAATGAAATATCGACAACGTGGAGTATAAGATCGGCACTTACCGCTTCTTCCAAAGTTGAAGAAAAGGCATCCACTAGTTGATGTGGAAGATCACTTATAAAGCCAACAGTGTCAGTTAGTATCGCTTGAGTGCCATCGGTAAATCGAAATTTTCTAGAAAGCGTATCAAGAGTTGCAAAGTATTTATCATCTGTATATATTTCTTCTTTAGTCAAAGTCTTAAGCAGAGAAGATTTTCCACTATTTGTATAACCTACAAGTGCAATAAGTGGCAAATTGCTGTTAAGACGATCCTTTTTCGTGACAACCCTTTGATTTTTTATTTTGGCAATCTGTTTTTTGAGCGATGCGATTTCATTTTCTAAAACTCGCCTATTGAGTTCAAGTTTAGTTTCGCCCGGTCCTCTCATACCAACCCCCGCACTTCCAAATCGTCCGCTTGTACCTTGAAGTTGTGAGAGCCTTGGCAATAGATATTGATCTTGAGCAAGTTTGACTTGCAGTTTGGCTTCGTTTGACTTTGCACCTTTTGCAAAGATGTCTATAATCAAACCAACTCTATCTACTACCTTAACCTTAAACGCACTTGAAAGATTTTTCATTTGAGAGCCTGATAATGCATAATCTACAATTACTACATCAATAATTTCTTCGCAATTTTCAATAAATTGTTTGATTTCTTCCACCTTACCGCTTCCAATAACAGTTGCCTTATTAAATTCCTTAATGTTTTGATGAAAATTTTTAATGACATTTAAATCACTAGAAAAGCATAGACGATTGATTTCGTCTATCTTTCTATTCAAGCTGTCAGTTTTCTTTGTAAGCACACAGATCACAACAGCATTTTCTTTTATAGTTTGACTAGTCTTTAAATCTAACATGGCTTTATTATAGCAAATTTGATCTAAAAATCAAATACAATTAATAAAATCATTTTATTTAAGATAATCAATCTACATAAACATCATTTTCATCATTGACATTGATAGCAAAGTTATAGGTTACCCCATTCTCATAGACAGCAGTATATATCCAATATAGCACATCACTTCCTTCCATTGTGAAAAGCTTTAAATAAATTTCTCCGTCAAAATTGCTGCTTGAAAAATTTGCAACATTTTCGCTTAACAACTTTTCGCCAATCTCTAATGCCTTATTGTAGTCCACTTTGAAATCTTTGCTAATATTAGAAAAATCAATACTGTAATTGTCTACTTTTAAATTTACAACGCTGTCGCCACTGATTGCATATCCTAAATCTGCCATATACGAACTGGTGCGCGGATTAAATTCTAGCATGATTTCGCTTGCAGTGCCATCTATTTCAATGGTAGCCATAACTTCATTTTGACTTACATCATCAAGGATTAAGTTAATAAGTGCAAAATCAACATTTTTTCTATGTTTTCCATCCATTTTGTATGGCTCTTCTCTTTCTCCTACGCTGATACTTGCATAAACGTTAGAGCTCGAACTATCTTGTCCCTTGAAATAAGTGAAAGTTATCTCGCTTATACAATTATTGATTGATAAGCCACTGCACCCCGTAAAAAGAAAAAGCACAACTGCAAGTGATGACAACATCATTAATATCTTTTTTTTCATATTCTTCTCCCCTTTTATAACAATATGTTGGACAAATTCAAAAAATGTGTTAAAATTATCAAGGGGAAATTATGAATAAATTAAAGCAATATTACAAAATCGCACTTAAAAATCACTTTGCTCTTGGCGCTTTCAATTTTAACAATATGGAAAGTCTGCAAGGCATTGTTAGTGGTTGCAAAAAGACTAATGCACCGGCAATAATTGCTGTCAGCGAAGGTGCTTTATCTTATATTGGTGATGATTTCATCATCGAACTTGCAAAAGGCGCAAAAGCAAGTTTTCCGCACTTATTCTTACACCTAGATCATGGCAAAAGTTTTGAGGTTTGCAAAAAAGCAATAGATCTCGGCTTTGATAGTGTCATGATCGATGGAAGTAGTTTGGAATTTAATGAAAATATAGCATTGACAAAAAAGGTATGTGATTATGCTCACAAATTTGATGTACAGGTCGAAGGCGAACTTGGACAACTTAAAGGAATAGAAGATAATGTTTCATCGTCTAACCATCATTTTACTGACCCAAGCCAAGCCAAAATCTTTGTAGAAAGCACTGGCGTAGATAGTTTGGCTGTTGCGATTGGCACAAGTCATGGCGCTTATAAATATAAAGGCGAGCAAACTTTGCGATTTGATATCTTGCAAGAGATAGAAAATCTTTTGCCATCTTTTCCACTTGTGCTTCACGGCGCATCAACTGTCGACAAAGAGCTTGTAGATAAATTCAATAGTTTCGGTGGATGCCTTGAACATGCTGTCGGTGTGCCAAAAGATCTTCTAATTGAAGCGATAAAAAATCACAATATCGTAAAAATCAATACTGACACAGACTTAAGACTTGCTATGTCAATGCAGGTAAGAAAAGTCTTAAGCGAAAATCCAAAAGAATTTGATCTTCGAAAATATTTAGGCAAAGGACGAGAAGAAATAGAACGCGTTGTGATGGATAAAAATCAAAATCTATTATTTAGCGCAAATAATATAAATTAAACTATAATGTTTAGTTTATAATAAACAGAACAAAAAAGAGAGTTTAGATTTCCATACCAAAATTTAAACTCTCTTTTTATTGTATTTATAAAGCATGTTTTTCGCTTATGCTCAAATATTTCTCCTTTGTTGCCTGTCCCCCTCGCAAATGTTTTTCAGCAAAATTTTCATCTAATATATCTTTAACCTGCGCAAAGAGAGATAAATCAATTGCTTGCAGTTTTATTGATACATCATGATGAACGGTACTTTTGCTAAATCCAAAAATAGAAGCAGTCTTCCTCACAGTGTCATGAGTTTCAAGTATGTGACTAGCAAGCATGTATACCCGCTCCCTTATTGCATCTTTCATACATTCCTCCACCCTATAAACTATGATGAAAAAAGGAAATATATGTCAAAATTTGTAGATTTTTGTTGAAAGGCAGGCAATTTTGATTTTTTGCTAAGGAATATTTAATAATGCTTTCAAACTATTAAAAACAACAATAAATCTTTGAATAAAATTGTATTATAATTAAATTTAAAATAAAAAAGCATTAGAAATATTTTCAAATCTAACGCTCTAGTCCTTAGATAAACATCGTGTCTAAAAATTTTTAACAAGTTTGTCTACTTTTTTGTATATTCATCAATCGTCTTGACGATTTGTGGAATAGTTTTTAAATTTTCAAGTTGGTCATCTGGAATTGAAACCTTAAACTCATCTTCAAAACTCATCAAAAGTTCCACCACATCAAGCGAATCAGCACCTAAATCTTCAATAATATTAGCATCATCTTTGATGTCGTCAGTCGAAATGCAAAGTTGTTCTGCTATAAGTTGTTTCACTTTATCGATTGTACTCATAAATCCCTCCGCTTATTATTATAGCATATCTAAAAAAATATGTAAATAAAAATGCGATAATATTTTATCGCAAATTTATCTGTTGAATTTATCTAATTCTTAACAATTTGAATTATTTTGCTTGAAGGTCTAGATAGCTGTTTGGATCAACTGCTTTATCGTTAAGTTTCAAAGTGAAATGAAGATGTTCTGCCATTTCAAGTTCGCCGTTCGCACTAGTTGAAGCTTGACCTATCTTTTGTCCACCTACCACTTGATCGCCCACAGCAACTTCAACTTTTTCAGCAAGTGATGAGTAGATTGATTGGAAACCATCAGAATGAGAAATTGTAATAGTATAACCACTTAAGTAGTCATAGTCTACGCCAATTACTTCACCATCAAGCACTGCAAAAACTTCTCCTGTTTCTGAAGTTAAGTCTACCGACTTATGTGCTTCCCACTGATTTAAAGTTTCATTGTTTTGAAGCTCAGTAGCTGAAAAATCTTTAATCACAGTGGCATTTTCCATAGGCAAACTAAAACTTAAATTAGTAGTACCTGTTGGAACACCAGAATTTAATGTCGCAATTAGAGTAAATGTGAGAGCTGTTATAAAGATCACAAGTCCTACAGCGACAAAAATTCCGTACTTTTTGATAAATTCAACAAAACGATTTTTTCTTCCTATTTCCATATTACCTCCTACTGTGGTTATTGACCGAAGTTATCTTGTTTATACATAAAGTTTTCATAAAAATATTGAGTAATTTTTTGGTTTAGTCAATTTTCGACATTAGAAACCTGTTAAAATCAGCGGAAAGCCCATTATCCATTCATCCTGAGTATTTACAAGTTGAAAATTCACCTTTTTGTTGTTTGTATTTAAAAAATCTTTATATTTGACTGTATAGCCATAATAGATATCATAACCATTTATCTCCCCTTCACTTTTATAGATAAAATCTACATTATTTTCAAAAAACGAAAATGATGTATTTTTATCAAAGTAAAAGTTTAAGCCTTCAATATTTCCAAATTTTTCATAGTCAATAAGACTTTCGTTATCAAAAAAATAATAATACTTGCCTCCGCTTTCGATTGCTTTATCTTTATATTCTTCAACATAATTTGAACTAACAATTGCAATCTTATTATAAGAAGATATTATTTCATGATTAAAGCCATTAAGCAGGGATGCGCCTATCAAAAGCGCTATTATCAAAAAAAAGCCAATCATCTTTTTCATAATATGATGATTGACTTATCGTCATGGCATTATTCTTTAAATAAAGCTATAGTTTTAAAAAATTTTGTCGATTTATAGATTACAGTATAAACATTAGCACAATCAAAGCTATAGCCCCTGCAAAGCAAAGTGCACTAAACATTGATATCATCACAAGTTTGGCTTGCGGATTTAATCTTGACGCTTTTTTTGCTTTTGCTTTTTCATTCAACTGCTCTTTAACATCTTGCGTTGTACTCAATTCATTTTCGGAATTGTTTAAATTTGAACGAATAAATGGTGGACGCGGTGGTACTTGTCTATTTTGATTTTGTGGCATATTTTCTTCCATATTAACCTCTTAATATTAATATAGATAAATAAAATTAAATTGTCAAATCATTTTCAATATTATATCCCCAAAAGTTTTGAATATCTTCGGTTGCTTTCAATGACTCAAAAACTACAGTCGCAATATATTTGGTGTCGGTCTTGTAGTTTTCTTCGCTGTCAAGTAGTACATAGGAGCAAAGAGTCACTTTTTCATCTTTTGGCAGAGTGCTATTAAAATAATAGTATCCATCTTGATCGTTATATGTCCAGTTTATAGTTGTCTGCATATCCATCTTTAAGGTTTGATTTTGACCTGAATAGATAGATATTTTTGCACGCAAATATATATCTTCTTCACCGTTATTTGAAACAGAAATGATTTGCGGAAGTTTTTCGCCTGATAAGTAACTTCCGTCTACTCCAAAAGCAATCGCCTGTGCTTCATTGATGCCTATCCCTGTGGATACAGTTTTGCCAAGCTCTAAGTCTGTTGTATAGGAAAAGTCATTTTTAAAATACCAACCAGATACTCCTAAATAGATTGATATTCCTAAAAGCACAACAAGCAATCCGCAGGCAAAAATCCATATAAAATTATCTTTATTAACCTTTTTCATAGATATATTTTGTTTATTTTTAAAAAAACTATTCTAATAAAAAAGCCAGCACTGAAAATCATCTAAATAGCTGGCTATCAATGGATTTAATGTTTTTGTTTTTTCGTCTTTTAGAGCGTTCATGACGAAATCTATCTATTTGACGCTGTTTAAAAAGCATACTTTCTTCTGCAAGATTGTTTCGCCGTACTTCCCACTTATATTTCTTATTTCCATAAGCAACATCATAAGATAATATACATATACCTTGAAGAAGATAGATGTAATATGAAAAGAATCTCCAAATTAAAAGCACCCATACAAGCAAATTTGGACTATTTATTATTGAGCCAAATGCTGCAGTAAAGGAAATTTCATTCATACCCGTACCACCAGGCAGAGGGAAGAAAGAGGCAGATAAGTCTACAAGTACGCTCATCACGAAAAGATTGAGATACATACTATTATCTAGACTTGGCAAGAATAATTTTACTATAAAAAAAGGAATTGAATAGTTGGCAAGCAGTCTACAAAGCGAGAAGAAAGTCATTATCAAGAAATCTTTAGGCGATTTTGCATACTGCTTCATAACATCTTGGAAATCGCTTATATATTTTGAAATCTTTTCATATTGTTTTTCATAGTTCTTGACAATCTTCATCTTCTTCAAGAGTTTTAAGATGTTGACCACTAGTTTTTTGCCTACAGTCTTACATACTGATAAAAACACTGTGACAAATAAAACAATAAAAGAAAGAACAAAACCTAGAACACTTGTTATAGATACAAAAGTTCCATAGCTTTTGTTTGTAAATGAGATGATAAGACATGCAAAAGTTACAATCACCCAAGCAATCTGAGAGAAAACATATTTTGCCATAGGTATTGATAATGCAGTATGAAAAGGTATACCTCGATTTTTTAGATATGTGATTTGGAAAGGTTGCCCGCCTGTCGCCATAGGCGTCACATTATCATAATATCTTCCTATCTCAGTAACCTTATAAGCAAGTCCAAGTTTCCATTTCCCTGTGCTTTGTTTGACAAGATAACTTATACACATGGTTTCAAAAAAGATAACGAGTACAAAAAACAATATTATTTCAAGAATTGCAACAGGGTTTAGTCGCAACCCTTCAATCGTACCAAAGTCTTCTCTAGTCAGTTGATATGCCATAATACAAGCAACAATGACAAGGTTGAGAATGAAGAAGATAAGATTAAGATATTTACTCTTTTTACTCTTTTGTTTTGATACGCTCATCTCAATTTCGTCATACTTCTTTCTTTGCTCGCTTGTGATGTCGTTTAGTTCACTTTCTCGAATTTTATTGAGTATCTTTTCATAGGAAACGATCTTTAAATCTTTTAAGTATATATTTTTAATTGCCTTTACGTTATTATATTTTTTCTTTTGCTTTAAAATAATTCTATATTTTTGCTCTTTTAGCAAATCTTCAATGTCAGTTTGTTGCAAAAAAGAAGCCTCTCGGGTCTTAGGCTTTTCAATCTCTAATTCTTCCTTCTTTTTCACAGCCATGCAAATATATTATCAAATTCCTTTTATCATGTCAAGCAAGATTTAAAATGCTACTAAAGAATTTAAAAAAATATGCTTAGAAATTAAGCATATCTTTTTTTAGCCAATCAAATCTGAATATCTTCCCTTATAAACTGTAATGTTGTAATTTTCTTTAAGATATTCAAGGTTTATACTTTCATAGTATGAATAGTTGTCTTGATAAATTTCATCATAAAGCACATCGAAGTAAGTTTTATCAACAAGTGGATTAACTCTTGTGTTATTCAATTTTTCAATTGCCTGTTCATCACTCACCGACAAACTATCAAATAGGTTTTCACAAGCACCAGTATATATAATCAAGTGAAGACCATACTCAGAGCGAACAAGCCCTTCTGTATAATCATTTGAATTTCCTGTAAGCACACTATCGCCAAATTTTCCAGTGCCACCATCATATAAATCTACAGATGCAGTATTGAAAGAATCAACAAAACTTGAAACAACTTCACCTTCGCTGTCTATACCAATAACATAGTTTGAGTCAGCATTGAACATTCCTGTATCTTCGTTATATCTATAGATAAAGTCATTAATCACATCACCAATTTCATTGACACTGCCATTTATTTGAGCATTATAGAGTGCCTGATAGATCTCCTTGCATACATCTGCAACTGTCTTGTCACTTTCCACTTCTTTATAGATGTCTAGTTCTTCATTATAAACTCTGACAACAGGTTTGATTGAAGCATAAAGTGCGTCGAGTTTTTGCTGGTATTCTGCATTACTCATTCCGCCATCGTTTGTATTGCTTGCAGTTAAAGCCTCATATTCTGCTTGCTGATCTTCATCAAACATAAAGAGTATGTTTGCAACAGTGAAGAATTTAGTAGCATCACTATCAGTTCTATAATAATAGATATCATTTAAAGAGCTTTGCATATTATCATCATAACTCTCATCTTGCTCGATCACATACTGAGTGTAACTAGATCTTACAAGGCTTGAATATCTGTTTAAAATATCGCTAACGGTTACAGAAGAAATTTCATTTAAGTTGCGGTTTGAATATGAATATTTTTGTATCATATAGTTTTCATAAGCTACAGTATACAATCTCTGTATTTCCCTATCAAATAGTGATGGTGTATCCTGTGAAAGACCTAGTCCGTACTCTGAAATTCTTAGTTGTCTTGTATATTCTTTAAATGCGTCTTTATAATCTTGATTTGCTGAAAGAACAAAATCTCTAAAATTTGAATAGATTAAAGCATAGTCTTCGCTGTCAAAATAATTCTTTGCGTTTTTGTAAGTAAACGAAGCAAGCGGATCTTCACTAGAGGCAAGTTTTTCTATTGCATACGAGCCATTAACAGAAACAAGTTTTGCAGTCTTTGTGTATCCTTCAAATGTGATTTCATCGCTTTCTTCTTCATCACTAGTGCCAGTGATGTCCTCATAATAAGCAGTTAAATTACTATCAAGTGAATCTACAACTTGCTGATAAAGATAGGTTTGCTCTTTTTCAGTTAAGCCATACCTGCCCTGTTCGCTAACGCCAAACTCATTTTCTGCTGTCAAAAGAGTGATCTTTCTTCCCTGCAAAAGTTCAAGCGTCATATCGATTGCTTCGCTTCTTGTCATACCATAATACTGCTCATAGCTGTATCCATAACTTTGATAGGCACTGATAAGATCTCTTTTTGTAATCTCAGCCCTAATATCTTCATTTTCTTTATTTACTACAACAGAAACTACTTGATTATAATATTTATCGTAATCTGCTTCAACAATAGAACAGCCTGCAAGTAAACTCATGCAGACCAGCATAAAGCACATCAAAAAGCCAATCAGTTTCTTTTTCATTATATCTCCGTCAAAATTATAGACATATTTTAGCATATATAAACAAAAAATATCAAGCAAATTAAACTATTTTATATAATTAAAGCAAACTTTTTTTATAAATATATTTAAAATAAGGTGTTGCAAATTTTACTTAATGCTTTCGAAAAATTTGATTAAATGAAGTACCTTTGCCTTAACATCGGCATTTTGGATAGCAAAATTGATCTTTATGCCCTTATCAAATGCAAGTTTACCATTAAAAGCAGAGAGATTTTGTGCTAGACGAGAGTCTAAAATTTCTTCTTTCTTTTCAAGTTCGACAAAGAAATCTTGCCTATTAATTCTTATCTTCTTAACACCATATTGACCTGATAGATTGCGAAGATATGCAAGCACGCAAAGATTTTCAATCTCGATAGGCGGATTGCCAAAGCCATTTTCAAGGCTCGATAAAATCTCTTTAATCTCTTCAAATTCCCGAATTTCACTTATTCTTGTATAATATGAAATACGCTTATCGCTATCTTCAATATATTTTTCACTTATAAATGCACTTAAGGCAATTTCAAGTTTTACTTCACTTGGCTTATATACCTTTTCACCCTTGATCTCTTTGACTTTTTCATCAAGCAACTTGACGAACATATCATATCCAACCTTTGCAATATGACCGTGTTGTTCGCGTCCAAATATATTGCCTGCACCACGAATTTCTAGATCGCGCATAGCAATCTTGAAGCCACTGCCAAGGCTTGAAAATTCCTTTATTGCCTCAAGTCTTTTATATGCTTCTTCACCAATATTTTTGTCTTTTATAAATGTCAAATATGCATAACTAAGTTTATCACTTCGCCCTATTCTTCCGCGTAATTGATAAAGTTGACCTAGACCAAGTTTATCTGCCTCTATTACGACCATGGTATTTGCAGATGGAAGATTTATTCCATTTTCTATTAAAGTAGTCGAGATAAGGACATTGTAAAGCCCCTGATATAATTTTGCAATTACATCTTCAAGCACTCTTTCTGACATTTGACCATGTGCGACACCAATGCGTGCATTTGGTAGTAATTTTTTAAGATGAAGGGCAAATTCATCAATGCTGTCAACGCGATTGTATACAACGAATGCTTGCCCACCCCTTGCAAGTTCTCGCGATAAAACATCTTTTATAAGTTGATCACTTTGCGGGGCAAGATAGGTTTGAATAGGAAGTCTATCCTTAGGTGGCGTTTCAATGACTGAAATATCGCGTATGCCTGAAAGCGACATATTGAGAGTTCGTGGAATAGGAGTTGCAGAAAGGGTAAGCACATCAATATCTCGCTTTTTATCCTTGATCTTTTCTTTGTGTTCTACACCAAATCTCTGCTCTTCATCCAGGATCAAGAGTCCTAAATCTTTAAAGATGACATCATTGCTTAAAACTCTATGAGTGCCGATTAAAACATCGATATCGCCCTCTTGAGTTCTACGCAAGATCTCTTTAACTTGCCCTGGAGTTTTAAATCTATTGATGACTTCAACCTTGACACCAAAAGGCTCTAGTCTTTCTAAAAGCGTAGCATAGTGTTGCTGTGAAAGTATTGTAGTAGGACAGACAAAGCAGGCTTGTTTTCCATTATATGCACATTTGAATATTGCTCGCAAGGCAACCTCAGTCTTGCCAAAGCCAACATCGCCACATATAAGCCTATCCATAACCTTGTCACTTTCCATATCTCGATCGACATCAATTATCGCATTCTGCTGATCAACTGTTAGTGCATAAGGAAAACTATCTGCAAATTGCTTTTCCAAAAATTCATCGCGCTTGAATGCAAAGCCTTTGACCTTTTGTCTTTCATTATAGATTTCGACAAGACTTATTGCCATCTGCTTGATTGAAGCGCTTACTCTCTCTTTAAGTCTTGCAAATTCAGCCCCACCAAGCGAAGATAGTTTAGGCTGTTGCTCACTTCCAATGTAAGCAGAGATGGTATTCGCTTCTTCACTTGGAAGATATAAGATATCACCATTCTTATATTCAATGACGAAATAATCTTTTTCGACATCGCTTATCTTCATTCTCTCAATTTTGATGCATTTGCCTATACCATGAAAGGAATGTACAACATAGTCATTGAGTTTTGGAAGATAGAATACAGAATGCTTGCTTTTTGAAAATGTTGAAAGTGTACTTTTGAATAGGTTATCCGCGCCTATTCCAATCAGCCTTTCCTTTAAAAATGAAAAGGTATAAGGCATGGCAATAGAAGAAACATACACTTCTTCTCGCTTCAAGCGATTTTCGCTTTCATCATGAAAAGTAAGGCCATTTTCGACAAGAAAATTCTCTATATTTTGTTTATGCTTTTCATTTCCTGCAAAGAGAATAATAGATTGATGCAGTTTTTTATACTCTAAAATATCCTTTTTTAAAGCCATAAAATCGGTCAAATAGCTTCGAGATGCTATTCGATCGTTGTAATAGCAATCCTTTTCATACTGAGTATTGTCGAAAATATAGTCACTTTTTTCAAGCATTTTATCAAAATTTGCATAGTTTTCATGAGAAAAATTTGTAAGTATACTATAACTTTTCAAAAGCAGATCAATTTCTTCTTGTATCTTAAGTGGTTGATCAACAAATTTGACGCCATCAAGATCAAAGACATTATTCTCACCAAGTGGCATTTTGCACTGGCAGATTGATATCTTGTCTAGTGAGGCTGTGTTTTTCATTGAAATGATATCAAAAAAATAGATTTTTTCGACTAAATCGTCAAAAAATTCAATTCTTATAGGATTGTCGAAGATAGGCATATAGATATCTAAAATATCTCCACGCCTTGCAAATTGACCTATCTCTTGCACGAGAGATACCCTTTCATAGCCGTATTCAGCAAGAGTGGCTAGCAGTTTATCAAGATCATACGAGCAGTCTTTTTTAATATCAAAGGTGGAAAACTTTTCTTTGTCAAACTTGACAAGCAATGAAGATGGCAAAAAAATCAAGCCATCAGTGTCGCCAAGCAAGTAGCGATTGATTGCACTAGAAAATGGCAAGAGATTTGCGTCTAATTCATCGTTATTTTCTCTTGATGCAGAAATAATCTCGATTTTTTTTCCAAAACCTTCAAGTCCGCGTTTAATTCTGCCAGCGCTTACAAAATCACTACATAAAAAAAGTACGCGATCAAATTTTTGCGACAAAATCACCTTTTCTCCATCGCCTACGCCAGAAATAATCCTATTTTTATAGATATTTTCTAATTGCTCTGTCAGTAATTTCAAGATATCTTCTCCATGATAAGATCGCAAGCCTCATCTATAGCCTTGTCAAAAAGCGGAAGATCATTTTTGTCTATCTTTGAAAGTACAAAGTCGGCAAGGTCCTTGCTTTCATCTCGACCTATTCCTATTCTCACCCTTTCAAACTCGCTACCTATAAAGGAAGTGATAGAGCGAAGACCGTTGTGAGTACCGCTATGGCCATGCTGTCTATATCTTATCTTTCCTTTTTCAAGATCTATATCATCGACTACAACAATAATTCTTGCATCTTTATATTTTTCTTTCATCATCACCACAGCCTGTCCGCTGTTATTCATAAATGTTGAAGGCTTCGCAAGCATTACACTTTGTCCGTTTACCTTGCCTAAAGCGATTGTGCTTTTATATTTCTTTTTAGTAAACTCGATACCAAGCCTTTTTGCAAGTCTATCAACCGTCATAAAGCCTAGATTGTGATATGTGTTTTGATAAAGACTTCCTTCATTTCCAAGACCAACTATGATTATCATTTTATTTCCTCATTTATTATCTTTGAATATGGCTCGACCACTGTGCCGTTTGAAATCTTGCTATTTTCAATATAACTTGACTTAAGCCTGCAGTTTTGACCTATAATACTATTTTTGATAATATTTCCGCTTTCTATTACACAATCTTTTTCTATTATGCTCTGTCCGCTTATTATGTTGTTTGGCTCGATTATAACTCCACTTTCAATCTCCACATCACCATCAATAAATACAGTATTCTGTCCATATATGATTACGCCATTTGAAATATGATAGTTTAAAATCTTGTTATATAAAGCATTGGCAACAAAATTCAAATCTTTGCTGTTTTCTACTACATAAAGATTTTTTTCTTGTAAAAAATTATTCCCCTGCACAAATTGAGTAGAAAATTTTAAAAAGTCACTTCGCACTAAAAATCCACGGTTGAGTTTTAGATAATTGCAAGCATGAGATGAAAAATAATTGCAGATATGTTCAAATGTAACCTTATCAAGAAGCGGTGTATCACTATAGAAAACAGCAATGATTTTCTTATCGGTGTTGAGCCTTATAAGTCTATCAATCAAATCTTCGCCGTCATTTACTATGATACTTTCACAATTTCTTCCTGCAAGCATGATCCAGTCAATCATCTTTTTGCCACACAAAAGCATATTTGAAAAATCACTCGATATATTGAAATGATTACACTTTACACCGACAAAAAGTACCTCTTCCTTTATCCAGTCATTGTTTTTAGGTTTGAGAAGTGGTTTTGAAAAAAGCGTTGTTTCTTCCAAAACATTTTCACCGCCATCCAAATCAAAGGCTATTTGATTTTCTGCTATCATTAAATCGATTTCTTCTTTTTCCATGTAAATAAGTATATCTTTATTTTTTATTTTTGTCAACGAAATAAATATGACTTCACCTTTTACAAATAAATTTATTTTTTTGAGTTAAAATAATTAAAATAATAGAAAAATGTTTTTTAAATTAAAAAATATATGTTATCATATTAAAAATGGAGAAAGTTATGAAAAGAAGTTTGGTTAAATTAAATTTGACTATCATTGTAACTTTATTGTGCGTTCTTTTACTTGCACTTGGCGTAAACATTCCAAATTTTAATTCAAGCGCAAGTAGCGGTACTCTTGGCACAAGCAATACAGTAACTGTGTACAATCGAGCAGATAGAGTTGTTACAGACTTTACAGAAAGTAGTTATGAAGAAGGGCTTGCCTTAGTAAGTCCATGGCAAACTACAAAAAGTTTTGTAATTCGTTATGTTCGCGATGAAGAACATCTGCCAACCGGCTTGCCAACCGAGACCGAAGGAGTTGTCAATTACACTATGACTCTCACAATCGAGTATAAACAGGTATATCTTGACAACAGATTTGAAGGTGGCGATAAAATTACATTCACAAACGTTTTGAATGAAACACGAAACTCGCTTGACGAACTTGAACAAATCAGTTTTACTTTAGATATAGATAACGGAATTACACAAAATGAAGTGACAATTGGAGGCTGGGGTATCTATAGATTTACCCTTTCTGTAAATGGACTTAATTCTGTATCTGACTATTATTTCATTGAGCCAACAATGACTTTAAGTCAAGAGTTGCAAACTTCATACTCGCAGGTCATTGCTCCAAACGCCATGCACTATTCCTATGATTTCACTATTAATAATATAGATAACTTTAAGTACTATGATACTTCATGCTTTAAGTGGTATGTACTTGGCGAGGCGAATGACGGCACTAGATATGCTTACATCTCTGACGATTTGCAAAGAGAAGATTTTGCTGAATGTACTCAAGTGCTTTATCCTTCACTATCCGACTGGAATAGACAAGGTCTTACTTTCCACTTTAATGACAATTCTATTTCAGGTAAATGGACAGTATGGGTTGAATTCCAAGCACATAACAGTAGCGACTCTCCTATCCAAAGTGCAAAGAAAACTGTTGAAACAGGCACACCTATCAGCGATATGACAATCGTATACATAGTTGTTGCCATTGCAGTAGTTGCAATCATTGTAAGTATAGGAATTGCAATCTATAAAAATAAGAGAGAAAGAGTTTGGTAAAAAATTAAAAAATTAAAAATTAAACAAAACAATTTATTAAACAAAAAGCACCTTGATTTATATATACGTCAGAGTGTCGACAAATTAACAGACTGTAGAGAAACAAGCGAGGCAAGGCTCGAAAAATGCTCAAAGCCAGGAGTTTAGTATTCCTAAATGACTGGTTTTGGGCGTTTTTCAGTTAACGAGGCAAGAAAAATTACACGTAATTTTTCGGTCGCGAAGTTTGTCTACAGTCTGGCGCCTTGATTTTTAAATATTCAAGGCGTTTTTATAATACATAAAGATTTCTTTATAGAACATTATGCACATTTGCACCCATAAAGTGCAGATATGAATGACAATAAAATTTTATAAGTTCAAGCGAAACTTTGAAAGCAGGGATATCATTGTCTGCAATATAGAGTTTTAATTTTGCTATCTCCTGCCCTATTTCCTGTATATTTTTGTGATTGACAAGATAACAAAGTTTTTCTTCATCACGCGTCCAAACATATTCAAGATTTTCTATTTCCATCACAACGTCCATATTTAAAAGATCGTCTTTTTCTTCAACCACTTTTTCTATTGCAAGTACGCGGTTATGCATTTCGGACAGAGAATTTGATACGATAACTTCTTCTACCACGCATATTGCAATAATCAAAAGTAAAATGAAAACAAAATTAATATAGTGAAATACCTTCATGCTGACTTTAGTTCCTTAGTTTTGAAAGCTATTCCCTGCCCTTTCATAAGTTGCAGGTATCCCTGTCCTGATTTGTCTATTGTGAGAAGTAAGGTATCTTTGACACTAGCATTAGGCTTTTGGCTATTCTTTTGTAATATGTTTACAAGTTCCTTTTCGCTTAGTCCACTGAGTGCCATATTGTCTTTCATAAGTTTACCTTCACTTATTAACACGATAGGCAAAAAACTATCATCGCTTTCTGTTTTTAAATCGCCATTCGTCGCTGGAGCAAACTCCGCTTTTGGCATGACACTGACTTTGCCATTTGTTTCCATGATTGCATATTGAATTTGGGCTATACTAAAATATCCGCAACCACGCAAGGCTTCAAAAAGATCATCGGTAGAGAGATTTAACTTTTTAAGTGCCTTATAATCAATCCCCTTTGGATTTATTATGATAACTGGCTTGCCACTTATTATTTTACTGAATGTGGCACTGCATCTACTTATAAAGGTAAGAATAAAATGTAGGACTACTAAGGTAAAAAGCGGAATTATGCCATGCAAAACAGGCACACCGACTTCTGCCATAGGTATAGTTGCAAGATCGGCAATGATTAAAGTAAGCACGAGTTCGAAAGGTTGCATCTGACCAAGTTGACGCTTGCCCATCAATCTAAAGATAATAAGCACGATAAGATATATAATTATAGACCTTAAAACAATCGTAAGCATATCTTTATCTTGCCTAATTATATAAAAAATATTACAATATATTACAACTCGAGTTTTTTTATGAAAAATATTTTCTTGAAGAATTATTTTAATATTTTTTATTTTATTTTTTATATTTTTTTGTTGATTTATTTTAATTATTTTTTGTTTTTTTATTTATTTTTTATTTTTTTATATTTTTTTAATTTAATTTTTTGTAGTATTTTCGATATTTTTCTTTATTTTAAATATTATATTTTAATATTTTTTATCAGGTATTCGCAGATTTAGTCTTTTTTGATTTGACTTTTTTATCTATCTTGACCTTGCTCTTTGCAAAATAAACTATACTCTTTAAGTCTATTAAGTTTAAAGCACTTGCAAGCAAAACAAAGCTGTTAGCTGCAACGATAGCACCTATTACAAGATTTATAAAAAGTGGAAATACATAAGAAAGCAGACTTGTCACAAAACTTGTCAAGGCTGATGATGGAATTACTACAACAATAATCTTCAAAAGGTCCGGTAAAATACTAAATTCAGCCTTCGTCTTTTTCTTTAATAGGAATAGATTTAAAACAGATGTTATTGTATAATCAATTCCCATTGCCCAAATAATTGAATTAATGCCGAGAAGTTCCGGTAAGAACCATAGTGCAATAAACATTGCAACAGCACCTACTATAAAGTTTATAAAAGATTTCTTTTCATAACCTAAACTATTTAAAAGTGAAGATGTGATATTGGATAGTCCAAGTGGAATAACAACCCAAGATGCAGATTGCAGGAGTGTCCCGCTGAGCAGGTCATCATAGAGAAAAAGCCCTATTGACTCACCCATGCCTAAAAATAGCGGAACGAAAAGAGAAGATATGATAAGTGCAAATGAAATAGATTTGTTAATTCTATTGGATATATGCTTTTCATCGTTTTGTGCAACCGCTTTCGATATATCTGGTACGAGAGCTGTCGAAAGAGAGCCTATCAAAGTTGTAGAGATGAAAAGAAGTGGCAGAGTCATTCCCATTGCAACGCCATATAAACTCATAGCCTGCGAATTTGTATAGCCTAGAGTTATAAGCCTTGCTGGAATGATAAGCGCAATAAGTGGCTGGATAAATGAACTTGCAACACGCATAAGTGTGATAGGTGTCGATTTTGATATGAGTGGTTTAAGATAACCTTTCTTTAGTTTTTTGATTTTTCCGCCGTAATAGAAAAATAGAAAAATAGCAAAAATCATTGACAAAAAGCAGGCAATAGACATAGTTATGCCAAGATTTAAAGCGTTTTCGAGTGCTGATAGCGAGTTTCCTATTACTAGTACGCCTAAAAGTATTCTTACAATTTGCTCGTAAAATTCGCTTACGCAAAGCGCAAAATAGTTATCATTCCCCCACATCGCACCACGCACAACACAGTAAATGGAAGAAAAAATAAGGCTTGGCAAAAGCACAACAAGAATTTGATAACACCTTTCATCTGTGAAAATGCTTTGAAAAAGTCCCTTGCAAAGTAAAACTATCAGGCAAAGCACAACTGATAAAATCACAGAATATAAAATGGCAACACTGACTAGATGCCCTTCTTTCTTGCCTTCTTTCTTGGCATTATAGCCAGCCGTCAATCTTGAGATTATAAGTGGCAACCCACTTGAAATTATGGTAAGAAGCACCATAAACACCGAGAATGCTACTTGATAGATACCTAGTCCTTCCGCACCAACTTCTCTTGAGAGTATGATACGAAAGATAAAGCCCGCTATCCTTGTAAGCACCGAAAAGATGGTTATAAGTGCCACAGTTTTAAATAGTGATTTCATTTTTACCTCTCATATATCTTATTAGACAAGCATAAAAATTATTAAAGAAGGAAAGAAAATCATGAAAAAAATGTTAAATGAAATCTATATAGTAAAACCACATGACACTATAGATAGCATAGCAAAAAAATATGGAGTAAACCCTTTAATGATCTTACTTTACAACAATATTACTCCTAAAATGATTTCAAAAGGCAAAGTGCTTTTTATTAAAAAATCATGCTTTTAAATCAAAAATAAGGAAAGTTTTTTGCTTTTGAATTATCATGAACTACCTTTTTGCCCTTGAAAAAATTCTTTTTAAAAAACTTTCAATATTTTGGCTATATTTATTTGAAAGATAAATAAGAAGGAAAGCCAAAATAAAAATCACAGCCCAAACAATAAGTCCCCATCCGTGATAAGGAATTAGATTTCCGCTTGAAAAAATGCTCACTGAAAAGATACCGATAGGTCTTGTAATGAACTGCGTAACCATAAAAAAGGTCCAACTCATATCGGTAAGCCCTGCCACCAAACATAAGATATCATCAGGAAAACATGGCAGAAGCATCATTAAAACAAAGGAAAATTTGCAGTTATTTAAAAATTTTGTCCACTTTTTTTGTGCCTCTTGCCCTACCATAAATCTTACAATCTTTTGACCAAATATTTTGCCTAAAAAGAATGCAAAAGCACTTCCAAGCAAAATTCCGGCAAGCGATAAAAGTCCGGCTTGGAATGGTCCATAGATGATCGAGCCTGCAATAATAAGTATCGGTGATGGAATTGGAATAAAAGTAACTTGCAAAAATTGGAAAAGTACAAAGGCACTTCGTCCATAGAAACCTAGACTTAATATAAAAGATTTAAACTTCGATACTGAATTGAGTTTTTCCCATAGTCCGCAAAAGTTTAAAACAAAATAGACCGACAAAATAAATAGCATTATAAAAAGTGCTACAATAGCTATCCTTTGCAGTTTTTTTAGTGTCGTCATAGTTCTATTATTTTTCAATAGAACTTTTTTATGTAGTTATAATCATTTAACTGTTAAAATTCCGCTTGGAAAATAAAAGTCTATGCATATATTGATAAATTTATCAAATAATAAATAGACGGAGCAAGAATTTGAAAACTAAAACAAAAACAAGATCTTATACTTCAATTATTTGGCTGATTGTCGTGGCATTCATTGCGGTAGGACTGCTTTTATTTTGTCAATTCTATTTTGGAGACAGCGTTTCGAATACTACTACTTTTTATAAAAACACCTTTGTCAATGGAGTGGATATTTCTGGACTTACCAAAGAAGAAGCAAACACCCTTTTGCAAACAGATCTTGAAAACAATATCGACAATATCTCTATCACATTGCAAAGTGGCGACAAAAGTTGGAAATTGAGTGGCAGTGATTTTGAAATAGTAGGAAATTTTGAAAATTCGCTAAATTCGCTGATTTCTTATGGCAGAGAAGGCAATATTTTTGAAAAGAAGAAGATTGAAAACAAGATTAAAAAGGACGGTCTTTATTATAATGTACCATATAATGAATTGCTTGGCGGAGTAGATGAAAAACTAGACAACATTATTTTGGAAATTGAAAGTCCTGCCATACCTGCGTCTATTGTATTTAATCCAGACGATGAAGTTATGTTCTCAATCAAGGACGGCGAAAATGGTGTAAAAGTTGATAGGACAACCTTGATGGAAGAGATAAATACTGCCATCTCATCAAAAGATACAACACCTATTTTAATACCTTTTGAACAGATTATGCCAGAAGAAAGTCTTGAGCAAACTCTCGAAAATATCGCTTTGCGTTCCAAATTCTCAACCGATATTTCTGCTTCTAGCCAAAACAGGAAAGATAATGTGAAAAAAGCATTGTCTGCATTCAATGGTATGATTGTAGAGCCTAATCAAATAGTATCATTCAATGATACAACTGGATCTCGAAGTGCTGAAAATGGATATAAAAATGCAGTAATAATCTTTAATGGAAGTTATACTTCTGGTGTCGGTGGTGGCGTTTGTCAGGTTTCAACAACCCTTTATAATGCACTGTTGCGTGCCGACCTTGAAATTATAGAAGTTTGTCATCACACTCTTCCACCGTCCTACGTTCCATTGTCTTTTGATGCGATGGTTAGTGAAGGATATGCAGATTTAATATTTAAAAATAATCAGCCTTTTCCTATATATATCAAAGCATATAGTGACGGAAAAAGTGCGACTTGTGAAATCTATGGACAGCCGTTAGAAGAAGGACTTACAATCACCACAAAAAGCGAGCTAGTAAAGATTATAGGCCATAATGGCGACAAGATTATAAGCGACACAAAGGGAGAATATTCAAATCATGTTCTATATAAGGGAGAATATTATAGACTTAAATATCCACAAGAAGGATATATCACAAATGGCTATCTTGTATATAAGAAAAATGGCGAAATAATAGAAGAAAAGAAAATTAGACACGACAAATATAGTTCTCAAAATGGAGTGATAGTAGAAGGCGTCTATGAAATGGAAGAAGGAATGAAACTTGACAATAATGGCGTAAAATATATTGCTCCACAAAAAGTGACACAAGAAAACTACGAAAACGCCAAAAAGAAATATCACCTTGAGTAAAAAAATAATTGTCATTGTTTGACAATTATTTATTGTCATTGTTTGACAATTATTTATTGTCATTGTTTGACAATTATTTATTGTCATTGTTTGACAATTATTTACAATTATTTTTATAGGTATTTTAATTTATTTTCAACTGCACTTATCAGTTCTTTTTTATTATTATTTAAAGTACCATCAAAGATATCACTTAAAAGGCTTTCAAAAATTGCCTTATATCTGTTTGGCTTAACTTGAGGAAAATACACTTTCAAATCTTCGCCAGAAATCTTTAAGTCTTTGACAGAAATTATCAATTTATGTTGAATTATATATTTATAGAAAAACATATATTTTGAAGCCAAATATTTTGATTTATACACTAAAAGTTCATATATATCAGGAAAATTGTTGAAATACTTGAAAAAGTATGGCTTATTTTGAAGTCTATTGAGTGCTTCATAATATCCTGACAAGATATTAATATATTTTTCTACCATCTTTTTATTCATACCAAACGAGTCGGTTAAAATCAAATTGAGATAATATGATATAGAGATAGGATTTACAGTGTCAATCACATCTATAAGAAAACCAAATGATTTTCTCTTGACTTTCTTGACCATCTTAAATTTGATTTTAGGACAATCAATGCCAAAGATTGGCCATAGTTTTTCCTTATTAAACTGCCTTAAAGCCGTCATGTATGAATTTCGCTTTGCAAGTGACTTATATTTAGTCGGACTATGAAGTATTCTCGTGATTTCATAGATCACCTTTTCACCGCTTATATCTCTCATATTGTGAGCATATTTAATTGCAGTTTGATAGGTCTGTTTGTCGATTTTAAAATTAAGTTCACACTGAAATCTGAAAAGTCGCAAAATTCTCACTCCATCATGAGCAAGCACTTTTTCTGGTGTTTCGACACAACGCAAAACCCTCTTTTGAATGTCCTCTATTCCATTATAGAAATCAAGAATTTTATCATCTTTTATATCATAATATAGACTATTGCAAGTAAAATCACGCCTTTTTGCATCTTCTTCAACACTTGTGATAAACTCCACTTTTTCAGGTTGATGTTGTCCATTATTTGGATAGATATCGCGTCTAAAGCAGGTATACTCAAAACTCTCACCTTTAGGCGTGGAAATAAGCATGCTTCCTAAAGTCTTGCTTTTTATCTTACAGACAAAATCGCTTCCTTTTAAAAGCTTCTCCACCTGTTCAATCTTTAAACTTGAGCAAATATCTATGTCCTCAAGTTCTATGTTTAAAAGCGCGTTTCTAATATATCCGCCTACAACATATAAAGGACATGGAAACAAATTTGCAAGTCTTTTAAGTTCCTTTGACAATTCTATTTGCATAACAATAATATATCCTTTTTAAGTATATTTGTCAAATCTTTTTTAAATGTTGACAATCAGTCAATAAATATATTATACTTTATTA
Source organism: uncultured Clostridia bacterium (assembly GCA_944345705.1). Lineage (GTDB taxonomy): Bacteria > Bacillota > Clostridia > Christensenellales > UBA1242 > Caccovivens. The sequence goes on along the minus strand of CALVML010000004.1, from coordinate 10,163 downwards.
GTAAAATAAATTTAAGGAATATATTTTTTAATGAAAAAGAAAAAAAAGGCAATCATAATCATAAGTGATGCGCAAGTAAAAACCAAAAATAAATATAAACGCCTTAAAGAGATAAATTATTATATATCTCCGCTTTTTTATACTATGGAAGGAGTTGAATATAACAAGGGCTTACTTTATAGATTACAAAAATCTCTCACAATTAAACGAAAAGTAAAACCTGAAAAACCACAAGTCCCTGATGGAGTGGAAAGATTTAATCCGAGTTTTGAATTCGGCTTAACCAAAGAGCAAGTAGAAAAACGAAAATCAATGAACTTGACAAATAATACCAAAGTCAAATCATCTAAGAGTTATGGCGCAATATTCGTAAAAAATATATTTACATTCTTCAATATGCTTTGGCTTATAATCGCGGTTGCTTTGTTTGTAGTTGGCTCCTATGGCGACCTATTATTCCTTTTCGTCATTGTTGCAAACACAGCAATTGCTATAATACAGGAGATTCGAGCAAAAATTGCAGTCGAAAAATTGTCGGTTGTCGCTACGCCTATGGTGAAAACTATACGAGATGGTGAAATTGTAGAGATTGCTTCAAATAATCTTGTGCTTGATGATGTAATCATGCTGACAAGCGGAAATCAAATTCCTGCCGACTGTATCATAATCAGTGGCAATGTTGAAGTTAACGAGAGTCTTTTAACTGGCGAATCAAACGCTATAGAAAAGAAAGAAAACTCAAGCCTGCTTTCTGGCAGTTTTATAATTTCTGGGCTATGCTATGCGCGTGTTGATAAGATTGGCAAAGACAACTATATATATCAAATGGCTAAAAAGGCTAAAGAATTCAAAGCACCAGAATCTAATCTATTTAAAGATCTAAATAGACTTATCAAATATATCGGTATTGCACTTGTGCCTATCGGCATACTCACCTTTTTAAAAGAATATACCTATCCAGGCTCTACAATTCAAACGCAAATTACAAACACGAGTGGCGCGCTTGTAAGTATGATTCCCGCAGGAATGTTTTTACTTGTTACAATTGCCCTTGCTGTCGGCGTTGTAAAACTATCAAGAAAAAAGACTTTGGTACGCGACCTTTATTCTATCGAAATGCTTGCAAGAACCAATGTCCTATGCCTTGACAAAACAGGAACGATCACCGATGGCACTATGAAAGTCGTAGGAATATCCACCTACACTAGAAAGCGAAAAACAAGTATAGTCAAGCTTCTGTCGAATGTTTTGAACGAGCAAAAGACAACCAACTCAACATCTAATGCTTTAATCAAAGAATTTGGAAGGCGAGATGATTTTCATGCACTTAACATTGCCGAATTCTCGTCAGAGCGCAAGTATTCTATTACAGAACTTAGCAATAAAAAAATCTATTTCCTAGGTGCTCATACGCGAATTGGAGTCAAACTTGATGAAGAACAAAAAGCATATATTGCTGACGCACAGAGCAAAGGTTTAAGAGTGCTTGCATTTTGCGAACTTGAAAATGGAAAGTTTGATAAGAATTTGAGTGGAAAAAATTCCACCCTTCTTGCAATAATTGTAATTGAAGAAAAAATCCGTGATGATGCGGTCGAAACAATTCAATGGTTCAAAGACAATGATGTGGCTATAAAAATCATTTCAGGTGATGATCCTGCATCGGTTTCTAGAATAGCGCAGAGAGTTGGCGTAGAAGATAGTGAAAAATTTGTTTCGCTTGAAGGTAAAAGTTTGAAAGAAGTTGCCGAAATGGCAGACCAATTCACCGTCTTTGGAAGAGTTACCCCTGAGCAAAAATATACAATCATAAAGGCACTTAAAAACAAAGGCAAAGTTGTCGCTATGACTGGTGATGGAGTCAATGATACACTCGCACTTAAAGAAGCAGACTGCTCGATCGCAATGGCTGATGGTAGTGAAGTTGCACGAAGCATATCAAAACTTGTCTTACTTGAATCTAATTTCTCCTCTCTCCCATCGGTTGTAAAAGAAGGCAGACAAGTGATCAACAATGTACAAAATTCATCATCGCTATTCCTTATGAAAACATTCTTTGCAATCACGCTGACCATTTTGACACTATTCTTGCAATTACAATATCCGTTCATTCCAAGAATGATGATGATACTCGAAGCCTTTGTTATCGGCATTCCATCATTCCTATTGACCTTCGAACCTAACACAAAGCAGATAAAAGGCAATTTCATTCCACAGGTACTCAAGCGGAGTTTGCCACGAGCACTTTTAATGCTATTCAATGTACTGATTGTAATGATATTATATTACACACAAAACTTTCCAAACTTCATTGAAAATGAATACCGAACGCTTTGTGTTCTAGTACTCACCTATACAGGCTTTTTAAATCTTGTATCACTATGCTATCCTTTCTCACTGCTTAGGATAATAACTCTTGTGATTTCATTCTTAACAGTCACAGGTGCAATAATAGCTCTGCCATCATTCTTTATGATAACAGATTATCCGCTCTCAGTTCTGCTCACCTTCTTTATAATTATGCTTGTTTCAATAATTATTTTGGTAGTACTTAAACTGAATAAAAAGCGTCTAGATAGACTGCGTGATAAAATTATTAAATTATTACAAAAACAATAAAATTTAAAAAATAATTTTAAGATTAAATTTTATTTAAAAATTAAAATTATTTAATTATTAAGCAAAAATAAAAAATATAAAAATAGCTAAAATGCTTTATTTTAAAGGTAAATAAACAATTTAATAAATATTTTAAAAAAAATCACGATTTAATTTAAAATCGTGATTTTTTTGATTTTTTGCTAAAATTTAATTATTTATTTTTATTTATCAATATTTAATATTTATTATTTTTTTATTTTTAACCATTGACAATATAATCATATAAAGCATAGGTGTTTGCGGTGATTGTAATAGTTGTGATATATGCAGATGCATCTTGTGATGATGATTGTGCATATGTTCCAAAATACAATGTAACATCGCTATCTTGGTTTTCAGTACTTAGCGAGAATACTATATCAATATAACATAATTTTTTAGTTGTATCAAAACTTGAATATTGATAACTTCCGTTAGATTTGAAAAGATTTTGCTCTACACTATAGCGCATTCTAACATAATTGCTTCCAAGAGTCGAAACAAGTGAAGAATTTAAGTCAGCCTTTGTTGTATTGCTTGTGTAGAAGCTGTCTGTACTAGGCCTGCCTTCATTTATTCTATATCCGCCTAGTCTGCCAGTAAACAACGCTTGAAGTGCATTAACTTGCATAGACTTTTCAAAAAGTTCGGTAAATTCATTGTATTCATCATCTGTCATAGTAAGTGTTGCCCTTTCAGAGCCATCAATCACAATAGTATATGAAGAAGGCGGTTCAATAAAGAAAGGTTTCAAATTGACATTTACGCAAGCAAGAGTGATAATTGCAATTGACAAAATAAGCACTACTGAAAGAATACTTGAAAGAGTTATTATCTTTTTTCTTCTTTTCTTGCGAAGATATTCATCACTTACACTTACTAGCACCTGCTGAACTTCTTCTGGAGCATCAGCCGCGGCTGTCGGATCAAATGATTTATCTTTATCTATCTTCGCTTTTCTTTGTCTGCGATTTTTCTTGTGAGATTTTTTCTTTTCATCTACCACTTTTTCGCTTTCAACTTGTGCGCTTGCATTAGATGCTTCTAAATCGCTTTTCAAATCAATTTCAACATTTTGATCTTTTTGCTCTTGATCACTGTTGTCAGCTTCGTTCGATGCTAACAATGTGCTTTCATCATTTTGTAAAGAACTATCATCGCTTGAAACGATCTGCTCATTTACATTTTGGTCGACTTTTTCTTTTTCGTCCATTATTTATCCCCTTTATCATCTTTTTTTGCTCTAGATTTGCGTTTTGGTTTTGCTTGACTGTCTGTTTCTGCTATATTCTCTTCTTTTTGCTTGCTTGTGTCATTAGAATTTGTATCTTGAATATCGACTTTTTCACTTTCGCTTTGATCGATTTTAGAAGATTTTTCTTCGATTTTTACTTCCTCTTGTTTTTCGGTTTGAGATGAAGAATTTGCGATTTTTTCTTGAGCATCACTTAGCAAATCTTTGCCCTGCTCAACTAATTGATCTTGACTTGTATCTCCATCTTTGTCCTTGTCACTATTATTTTTTTTCATTTCTTCATAGATTTTTTTGATTGATTCAAGTTCTTCTATTGTGATTATTCCACCAGCATATAGTTTTTCACCTTCGATGATCTTGTTTTCTAATGCCTGCAATTTTTCTTGTTCGGCTCTTTCTTTCCAAAGTTTTTCTTCTTTTTCTTTCTGCTCTTTTGCTTTTTCGTCCATAATGGCAGAAATTTCGCTTGCTTTTTTACCTTCGATAAGCATATCAATCTCTTCCTTATTGATAGTTTCCTTATCAAGAAGAAGGGTTGCCATTTCATTTAATAAGTCTTGATTGTCCGCCAAAAGTTTCTTTGCACGCTTATAGTTATAATCAATAATAGCTCTCACTTCATCATCGGCTTCAGCTGCAAGTTTCTCTGAGAAATCATTCTTTGTTTGATAATCTCTGCCAATGAAAATTTGACCTGATGATTCAAGGCTAATAAAGCCAAGATTTTTACTCATACCCCAGTTGTATACCATATTGTGAGCAATCTTCGTTGCCTGATTAATATCTCCAGATGCACCTGTTGTAATGTCTTTAAAGATCAATTCTTCTGCAATTCTTCCGCCCATGCAAACGGCAATTTCGTCCATGAGATAGTTGTAAGTGCGATAAGAATTGTCATTTTCAGGTCTTTGCATAGTATATCCACCAGCCATACCTCTTGGAATGATCGACACTTCTTGCACTTCGTCTGTATATTTAAGTTTCTTTGCAAGTATAGCGTGACCAGCTTCATGATAAGCTGTGATCTTTTTATCTCTTTCAGTGACAAGACGACTCTTTTTTTGTGGTCCCATCATAACTTTGTTGATACCTTCTGTAATATCAGACATGATGATCTTTGGCCTGTTATTTCTTGCGGCGAGAATTGCTGCTTCATTGAGCATATTTTCAATATCCGCACCAGTAAAGCCAACTGTAATTTTGGCTAAAGTCTTAAAGTCTATATTGTCATCGAGTTTTTTGTTTCTTGCGTGTATTCGAAGAATTCCTTCTCTGCCCTTAACATCAGGCACATTGACATAGATCTGTCTATCAAATCTACCCGGTCTAAGAAGTGCTGGATCTAGAACATCCGCTCTATTTGTTGCGGCTAAGATTATTATTCCTTCGTTAGACTCAAAGCCGTCCATTTCAACTAAAAGTTGGTTGAGAGTCTGTTCTCTTTCGTCATTACCGCCACCAAGACCTGCACCACGCTGTCTGCCGACTGCATCGATTTCGTCAATGAATACAATACATGGTTTGTTTTTCTTTGCTTGATCAAATAAGTCGCGGACTCTGGAAGCACCAACACCTACAAACATTTCAACAAAGTCAGAACCGCTTATTGAAATGAATGGCACATTTGCTTCCCCTGCAACCGCTCTTGCAAGCAAGGTTTTACCTGTTCCCGGATAGCCAACTAAAAGCACACCTTTTGGAATTCTCGCGCCAAGATCTGTAAACTTCTTTGGTGACTTTAAAAATTCTACGATCTCTTTAAGTTCTTCTTTTTCTTCTTCAGTTCCTGCAATATCTGAGAAACGCACCTTGCTTGTTGTGTATGCTTTTGCTCTAGATTTGCCAAAACTCATTGCACCCTTGCCAGAACTGTTTAACAGTCTAAAGATCATCCAAACAAGGAATAAGCCGAATGCAATATAGAGTATAGGGTAAATGATATCCCATGCATTAACGCCGTCTACGCCAACACGAATTTGAATTGCAGTAAAATCTGGATTAGCTACATTTTCTGGAAGTGCGTTATATTCTTCAATTGCCGCTCTAACTTCTTGTACAAATCCATCTCCATATTCATAGTGGATGTAGTAATCAGAGTATGTTGGAAAATTGCCTACATAATCTGAGCCATCAACTAAAAAGTACATTGTGTCATTCTTGTAATAAACAGCGATAAGTTGTTCGTTTTGCCCTTCTTCATTTTGGTGAGTACCATTGATAAGCTCTTTAACTTCATTTATACCACCATACAAATATTGCCCTTGATAGCCATTATTTGTAAAAATCAAAATGAGTAAAAGTACAATAACAAACAAAATTACCAGGTATGACCACTTGAATTTAGATTTTTGTTCGTTCATATTTTCTCCTTATTATCCTTATTCTCAATGCAATGATTATAACACAAGTTTTTTTTTGTGGCAAGCAAAATAAGGAGTGATTTTATTAAATTTAAAACTTTATATATATTTTATCGACAAAATTTTGGTCGCTAGGATGGATAATAAAATTTTACAAGGTTATATCAATCAGGTTGGACTAAAATGTTAAGTTTGAATATAACATTATTTAAAAATTCATCAACTCCACCATTGTCGCGAATATATTTTTCATACTCTTTTCTATTATTTCTATGGAAGGTGTCGTTTATACCCATTACATCGGCTTTACATTCTCTTATAAGGTTTAATGACTTTGTAAACTGCTGTTTGACTTTATGTTCTATTTTAGTCGCAACTTCATTTGTTACATTGCTAAACTCAGTATTGACTTTTAACCCTTCTTTTACTCCTTCTATTTCAACTAGATCAACACTTAAAATGAGCTCGGCAACAAAAAGCGGATAGCCGTTTTCAAATTTAGTATTTATGATAACCTTTTTATCAGCCACGCGATATCCCATGTTCACTAATTGATCATCTTTTTCTATATCTTCTATATTGATAATTTGGTGCTTAGATCTAGGGTTTAAAATATTCATGCCATTTAACATATCAACATCGAGTTTGGCAACCATCTTTCCATTTTTTAAAAGAATAGCATCTCCGTTATTTTCAATTTCCATCTTTGCAGAGCCACTTGAAGACGCTTGTGCACCACTACCTGAACTGCCACTAGAACTTTCACCGCCACCTTGCGTGCCACTTTCGCCTGACGAATTTCCGCCTTGTGAAGACGGGCTTTCCTTAAGTTTAAGGCTACCTATGATAGATGAATGTGTTCTACCAAAATATCCTTTATAAAACGCTTCAAGTGATGTATCAGAGATATATAAATTTTCAGCATTATAATTTATCACTTGCTCAAGTTTTAGTCCGGTCTTAGAAACTAGGCTATCATTTGCCTGCAAAAGTTCTTTTGCGCTTTTATCTGTACTGATAAAAACTGTATTTTCTGGAAGTGATGCAATACGAGAAATATAGTCAATACTCTTGCAAATATCATCTTCAAGCATGCTTTCGCTGACAACTGTCGTCTTTGCGTGAGCAAGTCCAATTCTTCGTCCCATTGCAATTTGTGCATTATAGATTGCTTCTCCAAGCGATTGACCTTTGCCACTAATAAGAGAAGTCTGTTCTTTATATGATTGGTTGGCAGTTGGAATAAAAGTCAATAGTGAAACTTCATATTCAGTGGTTTTATCAATGCCAACTGCAATAACAATTCCCCTTTCTTTGTTTTCACCTGGTGAGAATAGTGCAAGTGGAGTAAAAAATATAAGTATTATGACAAGTATTAAAATCATAGGATGAGTTGTGAAATATTTAATCTTTGATTTCATATTCTCCCCCTTTTAAACCACTTTGATTGTTTAACGTGCTTGCTTTTTCGCTTAAAGAGTTTTCTTTTTGCTTGTCACCATGTTCCGAACTTGCCTGATCTTGATTTGACAAGGCAACATTGCTTTCATCACTTGACAAGTTTGTATTTTGATTGCTTTTTGAAATTTCGTCTTGAGAAATATAGACATTTTCGCGATTTTTTTTAACTTTTCGCATATCAATTAGGTAAATTATTAAAATTAAAATAGGAAAAGCATAATTTACCACTATTGCAAGAATAGGAAGATAGTGGCTTGCAAATGCGACCATGATTTCAAATTTTCCTATAAAAATATAGTAAAGCAAGCCGAAAATAATATCAAAAGTTATAGTCGCATAAAACTTTTTGAGAAGTGGAAAAATGCCACGAATGCTCTCGTAAAATCCATAGCAAAATATCTCCAGTTGAAAGAGAGTGATAAATAGTATAGTAAGCATGGCAATTATATCAAGCCTACCGACTGCGTTGAATTCAACTGAAAAGACAAGAAGATCGGCAAGAGCATTGTTGTGCATAAAGGCTGTTACTTGATATTTGCTGTAAAAAAGAAAGAAAAGTAAAAGTGTTAAAATTATACCGCTAAAGGCATATTTATATATCCTTTTAAAATCTCCCCTTTTAAATTCAATCTTATCTATAATGAGAAGTAAAAATATATAGTCACCAAATGAAAAGAGATGTCTATAGCATGATGTTAGTAGATCCTTACCTTGATTAACAAAGAAATATGGCATGCTGATCGGTGTAAAAAGTGAAAATGCAAGGCAGGCGATAAAGCCTGTCAAAACTATTCCAATAAAGAGTTCCATTGTCCTTGAAAAGCCACGCACACCACACATAACCGCATGATTTATAACAGGCAAACATGAAATTAATGCTATCCAAATAAGATCTTGTTTATAGATTTGGTGCTTAAAGTATACATAAGTCACGCTAAACACTAAAAGAGCCTTAAACATGAAAAAGACAAGCAAGATAAGATAGATAATTTTTGTCAAAACCTTTCCAATTTTATTTTGCAAAATGTCATATAATTTAGTTGTTGGATAAATAGTTTTCAATTTAAAAATCAAAGTTAGCACAAGAAGATCAATCGCAAAGAGAAATAGAATTATCCATAACGAGTCCGCTTTAGAAGTTTCGTACATAAGCGAAGGCAAAAGCAAAATTTTGTTTGCAAATATACAAAGAATCATCAATACGCCAACCTGTCTTATTGAAATCGTATCTTTCATGACCGCTCCTTTTTATTTGGACTAAACGATTTCGGCAGTCCCTTCATCTTTGTTACAGGCTCAGTAAAGATTCCGTCCTTTAAGTCGCTTGCAATCCTTGGCGAGTAAGGAGCAAGATAAGGAGTGTTAAAACTGTCTATAACATTGAGATAGTTGATGATATACACAATTCCTGCAACTAAGCCTGTAAGTCCTAATGAACCACCTAAAATAATGAATAAAAACTGCAATATTGTAATTTGTGAAGATTCTTCTGGTATTGTATAGAGAGCGATCTTTGCAAGTGCAACAATTATAACTCCCGGTGGAGAGATAAGTCCCGCTTTAACTCCCGTATCACCTAAAATCAAAGCACCGACTACACTTGTTGCAAGTCCTAGATAACTTGGCAGTCGCAAGGAAACTTCATATAAAATTTGGAACAGCAGAAATATAAACAAGATCTCTAAAAATGGAGTAAAAGGCAGACCTTGAGTGGTGTCCGCAATTGTAATTAAAAAATTTAGTGGCAAAATACTGTAATGAAATAGTTCAAGTGCTAGATAAAAGCCGGGAGCGACAACCGCAATCAAAATACCCAAAAGTCTAATCGCACGCACGAAAGAAGAATAGTGATGATTTGTATAGTAATCATTACTACTTTGCAAGTCTTCAATAAATACAAATGGCACTGTCAATACAATTGGCGAATTGTCAACAATTATTGCCACTCGTCCTTCCAACAATTTAGATGCCACAATGTCTGGTTTTTCACTGTTGCCAATTTGTTTAAAAAGTGAATTTGGTCTATCTTCCAAAAAACTCAATATGTAATAGGAGTCAAGTATACCATCAATTTTAATTTGCGAAATTTTTTCTTTAACTTTCTTTATGATCTTTTTATTTGCCACTCCTTCGAGATATGTAATGCATACTTTTGTTTGAGTTTCGCTTCCTACTTTTACCACATCAAGGACAAGATTTTCACTCTTTATTCGCCTGCGCAAAAGTGTTATATTTGTCTGCAGGTCTTCCACAAAACCTTCACGCGGACCTTGTATAACTGGCGAAGTTGGTGGCTCTGAGGGCGTACGGGTAGGAAATTTTAAAAGGTCAACAGCAATAATTTGATTTGAAAAATCGGTCAAGACAATCACTTTGCCATCTAATATATCTTTGACCATGTTTTCTTTTTGTGTGATTTTCACATCTGCACATTTGATTATGTTTTT
>CALVML010000003.1 GCA_944345705.1 uncultured Clostridia bacterium | reverse complement strand
CCTTTTCCTCTCCCCATAAATGCAAAAGCATTTACGGGGTACCCCAAAATAAAACGCCCAAAACCAGTCATTTAGGAGTACTAAACTCCTGGCTTACGTCACAAACTACGCTCAAGCGAAAATTACTTTGTAATTTTACGCAGGTACGCTCGTTTGCTCCTTTTCCCTAAAAATCTTACGATTTTCAGGGAACCCAATAGAGAGTGGCTAAGCCACTTTTCGAGCCTTGCCTCGCTTGTTTCTCTACAGTCTGTTAATTTGTCGACAAACTTAAAAAATGCGAAAATTATTTCGCATTTTTTTTAAATTTATTAAAATGTTTTATTGTTATTATTTCATTTTTTAGATTTGCTCTTTCCTAAAACTATCTTACAAGTTTGAATGAAACACGCTCATTCTCTTCATCTTTGTCTAAAACTTCAACTTCTACATTTTGATCAAGTTTTACAATATCATATATATTTTGATTGTTTTTATCGGTTGCATTCTTTATATGCAATAGACCAGTCGCTCCATTTTCAAGCTTTATAATAGCCCCGAATGCCAAAAGTTTTACCACGCTTCCCTTATAAATTGCACCTACATGAAGCTCCTTAATAGCAAGTAAACGCGGACTCTGTTGCAAAGCTTTAAATGAAAGTGCAACCTTCTTCTTTTCTCTATCCACTTCAATAACTTTAAAGTTATATTCCTTGCCTTCTTCCAAGATATCTTCAATTTTATCAACATGCTTATATGCAAGATTTGAAATATGGATAAAACAATCAACTCCACTAACTTCTACAATAGCGCCATAAGATAAAATCTTCTTAACCCTTCCTCGTACAACTTTATTGATAAATATACTATTCCAAAATAAAGTTTCATTTGTTTCTCTTATTTGATCTTCTAGAATTTTAATACTTGCAATTATTGATTTATTTTCCTTATCTATTTCGGTAACGATTGCGTCATAATGTTTGCCAACAGTTTTAAAAATATCTCTTGTATGATTAGAAATTTGAGCGAAAGGAACAAATATTGTAAATTCTCCCATTTTAGAATGTAGTCCCTCTTTTGTCGCCCTTGATACTACAAAGGAAAATTTACTGCCAAGTTTCAATTTATTTGCATTTTGAGTTGCAAGTATAAGGCTGTCCGCCCTATCTTTTGACACTTCAAGCATACCATCTTCATTTCTAGATTTTGTGATAATAACCTTAAATCTATCTCCGATTTTTATGTTTTCATAGTCTTCGGCTTCTTCTTTTGGCAAGAATGCATCGTTTTTGCCACCGATATTGAAGATACAACCATCATCTCTTTTTATTATCACAACGCCATCAAACATTTGACCTTGTCTATAACTTGTGAAGGTCTTTTCGACCATTGACATATCAAACTTTGTGTCATTTTCTTTTTGTTCTTCTTTTTTTACTTCTTTTTCCATTTTACCCTCTTATAGAAAATTCTAGCATTTTACTTTTTCTTTGTCAAAGAATTAAGAGCAAATTCTCGAAGTTCATTCATTTTTTCTTCCACAATCAAAGTTGCTTGCGACAAAGTTTCATTATCAAGTCTTTTATCATAAAACTCATCTAACGAAAAAGGCTTGCCTATAAAGATCTTATTTCTTTTAAACATTTTTGGTCTGCTAAGCAAAAACATTGGTACAATTTGAGTTTTTGCCTTAATCGCAAACATACTTACGCCCTGTTTAACTTGCCCAAGCTCCATATTCTCATTATTCACTCTTGTTCCTTCTGGAAAAATGACAAGTTTTTTGCCGTTTTTAAGCACTTTAAGGCTGTTTTTTATAGCACTAACATCACTTGTCTGTCTATCTATTTTGATTGCACCAAACTTTTTCAAGAAAAAAGCATTAAACTTCTTTTTAAAAAGTTCTTTTTTTGCAAGGTAGTATTTTTTCTCCCATGTGTTTAAAGCAAAAACTACAGCATCAAGATTTGACGTATGATTGCTTGCAATTATGCAACTACCTTTTGGCAAATTCTTCTTACCTATTATCTTAGTTGGATATAAAATTTTAAATGGCAAATAAAGAAAAAATTGAGCAAGATGAAGCATATATTTCTCCTTTTATAAAAAGCATTTTTTTAAATTAAAAAGGCTTTAAAATTTAAAATTACAAATTCAAACATATAAAAATTAAAACTAAAAAATGCCGAAATTATACACTATAATGGTTAAATAATTTTTAAAAATATTTTTGCCTTTTTTATATTTTAATATATTTATATGCATTCTTGCAAACTTTTTTATCAATTTTCAATGTTATTTGCAAAAGCATACGCTGTAGAGAAAGCGGTTTGAAGATTAAATCCGCCCGTCAGGCAATCAACATCTAAGCACTCACCTATTACATAAAGTCCTTTGACTTTTTTTGCCTGCATTGTCTTTGGATTGATTTCCTTTAAATCAACTCCTCCACCAGTCACAATACCTGCTTCAATTGGATAAAGACTATCAAAAGTCAATTTAAAATCTTTAAGATTGTCGACAATTTTCTTTCTTTGCTCTTTGGTTAAAGAGTGAATTTTTAGTTCTTTGGGTAAATTTACAACATCCAAAAACACATCGCAAAGTCTTTTTGGCAATAGTCCTAAAAGCAGTGCGGACAAATTTTTGTTTTTCTTTTCTTCAATATCACGAAGCAATCTATTTTCAAGTTTTTGGTGATCAAGCGCTGGTTTAAAATCAATTGATAGAGTAACATTTTTACTTGTCTTTATAAAACTCGACAAAGACAATGCAATAGGTCCACTGATGGCATCATAAGTAAAAAGCATCTCGCCAAATAAATTTATTTGTTTATCGTCTATTTGTGCTTTTAAGGCTACATTTTTAAGTGGTAGTCCATTTAAATTTTCACAAAAGTCATCTTTTATCTTAATCGGAACAAGTGCTGAATAAGGCGGTATAACATTTAATGAAAACGAATGTGCAAACTTATATCCATCTCCTGTTGAGCCAGTCGCTGGATAACTTTTCCCACCACACGCAAGCACTACTTTGTCAAATAAATATTCGCATTTTGTTGTTTTTACAACAAATTTATCATCTTTTTTTACAATATTTGTAACATTTTCATTGAGATGTAAGTCACATTCGCGAGCGTTATGCAATAGCACCTTAGTCACATCACTTGCCTTGTCACTCGCAGGAAAGACACGATTTCCCCTTTCGACCTTTAATTTCAGTCCACTTTTTTCAAAAAAATTAAAGCAATCTTGTGGCGAAAATTGATGTATTGCACTTTGCATAAATTTTGCACCATTTACTACATTTGATAAGTAGTCTTCTACCGAACATAAATTTAGTAAATTGCATCTTCCTTTACCTGTAATGTAGATTTTTTTGCCAAATTTTTCATTTTTATCAAAAATGGTTACTTTTAAGCCTTTTTTGGCAAGCAAGCCACCTGCCATTAGACCGCTAGCTCCGCCACCAATAATCGCTATATTCATTTTCCACCTACAAGAGCGGAAATCTCATCTTGAGTCATGTCACGCCACTCTCCGCGTTTAAGTCCGCCAAGTCTTACCGAGCCTATTCTTACTCGCTTAAGCAAGGTTATTTCCTTTCCAATTGCTTCAAACATTCTTCTTATCTGTCTATTTTTTCCTTCATCAATGGTAACAGAGAGTTTTGTAATATCGTTTTCATAAGATAAAAATTTAATCTTACATGATGGCATACGCTCGCCTTTTACCACAACTCCATTTCTCATTACAGCAAGTTCGCTCTCTTTAATCTGTCCTTTTACCGCAACTTTATATTCCTTTTCAAGATGATATCGTGGATGTGCCACTTTGTTTGCATAGTCGCCATCATTAGTCAAAATGATCAGTCCTTCTGTATCATAATCAAGGCGTCCTATTGAAAAAATACGCTCGTCACAATCAACTAGATCAAATATAGTCTTGCGTCCCTTTTCATCGCTATTTGTACATGCATAGCCCTTTGGCTTGTTCAGTTTTAAATATACAAAAGAAGAAGGCAAAGATAGTTGCACGCCATCTAAACTTACTTTGTCCTTCTTCTCATTGACGGTCACGCCGAGTTCGGTCACGGTTTTGCCATTAACCTTAACTCTGCCTTCCTTAATAATTTCATCACATTTTCTTCTTGACGCAACTTGAGCTGTTGCTAAGTATTTATTTAATCTCATTTTACCACTGTTCTATCAAATCTTTTAGCTTTTGCCAGATAGAATTTCTCCTTACCTGATTTATTGTATATATTTTTTCGCTAAAAAGCAAGTCATTATCAATAAAAATTTGAACTTCCCCAATTACTTCCCCTTTACTTACAGGTGCTTCTAAGGTTTGTGGCAAGTTATATGTGATCTTTATTTTCTTAAGTTCGCTATTTTTAAGTGGATAGAAAAATCTTCCTAACGTTCCAATTTCTACTTGTTCTTCTTCACCTTCTTCAACATTTATAGTGCGTGGAAATGTATAAAAACTTGTTAAGTCGATCAATTTGTATTCGCTAAATGCCTTTTCTATCAATCTTCGACTTTCTTCGAACATTGGTCCGCTGTTTAATACAACACAGACTATATCCATGCCGTCATGCTCGCAACTTGTAACTAAACATCTTCCAGCATCATCGGTGAAACCTGTTTTGACGCCATTGCATCCATCCATTGAAAATAGGAGTTTATTTTTATTACGAAGATATCTTGTTTTTCCATCTTCATTGGTTATCTTATAGGTCTTGGTGGATACTATATCTCTAAATGTCTGATTTTGCATAGCATAACTTGTAATTAATGCAAGATCATAGGCTGTTGTATAGTGAGTTTTACTATCAAGGCCATGCGTGTTGTCAAAATGAGTGTTTTTTGCTCCGATTTCACTCGCTTTTTCATTCATCATTTCAACAAAATCTTTGACAGAACCAGCCACACGCTCGCCTATCGCTATAGATGCGTCATTTCCTGAAATCAACATAAGTCCATAAAGAAGATCACGCAGGCAAAATCTCTCGCCCTTTCTCAAATATAGACTTGTACCACTCACGCCGACAGCTTTTGACGAGATTGTGAAAATTGTATCAAGATTTACGCCACTTTCAATCGCAGTGATTGCGGTCATTATCTTTGTCGTACTTGCCATTGCTAGAGTACTATTTTCATTTTTAGTATAAAGAACCCGCTTGCTACTTGCTTCCATCACGCACATTGCCTTGCCAGTAAATTCTACATATTCAGCGCTTGCCCTTGTAAATGCAAGTTTTATCCCGCCAGCCAGAGATGAAATCAAGAATAATAGAGCAAACAATAGGCAAATTAAATTAGTCAATTTCATCTTCTTCACTTTCGCTCACCTTCTTTTCATCGTCAAGCTTTTCAATCAGCATATTGAATAAATTGAGTACAGTTTGATATAGAGATTTATTCTCGACATTGACAAATTTAACTTCACCCTTGCTTTCAATAAGAAATCCTACAGGACTTACACTCATACCGCCACTTGAGCCTCCAGCCATAGGAAAATGATTTGCAACTCGCCTTGCTGATAGGTCGGCATATTCGCCTCCTCCTACAACATAGCCAACACTTACACGAGAGATCGGTATTATGATAGTCCCATCTTCAGTTATAACCTTTTCACCTATGACAGTGCTTGAATCTACAATAGTTTTAATCTTTTCCATTGCACCATCTATAAGATTGTATATTGAGTCTTCACCGCTATAAAATTTCATAATTACTCCTTCATTTTTGGTTTAAAATCATTAAATGATTTCTTTTTATTCCGCCTTTCAATAATCGCCATCTTTAGTTAAGCTGATTTTGCCTTGCGACCTACCAAATTTTTATTTTCTTGACATGCTTTTTCTTTTGCTATGGCTTTTTGTTTTTTCCTAGTTAGAATAACCGAACAAAGCAAAGAATATACCACATCAAACAAAGAAATCGAAAATTTTAGCACAACGCTTGCCTGCATAATTGACAGATTATATGAAACTGTATCATTATTTTCAAGTGTAGCAGTTGGTCTTTCACTTTTTATTCTGGCAAACAAAATTGATATAATAAAATTTATAATTCCGCATAGATAGCAGGTTAAAAAGGCATCATTTAGACCAATGTTGTAATAGATTGCAAGTTTTTTAAGTCTTGTCTTTTTCTTAATTTGACTTGAAAACATCTCCAAAAAGATAATCTCCTTTCCATTGAATTCTATCTCCTGTGTGTCAGTTTTTCCTTCACTTCGAGTAACAATCTTTTTCCCCTTGATCCAAATAAGAGAATGTATTATCTTTTTCTTAAAAACAAAAGCGCCAACTGCACCTGAAAGATTATGAAAATTCAATGAAGCACGCACTTCAAACTGAATAGGCAAAAACATTATTAGTACGATTATTGCTGGAATAAGCAAGTAATAGTTCATTTTTTACATTCCTTTTATAAACCTTTTAAATAATTGATATTCTTTATCTATCTTTTTAAGTTTTTTTAATTAGAGTTCTTTTCGGTTTTTATATTGAAAGTAGATTAAAAATATGAGTTCAATTTATCTTTTATATAGAGTTTTATTTATGCTTTCGGCGATAATAAGACCAACGCGTGCGATATTATCTCGTATATCCTTAGGCGCAAGAATGAGATCATCTGGCGCATCACTTGAAAGGTGCTTTGCAAAAATCATAAAAGGCACGCCTATACTAATACAAGGCAAGCCAATCTTTTTACTATCAATCTTCTTGCCAAATCTATTGACTGCACTTCCCGGTGTTATCCCCGTTGTTGTCAACTGGATAGAACAGCCAAGTCTTGACAGACTTCTCGTTGCAAGACTGTCAATGACTATTATATAATCAACTTTCACTTGACTTACAAAGGCTTTTATCATATCTATGCTTTCTATTCCTGTCGAAAAGTATATATTTGGACAAAACTTGTATACATGATTTTCTTTTTTAGTCACATCTATTGTTACTCTATCAAATACAACTTTACCTAAACTGTCACAGGCGATATCTGGATTGCCAAGCCCTACAATAAGCACTTTTGAATTACTATTTAATTTTAAAATTTTTAAGAATTGTAGCAATTTTTCATGAAGTTTGTTTTCGATTTTTAGATCTAGATCATAGCCTTCATAATAAAGCGACGGACAATTTATAATAAAGTATTCTCCTTCGTCCATCTGAAGTTTTTTGCTTTCTTTTTGATTTTTTATTGAAAGAGAAGAATATGTCAAAGGAAACTTTTTATCCTTTGTCACCTTGTAGCCATACCCTAAAAAATCTTTTCCACTCTCATCTATTAAATCATACATAACAATATTTTGCACAAATTATAAAAAAAATATTTATTTTACTTGATTTTAGGTTTTGACTATGCTATAATTTGTGAGAATAAGAAATCTAAAGGAGAAAAAACATGCCAAATATTAAATCAGCAGAAAAAAGAGTTCGTATAATTGAAAAGAAAACATTAGAAAATAAAGCAGTTAAAACAAAAGTGCGCACTTTTATCAAAAAATTCAAAGCTTGCATTGAAAATAAAGAAGTTGAAAATGCAGAAAAAGCTTATATCGAAGTTGTTTCTGTTATGGACAAGGCTGTCAGTGATGGCGTAATTCACAAAAACAGCGCAAATAGAAAGAAAGCTAGATTTGCAAAACTGCTCGATGAACTTAAATCACAAGCAAACTAAAATAAAATCATCTCTCTTAAAAAAGAGAGATTTTTTATTGTCATAATCTAATTTGTAAATTATATTGTTTAATTTTATATAAAAAAACTTGTATAAGGGTTTGCGTGCGTCTAACCTTTTACAAGTTTTTATCTTTGCTTTCTATTTACTTTTATCACTGAGAAAGTTAAATAATTTTTCTTTTAAATTGGACTTTTTCTGTTTTAACTCGATACCTTCTTTTTGTTCGGTATTTATTTTCTGTTTAGGTTCCGATTTTATTACAATCTTTTCAAGTTCATCGTTAAAGCCAACTTCTTCCAAAAAATTAAATTTTCCAGAGAAATTTCCGCCCTTATTTGATGCATAGGACATGTGGCTTCCCCTAAAAGTTTTGTCACCATTTACTGTCCAAATGTTTTCCATGTTTAAGCCATTGAGATATGCGCGTACTGTGCTGTTTTGCCAAGTTGAGCAGAACATCTCTTTATGACTTGGAAAGAAAGGCAAACCTCCGCAAAATAATTTTTCACTTCGTATAATCATCTGGCTGTCGCTTCCATCACCATTTGAATTTAGCGAATTTGGCAAATGATCATAATTTAGTATCTCCCACTCTATTGGTTCAACTTTTACCCAGGCAAAGTCATCATTAAAATTTGTTAAATCATTGAGAACAAGGTCTTTTTCTTCTACCCTTGTTCGAACATATCTTTCGCCATTATAGACAAATTCATTATTAAACGTAAAATTCATCTTTTTAGTATTTTCATCATACTTTGTTCTATAAAGATATTGTTTGCCTGTTTGAGTAAGATTTGATGCTTTGTGAAGGTTTTCTAATTTTTCATTCAATTCTTTTCCAACATAACTTTGCGGATAGGAGCCTAAATATAAAACATGATGAGCATCTTTTTTAAATTTTTCACCTATTAAGTTTATGCTAGTACTGATATTATAATCTTTCTTTAACTGCAGGTACTTGTCGATGTCGAGATGCATAATAGGCTTTAATCCATAGATATAATGATCGCACTCACAGGTACGCACAAGGCTACCATAAATAACCATGGTAACCCAATTGTTATATTGTGAACGCAAATAATAATTACCAAATACACGAGTGCCATCATTAAACTGTATTGGGCGAGCTCGCCTGCAACAAAGAATATGATAATCAGTTACTTCGGGATATTCAAGTTGCAAAAATTGGTCAGGATCGTTATACTCGTCAGGTTTTTTATCAATGTATACAAGATCATAAGTTTCAATGTTTGATTTAATGTTATTTTGTGTATATGGTGTTATATTTTTTACACCGCAAATAATATCTTTAATTTTCATATTTCACCTTAAAAGTATTATATCATAAATAATTTAATAATCAATATTTTTCGGCAAAAAACAATATAAATATTTAGTAGTAATGCCATGATGATCATTAATGATCAACAAAAAAACCTTGAGATATAACTCAAGGTTTCAGACTGTAGATAAACTGCGCGACCGAAAAATTATAAATAATTTTTCTTGCTTCGTTAACTGAAAAACGCCCAAAACCAGTCATTTAGGAGTACTAAACTCCTGGCTTTGAGCATTTTTCGAGCCTTGCTTCGCTTGTTTCTCTACAGTCTGTTAATTTGTCGACACACTGAAAACCTTGGGTTTCAGATCAATTTTAGTATACAAGGTCAATCAAGCCATATTTGCCATCACGTCTTTTATAGAGTATGTTTATTTTTCCTGTTTCAGCATTTAAGAATACAAAAAAATCATGTCCAAGTCTTTCTATTGCAAATCTTGCGTCATCGATGAGCATAGGATCAAGATCAAAGGTCTTCTTTTTGTAAATTGCAGGAAGTTCTTCAGGTTCTTCTTCAATAAACTCAAATGGTAAGAAATTTTCCTGTTTAGAACCTTTTGCTTTGATATTTTTCTTCTTTTCGCTGTTTCTAACAATCTGTTTTTCAAGTTTTGGAAGTGCAAGGTCAATGTTGTTATACATATTGTCAGATGCAACTTCGCTTCTATAAAGCACACCCTTGCTTGTGATAGTTATTTCAAGTTTTTCAAGTTTTGCTTCTTTCATGCAAACAACTTTAGCGTTTACATCACCATCAAAATATTTTTCAAGCTTTGTAAGTTTCTCCCTTAAAATTCTGTCTAATCTTTGGCTTACTGTAAAGCCATTTCTTTCTATTATGTCAATTCT
Source organism: uncultured Clostridia bacterium (assembly GCA_944345705.1). GTDB lineage: Bacteria > Bacillota > Clostridia > Christensenellales > UBA1242 > Caccovivens. The sequence continues at coordinate 79,857 of CALVML010000003.1, read as the reverse complement.
CATAATGTTCCTCCTAGTATGATTTTAGCAAAATTTTATTTATTTTCAAAGCAATTTAGGCAATATATTGATTAATTTTGGATATATTTTTTATTTTTAATCATTTTCAAATGTAAGTTTTCCATCTTCCTCGTCTATCACGATTTCCCCTTGATTTTTCAGCGAGCCAAGCAAGATTTTTTCGGCAATTTGGTCTTCAATCTCCTGTTGGATATAGCGCTTGAGTGGTCTTGCGCCATATTCAGAATTTGACCCCTGTTTCACGATAAATTCAAGAGCATCTTCTGTGATCTTAAGAGAAAGGTTTTTCTCTTTCAATCTCTTATTTATATTAGATATGAGAATTTTTGCAATCTTGACAAGATCTTCTTGTGTAAGAGGCTGGAATATACATATAACATCAATTCTATTGATAAACTCTGGCTTAAATTTGTTTTTAAGCGCTTCCATATAGATTTTCTTTGTATCAACTTCTTCCTCTTGATCATTGCTTCCAAAGCCGAGTTGTTTTCTGTGTTCTTTAACTTCCCTAGAGCCTAGGTTGGAAGTCATAATAATGATTGTATTTTTAAAGGATACCGTGCGACCTTGACCATCAGTCAGTCTGCCATCATCAAGAATTTGAAGCAAGGCATTGAAAATATCTGGATGAGCTTTTTCAATTTCATCAAACAGTACTACCGAGTAAGGTTTGCGTCTTATCTGTTCGGTAAGTTGTCCGCCCTCTTCAAAGCCTACATATCCTGGAGGCGAACCGATAAGTTTTGAAACAGAATGCGCTTCCATATACTCGCTCATATCAATTCGAACGATATTGTTTTCGTCATCAAACATAGCCTCTGCAATCGCCTTGCATAGTTCGGTTTTACCAACACCTGTCTGACCCATAAACAGAAAAGAGCCGATTGGTCGTTTTGAATCTTGCAAGCCCACACGCGACCTTCTTATAGCCTTGCTGACCGCTTCAACCGCTTCATTTTGACCGACAACGCGTTTATGCAAGATTTCTTCAAGATGAATAAGTCTATCCTTCTCGCTTTCGGTAATCTTTGTGACAGGTATACCCGTCCATTTTGCCACTACTTGAGCAATTTCGTTTGCACCTATTGAATTGACTGCAGATTTTTCCTTTTTAGCGTCAAATTTTTCTTCTTTTTTCTTAAGATCATTCTCTAAATTTATAATCTCAGATTGTAATTTTGCTGCCTTCTCATAGTTTCTTTGAAGGCTTGCTTCATCTCTAGAAGAAGAAAGTGATTTGATTTTGTCTTCAAGTTGTCTGATTTCTTGAGGTTTCAGTGTATAGTTGACCTTTGCCTTACTGCTTGCCTCGTCAATAAGGTCTATCGCCTTATCTGGCAAGGATCTATCTGTAATATATCTATCTGATAGTGTTGCAGCGGCCTCGATTGCTTCATCGGTGATAGTGATTTTGTGAAATGCCTCATAACTATCACGAAGCCCCTTCAAAATCTGAATGGTCTGCTCAACACTTGGTGGATTTACCATGATAGGCTGAAATCTACGCTCAAGTGCCTTATCCTTCTCGATAAATTTTCTATATTCATCGGTTGTTGTTGCACCAATTGTCTGCATCTCTCCCCTTGCAAGATATGGTTTTAACATATCCGCTGGAGAGGTTTCTCCCTTTTCACTTCCTGCTTGCGCCAAGGTGTGAATTTCATCGATAAAGACGATTATATTCTTGCTTGCAATTATAGTTTCGATTGCATCCTTCAATTTTTCTTCCATAGCACCACGATATTTTGTGCCTGCCATAAGTCCACCTATCTCAAGTGAATAAATGACCTTGTCTTTTAAAATCTGGGGTACATCGCCCGCAACGATTGCTTGAGCAAGTCCTTCAACTACCGCAGTTTTGCCAACGCCTGCTTCTCCAATAAGAACAGGGTTATTTTTGGTTTTTCTACAAAGAATTTCAACAACTCTTTGTATCTCCTCTTCCCTGCCGATTACAGGATCTAGTTTATGTTCTTTTGCTTTGAGAGTTATATCAGTACCCATATCAAGCAATTTTTCTGGAAGAGTACTTCCCTGCTGATTGTTAGCATTCTCTTTTTTACTCTCATCACTTGTATTTTGACCTGCTGAAAGAGCCTTTACGACCTTATTTTTCAGTGCTTCCACATCCACGCCATATTGTCCGACAAGTATTCTATAGGCAACGCTTCCACTGCTTGAAAGAAGTGCTAAAAGCAGGTGCTCGGTGCCAATAAAGGAGTGGTTCATCTGCAAAGCAATTGTTTGAGCAATTTTAAAAAGATCTTTAGTGCGCGGAGTCATTTCAACTTCGTTTGTAAAGAGAATATTTGTTTCGCTTATATTATCTTCAAAAAATTCAAAAAGGCTTGGCTCAGTCACACCAACTTCAGCCAAAAACTGACTTGCAAGGCAGTCTTTTACGCTTGTAAGTCCATATAAAATATGCTCACTTCCTATTAGATTTGAGCCAAAACGTAAGGCAAATTTGCTTGCATTTTTTATGACTTTTTGAATATTATCCGAATATGATGAAGATTGATAATTCATAAATTCTACCTCCTTTGCGTTAAATTTTTCACTTCTTTAGAAATATACTCTGCTCTTATGATATTTTCCTTTTTTTTGTCAAAAAATTCAAAAATTTCTTGTAAATTTGCGCTCATTCCCTCATGATAGAGTTTTTGATATTTATCGTCATTCTTTATATCAATAAAACCTAGCACCTGACCTAGTTTTACCTGCGACAAAAGTTCGATCATTTCATCTTCTTTTAGGCTGAAAGCGTTTGTTAAAATTCCATAACTTCTAAATATATCATCTTTTAATTTTTCTTGGTTAGAATTTAGTAAATTTTGTCTTTCTTGGTTTTCAAGCTGGCATACATTGTATATAAACTCACTGACCATATCAATGATTTCATCTTCACTATAGCCTAGTGATGAAGAATTTGAAATTTGATAAAAATATCCTTGCGCCTTTGAGCCTTCGCCGAAAATTCCGCGTATTGTTAGACCGCTATTCTTAGCATCGCTAAACAGTTTTTCAATCTTGCCACTCTTTTCTATAGCTGGCAAAAAAAGCATGACGCTAGCACGCATCCCGCAACCCAAATTGCTTGGACAAGCCGTGATAAAACCAAGATCTTTATCAAATGCTATCGGCATACTTTTCAATATCTGATCATCTATTTTTTCAAGTCGTCTATATGGTTTGTATAAATTGAAGCCCTTTTCAAGACACTGCTCTCTTATATGGTCTTCTTCATTTATCATCACTATTATTTTTTCATCTTCACTTATCGCAACCGATGATATATCTTTATTTTGTATGAGTTCTTTGCTGATTAAATGCTTTTCAAAAAGTGCATTACACTCGTTTAAAGATAATTCTTTTAGTGATAGGAAATTGAATACATCAAACATTTCAAGAGTTTTCATGACAGAATTTGTGATATATTTTGCATCAATATCACTTTGAAGTTTAGTATAAAACTTTAGTCCATCTACATTTCTTGCAAGTCGTATCCTTGAAGAAATGGCGATATTGTCATAAATTTCCACTATCCACCTTTACAACCTTTCCCTTATGTTTTTTATTTAGATACATCTTTTTTACCGCTTCCTTTAAAGGCTCTATTTCTTGATAGCACCTTGCACAACCGACAAATCCAGTCTGCAAAATTTCATTATAGGTCGTATCACAATATGGACATTTGTTCATATTCACTCCTTTACGATTATTGTTGATTGAAAGAATATAGCAAGTTATTAAAGTTCGGTTTGGGTATAGACAATGGGCATTTGCTTAAAAAGGCAACGCCTTTTTGCGAAAACCTTGCAGGTTTTCACGCAAAATTGTTGTAAAAACAACAATTTTGCAAGCAAATGCCTTATTCAAACTCAAACTTTTATCTAAAACTCGAGTATATTACTCATCAAGCCATACAAATCTCCACCAAAGTCACTATTCTTCTTCAATACCCTTCATAGTAAGTGAAATTCGTTTTTTATTAAGGTCTACACTCAAGATCTTTACTTTGACTCTTTGTCCTACTTTCAAAACTTCGCTAGGATGCTTGATGAAAGCGTCAGAAATTTGACTTATATGAACAAGCCCATCTTGATGCACGCCGATATCAACGAAAGCACCAAAGTCTATGACATTTCTTACCACACCATCAAAGACCATGCCTTCTTTTAGATCTTCCATAGTGATGACATCACTGCGAAGTACAGGTTTTGGCATACTTTCGCGGATATCACGCCCTGGTTTAAGCAATTCTTTTGTAATATCTTCTAGAGTTGGCACACCTATACCACATTCTTTTGCCACCTTATCTTCCCCTTTTAACTTGATTAAATTTGGAAGATTGGTCACATTTCCGCTTTTTATATCGCTCTCAGTCATATCGAATATCTTTAGAAGTGTCTTTGTAGCAGGATAGCTTTCAGGATGCACAGCTGTGTTATCCAAAATTTCTTCTCCACCAACTACACGCAAGAAACCTGCACATTGCTCGTATGCTTTTGGTCCAAGTTTTGGCACATTTAAAAGTTCATCTCTATTCTTTATACCTTTTACTTTGGCTCTATATGCCACAATATTTTTTGCAATCGACATATTTAGTCCAGATACATAGCTAAGCAGTGATGGACTTGCCGTGTTGATATCAACGCCTACACTATTAACGCAGTCCTCTACAACACCTGTAAGCACCTCGGTAAGTCTGTTTTGTGGCATATCATGCTGATATTGTCCAACACCAATACTCTTAACATCTATCTTAATAAGTTCAGCAAGTGGATCTTGCAATCTTCGTGCTATAGAAACTGCGCTTCGAAGTGAAACATCATAGTCAGGAAATTCTTCAGCGCCAAGTTTTGATGCTGAATAGACTGAAGCACCCGCTTCACTTACTACTGCATAGCTTACAGGACGCGATACATGTTTAATAAGCTCGGCAACAAAAATCTCTGCTTCTTTTGATGCTGTTCCATTACCGATTGAGATTATGTCAACTCTATATTTTTCTATCAGTTTCTTTAACACCTCTATGGATTCTTCTGTTTTTGATTGAGGTGGAGTTGGATAAACAACGCTTGTTGCAAGCACATCTCCGTTTTGGTCGATTACAGCAATTTTACAGCCTGTTCTGTATGCAGGGTCAAGTCCCATGATTACATTATTTTTCAGTGGTGCTTCCATCAAAAGAGGCTTTAAGTTGACTTCAAACATCTTGATTGCCTGCTCATTTGCCCTATCCGTAAGATTATTGCGACATTCTCTTTCAAGGGAAGGGAACAGCAGTCTATCGTAAGCGTCATCGATGGTTTCTTCTATAAGTTTATCAGTATCTTCATTGTTTTTCTTATAAAAACTATTTATGATACCGATTGCAAGTTCACGATTTACAATAATGTCAACTTTTAAACACTTTTCTTTCTCGCCACGATTGATAGCAAGTATTCTATGACTTGGCAAATTTTTGACTTCCTGCTTGAAATTTGCATAGGTTTCATAGGTTAAATTATTTTCATTTTCAAGAAGCTGACACTCAATTGTCGCTTTATTTTCAAGTAGCGCACGGAGTTCTTTTCTCAGCTCTGCATTGTCAGAAATACGCTCTGCTAAGATGTCCTTCGCACCTGCAATGGCATCTTGAGGTGAAGGGACTTCTTCTGTGATAAATTTTTCTGCTTCTTTTTCAATGATATACTCTTTACTCTGTTTTTCAAGTATATCGCAAAGAGGTTCAAGCCCTTTAGCGATAGCAACAGAAGCTCTTGTCTTTCTCTTTGGTTTATATGGACGATAGATGTCTTCAACCTCAGTCAAAGTCCTTGCCTGAGATAGCGCCTCGGCAATTTCATCCGTCCATTTGCCTTGCTCGGTAATCGCCCTTTGTACTTTGTCTTTTTCTTCATTAAGAGAGCGAAGATATTTTAATCTATCACTAAAAGCTCTCAGTGTCTGATCGTCACATGTGCCGTGCATTTCCTTTCGGTATCTTGCGATGAAAGGTATTGTACAGCCTTCATCTAAAAGATTGATAATATTCTGTGAATATTCCTTTTTAAGTCCAAATTCTTGTGCTAATTGTTCTACTATATCCATTAAATTTTCTCCTTTATCTTTGTTGCAATCTCGATGGCAATTTTACTTAATCTCGCATAATCGTCACTATATTTATCGAGTTCAATATGCTTATCAAATATGTTCTCAGGCACTTCATTTGACGATAGATCAAGTATTAGCCTATCACTATCATCTTCGGTTAAAAGTGCGTTTAAAAGTATGTCACAATCAATTAAATCGCTTTCATACATAAGATTTGATGTATTAAATAAAGCAAGTTTGCCCTCTTGTAGCATATCAACATTATAGCAGATTTCGCTTGAAAAACCAAATTTTATATCATTATAAATGAAATTATATAGATTTATTGCTCCGCGTCCCGCCTTTGCATCACTTTGCGGACTAAATATGCACGTTGCCTCATAGTCCTTTATCAGTTTTTGATCATCCTTATCAACATACTCTAGACCATATATATAGCATTTTCTATCTAAAAAGCCAAAACTTTCAAGCGTTTCTATAGGCGAAGAAGAGAATTTATTGACGATTTTTCCAACTTCTTCAAGATCTTGCCCTATTCTTATAATGATAGGCAAATCTAGGCTTCCACATAGCGAAGAGATTTCGCTTAAAATATCTTCGCTATAGTCAAGTAAACTCTCAATTTCCACCATCAACCTATCACCAACAAGGTCTTGTGAAGAAATATCCTTTATCTTCTTTCCGCTTACAATTATATTGCCATTAAGTCCATACTCTTTTAAAAGGCTTTTTCCAAAACTTATGAGAGGCACTTTTAGATTTAACTCTTTGACACCCCCGCGAACATTGTCAAGGATTGTAAGACGAGCAAGCGACTGAATATCCTGTTCTGACAATGCCTTTTCTATATCTTCAATGTTGTCTTTATCAATTTTTATATACTTTGTAAGTGGCGATAAAAAGGAAACATACATATTTTTAAATTTATTTATTAAAACATAATTATCATCTTTTCTTTCCATATAAAAATCCTTCTTTGTGTTTGATTTCGACTTGCAAGTTTGCTAGCAAAAGGCTGAAAAAATCTGCATTAATTTGACCGAAAAAATTAGGTATGCAAACTGCTTCTAACTTTTTTGCATAAAATCTAGCAATTTTTCTAATTATACAATAAATGGAAGAAAAAAATCAAACGAAAGAGCGAGTTATTTTACATGCCGATGTAAATAATTTTTTTGCGTCTTGCGAGTGTGCTACAAAACCCGAATTAAAAGAAAAGCCTGTGGCTGTCACAGGAAATCCTAAGAAGCGCACAGGAATTATACTTGCAAAAAATGAGATCGCCAAAAAATATGGTGTCAAAACTGGGCAAGTAATTGGAGAAGCCATGGCACTTTGTCCAAACCTTGTATGTCTTGCGCCACACTATGATCTATATGAAAATATAAGCTATGAACTTCATCAAATTTATCTTGAGTATACAAATTTTGTTGAGCCACTTGGTCTTGACGAGTGCTGGCTGGATGTAACAGATAGTTTAAAATATTTAAATAAGACTGGTGTGCAAATTGCAGACGAGTTAAGAGAGAGAATAAAATCAAAATTCAACTTTACTATATCTGTTGGCGTGTCTTTCTCTAAGATATTTGCAAAGCTTGGCTCGGACCTACGAAAACCCGACTATACTACAGTCATATCGAGAGAAAATTTTCAAGAAATCACCTATCCACTGCCACTCAATTCAATCGTTGGAATAGGTAGACGGCTAGAGAAAAAATTCAATAGTATTGATGTCCAAACTATTGGCGACTTTGTGAAACTGGAAGACGATTTCTTGCAAGACCTTATGGGAATAAATGGTTTAAGACTTAAACAAGATTTGCTCGGTGAGCGTAAAAATGAAGTTTTAGATTATTATAAATTACCTCCACCTAAAAGCATAGGCAATGGTACAACGACCACAAGTGACATCATAAGTAAGGAAGATATAACTAAGGTTGTCTATTTTCTAGCACAAAAGATATCAAAAAGGATGATAAGACACAAGGTTAAAGCTGAAGGAATTTCTGTGACTATTAAAAATAAAGATCTAAAAACCTTTCACTCATCTTGCAAAATGAGGGCAACTCAAGATGTTAAACAAATTGCAGAAAACGCTTTAAAACTGATAGAAAAGATATGGAAATATAACTATCCAATTCGCGCGATACGAGTCAAATGTTTTAATTTAAGTAGTAGTCAAATCATTCAATTATCGCTCTTTGATAGTTCTAAAAATGACTACTCAATTATAGTTGATGAAATAAATAAGAAATATGGCAAAATTGGGCTTGCGAGCGATCTTGCATCCTTTATCAACCCTTCACCTCATCCACAAGAGTAGAAATTTGACAAATTTTTGATTATTTCGTCACTTAAATTTGATTTTTAGGTTATTAATATTTGATTTTTGTTTTGAATATTTGTTTGAATGTTTTATAATATGTCCTATACAAAGTTTATCTTTGCTAATAAATGTATTGTAATTTTTGTCTATATAATTTAATATATATTAGATAGAATAATAGATCATAATAAAAATTAAAATAAAAATCGACTGGAGAATGAATATGAAAAAATTTCAAATTGTAGTTGACAGTGCATCTGACCTAAAAAGCGATTATTTGCAAGATGAAGAAATTGGTTTTAGCGTTGTGCCTCTTACCATAAATGTAAGCGATCGTGAATATATCGATAACGACAATATTGAGATAGAAAAAATGCTAAAAGACATGCATGAGTCTAAAAAAAGTTCAAGTGCTTGCCCTGCACCTCAGTCTTTTTTGCAGGAGTTCGAAAAGGCTGAATACACCTTTGTTGTGACAATCACTTCTAAACTTTCTGGCTGTTACAATTCTGCCATAGTTGCAAAACAATCCTACGAAAAAGCAGATAATGTCTTTGTAATTGACTCTAAGGCTGTAAGCGGAGTTGAGATTCTGCTTGTAGACAAGCTTGTAAGTTTAATAAAGAAGGGATTATCTTTTGAAGAAATACAAGAGAAGATTATTGAATATCGTGATAAAAGAAGTCTTTATTTTATTCTTCAAAAATTTGATAATCTTGTAAACAATGGAAGAATGAGTAAGATTGCTGGTCTTATTGCGTCAACGCTTGTTATACGCCCTATTTGCATTGCACACGAAGGCGAAATCAAAATTGCTAAAAAAATTATAGGCATCAAGAATTGCTTTGCAAAACTTGTCCAAATGATTCAAGAGAAATCTAAAGACTATTCAAACGATACCCTTATCATCACTCACTGCTTCTGTGAAGATGATGCCAATTCAATAAAAAAGGATATAGAATCAAAATGCAACTTTAAAGAAATTAGAGTAATGCCAATGCGTGGACTATGCTCTTATTATGCTCTTGAAAAGGGATTGATTATCTGTCACTAAAAAGCAAAATTTATAGAAAATTTAATACTTTAAAAAATGTATAATTATGCAAAAAAAAGATGAGATTATCTTAAACAAAATCTCATCTTTTTTATTGATTTCGTTTGCATTTTGCATTGATTTTATTTGTCATTTTTATGCTTGTAATTATATAAAAGTACATATTTGCTAGCTTCAGTTCCCGCAATTGCACCATCGCCGACTGCAGTGGCAATCTGTCTTAAACTGCCTTCTCGCAAGTCGCCACAAGCATATACTCCATCTAAGGATGTCTTCATCTTGTCGTCTGTTTTGACAAAACCACCTTCGTTCATTTCAACAAACCCTTGCAACGATTTGGTGTCAGGGCTTCTGCCAATAGCAACAAACACTCCATCTACATTCACCTGCTTAAGAGTTCCGTCTTGCAAAAACTCTAAGCTTTCAACTGTCATTCCACCAGAAATCTTTTGTGAAATAGCACCTTTTAGCACCTCGACATTTGTCTTATCACTAAACTCATCACCTGCATAGTTTTTGACTTTAAGATAGTCTTTAGTAAGCAAGTAGACCTTGTTACATATATTAGATAGATATTCAACATCAGAAAATGCTGAGTCACCAGAGCCAACAACCGCCACATCCTTACCTTTGAAAAAGTTGCCATCGCATAGTGCGCAATAACTCACGCCCTTACCTTTATACTCCTTTTCTCCTTGGATATTGAGTTCTTTTGAATGACTGCCTAGCGCTAAAATAATCGCCTTTGCAAAAAGAATTTGACCTCGAGTTGTAATCTTATACAAATCGTCAACTTTGGCAAATTCCTTCGCTTCTTCCATTATAAAAGGGATATTTAAACTTTGTGCATGGCTAAAGAAATTCATGGCAAGTTCGTTGCCATCAATGCTTTTAAATCCTGCATAGTTCTCAATTTGACCGATAAGTCCAAGTTGACCACCCGGCATAAATTTTTCAAGGATAGCGACATCTCTACCCGCTCTTTTTGCATAGATGCCAGCACTAATTCCCGCAGGCCCTCCGCCTACAATCAATATATCATATATTTTTTCCATGTATATATTATATTCTATTAATAAAAATTAATCAATTGATTTGCTTAAATTTTGATTACCTTTAAACTCAATAAATAAAACAAAAATATAGTCAATGCCTAGTTGATATAAAAAATCCGCATGAAAACCATGCGGAAATATCTTTGAAATGTTTATCTCTTTGAGAATTGAGGTGCTTTTCTAGCCTTTTTAAGACCGTATTTCTTTCTTTCTTTCATTCTAGGATCTCTTGTAAGAAGTCCTGCTTCTTTAAGATCTTTCTTAAGCATTTCATCAGCTTTAACAAGTGCTCTTGCAATACCATGGCAAATAGCTCCTGCTTGTCCAGAAATACCACCACCAACAACCTTTACGATAACATCATATTTATCACCAGTGTTTGTGATATCAAATGGTTGACGAGCAACTAAAAGCAAAGTATCTCTTTGAAGATATTCGCCCATATCTCTACCATTTACAATGTATTTTCCACTACCTGCAAATAATCTAACTCTAGCGATAGATTTCTTTCTTCTACCAGTTGAAATTATTTGGCTGTTATTCTTAACTGTCTTTTTCTCTGCCATTAGTCATTCGCTCCTTTTAACTCAAGCTTTTCTGGCTTTTGTGCCTCATGATTATGAGTGCCGTCTTTATAAGCATGAAGTCTTGTAATTTGCTTTCTTCCAAGAGAGTTCTTTGGAAGCATACCCTTAACTGCAACCATAAGTGCTTTTGGAGAATTTTCTTTCATGAGTTTGTCATAACCAACTTCCTTAAGTCCACCGATGTAGCCAGTGTGCCAACGAAGTTTCTTGTCTTGAAGTTTCTTTCCTGTAAGCACAATTTTGTCACAATTAGTAACGATGATGAAATCTCCGCAATCAACATGTGGAGTATAGATTGTCTTTTTCTTTCCTGTTAATATATCAGCAACCATAGTAGCCACTCTTCCAAGTGGAACATCAGTTGCATCTACGACATACCATTTTCTTTCAATGTCTGTCGGTTTTGCCATATAAGTTTTCACTAACTTTTCCTCCGAAATATTCTATAATTTAATCAATCGAAATTGGCTTTTATCTGGGGGCTAATCAAATAAAAATCATACTCTCGTTTTGACCTTTTTATATTTTATATAATAACTACTATTTTGTCAAGTATTTTTTATACTTTTTTCAATTAAATTTTTGCATATCTCAAATCAATTTTCATGTTGAAAATTTAAATAGAAATATTCATACTTCACTTATCAAAATCTACAAGCACAAGAATGTTAAATAGCATCTTCGCTACCACAATTTTCTTATAATTCATAGACTTATATCGCGTAATATTTATGCAATAATATGTATATTTATACACAAAATTGTATAAAGTTTAGACCGCTTTTCTCAGTTGCAAATGCATTTGAATTAATAGAGCTTTGCAAGCAACAAAAACAAAAAAAATTTATAAAAATATCGTCAAAGTGTTGACAATAATTATTTTATATATTATAATCATAATGTAGGCAAGATTTTGCCACAAAATACCTGAATTTCCTGGGCAAACACACATATTTGACCGATTACAATAAGATTTTATTTACTAGACTTGATTTTTAGTTTGTTTTTAGGGTTTTAGGCTTTAAAATACGGGTTTATCGGCTTCATAATGCAAACTTGATAACTACTTTGACTTTACTCATGATTTTAGCGTCATGTTAGATATTAAAACAAACTAAACTTTTCTCTCACTTTTAAAGCCAGATTAAAAATCTTTTTGGCTGTCAAAATAATTTTAATCTAACATGGACAAGTCATATCTACATATAATATATTGAATAACAAATGCATTCTTGCAAGCCATGCCCTTTAGGGAGCAACTAATGAGCAAGAAAAAAGATAAACATGCAGATATAAGCATTGAAAATATAAAAGAAGAAAACTTTATCGGCGAAGAACAAGACGCTTCTTTTTTAGGCGCTACACAGGCAAGTGGACAAGTGCCTTTAAATCAAGAAAACAATTCTTCTTCAAATAAAGAAAATCTCGCTTTAAGCGAATCTGAAAATCAGGCAACTATCGAAAATGAAAATATTGATGCTGACAAAGAGCACAACAAAAAAACGCTTAAAGATCTCTTGCATAAGCCAAAACTTTCTAAAGACGAGAAGGCAAGACTGAAACAAAAGAAAAAGGAAGAAGAAAAGAGAGAGAAAGAGTACCAAAAAGGTACATTCAAAAAGAATATGAGGGCTCTCGGCATTATACTTGTTTTAGGAATCTTTACTGGAAGCGGACTTGGCGTATGGTATTTTAATTACGCGCTTAAAAGCAAAGTTGATTACTCATTATATGTTGTTGCCGACTATATGCCAGACCTTGACGAAAGATTTGCCTCGCTGTTTGGAATTACTGAAGAAAACGATAAACTTAATTGGGTAGAAAAGGCAAAATCTCTTGGAATTGAAAATCCTTCTGAGCTATCGGCAATTGACAATTATTTACTTGCCATGTACAACGCGCAGAATGAAAGCGAACTTGTGATTGAATCTGAAGGTCTTGTAAAATCTATGGGTACTTCGCAGACTGTCTATAGTTTAAAAACCTTTGATGGCAGTCTATATACTTTCGAAAGTATCAGTACAGGCTTTATTACCATTGCTTTCCATGACGAGATGACAGTAAATGAAGATGGTGAAGCGGTCGGCAATATAGACATATACAACGGCAAAAGCGGAACTATCACCACAACTTCTGCAGAATGGGAACTTGCCGAGTCGCTAACCCCTTCCGAATACCAAGAATTGACTGGCGGACTTTTAAACGTTCTTAATCCTTATATCATTTCTGAAAAAACCGTACTAAATAGCGATATTGAAATTGTAGTAGATGAAAACGGCTACTATTCAATGACTTTTGAACTTCATCCTATCTATAGCGTTCTCAACTACTATAGACAAGTGCGAAGAACTGGACAACTCGAAGCCGATCCATATTTCCACAATATTACACAGACCATTGTCATGGACAAAGATTGGAACTTAATCTCAACATACGTTGAAGAAGATTATAATGCGGTGAAAATGGGATTTGGTGTTGGTTGTAGCGGTAACCTAAAGCAAAATTTCTACTTTGATGGCAGTTATCAAAATAGCTAACCTTCCATTAAGGTCTAAAGATTGATTAAATAAAGTAGAAATTAAAAAGCAACTTAAAAGACTAACCTTTCTTAAAACTCACAAGTTCTATTAAAAAATAAGCACTGCTAGGTTGAAAGTAAAACTATTTTAAACAAATAACAACATACAAAAATGCACAAAACAAATTATCAATAAATCCATAATTTCTATGATTAATGAAAGGCAAAAGCAAACATATTCACAAATCCAATTTTAAATTGTCATAGTAAATTTAAAGATATTCACCTTACTATAAGACAAAGACAAAAGATAAAAAAGGACTTATATGAAAAAGAAAATAATCTTATATTCATTACTATACATGGTTATCTCGATAGCATCGGCATTTGGTGCTATCCAGATTTCTTCATTCCTTCAAAACAATGCGGGATCATCAAGCGAAACTCCGCCATATCAGCTTGTCAAAATCGTAGATAATATTACAGCAAGTGAGAGAATAGATGCTGATATCAATTTGAATTTATCTTCACCCGAAGCAAACTACAATCTTACAATCGATGCAAATCTTGATATGAGCGATAGCGAAAATACAGAGCTTGGTCTTGATGTCAATCTTGTTTCGAATGATAGTGCTGTTTTTGATATAAGTGTAGAATATTTAGATAGCGTTGTTTATATGCAGTTTGGCGATCAAAGCTTATCCTTTAGAACAGAAAATCTTTTCCAAAGCATCTTTGGCGTTGTCAAACCTATACTTGCCGAAGTTGGATTTGATCTTGACGCCCTTTCACTTGACGATATTCTCATCATGCTTAACAACTTTGAAGAAACAAAGACTAAAGATAATATAACTCTTGACATTGCTCTTCCTGTAGTAAATGTAAACCTTCAACTTATTTGTGATAGATTATATAACTTGATTGGAATAAATTTACCTGCTCTTACCCTTTCTGACAATGGCATGAGCATTGAAGTAAATGGTCAAATCAACTATCCAGACGAGATGATAATTGAAAAAGGCGATAGCGAGTACAAGGACATAACAAACATTTTGACAATCGCAAGCGACATCCTATCACGCGATCAAATGGCGTTTGATTTAAACTTCGATCTTGCTGGTCAAGAATTTGCTGGCGAAGTGGCTTTAGATATTGAAAATGCCACTTTAGGCGCAATCATTAACTATCAAGAATTGCAAGCCAAATTATTATTCAAAGACAATGTTATATTTGCAGAAATCGGCAATATCTATTTCAAATTTGATCTTAACGACCTAAGCAAATTAAATACATTCTTACAAGAGAATTTTAATATTACCTTGCCAGAAGAATTGATTAGCACTCTGCTTGATTTCCTTCAAAACAAGGATATAATGAAACTACTTGAAAACATAGACTTTACAAAACTTGATCTTTCAAGTATTGCAAATATAAGCAACATCGACCTTTCATTCTTAGACGCAATTGAATGCAATGGCTCTGACACAATAATTAATGCAGATTTTGGAACAATAACACTATCGTTAGATGGAGAAAAACTTTCGCTTGTTAACATTGATACCGATAGTTTTGATCTACTTCTTACAAATAAAAATTACACTGAAATATCACTTTCGCAAAACGTAGAATACTATCATGACATCAATTTGCTTTTGCCTACAATCTCAAGCGTATTAGATATTGTAAACAGCAATTATTTAAGCGGATCTGTTAAATTATCAGCTAAACAAACCGATATTACATTTGACTATATCTTGTCATTTAAAGATGAAATGTATCTCTCGCTTACCACTACTATCTTAGGTCAAGACATTGCACTCTATCTTGTAGATAATGTAATTTATATTGAGCTTTCACAATCAAAACTCTCGCTTAGTCTTGATGACATCTCGCTTTTGACAGAATTTATATCTAATGTTTTAGGACAAGAAATAGATATGTCAAATATGCTCGGTTCGATTTTATCTATTTTAAATCCTGACAAAAATCCTATTTTAATCACTGAATTGATAGTTGAAGACAATATTACCAAAGTTAATCTATTTAATGGATTAAATTTGACTATAGAAAACCAAATTGGCTCGATAAACTTAAACGCAAGTTACAATGATTATAATATTACTGCCATAGCAAAAGCAAATGATGGAGATTTGACAAAACAGACAATCGATCCTACTGAGTATACTTCTCTTGCAAAACTCATGCCGACCATTGAAAATGCTATAGAATATATAAATCAAGGCAAGATTTATATCCAGCTAAGTGCACAATATAAAGACTTTGTACTAGATGGAGTAATTAGTTATGAAAAAGAAAACTCAGCACTTTCTGCCAGCCTTACACTCTATGCTTATGGCGAGCAAATTAGATTAACTATCATTGATAATATAATATATCTATCGGCACTTGATATAAATGTTAAATTTAATATAGATGATTTTGACAAACTAAAACAATTCCTACTTGATAACTTTAATATAGATTTAGATAGTGCTCTTAATGACATTAATTTAGGCGAAATTGACCTTGAAAAACTTTTATCTAGCTTAAACATTTTAATCACAGATAGTATTATTCAAGTGTCAACTGATGAGTTAAACTTATCGGTTAACATTGTAGATCAAATGCTTGACAATATCACAATTCAATATCAAGAAATCAATGCTCAAGCTACAATCTTAAAAGATAAGCCTGAAATTAAAGTTGATGGCGAATATGTCGACATTGTTTCGCTTTTGCCTACTATTGAAAACATCTATAATTATATAAAAAATGGCGTTTATTATGTCGAATTTAATGCAAATGTCAAAGATATATCCCTATCAGGATATTTAGGATATGAAAATAGCGAATTAGTAATCGATGCTAAACTTTCAGTTTTAGGAATTAATATCGACTTAAAAATGATCAAAAATGTAATCTATTTAAGTTATAATGATATCAAGTTAAAATTTAATCTAGAGGATTTTGATGATTTCCGCGCTTTCCTTGAAGAAAATTTTGGTTTAGATTTAAGTCAAATAGATGAAATCCTATCAAAATTAAATAATTTAAATGATTTGACAAGCAGTCTAGGCGATTTAGATATAAATGAAATCCTTAAAAAATTAAATATCAAGCTTAATCAGAATAATGTAGAGATTACTTATGATAATATATTTGCAGTTATTGATCTATCCGAAAATAACTTACAAGGAATCACAATTAATATAGATGAAATTCTTGCAAAGCTTACAGTTTTAACTGCTGGACGCGAAGTTACTCTAGAAGATGAAAGCAAATATGTCGACATCGTTACCCTGCTTCCACTTATCGAAAATATCAAATCATTGATCGATAGTAAAGAAATCTTCTTTGATTTAAGCGCAAATTATGGAGATATTGCCTTAAATGGTGGTATCAATATTATCGACGGAAATATATCGCTGTCAGCAGTAATTTCAGCCTATGGACTTAATATTGATATTGCTATGCTTAATGAAATAGTATATTTAAGTTATGACAACCTTAAACTTAAATTTGCATTAAGCGATATAGATCAATTACTCTCATTCTTAAATGATAACTTTGGTATAGATTTAGGCTCAAAACTAAGCGAGTTGCAATCTGCAGAATTTAATTTAGATAAAATTATCGAAATCATCAAGAGTGAAAGTGTGCAAGAGATCCTTGCCAAAATCAAACTATTGATGACTAGCGAAAATCTAATTGCTTCTTATGATGAACTAAAAATTATTATTGACTTTGCAAATTCAAACTTAAACTTCATGCAAGTAAACTATAAAGATCTCAGTGCTTTACTTTCGCTTGCAAATGAGCAAACAATTGTTTCTGTAAATGAAAGTGATTATATTGATGCTATTACCCTACTTCCACTTGTAGAAAATGTATACAACTATATTAATGAAGGAAATTTCTATTTAGATTTCACTGTATCTTATAATAACTATAGAATAGATGGTGCTTTGAATATCGCTGATGGTGCTATCTCACTTGCTCTTACTACTAATCTCTATGGTCAAAAAATAGATATTGCTCTTATTGACAATATTGTATACCTAGATGTAAACGATATAAAAGGCAAGTTTGCAATAAAAGATTTAGACGAAGTTGCTTACCTATTAAACGATAACTTTGGTATTGATCTTGTAAATATACTTGAGAAGATATCCAATCTTGACCTTAATAATTTCAACTTAAATGATATAATCTCTATCTTTGAAGATGAAAATATCGAACTTGACTTTAATATTGAAAATATTCTTTCTGAACTTAAATTATCTCTAAATAGTAGCGCACTTACTGCAAGTGTCAATGCTGGAATTATAAAAGTAAACTTTACTGATGATATGATCAATTTAATTCAGGTTGATTATAAAAATATCTTAGCATCAATTGAGATTGCAAACCAGCCATTTATAATAGAGATTGTCGGCGAGAATGATTATGTCGATCTTGCAAATTTCTTACCTAGCATAGAGAAAATATATAACTATATTCAAACTCAAGAAATCTATCTTAACTTCAATCTAACTTATCAACAATTTGATATTAAAGGTGGAATAAACTTCGTAAATGGTGTTCTTTCACTGAATGCAAGCATGCTTTACAATGACATGAGTGTAAATATTGCACTTCTAGATGATGTAGTATATATCGATATAAATGATATCAAGATAAATCTCGCTTTAAGTGATCTAGATCAAATATCTCAATTCGTACTCAATAGATTTGACTACGACATTGATGCTAAACTTGCAGAAGTCCTTGAGAAATTGAAGAATGTCGACATTGAAGAACTTCTTTCAAAGATTTCTATAACACTTCAAGAAAATCAAATAAATGCGTCTATCAATATTGATGACAATATAGCAAATCTATCTGTCACTCTTGAAAACAATATGATAAAGGATGCAATTATAACCTATCAAGATTTGCATGCCTATATCACTATTGCATCACAACCTACCCCTGTCAATGTACAAGGACAATATGTCAATGCTATAGATTTGATAGATTCAATAGATACCATTTTCGACTTTGTATCCACTCGTCAATTTGACCTTGATGCTCAAATCTTTATAGGCGATGACATCATAGATGGCAAAGTTCAATTCGACTTTGTTGACGACCTTGTATTAAGTGCAGTCCTTTCATCGCAGACTATGGAAAACATGGACATATCTGCTAATATTGAAAATGGAATGTTCTACTTTAACTACAATGGTCTCGCAATCAAGATTGATAGTGACCACTTCAATGAAATACTTTATATTGTCCTTGAAGTACTAGGAATTGATCCAGCACTTCTTCCATTCCTTGATGATGTGAGTCTTGACCTTGATTTTGGTCAATTGCAAGATGACTTCAGCGGAATTTTAGGCGAAATCACAATAGATAAAGTTGTTGAAATGATAAATATGATCAAGGGTTTTAGATTTAAAGATGGCGACATTATCATATCTCTAAGTGGAGAAAGTCTATTTGGCAATTCTAACGCTAATAACCTTGAGATAAAAATAATTACTGAAAATGATACTATTTCATCTATTCAGGTAAACAATATCTATACTGACGAAACACTCAAACAAAAAGTTGACTTAAATATTGATTTTAACACCTTCTCTCCTATCGAACCTGTTGATCAGTCAATAAATTATATCGATATTTCTGGGTCAAATGAGATTATTAAAGCAATAGTCAATATGAGCAACGATACTCAATTCCATATCAAAGGAACACTTGATCTTGTTGGAACACTCGCAGGAATTGATTTAACATGGAATGTTCCATTTGACTTACAATTTAAGATCTTAGAAGATCGTTCTGTTGAAGCCTATGCAGTTATCGGTGTAATACCTGTAATTGTCGGTGTAAATGCTGATCAGTATAAGCCTGGCGATGCTAATCAAAGAAATAGAATGCTTTATATCTATGTTAAAGGCGATAAGATCTATATGTATAGAACTGAAGAAGTCTTTTACCTAGGTTGGCGAGAACATAGAAAAGGCACATCCATGACTCTTGATCAGTTTATGAAGGATCCGTATTACTATATTCAATTAGGAACAGGTTTCTCTGACACTATAATTCAAGCAATCAAAGATGCAATCAATGCAGAAAGAGAAAATCCTCTTAATTATGGAAATATTATCAAGAGTTTTGATACCTCAACCTATGAACTAGTGCTTAATATGCGTGAACTTGCAGATTCTGAAGTACTTGATACCCTTTCACTTACAATGCAAGTTGGCAAGGATAGCAAAGGACAAAACTATCTTTCAGGTGCATCGCTTGCCATGAACATGCCACTTGCCAGCATCTTCCAATTGTATATTTCTTCAAATGATATCCAAATGGTTGATTATGGCAAAGATGTTGATACTAGTGCAGTACAACAATATATTAATAGTTACACTTATGAATTTGGTCAGTCATGGGAATATAGAACTTAAAAAAATGCTCTTAAAAAGAGCATTTTTTTATTTGATTATTAAATTTTAACTTATTATTTTGACATATTTTTATAACCATTTATTCATTATGATGGTATATAGCCAAACGGCTTTACTCTATCTGCATCTATCTCAATGAAGAATATATTCTTATTGTTCTCTTTTTTGTATCTTACTTGTATTTCACTATTAAGTGATAGATAGTTTGAAATAATAGGTTTAAGCTCGTCCTTTAAAACCTGACATACAAATTGCGGATTGACAATCTTGTCTTTCTCAAGCATAAATTCTATTCTGTTATTATCTTTCATTTATCACCTACACATGCTTTTTGATGTTTCGCTTTAGATAGCCCATAAAACCGCGATACTTATATGTGCAATCGAATATTTTTCTTGAGCCGTTGTGTATGTTTTCACTTAGTAAGGTAAATGCCCTAGCACTCTCGATAGATTGCACTCTAGCTCCTACTGAGCATGATGAGCCTATTGCATCATCTTCTGGTATTACTCCAAGTAATGGCAAATTTAAAGCGGTCACAATATTTTCTACAGTCATCAAATCACCATTTAATAGCAGATCACCACGCATACGATTGATTACGAGTCCTTTGTATTCAATGTTGTAGTCATCAAGCAGTGCAATCACCTTATCTGCATCTCGAATGGCTGAAAGATGTGGTGTGACCACAATAATTGCCTCATTTGCTGGGAATACCGCCCTGTGAAAACCAGCTTCTACTCCCGCTGGGCAGTCGATTAAGATATAATCAAAGCTGGAATCTAGCGTATCAATAACATTCTTGATATGCTCGCCTTGTACTTTGGCTTTGCTGTAGGAATGTGATGATGGCAATATATAAAGCGAAGATATGGCTTTATCTTGTACAAGCGCCTGTTTTGCTCGACATTTGCCCATTATGACGTCGGTTATATCAAATACCACTTGATTTTCAACACCCATGACAACATCAAGATTATTAAGCCCTATATCAACATCGAGAAGAAGCACCCTAAACCCTAGTTTTGCAAGATATATACCAAGGTTTGCACAAACTGTCGTTTTACCGACTCCACCCTTACCACTTGTCATAACTATTTTTCTAGCCATTTTTATCCCCTTTTTAGTTTTTTGCATTTTAATTGTAACAAAATAATACAAAATAAAAAAGGATAGAATTGTCATATTCTACCCTTTATTGTCAAAAAAAGTCGTTTAGTTTTATAGATTTGATATATTAGTGAAAATCGCTTAATTTTTATACATTTTCAAGAATTTTGTTGAGTAATTCTTCATCATCAAGCAGTTTTCCTGCACCAAGTATAGTGACATTTTCGGCATCATCCACAATCTTGAAAGGATATTTAAAATATCTTCGCAAGAAATCTTCAAGACCTGAAACATTGCTCATACCGCCAGCAAAAAGTATGCCTGTATTGATTATATCACTTGTAAGTTCTGGTGGCAATGTGGACATTGTTACATCTATACTCCTAATAATTTCATCAAAAAATGGCTCTAAGACTAAAAGTAAATCTCTTGAAGAAATTATATATGAACGTGGCACTTTACTTTCGACATCCACCCCTGTAACTTCCATATTTAGAGTGTCGTTTGGATAAAGACTTCCAACTTCCATCTTTAAATTTTCACAAGCACCAACACCAACCACAAGTCCATGATTATATGCAATGGTATTTGCAATTGCAACATCGACTGCTCGTCCGCCAATACCTAGAGTTGCACCTTTCACGATAGAATTGTTATTTACTACAGCAATATCGGTATTAGCACCTCCAATATTGACAATCATGTTTGTTTTCATTGAACTTATATTTTTTCCTGCACCAAGCAAAGAGCAAATAACCTTTGGCAAGAGCACAACTTCCTTAAAGCCAAGTTCATAGAAAAGTGACAGCATTTTATCTTTTTCAGATTTGCTCGTACCACAATTTGTAAGCACAATGATTGAATCTCTTTTCTTTTTAAAATTTAAAAGTGAAAAAAAATAGGTCAAAAGTGCCTTCAAATATTCATAATTTATAATCTTACCATCAGAGACTGGACTAAAAACTTCTACACTGTCATTTGTTTTGCCAAGCATTTGCTTTGCCTTTTTTCCATAGCCAACAATCTTATATCCTGTCGGAGTTGGTTCAGCAGTGACCAAAGTAGGCTCGCAAAGAGCAAACCCGCTATCCTTAACAAAAATCTTTGTATTTGAACCGCCAATTTCAATTGCGTATTTATACTTATTCATTATAACTCCACTAACAATATAAAGTTTAACAAATTTGCTGGCTTTTGTCAATAAAAGAAGATAATAATTGTATTTTTATATTTTTAAAATAACAAACTTTTTCCTTTTTATAAAATCAAAAAAATGCAATATAAAAAAGATTTTCTCGAGTTGTCGCGAAAAAATCTTTTTTAAAATTAGAACTGTACTGTAACACTTGACGAAATGCCATCTTTCAGATATGTGAATGTTACACTTTCTCCATCATCAATATCTAACAGCATATAGAGAAAATCATTTCTATTTTCAATTGTATATGTTTCACTGCCAATCTTGCCTTGTGTGATAACAATGCCTGCTGAAAGATATTGCATATTTGAAATTGTAGAGTCATTGGTTATTATATAATAGCCATCGTCTTCAAATGTAAAGGCAGATTGATATTCGCTTTCGCTGTAGTATACGCCATCAAGATAATAATAGTCGGCAAATTCTGAAATCGTTCGAATGACTGAGCCATAATCTACATCATTTTCCTGCTGAAATTTGATTGAATAGATAATTCCTGCTTCTTGACTGTCTATTCCTACAAGATCAAGGTTTTCAAGATCGTAGATTGAATAGTCATTACCAGAATTTTCATTGTTGTATATAACTCTATCAAGCACTTGAATAAGCGGATAAATGCTGACAAAGCCGTTGATCTGATTGCCATTTGAGCTTGATACAGATGTAGACAAGGTCGCAAGACCAATCAAATTGCCCTTTGCGTCAAATACTCCACCGCCAGAATTGCCCGGGCTTATCTCAACGCTCATGCTGACAACATCTTCGTATACATTGTCAATATATGCAAGTGGATAATATGTTACACCATCTGGAACTTCGTCCTCATCTTCGGTAGACTGCCAAGAACTTTGATTTCCAAAGCCACCAAATATTGACTGCTGATAATAATATTTATAGAACCCTGTATATTCTGTTTTAAGAGAGTTGTTTCTTACATATCCTGTTGTAAAGTCGTTTAGATTTTGTAGGTCGAGAGGAGAACCAATCGTGAAAATTTGCTCGATATCAATCTTATCAGATTCATCACAGTTTACAACCCTATCTTTCATTTTGACATAGTCAAGTTGCAACTGGTCATTACCACAATAAATAATGGCAAGGTCAAAATCTTTACTGTACCAAAGTATTTCACAGCCACCATAAGATAATTCATCTTCTGTAATGATCTCGATTTCAATATTAGAATAATCTCCACTGAGAGCCATGTCAACTACATGATAGTTTGTCGCAATATAATAGCCACCAGTTGACGTATAGCCAAGATCTGTTTCATAGTCATGACCTGCTATGCAGACACCACTACCAAGTGAAGTGTAATTGTATAGTCCGCTTTGTCCTGTAACTGTAACTGCGACACATGCGTTATCTCTATATAACTTTGCAATATCGTAGATGTCCATTTCTTGAGTGATTTGATCATTCAAACAGTTTGACTGTGAATATGACTTCTTATCATTTTCTATAAGTGGAATTACAAAATAATATACCATAAAAGAAATTAGCAAAATTACAGCAAGAGTAACTATTACATTAATGACAGACTTTTTATTCATTTCTCACCTTTAACCTTTTTAACTTTTTTTGAATTAATTAAGATTATTTTGTCGAATATTCAAAATTTGATATATCTATATATATTATGATAAATTTTTATTTATTTATCAAATGATCTTGCGATATTTTCCAAAGTTTTTGAATTTCAATATTAAAAGACATTAAGTCTTGCAAAATTTGATTTAAAAATGGCTTCTTTTAAAGAAGCCAAAAATTTTATATTGTAAATTAAACTTAATCATTAACAAATTATTAAATAATTTGCAAGCTTTTCTTATACACTTTTCTATAGTCAGAAGCAACTTTCATTCCTTCAAGTATTTCATAAGTTGCGTCGCCTTCAACTACTGTCTTCATGATGATTGAGTCACCTAGAATATCGCATACGATATCTTGAACAACAGGCTTTCTTGAAGCATTTAGAGCAACAGCGAGTTTAACGATTATACCAAGTTTTCGAACTGCGTCCAAGTCTTCTTCAAGTAAGATATCTTTATATTTAATCCATTCATTGAGTGAAAAGTCGTCAAGATTTTGACAAACACATATAAATCCAGCAAGCAATAACTCTCTATGAGTTGCACCAGCAATATCTGAGTAAACAATCTTTTCAAATCCATGCTTTGTATATTCTCTTGCGTTGATACACTTTCCGCTGTCATACATAAATGATGCAATGCGAAGTGGTTTTACATAGAATCTAGGAAGTTTATGCATTACTTTTAATTGCTTAAAGAGAATTGTCGCCATGTTGTATACACTAGGATTGATTGAAAATTCATCTTTTGTAAACTCATAATAGTTGTCAAGAGAGTTTGACAATAAGTCATTAAATCTTTCACTTGAGAGATTTAAGACATTCATTTGTAACTGTCCACTTACCATATTCGATGTCGAAATTGTAATTTCAGTAAGGTTGATATGCGATAATATTGCTTGAATAAGTGCAAAACCTGTTGCAAGCTTATCTGCATTATCGCCATCTATACCCTTTATCTTCTTTACTTTATCAAGATCAAGTGTCTTAAAGAAAGCGATTGTCTTATCGATATTTTCTCTTGAGATAATAAAATTATTGTCAACATCAAGAGGATATCTCATAATTTTCTTTGCAATCTTACCAAGAGCAAGGAATGATACACCAATTCCTACAAATTTACCGTCCACATCAACATCTTGTAAAATGTTGCCTATTGATATTTGACTCTTTAAATAGTCAATCGTCTTATCCATATCATTATCAACAAGTTTTGTGTTAAATGTACCGAGTGGAATTGTAACGCTTGAAAGAATTGCTCGTCTATTGTACTTGACAATGTATGACGAATATGCTCCGACATATACAAACACACCTTTTGCACTGTCTATGTTGTTCACAACAGAATTGAAAAGTGATTTGATATATTCTTCGTCATTTAAAATGGCGAAATTTAAGCCTGTATTGTTGTAAATCTCATCAAAAAAGCCTCTATAGTTTCTAGCCTTTAAAATCACGCTTGTGCAAACAGGTATAATCTTTTCCACACCGTAATCTTCAATGAGTTTCCTATAGATTCGAAGTATCTCTAGAATATCGTTTTTGGTTTTTGGATTGACAAGTTCGTCATGATCTATCTCTTCGCCAAGTCTAAAAGCTTGCGTTTTACTTAAGCAAAGCAAACTTTTGCCATTGGATATTTTATATATAGATAGATTGAGCGCCCTTTCATTAAGTTCAATTATAGCGACTTTTTCCATTTCTTCCTCTTTTTAATCTAATTTTATTGCACCTACTGGACAACTTGCCTGACATGCCCCACAATGAATGCATTTGTTTTTATCAATTACGGCTTTACCGTCTTTATCAAAACTGATTGCGCCTACTGGACATATCGCAACACAAGTACCACATCCTATACATTTACTTTTGTCTACCATATTTAGCTCCTTAAATAACCTTATGGTATTTTAGCACATTTTTCTTTTATTGTAAACTTTTTTTAGGCAAATTAAATAAAATTCTAGTTGTCAATCTTACTAGAATTTGCATAAACCATTAAAAAATGATAATTATGATTGCTACATGACCTAAATTTAATACAAACTAAGGCAAAAAAAGATATTTATGGAAGTTATTTTTAAAAGTCATTTTATTTTGTTTTATTTTTAGAGTGTTTTTCTTTGTCTTTATTTTTCTTTTTCGATTTAAAATACTCTTTACCTACCCTATAAAATTCTAAAATTGCAAGTAGGCATAGAAAAATACCAAACGCCATACGCAAAATCTCGCTAGGCAATTTTCCTGCTAAAAGAGCCCCTATAACTGTAAAAATAAGACCAGAAAGTACTATAGGCCAAAGACCATCAAGAGCGATATATCCGTTTTTATAATGGATGATAAGTGAAAAAAGAGCCATAACGAGAAAGGATAAGAGATTTAATCCCTGACATAGTTTTTGATCGACATTCAAAAAGATCGACAAAAGTGGAATGAGAAGTGTACCACCACCCATTCCTAAACCGCCAAGTATACCAGATAAAAATCCAAACAGAATATACAAAAAAATAGTTAAAATTAGACTCATAAAATTAATTTTATTCCCCCAACAAGCATTATTACAGCAAAGATTATTCTTACCCATTTTGGTGGCAAGATTTTCAGTGCAAAAGCTCCGATTATTCCGCCTGCAAGTGAGCCGATAGTCACTGTAATCAAAGGTAATGATTTAATATAGCCATTTATCACATAGATAAATGCAGAGATTAAAGAAAGCGGAAAAATTATAGCAATTGCCGTTGCATGTGAGTGTTTTTCACTAAGTCCTGCAATCTTGTTTAAAACTGGCACGCAGACCATGCCACCGCCACCACCAAAAAATCCATTTAAAAAGCCTATAAAACTGCCACCAAGTGACATCAAAAAATATTTTTTCATCTTTCCTTTATCCATTGCTTGCTTTCTTTTTTTAGTTTTGACAAAAGATAAGGTATTTTTTAAGTAAATAGCACCATTTCGCTTGTTTATTTTGAGAATAACCTTAGATTTTTGATAATTTGCAAGTTTTAGCCTAAAAAAACTTCGCCATTTGAAGATTTTTTGACTTTTTTTTATTTTTTCGACAAAATTTGTCATTCTTTTTACGCAAATTTCTTCCTTTGCACTTATAGATGACATTTCTTTTGCACAAGTTAAGTTAAGATTTCTTTTTGGCGAACGTTTTACCATATAAGTATTATGAATAAATATGTTAAAATTATTTGGTCAAATTTGAGAAATGTTGTATACTACAAAGGTAAATTATTTAAAAGGTGGAATATGCTTAAAACACGAAGTAAATATAAATCTAATATGATAAAATTATGCGCACTTTTCTTGTTCCCTTTTTCACTTTTTGGAGGGCTTGCTTTAAAGGATATTAATAGTGCTCAGTCGAACGCAGAACAAACTGCAGTAGACTATGTGACAACCTATCAAGAAAATGTAGGCGTGACAAATTCATCTTTCACTGAAGGTGGCTCACCTATCGCTCAAGGTAACTCTCTAACTGGCTGGACTGCTATTGAAACCTCTTCTTCTGCTAGCGGTATGTTTATTGATGTCGGAAATGGTACAGACGAAGATGGAAACAATTCTACATTCTCTAGATATCAAAGCACATATATGCTTGAGGCAAACCCTGGCTCTAGTGGCGAAGACAGCAGAGTAATGATGATAAATTCAAAATCAGCAAGCAGTGATAAAAATGTAAATGCAAGAAAAGGTTATAGATCAAACTCGATTACACTCGAGGCAAATTCATATTATAGGCTTGTGGTTTCAGCAAAAACCGCACTCAATGGTGACAACAATGTAAGTGCTTCTATATATCTTTCTGGACTATTAGACAAAGACGGCGAAACCTTTAGCATTGGTTATGAAAACTTAAGGCCATCAAACTGGACAGAATACTTCATCTTCATTGCAACAGGAGATGAATCTCAAACAGTTACTATAGATCTTTATCTCGGCTCGGCAAATGGCGCTGTTAGCAGCGGTGCTGTATTCTTCGATGAAATTTATCTTACTAGATACTCGGAAAATGCCTTCTTTGAAACCTGCCTTGACTATGGCTATCAAGGTCAAGACACATATCAATCTTTCAATAATAACAGTCTTAATCAATCATGCTTTTTGGTTGAAGGATTGCAAGCAAGTCGAGCGCTTATAGAACTTCCTGATTACAACTTAGACTTTGAAGATGATCTTCCATCTTTAAGCACTGGCGATAAATGGACAACTACCCGTTCTACTTATGCACACGCACTCATACGAAATGTTTCTACAATGAGTCCTACTGAGTTTTCATATCTTACTAACTACACCTATGTTGGTGATGACCTATCTTATGGGAATAACAATGCTTTGATCTTGTATACTTCATCTCAAGGCGGTTATGTGCAAGTTCAATCACAAGATATTGAAATACAGGCACACGCGGTTTATAAAGTATCACTTAAAATGAAAGTGGCTGGAACAGGCATATCATCAGGCTCTTTCTACTTAAGAGTAGATGAGGCTGATACCATCTATACTATCTATCCAAACCTTGTAAGCAGCAGTGAAGATGACGATTTATATTATGAATTAAACTCTGCGCAAACAAATGGTTATACTTCAAATGTAGACAACAACTTCACAAACGACTATCAAACTATTGAATTCTATATCAAGGGACACCCTTTCTACAATTCTGCAGTAAATCTAAATCTCTGCCTAGGAGATAGCGAAACGAATGCTGTTGGCTGTGTTGTCGTTGACGATATTCAAATTGAATATGCAAGTTATGAAGATTTTTCTAGTGCTACTGACAAACTTGAACTCACTTCAATTTCTGGCACTCCATCAGGAATAAGCAATCCTTATTTCAATTCTACTGAGATAAGTGACGACCAAATTAATGTAAAAACAGAGCAAGATCCTTCTAGTATTTCATATCCACTTCCTGCAACTTCTTGGACTACAACCATAGACAATGCTAGAACTGGAGAACAAGGAGTTATCTATCTATACGATAGTGAAACCTATAAAAATATGTATACTGGCAAATATTCATGGGCAAGAGCATATCCTGGACATCCTACAAATACCACTGATGTAACTTTGCCTAACAATGTCTATATGATATATAACCAAAGAAACGGCTCTCAATCTGTCACTAGTTCTAGTTACACCCTATCAGGCGGAAGTATATATAAACTCACATTCGATTATTTGACCGAAAAAAGAATTTCATCGCTAAACGATTGTACTCTTACCGTTGACATCATTGACGGAAATGGCATAACAATCTATACTCAGACTGGTTTATCGTCTGCTAGTTGGAGCAATATGGCAATATATATAAGAACAGCAGAAACTGTATCCAGTTCATTGCAAGTGAGAATATCGCTTGGAACTGAAGATAACCTTGCAAGCGGAGTTGCTTATCTTGACAACTTTATCATCACTCAGCTAAATTCAACAGAAGACGGCGCTGATAATTCTGCGGTTATAGAAGAATTTGAAAATGCACCTAATAAAGCAGACCTAACAGATTATTATTTGAGTATGGCAAGTGATGGCGAAGTTACTAGCGAGATTAAAGACTCCCCTGCATACAGTTTGGCTGTCAGCGAAAGTTTCGATGACAATCTCACATCAACCGACAATGTTGCAGATTTTGCAATTGGCGGAATTGTAAGTGGAAAAGAAAATGCATTTGTCTACGATTTACCAGATCTTTCAATTGATGACTCAAATTATCTTGTTATTTCATCTCATAGGCCATCAACTACAACATTAAGTTCGGCATTCACTTTGTCACTTGAAGAAGGCAGTTACTACAAATTCTCATTCGACCTTGCAACCATCTTTGGCATAAATGCAGATGATGCTGATAATGGTGACCATGATTGCAAATATGGCGTAACTGTAACAATTGAAGGCTTTGATAGCGTTGAAAGACTTTTGACATATAGCGAACTTGAAAGCTTTTCACTGTTTATGCACTGCACATCGGCTACAAATCCTACAATAACCTTCTCACTTGTATCCGACTGTAATCAAACTATGGGGACAATGCTTGTAACAAGACTTGACCTTCAGACTATAAGTGAAACAGACTATAACGACGCAAGAATTTCAAGTGGATACAATAAGACAACTTACATTATCAATCAAACATCATCTACTGAAGATGATGCAACTGATGATGACACAGATGATGATACTACAACCGATGATACAACCCCTAGCGAAAACAATGTACTTCTTATGATATCTTCAATCCTTATGGGGCTTGCTCTTATCGTTGCAATAGTTGGATATTTACTAAAACATGTAAAGATTAAGAAGATTGATAGAATTAAGAAAGAATCTTACGACAAGAAGATTGCAATAAATCATGACGCAATCTTGGTAGAGGCTCAAAAAGTGCGTGACGAAGAATATAAACAACTTCAACAGGCAAAAGAGATCTTACAACAAGAAAAAGAAAAAATCGAAAAAGAACATGAAGATTATGTAAGTAAAACTCGCGTGCAGGCAGGAAGCAAGATAACTCGTGAAATGGATACTGCATTCAAACAGTACAACTATGATATCAATAAGATTAATCAAAAGATTGATATTATAAATGAAAAACTTGACTTTACTATGAGCGCTGAACACTTACTTGTTATTGAAAGAAATATCGTTGCTCAGCAAGAAGATAGATATTATCAAGATAAACGCGAATATAAAAAAGAGCGTAAAAAACAACTGAAAATAGCTAAAAAGCAAGAAAAAGATAAGAAATCAAAGAAATAATCTTCTAAACAAAAAAAGACTTTAGAAATAATCTAAAGTCTTTTTTTTAATTATTAATTATCACACACAACCTATAAACTTGTGAAAATCTGGCTAACAAAATATTAATTAATTTTTAAATAATGTTAATGAAAATATATTTTTTACAAATCTTTACTTATCACTAATATATATTAAAATCTTCCCCTATTTGTTTCTTTTGCTCTCAAAAAAAGATGTAAGAAGATAGGAAGCCTCTTTTTCATATTTTATATCTTGCTCCAATTCCACTTTGTGATTTAACCTTTCACTTTTAAATATAGCACTTAAAAGATCGTCTTGAGATGTTGTTTGCTTGCAGGCATAAATGACCTTTTCAATCCTTGCATTGACAATGGCTCCTGCACACATAGGACAAGGTTCAAGCGTTACATACATTTGACAACCATCAAGTCGCCATGACTTTAATTTTTTACACGCTTTGTCTATTGCACAAATTTCAGCATGCATAAGAGCATTCTGTGTCTTTTCTCGCCTATTTTGTCCGCGTGCAATTATTTTGTTGTCTTTAACAATGACCGCTCCTATTGGTACTTCATCATTGTGATAGGCTTCTTTTGCCTGTTTTAAAGCATAAATCATAAAATCTTTCATAAAAATAAATTTATCCCCTAACCTATAAATGTTTATTAATTTGTCGCTTAAAATTGTTATAAATTTAATATTTTATTTAATTCTAAATTTAACAATTTTATCTTTTATTTCGCTTGGAACTCTAAACGATTGCCTTGCCTTTGAAATTGTTTGATTTCGAGTAAATTTGTCATCTATTTGTAATAAAAAATCTACCATAAATTCAGAATTGATAGTGAAAGCTTCCGCATACGCCCATGCAAGAGCCATTTTTACATAATAATTATCATCTTTAACGCCTTTAAACATCTCCAAAGTGTCTGAAAAATTTTGTTTTAAATTAAATCGCATAAGCCAAATAATACCAACTCTTTTATAGAAAGGTTTCTCATTTTTAAGAAGATTTATAAAAAATTCCCTTTCACTTTCAAGTTTCTTTAATCTTGTCACAACACAATCACATGTTGCCCAATTATCTATAAATGGCAAAAACCTTTTCAGCATTTCAATTTTTCGACTATTTTCGAATTTACTATATGCAATATAATAGCCTATTATCAAAATTTGTTCATGATATACTATATCGCCATCAAAAATGTCATCAATCTCATTTTTTGCAAGATTTTTAGCAAAATTTTCAAGCAATTGATTTTTTATGCCTAAAATTTGATATTTTGTATCTATTAATTTTTTATCGAATTCTGCTTTATTAATGTTAGCGTTTTTTAACAAAAATTCGGTGATTTCTTCTAATATCTTTCTCTCCATGATTTTAATTATAAAATTTTAAACTATATAATGTCAAACAAAAAATCTAGTATTAATTAATCAAATACAAAACTTTTTATAAGTGCTTCACTATTTTATATCTACAATATACATTTATATAAGCATATTGGTTTTGCTAATAATAAAAATATTTATATCAAAAATTACAAAATGAATTGATAAAATAAAATATTTATGATATACTAGAAAAACATCAAGATGTCAATTTTCTATCCTAAAATAAACAAAATAAATCTTCAGAAAATAAAAATATTGAAAAAATTCCTGTCAATTTTAACAAACATTTATCATTTTTATGTTCCCATAGTAAAGTGGATATTACAAGCCCCTCCTAAGGGCTAGTCACAGGTTCGAGTCCTGTTGGGAACACCAAACTGACCACCATTTAAGGTGGTCTTTTTCTATAATAATACATATTTTTTTCCTTTTTCTAAACTTGACATCAAAAGACAACATACTTTTTAAGTATGGTTTTTGTATGGTTATTTCAAAAACTTGTCCATAACTTGTGAAGCCTCGTCATTATCTTCGTCTAGGAAATGGGCATAAGTTGATAAAGTCACATTTGGGTTTGCGTGTCCAGCAAATTTTGCTACAACTTTGACTGGAACTTTCTCTCTTAATAATGTTGTAATAAAGGTATGTCTTAATGAATGGCAACCAATATGTCTAATACCACCTTTCTTTAAAACATAGTCAAGCCACTGAGTTGTTGTGCGTGGGAATAGTTGTTGTCCTGTCGTTCGTACAAATACCCATTTATTTTCGTTGTCCCATATTTCATAAAGTCTATTGTGTTCGATATCATTCCAATTTTTGTATTCTAGTATGATTTCCATTAAACTTTGTGGGATAGGAAGTGTTCTTATTGATGTTTTTGTTTTAGGTGTTTTTGTGACTATTCCATATTTTGAGCCTGCATAGGTTGAACTTCTGTTGATTGTAAGTCTTTTTGTATCAAAGTCTATATCTTTCCATTGTAGTCCAACAAGTTCGCCTTGTCTTAGTCCAAGTGATAGAAACATTGCCACCATTGTTTTCTTTTTTAAATCTTCAACATTTTGCATGATTTTATAGTGTTCTGTAATTGTTTTGTTTCTTCAAGTGATAAGATGTCTTTCTCTTTTATTTCGCCACTTAGATTGTTTGGTTTTAAAACAAACTTACAAGGGTTTTTATCTATTAAGTCAGTTTCTATTGCAAAGTTGAAAATTGCGTTTAAAACTTTGCGATAAACTAACTTACTGCCTTTAGAATATGGTTTTTCTTCTACTTTCTTTATAAAGTATTCGTTTACATTAAGTTTTAAAGCATTGCAAATTTTAATTACATTTATCCATTGAATTGTTTTGCCTTTTTTCGCATAGAAAATCGTGCAGGTGCTAAAATCATTTTCTCTGCAAAGTTTGTCAACATTTGTATGTTTTATTATTTCATCAAGTGATTTCTTCAAAACTGCTGTTTCTTTTATAATTTTCTTGCTGTTTAGATAATCTAAAATTTCTTGAATGTCCAGTGGTTGAATATCTTTCATTTTAAGATTACCTATTAAAACATTTAAATCTTCCACGATTTTGGTATTTCTAACAACCGATGTTTTTGAGTCCTTTTGTTCGCTTCTTCTTAACCATTTTAAAGAGAATTCTTTAAACGTTATTTCTTGTTTATTGCGAAGAAATGCTTGTTTTTGTTCTGCAATTTTGTTTCGCACTTCGTTTTCAAAGTTTATGCGTTTGTCTGGTACAAGTTTTCCAATAAGTCTATGTATCATATTTTGCTTGTTTATATTTAGAAGTTTTTAATACTGCATACATTTCAAAGGGCAAGGGAATTCCCGTTGCTTGTGTAAGTTCCCAAATTCTTCTATCTAAATTGTCTGTTTGTCCAATCTTTACCCAATTTCTTTGAAACAAGGGTTGGTTAAAATATAAACAAAACCTTTCTTTTCCATAAAATAAAAGTGCCTCCCAAACGGAAGGCATAGTACTATTCAAAACAAACCTTCCATTGTTGCGACACAATTGAACCCAAAGGGTGCGGAAGAATTTGTATGAATAGCAAAAAATCTTTCACTCTTTGGGTATAAATTATTCAATTGTGTCGCTACTTAAGCGATAACACTTTTTAATTAAAAAGTAAAACAAATATTATCTTTTATAATTTATTATATCAAAAAAGTATTTGATACTTTCGTAATAATAGTTGCCAAAATTTTCAACACCTAAATTCTTACATATTACTATAAATACTACATGTTTAAATAAACAATTTAATTTGTCTATCTCCAATTGAGTGAATATATCTTTTGGTTTATAATTACGAGGGTGAGTTCCTAGATTTCTTGTATTTAAAATTTTGTTTATAAATGTACTGCTTTTATCTAAATATGTAGAATCTATGTTATAATAAATCCCATTAGCACTTTCTAAAATTTTAACAATTTTTTCTTTTAGAGGATTGTCTAGAATACCAGTTATTCGGTTAATGGCAATTTTCTTTTGTTCTTCTGAGAGTTCTGTACTTTCATTTATTATTGTTTTAAGATTTGCAATAGTCTCTTCAAAATTTTTAATATCAATTTTTTTAAAATATTTATCAAATACAAGTTCTATAACAGAAATCCATTGTGCAAATACATCAGCGTTTAAAAGTTTATTTTTTTGCTGTACACTTGTTTTTGTATATTGATTAAATATGAACTGTAAGAATTGTTTGTTTTTGTATATTGACTTTATAATTTGCTCAAAGTTTGCTATGTTGGCATGGCTTAGTGCAAATAAATTTAAATTAGGGGTGGTAATAGTTGTAGCTTTTTCTAAACTAAATTTTTTATCTCCCGCAAAAAAATCAACTTTATTATAGTCAAAAACATTATTACTACAAAAAGTAACAAAAGAAAGAAAATAGTCTAAATTGTTTAGAGCATCAAATATATTTATTGAAGTCTTGTATCGAAATTTTATGTTTGTTTTTGTTTTTATATCTACAAAATCATGACTTAATTTTAATGGGTGCCATATCAATATATCTATAAAAAAGTTATCAGTTTCATATATAATTTTTTCTGCATCATTATCAAAAATGTTTTTACGGTTTTCTATTTTATGTTCTATTGTATGAGAAGAAAATAAAAGATTAAGATTCTCAAAATCCACAACCAATTCATTGATTTTTTCTTCATTAGGATTTACTGAAAATATACCATAAAGCATTTTCTTTGAATAAAAATTGTAAACAAGATATTCGTTATAAATAGTAAATGAATATTTATCTATTTCGTAAAATGTACATTTATTATTATCAATTAAAACATAAAGAATTCTTCCATTTTCTGAAAAGAAGTCATCTATAATTTCAGTTGATTTGAATTTAATTACGAAATCTTCATTTTCTTTGTTTATGAAACCTTCAAATGATTTTATGTCCTCCTTTTCAGGATTAGCAAAATATACTTTGCAAAACTTTTCATCAGCAATAGTCATTTTGACCTCCGTAAAGAGTATAACATAAATTCTTATGGATTTCAATTGATGTTTTTGTGCTATAATTATCATTGGAGATATAACTATGGAAAAAATGTTTGAGACGGTGCTAGTTTACCATATAAATAAATTGACCAGGTTTTATAGCAATAAGCAAAAGACTTAAAAGCAAAAGTCAATATGTTAACAAATTAAGATGGCAAGGAACTTGAAACTTTATATAAAAAATATGTTTTTACCCTAAACAAGATTGATAAGAAATTAATTCATAATAAATTAGAAAAAGTAGGGACCATAAATTTTAAAGATAACGCAAAATCTTTGTTTGATTTATTTGATTTTGATAATGAAAATATAAAAAAATGACAAAAAAAATCAGGAAATTTAGAAAAGAAGATGCCCTTATTAAACTTAATGAGTCAAATCCAGAAGCATTTAAACAGTTATATGAAGATAAAATTATACAAATGCTTTTAAATAATTATTCTATGATGAAATTCATAAATGCTTATATTCAGTTTAATGATTATGTGAAAGAAACCAATATAATGTTTAGCAGAGAGACCAGTTCTAATAACACAAATTTGACAAGTGTTCGTTAAGGGTTTCTCAAAAGAAAAATGGAAAGAAAGAATACTTTGATTTAGACATAAAAAAAGTCAACTTGCGAGCCTGCAAATTGACCGTGTGATTGAAATTACTTATAAAATTTGCAAAGAGTCATTAAAATAAACGAGAACTATGCTATAATGCAATTAAGGAGATAGCATAATATGAATAATAATACACACGACAATTTATATAAAACACATATTATAACTAAAATACTTGATATGGATCATGTAGAAGGCATTAAACTTTTTTTAGATAATATTGATATTCTTCAAGATGTTAATTTTATTATCCCGAATACTTATATGGATGGGATTAATTACATGGAAAAATTTAGGGCCTTGAATCTTAAAGGAATAGATGTAAACTATTTTTTCACTTGTGAAGATCTGTATGGATTTAATGCGGATTCAATAATGTCAATTATGATGTATAATAAAGATATTATAAAAACAGAAACTTTAATAAGTTTAGATACACAAATCCAAAGTTATTTATATAGAAAATATAAAAATGAAAATACCAGTATTCCAGAGAATATTGAAGAAGTTTTAAAACTTATAAAAGACAGGAAATGGGGAGTAGATTGCATGGCTTATATGTTTGAAAATACGCTTTTTAATCCTGAATTTTCTAACAATCAACTATATCTAGAAAATATGTATGCATTTGAGACTTATTTTTTCAATAGCCCTCGAAAGGCAAAATCATTTACAAAGAAGCTTTTAAAATATGATAATAAATTGATAAATGATGATTTTTCAAATTGGTACCGTCACCAATATAAATTATATTATTTAGAACTTTTAGTTATGGCTGATATAAAACTTAATAAATCTCATTTATCCCTATATGATAAAGAAAAAGAATTCGTTAAATTTTTCCATGAAAAGATAGGAATCTTATCTGATAGAGACTAATTTAGCTAAGCTGTACTTTATGTATGGAACTAAAATAGGCTTTTTTAGTAAAATTCAAAAAGGTAATAAAAATATTATTAAAAATTTAAAAAATATGGCCTGGGATATCTTTCATATACATAACACAATTAATAACTTATCTATTCAAACAAATAAAATTATAGATATTACTATTCCATTGTTTGTAACTTATGACAAACGCCTAAAAGATATTTTACCTATTTACAAATTGAAAGCCGCTGCATTTATTAAAAATAGCTCGCAAAAATGGCTTAAATATGTCACAAATATAATTGATCCTATTATACAAAATAAATATTTCGTATTACAAGCATATGAAAACAGATTAAATAGGATGAAAGAAAATAATGTCGATGAAAAATCCTTACTAGCACTCGCCAACTCCTATATTGAAAGTTATGAACAAAAATTTCTTTAAGAAGATACCTCTTATTGTTTGATTAATTTACAATAATAGGTTATGAAAGAGTTTTGTATTATAGTTAAGATTTTGCTACAATGTTTCTATTAAAACGCAAGGAGATTTTTATGGAAATTCTATCTATTGTTTTATCTACTATCGCATTAATTGTGTCTGCAGTTGGTGTTATTGCTTCAATTGTTTCGACAAAATTACAATATAAACGATCAGAAGCTGTCGATATAGAAAGTGATAGTACAAACCTCGCTTTAATTAATGGTAAAGAAAAAATGATTCCATCTTTTACCTACATCATAACAAACACTTCTAATTTACAAATTGTACCCAAACGGCAAAATTGCCTAAAAAGTCACCATTTCTGTATCATGGATTTGGATTGGTTTATTGCTCCTAAGGGCTAGTCACAGGTTCGAGTCCTGTTGGGAACACCAAATATTCTCAGCGTTTTGTGAAATGTACCTCCTTAAGTGTCTAACTTTTGGGGTGCAGTTCAGTTTTAGGCTGAGTTTTTTTATTTTTTTAATAAAATTTAAGATTGTGCTTTTTAAGAAAATTAGTGATGACATTTTATTAATATATCTAGGTCAGGCTTATATAAAAAATTTGAATAAGAATAGAAAATTTTAAAACTTTTAGTTTTAAAAAATTCCACAAACGCTAGCTTGTGGAATTTTTTTGATAAGAATGATTTTTGTGATTTCAAATCATTTCATAATTAGTTAACGGTCAAACTAATAGATGATCATTAACAGTAAATGTAAAGCTTGTTTGACCTTGATAATTACCATTTGCTGAGATGGTAATTGTATATGTCTTGCCATACTCAATTTCTCCATCAAAATCAGCAATACTGTAGGAAAGTTGTACATCTTCTAATATTTGATTGCTTGCATCAGTTACAGTAGTCACATTTGAAAGTGGATTAAACTCACCTTTTGCAGTACCAAACCTACAAACTCATCGAGTGTGATTGCATTAGTTGCAAGATTAATGTTGACAATCATAGGGTTTACTATAATTTCATTTGACGCTAAAGTAAATTTGTAACAGTCGGCATCCTCGCCCGAAACTGATAACTCTATTCCATATTGCCCTGCATTTATAATAGTTTGATTTCCTTCGGCATGTAATGAAATTATAACATCATCACCATCTAATATCGAATATTGCGGAGAAAGTATAATTTCGTTGCCATTAAAAGTAAACTCATTATCAAAGCTTACAACTACATCTATTTTTGCGACATTGATCTTTATTAGATTGAGCTGACTAAGTGTATTTAAAATTTGAGTCGCATTTTCATAACCGTCTGCATTTGGAGCAATTGAAATTATTGCTTTCAAACCATCATCATTGCTTTCAAAAGTAATGTTTCCGTAGACATCATTTTCTATAGGTGTTGCCCTAGTAATAGTAAATTGATTATTTGCCAAAGTGAATTGATAGTTATCGGCGTCTTGACCTGTGTACATCATCTTCACCTACTAATTGAAAACTATTAATTTGCGGTGTAATTGTGTCACCTGTATACTGCTGTGAATTTGATACAAGAGAGATTGTTATCGTTTTTTTAGTAATTTCGAACTCTAGAGAAGTGCTGAAATCTGTCAAGCAAAATTTTAAAATCAAGTATGCAGAAATTGATTTTTTTGTCGAAATTATACATTACAAAAATAATTTTTACTTAAACTGAAATCTTTTTTATCAATTCAACATATATAAATAAAGCACACAAATATCAATAATCAAAATATATTTTTATATTTTTGTAAAAATATATTGACTTTTGTAAAAAAATGTGTAAAATAATTGCGGAGTGTGAAAATATGAAAACTAAAAAACAAACAAAGACGAATGAATATTTTGACTATGCACAAAAATTTTTGCTTGACATTGGTGCGATTTATCCTAGTTCAATCGATAAAGATATTTTCGTTGACAATCAAGTTGATAGAGAGCGAATTTTTGCACTAGCAAAACTAAATCACAAGGCGTATTTGGCTGACGACTCAGACAAATTTTTAAGTGAAATCGAAAATATTTTAAATGATGCACAAGAAGAAAACATATTTGAATATGGCAAGTAAGTTATAAAAAACTTTCTTGTCATTTTAAAAATAAATATAAAAAACCGAGAGTTTGCTTATTTATGCCATGCAACATCTCGGTTTTTTTGAAATTATTTTGATTTTTATTTAAATTAATTATTGAATTTCTTCTGCCATGTTTAGTGAATTAAATTTAACTGTTATGCTGTCACCATCACTTGAAAATGAAACAGTACCATCTTCATCCGCTCCGCTTTGAACTGAGAAATTGTTATATCTATAATCATCTAAACTTGTAGCAAAATACTCATATCCTACCTGCACTCTAAAAGTATGCTCAGGATTGTATAAGAATGTAAAGGTTTTCTCTCCGCGACTTAAGTCACTCCAAGTAAAATCTTGCCATTGACTTTCTGGATAGTTACTTCCATAGATATAATCTTGACCTAAATTTTCATAGTCACTAAACCAAATCCTAAAATTCCTATCTTGATATGCAGTAAGTGATGACATGTTTATTGTGACTGAAACAGTCCAAAGGTCAAAATTTTCAGCCTGACCATACTCTTTAACTATAATAGTTTTAGTGATAATTCTATCCTTATCTGTATCTTTAAAAACAAGTGTTGTTGTACCTAAATTAACCTTGGTTAAATCAATTGTAAACTTTGCGGAAACAACTCTAGAATTACCAAAATCTAACTGAGTAGGACTGACTGCTGATATCGCGTCATCAGGAATTACATCTTGATTTGTTGAAAAAACATCGACATAGAGTAAACCATTTTGGCCGGTAGAGGCATTGATAAAGCCTTGTTGACTACCAAAGGAAAGCTCAAACCTTTGATTAGCAATAAATGAGGAGTCGCCTTCCTTAGCCTTAGAGATTTGGCTTGGTGCAAAAGTCCAACCCATACCATAGTCAGAAGACAATATCTCATCGGCATCTGTTATTTGTGCGGTGATTGTCACGTCCTCAGCAGGCATTGTAAATGTGTAGAAATCTGCTTGCTCTGTCGGAGTACAAGGTACTTCATTTGCATATACGCTTTCTACCTAAACAAAAACTTCACAAGTCACTTCGACTGTGATAGTTGTTCCGGCTGGTGCTATTTTATATGAAGTGTTGATATCATACCACTGCCCACTATTGCAAGTGATAATATAGCTTGTTTCTGTATCATCATCACCTTTCTCGCCATCCC
Organism: uncultured Clostridia bacterium; assembly: GCA_944345705.1. GTDB lineage: Bacteria > Bacillota > Clostridia > Christensenellales > UBA1242 > Caccovivens. The sequence continues at coordinate 38,965 of CALVML010000003.1, read as the reverse complement.
CACAAGCAAACATCAAAATACCGGCAAGCATAATGAAAAGAATGGTAACGATTGTTATTACATTCCTTTTAATCTTAGTCATCTCCCCACCTTTTATAATTATATTATATTATTTAATTTAATATATTGCAAACAATTTTGTTATAAATTGCAAACATTTTTAATAAAAACGAGATAACATTAGATAATCAATGCAATGCTAAATAGTAATTGGTATATCTATAATTATTACTTACTTCCCTGCCAAACCATGAAGGTGGCTGAAAATCGTGCATTGACTTTTCATCATCAAATTCAACTTCGATCATGTACATCTTTTTAGGTTTAAAAAATTGATTTATTTCACAAGTTTTTATCCCTTTTCCTTCAATTTCAATCTTATATCGGTCTTTTACTATCGTTTCACCCTTTTTGTAGTGATTTAAGAGATATTCGTAAGTTTCCTTTGAAATTTCCTTTTCATACTCACCCCGCTTGTTGCCAAACCCGTTTTTCTCTGTAAAATAAAATTTGCACTCATCAATTGCTCGCACTCGTTTTTCGCTTTGACCAATATTTACATAGGTCTGTTTTATATTTACTTTTAATGTGGCATCTTTAATTTTGCTTTTATCTTGCAATAAGAATTTTCTTTCATATTCCTGCTTACTTTCTATTTTATCATCATAGACATTTAATAGATGGACTATAAAATCGCAGATCTTTTGTGCATTCTCTTCGCTACTGACAATCTTTTCATGTGGCAAATTAAAATCGACAAGCAATTTTTCAATTCTATCACTGACACTATTTGCCTCGCTTTCTGTCTGATATCTTCCTTCTGTTTGATATGGAAAATTGCGTTTCAAAAAGTATATTAGATTATCATATCTATTGAAAACATCAAGTACAACTCTATTAAAATTCTCGACGGGATAACGCTTTTCTGCTGGCAAGATTTCATTGTAAAAAATGCTCAAAATAAGCGGACTATCGATGATTATAACATTAACCTTGCCAAATGCTCTCTTTATCTTAAAATTTTGATTTGCTAAAATGTAAAGTTGGTCACTTAATGCAATTGTTCGATTTTCGCGCACTAAATCTTTTGCAAATTCGTCTACATATTCACAAGATACTCCGAGCATATTTAATTTCCCTGCAAGATATTTTGCAAGAGTTGATTTGCCACTACATGGCCCGCCAATTAGATTTACAATAAAAGTTTTCATATATTCCATTTCCTTTTAAAATTTAATAAATCAATAATAATTGTTTTAAACTAAAATTTAAGATTTTCGACATCATTTTCACAAAATTTATATAATTTAGCACTTTTTTTGCCCTTTTGAGTTAAAATCCCGTCTTCTTCAATGATATGAGTTGAAAGCAATTTCTTTCTAAAATTGCGTCTGTCGATTTTCTTGCCGAGTATGCTTTCACTTGCTTTGTGAAGAAGAGGCAAAGTAAAATTATGTGGAAATAGGTTTTTCAAAATATTGCTAGAAAATATATTATTTTTTAGATATTTTACTGCATCCGCCAAAATCTCATCATGGTCGTAGCCTAAACCTTTGACTTTATCAATTTCAAACCATTCAGCATCACTAGTTTTTTGCGTCTGCGTTAATACTTTCACTTTCTCACAATCAATAACACTAATAAAGGCAACTGCAAGCATACGCATAAGCGGACTTCTGTTTGGATTTGAATAGACTCCAAACAATTGAAAATCTACACCTGTTATTCCAGTCTTTTCCTGCATTTCTCGCTTCATACCATTTTCAACAGTTTCGTTGTTATAACATGCTCCACCTACCAAAATCCATTTATCTTTATATGGCTGATTTTTTCTTTTAATAAGCAAAACCTTAAACTTCCCCCTATCTACTGTAAAAAGAGCATTGACAAGATGGATGCCTTGTTTTGAATAAAGCGGATTATTTATATCCATATTCCCCTCCTTTAAATATATCTATCGGCTCGCAAGTTTCCTTATAATTTCTTTTTATTTTTCATCTACTTTTAAAGTATGCGTATTTTTTACGCATTTGTCAAGAGTTTTTTATAAATTTATAATTTTTTATCTTGTCGATTTTAAAACAGTCAAAATATTAAAAACAAAGTACAATTATTTTAGAACAAATAGATTGATTTTTTTGTTCTTAAATGTTAAAATATGCAAAGTATGAAAATATCTGTGATGACTCTAGGTTGTAAGGTCAATAAATACGAAAGTGACTCTATAATCTATAAATTAAATTTAAAGGGATTTGAAACGACTGACAAACTAGAGTTTGCAGACATTTATCTTATCAACACTTGTGCAGTAACACAAGAGGCTGAAAAGAAATCAAGACAAATGATTGCAAGATGTCGAAAGTTTAATAAAAACGCAAAAATTGTGATTATGGGATGTGCAAGTCAAAACAATTTTCAGCAATTTGTTGGACGCAATGTTGACTACATAATCGGTGTAGCAAACAAAATACACGCCTGCGATATAATAGAAAACATTGCTAAAAGTGACAAGTTAAAAGTTGCAAATGAAATTTTCGATCTTCCTTCATATTATGAAGACGATATGCATGCTTTCACAACTAGGGTGCGGGCATATATAAAAATTCAAGATGGTTGCAATAATTTCTGTACATATTGCATAATTCCATATTTGCGTGGACGAAGTAGATCTCGAGAGATATTTTCTATCATCAATGAAGTTTCTTCTCTCGACGATGAAATAAAGGAGATTGTGCTGACAGGCATTGATGTTGCTGACTATAAAATTGATGGGAAACCATCTCTTGCCCTATTACTTAAAGAACTTGATACCTTCCAAAAACGATTGCGACTAAGCTCATTTGAAGAAGGAATAATAGATGAAGAATTTTTAAAATCACTTGCAAGCCTTGACAATTTCTGTCCGCACTTTCACCTTTCACTGCAAAGCGGAAGTGACAGCGTGCTAAAACGCATGAATAGACACTATACAACAAGTCAATTTTTAAATTCAATCAATCTTATTAGAAAATACTTTCCGTCATCGGCTATAACTACCGATGTGATTGTGGGCTTTCCAGAGGAAACGGAAGAAGAATTCAACGAAACAGTCGAGTTTATAAAAAAAGCAAACTTTGCAAGACTTCATGTCTTTAAATATTCAAATAGAACGGGTACGGTTGCCTCCAAAATGTTTAAAGACTTATCCCCTCAAATTAAAGAAAATCGAAGCCAAATTCTACTTAAACTAAGCGAAGAATTACATAGAAAATTTATAAGTCAAAATAAAGAAGGCAAGGTGCTTATTGAAGAAAAAGAAGGCGAATACTACGTTGGATACACCGAAAATTATATTAAATGCTATATTAAGTCAGACAAAGTAGGCATAAATCAAATAGTTAAAGTAAAAATTAAAAAGTCTTACCTTGACGGAGCGGAAGCAAAAGTCATAAAGTAAATTTATTAATGATAAAAAGTTGTAATTTTTTGATTATAAATAAATAATGAGCCAATTTTATTAGATTTATTTTTGTAAAAAACTTGACAACAGTGTTTTAAATCTATATAATATAAAGGAATATTGAAATTAGAAGGTGGTGAGAAAATTGACAACTGTTAAAGTAGGCGAAAACGAAAGTCTTGAAAGTGCTTTAAAAAGATTTAAAAGAAAATGCCAAAAAGACGGTATCATTGGCGATATAAGAAGAAAAGAAGCCTATGATAAGCCAAGCGTTGCTAAAAAGAAGAAACGCGAAGCAGCTCGTAAGAGAGCAAGAAAAAGAGGCTAAGAAACACTCACCTTGTGTGATAAAAATTTATTAAAAGGAGAAAGATAATGGCAAATATTATTGACCAGATTGAAAAAGAGAACATGAAAGAAGCCATTCCGCAATTCAATATCGGCGACACTGTTAGAGTTGGCGTTAAGATCAAGGAAGGCGACAAATATAGAATTCAAGCCTATGAAGGCGTTGTAATTGCTCGCAAAAATGGCGGAATACGCGAATCTTTCACTGTAAGAAAAATTTCAAACGGCGTTGGCGTTGAAAGAACTTTCCCTATCCACTCACCTATCGTTGATAGTATTGAAGTGGTAAGAAAAGGTAAGCCAAGACGAGCAAAATTATACTATGTTCGTGATCTTACAGGAAAAGCTGCTAAAATCAAATCTGCAGACAACAAGTAAAAACAGATATTTAAAAATAATTTTATTAAAGATCAAACAAATAACTGCCTAATTAGTTATTTGTTTTTTTATTACTGACCGCTCTTATAAGCAATGCTTCTATTAATCATTTTTTTTAATTTTCACCCTTACATTTTAAATTTGTGAATTATTTTTATATTAAATTAGAAAAAAAAGACTGTAAAAATATACAGTCATTAAAGTATCGAAGTTTATTCGGTAAAAATAAAGTTTTTGTTGTGAAAATTTGAAAGTAGTAAAGAATTTGTAAAGTCAATTTTTAAATAAATTTTATAAAGACTCTCTTTACGCTTCAATTTTTTCTGTAAAATTATTCGTATCTATAATTTCAAGTTGCTGACAGGAAACTTCATAGGCAGTTCTTATTTCAATAGTACCATTGCCTAAATCTTTTTTATATTCGCGTGATTGCATTCTGCCAATTATAGAAATCTTTGTACCAACTTTTTGAGATTGCATAAGTTTGGCGTTGCGTCCCCACATAATACAAGGGATATAATCAGATTTATTGAAATTGGCTCTGTTCACAGCCACGAGTACATCGCATATTTGTCTATTAAATGGTGTAGTTCTATAGACAGGAGTTTTACATACATATCCTATCAAAGCAATCTCATTGCTCTTCTTTAGGTCAATCTCATCGATGTTTAAAATATCTTTGACAAAGAAGGATAAAATCAATCTACTTTTTCCGTCTATCAGCCTGTTATAAGACCTAAACTCACCGCTAAAAGCAACCACTTTACCCTTTTCAAGCGTCAAATTACCCGCTTTTAGCAGTTTTTCTGAAATAGTGAAAGGCAAAATATCAGAATTTTCACTTAATCTGTCAATCAAGAGTTTGCCTTCTACAAAATTCTCTCCTTCCACCTCGAAACTATTGAGATTGTCATCAACTACCTTTCCAATTATTTGTCCTTTGTTGTTTTGCGTACCTATTGTCATTGTGTTATTCATATATTTCTCCTTTTATGACTTATGTTGTACTCCATTGTTGTCAATCGTATATCCATCACTATAGACTAAATCACCAACACTTGTAACAGTATAACCTTTCATCTTAAGCCAATCAAGCGTAAGCCTTAACGACTCAACCACATTGTCTGCGTTGTTGTGCATAAGGATAATTGAACCGTTTTTGACTTTCTTTTGCACTCTATTTGCAACTTCTCCAGCACTCAAGCCTTTCCAATCGAGAGTGTCCACATCCCATTGTATCGTCTTAAGTCCAAGCTCACTACAAGTTTCAAGTAGCGTATTGTTGTACGAACCAAAAGGCGCTCTAAACAGCGTTACATCCTTGCCAGTTATTGCCTTTATCTTTGAAATTGATACTTCAAGTTCGCTTTTCATAGTCGATTTGTCAAGCTTCACCATGTCTGGATGAGTGTTTGAATGAGTGCCAATCTCATATCCATTTTCGTCAATTTTTTTGACAATCTCACTATAATCATCAACCCAAAAGCCAACAAGGAAGAAAGTCGCACCGACCTGATATTCGTTTAAGACCTCGATGATCTGCTCGGTCTTGTCAGCACCCCAAGCGGCGTCAAAACTGATTGCAACCTTCTGCTCAGTTGTGTCAACATTATAGATAGGCACAAGACGCGTAGAATGTCCAAACCAAACATTCGCACAGGCACTCCCTTCAAAAGCGATACATAGAAGTATAACTACTGCAAGCATAGCAAAAAAGATTTTGATAGTTCTTGATTTGATTACACAAAATGGCATTACAAACCTTCCTTTTAATGATAATATTTTCTATTATTTTTACAAATGAGAAAAATGTAGTCTTAGTGATAATTTGGTAAAAAAATGTCGATTTTTCTCAAGCTAACCTATAGTTATGTAAAAGCAAACACAATTATGACTAAAAGATTGAGATTTGTAAGTCTATAAAGCCAAGATAAATAAATTTTTATAACACTAAAAGATTTTAAAATAAAATTAAAATGGCAAACAAAGATACACTAAACTCCGCCTATCGTTAAATATATCGATAGGCTCTTTTTTTATCACGTTTATATAGTAAAAGACTATGCCACATATTAGGTCTTCTAAAATCAACACAAAATCATGTCCGTCAAATAACCTTGCAAGCTCGACAGCATATTCTCTATTTTTATATAGAAACAATTCTATATCATTTATATACCTTTTTATATCTTTCATCTCTCACCCTATCAAAGATATTGCCATCATTATTAAACAAGGTTGTATCTATATTTTCTAGCAATTCTTGATATAGATCATTGACATATCTTTATCAACTGCTATAAAAATAGCAAACATTTTAAATATTTCAATTGATTATATGGTCGGTTTAAGTGAAGATGACAGCAAATTCAAACCTACCAATAACAATATTAATTTCTATAATAACTGCAATAAAGATTTTAGAAGAATTAAATATATCTCAAAGAAAATTATGTCGTGATTTGAATTTTTCTACAGATGCCTTTACTAGATGGAAAAATGGTCAACTGCCATTTTTATCAAGTATAATTTCAATAGCAAAGTATCTAAATGTCGAAATTGAAGAATTAATTGGAAGGAAATAAAAAAGAACTTAAAGAGAGGCTTTATTATGCATAAAAAAACTCTTTAGACAATTCTAAAGAGCTTTTTTATCTTAACTAAAATAAATTAGTAGTTGGCTCAACATAGTCATCAAAAGATGGAAGATCTATCTCACCATCATAAACTTTCATAGTGGCAGTTTGAGTATTGTCGCCATTTTTAATGATATATTGTGCAGCATATAAATTTTCACCTTGCATAATGATATAGATATCTGATTGCATTGTTTGAGCAGTGTTTTTTTCATTTTCCATAGTCAATGATACATGATATTTTGTAAAATCACCGTCTACTGCAGATTCACAAACAATAGTCAAATTCTCTATGGTAGCATTCATCTCAAGTGAACTAACAAAAGAATTAATTGTTTCCATTGTTGGAACTACTACAATCATTTGTCCGCCAGCTTGTTCCATTAGGAATTTGATTTTTTCTCCATTTTGATTTAAATAGAGATATCCATCGCTTATGTATGAGTAAGATTTTTCACCATTCATTTTGACTTCCATAGACATGATTTGATTTACCATATCCATTTGTCCATAAGCATGTACACTATGCTTTTCGGATGTGTCTTCTCCCGACTGTATTGTTCCGCTCGCTTCCATCTCAAACTCATATTTATCAAAATCAAATGAGTCTGCAGATTGATAGGTTCCTATCTCGGCAACAAAATCGCTTATTGCCATTGTTTGATAATTCTTACTAGATGTATTTATATTGACAGATTTATCATCGCCACATCCAACAAGCAGGAAAGCAGTCAAGGTAAATACAGCAAGAATAAATAGTGCAACAAACTTTTTACTAGATTTTATCTTTGTCATATTTTCTCCTCCCTGTAAAAAGCATATCATGCCCTTACATTGATTGTCAAGTTTATTTTTTAAAATATTTAACAAATTCGCATTCTTTGTCATAAATAAGATCAAAGGAGGCGTTATGAAAGATGGCTGGTCTTTAGCATGGAAAAAGGTTCTTGTTTGGATAAGCGGTTACATAAGTTTCGTGGCATTCGCTATAGTTGGCGGTTATGTTGTTGCAAAGAGTGACAATCAAAAACTAAAAAAGACTACATTAATCGCATTTATCGTTTCTCTTATCTTTACTGCGTTATCTGCATTTTTATCAATCTATTACAACTGTATGCTCCTTGATGGAAATGCAAGTAAAGGCGCACAAGACTTCTATATTTGGTTTGGTGCAATGGTACTGATTGTAAAAACAATCACCTATCTTGTTTTTATCATCTTATCATTTATATTAGACAGAAAAGAAAGTTAAAAATAAAAAATAGCCTAAAATATTTTAAAAATAGGCTATTTTTTAATTACTTTTTTGAATTATTTTTTATTTAATTATTTTTTATTTAATTATTTTTTATTTAATTATTTTTTATTTTTGATATTTTTTTATATTTTTAATATTTTTTCGGCAATTTTTGCGATTTTTTTCGATTTTTTATTTTTCTTAAATATTTTTTAAATTAATTTTTATTTTTAATTATTTTTAAAAATTAATTTTGTTAATAGTAAAGAAATTTTTCTTTATTATTTCATTACCTTGACTTAATCTATCGGTTTCAGGAATTTTCTTGGTGTCAAGTGGCAAAATCTTTAAGCCGAAATCTACTGCTATGCTTGCGTTTCCGTTGCAAGAGCACACATAGAATACATTTTGGCAATTTTTAGCAAAATTCAAATATTTAAGTCCTTTTCTATATCTTTGAGAAATTGGGAATTGTGACAAAGGTATCTTTTTAATATAGCCATTATCTGTGACGCAGACAACATGAGTGAAATCTGTTTGACCTGCAAAGATCACGCTGTCATTTTCTTCCAAGTTTATTCCCCTAACGCCAGCCGAAATTCTGCCTTGAAGTGGAATATCTGACTTTTCAAAATTAAGGCTCATACCTTTTCGAGTAAGCATTAAAATACTTGTTGAAGGTTTGTCAAGTTCTACTGCAATTACTTCATCGCCAACATTGACTTTGCAACCTTGATAGAAGGCTTTATTTACAATACAATCTTTTGCTTCACTCCTTTTTACCATGCCCTGTTTTGTCATAAACAAGATTTGTCCTTCTTCTTGAGCCTTCATAAAGCATACAGGTGTTTCATTTAGTACTACCGATTTATCTATAGAAAGCAAACTTGAGCCTTTATCACGCCACTTACATTCATTGAGTTCGCTCACCTTTCTCTTGATTACATTGCCCTGACTTGTGAAGATTAATATTGTATCTCCGCCTGCAAATGTCCCTACCTGTTTTGGTATATCGTTGAGAGTAGTGCTATCCGATAGCGTCTTAGAACTCATTGAATAGTTTTTACTAGTCACTTTCTTGATTGTGTTGCCATAAGTTATCGCAACTACATAATTTTTGCCGTTATCTGCATCTTCTTCGACAGTTTCAAAGGTTATTGCCTTGTCATGAAGTAGTGACGAGCGTCTTGGATTGTTGTAGTTTTTCTTGATTTGTGCAAGTTCGCTTTTAACAACTGCGTACTGAAGCTTTTTAGAAGCAAGTATCTCCTCATACTCTTTAATTTTTGCCTTTAACGAGGCGAGTTCTTCTTCAAGTTTATATACTTCAAGATGAACAAGGCGAGCAAGACGCATATCTAAGATTGCTTGTGCTTGTTTATCAGACAGTTTGAATTTATCCTTCAATTTCTGTTTGGCTTCGCTGACTGACTCAGATTTCTTGATGATCTTTATAACCTCATCGATGTTTTTGATGGCAATAAGCAGGCCTTCGACAATATGCGCCCGCTCTTTAGCGATATTTAGATCATATTTTGTCCTACGAACGATTATCTCGCGTTGATACTGTGCATAATATGAAATTATGTCAAGTAGCGACAAAAGTTTTGGTTTTCCGCCGGCAATTGCCACCATGTTGATACCAAAAGATATCTGCAAGTTTGTCGCTTTGAATAGATATTCAAGAATTTTATTTACATCTGCCTCTTTTTTGAGTTTGATGACTGCTCTCATTCCGTTTCTATCTGATTCGTCGCGAATTTCAGTAATACAAGAGAGTTTGTCTTTGTTTTGCTCCTTTAATTCGGCGATTTTTTGTAATAGTTGTGCTTTATTGACTTGATATGGAAGTTCATGTATAACGATATTGCTCTTGTCGCCAGCCTTTTCAATCGATATTTTAGAGCGAATTAATATCTTACCCTTCCCTGCTTCATAAGCCTGTCTAAGTCCACCATCTTCGTCTATAATCTCACCGCCTGATGGAAAATCTGGCGCTTTGATTATCTTCATCATCTGATCAAGTTTTATATTTGGATTGTCAATATAGGCAATTACGCCGTCTATAGTTTCTCCAAGATTGTGAGGTGGTATATTTGTCGCTACACCGACAGCAATACCAGATGCGCCATTGATAAGAAGGTTTGGAAAGCGTCCTGGAAGCATATCAGGTTCTTTTAAAGTATCATCGAAGTTTAAGCTCCACCTGACTGTATCCTTTTCAAGATCGCGCATAAGTTCTAGTGCAAGTGGTGTCATTCTGGTTTCAGTGTAACGCATAGCAGCTGGGCTATCTCCGTCTATTGAACCGAAGTTTCCGTGTCCATCTACAAGTGGACAGCGAAGTACCCAATCTTGTGCCATTCGGCACATTGCGTCGTAAACTGGGCTATCGCCATGCGGATGATACTTACCAAGACAGTCGCCGACAATTCTTGCCGATTTTCTGTATGGTTTATCTGGTGTCACTCCGAGTTCGAGCATTGAATAAAGTATTCTTCTTTGAACAGGTTTAAGTCCATCTTCAACGCGTGGCAATGCTCTATCCATAACTACGCACTCAGTGTATGGTATCATAGAATCGTGAAGAACTTCACTCATACTCTTATAGATTATGCCCTTTTCTCCACCATTGCCATTGTCGCCATTTTCGACAAGTTCATCGCTTCTTTCTTCGTCATTTGAAGAAAAATCAATTTTCTCTTGCTCGTACTGTTCGTTTTGCATATTTTCTCCTATTTTTGCTTTTTATATTGATTTTGTTTGTCTTATTTTGTCTTTTTAGTTATCAAATAGATTGCAGTGTGAATTTGCTGTTTTACTGCTTGCTTTCATTTTAACTAGATATTAGAAGAATTTTTAAGCCCGCTTAAAAATTAAAAACCCTCGGGTTTTGGCAAGCAACGCTTGCCCTTCTAATATCCCGTTAAAATGAAAACAAGCATATTTTCAAAACCTTACTTTATCTAAATCTTCTTATAATTTTTCAAGAATTCATCTTCATGATCAAAGTTTGCATGCTCGTTGATATACTGCTTTCTTGCCTCAATATCATCTCCCATAAGTGTAGTAATCATTCGATCGGCTTCAGCCACATCCTCAATAGTAACTTGAATTAAGTTTCGTCTTTCTGGATCCATTGTAGTTTCCCAAAGTTGTTCAGGATTCATCTCACCAAGACCTTTGTATCTTTGAAGATTATATCCGCGTCCTGCCCTTGCGATAGCCTCAGGCAATTCATTATCCGAATAGACATATTCTGTATAATCTTTTTTATAGACCTTGTAAAGTGGAGGCAAGCCAATATATACATGTCCATCATTGACAAGTTCTCTCATATATCTAAAGAAGAATGTAAGAAGAATTGCGCGAATATGTGCACCGTCTTGGTCGGCATCGCTTAGTATGATGACCTTGTTGTATCTTAGACTTGACAGATCAAAATCTTCACCGATACCAGTATTAAGTGCTGAGATAATTGTTCTTATCTCCTCATTTGCAAGTACTTGGTCAATTCGTTTCTTTTCAGCATTTAAAGGTTTTCCGCGAAGTGGCAAAATGGCTTGAAAACGACGATCTCGCCCCTGTTTTGCACTACCTCCTGCCGAATCACCTTCCACGATAAAGAGTTCTGCATTTTCTCTATTTCTAGATGTTGCTGCAGCAAGTTTACCAACTAAGTTGAAATTTTCGGCAGAATTTTTAGCACGCGTCAGTTCTTTTGCCTTTTTGGCAGCTTCACGAACTTTTGCAGCACCCTTTGCCTTATTGACAATGATGTCGCCTGTTGTACTATTCTTTTTATCGGCAAAGTATTTTGACAGTTCCTTTATAGTCAAACTTTCAACTAGTGTTTTGGCTTCTGGATTTCCTAGTTTTGTCTTTGTCTGTCCTTCAAATTGAACATTGTTCATCTTGACATTTAAAACTACATTTATCCCTTCTCTAAAATCTTCACCAAGCAGATTTGCTTCCTTATCCTTCAAAAGTCCCGAATTTCTTGCATATTCATTCATCACTTTTGTAAAAGCCGATCTAAAGCCTGTTTCGTGCGTTCCGCCTTCAATCGTTGGAATATTATTCACAAAAGAGAAAGAGTTTTCTGTATAACCATCACAATAAATTATTGCAACTTCAAGATCGAAATTTTTGTCTTCGCCATGGAAGTAGATAGGCTTTTGGAAAAGTCTATTTTTATTTTCAGTAAGGTAATTCACAAAGTCGCTTATACCACCTTCATAGTGATATATTTCCTGTTTTTCATTTGCTACATCATTAAGTTCTATTCTCAATCCTTTGTTTAAAAAGGCAAGTTCTCTCGCACGATTACATATAGTTTCAAAGTTGAATTTAATATTGCCAAACATCTCTTCGTCTGGAAGAAAAGTGACCTTTGTACCACTCTTATCTGTCTTGCCGATCATCTTTAAAGGCTCAACAGGAATTCCGCTATGTATCTTGCCCTCATCATCAGTATAGGAGTGGAAGCCTATATAATATTCCTTTCCGCCCTTATAGACAGTAACATTACACCACTTTGAAAGAGCGTTAGTTACAGACGCACCAACGCCATGTAGTCCACCCGAAAACTTATAGTTGTCAGTATTGAATTTTCCACCAGCATGAAGCGTAGTGTAAACAACTTCGACACCAGATTTATGTAGCGTAGGATGCATATCTACAGGAATACCGCGTCCATTATCTTCAACAGTGACAGAATTATCAGAATTTAATGTGATAGTGATAGTATCGCCATGTCCATTAGAAATTTCATCAATAGCATTGTCAACAATCTCCCATAATAGATGATGCATACCTTTAGAACCTGTCGTACCTATGTACATACCCGGTCTAAGTCTAACTGCATCCAGTCCTTCAAGTACCACTATATCTTTTGCGTCATAATTCTTTTCAGCCATGTCATCTCCTAAAAAAAGTCTTCTTTTTTAGTATAACATATATTTGATTTTTAAACAATAATTTTTTGCAATTTACATTTATTTTAAAGTAAATAATTTATTAAATAATAATCAAATTGAAGGTGAAAACTTATATTTTTATTCATGATTTTGCATAATTATACATAATTTCTTGTCATACTTTGTAAAAAAAAGAGTACCCTATTTATATATAACATTATTAATGTTATTTTTAAGAAAAGAACAATATTTAAGCATAATAAATTTTAGTCATCTTTAAATAACAGATCATATAAATAAAGATAAGGAGCTTTTAATGAGAAATATAGTTTTAACTGGTGGTGGTACAGCTGGTCATGTCTATCCCGCACTTGCAATATGGGAAGATCTTGAGCCAAACTTCAATGGTCATTACATTGGAAGTGGTGGCATGGAAAAGGATATAGTCCAAAAAGTGCCTTCGCTTACTTTTCATCAAATTGATGCCGTCAAACTTGTGCGTAAAATTACGCTAAAAAACTTTCTCATACCATTTAAACTATTAAATGCAATTCATCAAGCAAAAAAACTTTTAAAAGAGATCAAGCCTTGTGTAATCTTTTCTAAAGGTGGTTTTGTTGCGGTGCCTGTAGTCATAGCTGGTGCGGGTCTTGGTATACCTATTGTAAGTCATGAAAGTGATTTAAGTATAGGACTTGCAAACAAAATTATTTTAAAATACTGCAAGGTCATGTGTACCAGTTTTGAAAAGACTGCCCTTGTCAATAAAAAATGTGTCTATACAGGGCAGCCTATACGAAAACTTGTGCTTAGTGGCAACAAAAACAATCTGCTATTTTTAAACCTATTTGATAAGAAAAAGAAGAATTTACTTGTAGTTGGTGGCTCGTCAGGTGCAAAGTTTATCAATGAAATGGTCTGGAAAAACATCGATCAAATTTGCGCTTTGTATAATGTCATTCAACTTTGTGGCAAAAAGGCAAGCAAAAATGTGACACATTCGTGTTATAAACAAGTTGATTATGCCGAAAACATGGGCGATTATCTTGCATGGGCAGATTTTGTCTTATCAAGAGCAGGCTCTGGTGCAATAAATGAATTCCTTGCATTAAATAAACCTATGCTTCTCATTCCGTTATCTAAAAAATGTTCGCGTGGTGACCAGATTGAAAACGCTAAGCTTTTTCAAAATCTCAAGATCGCCGACATGATTGAAGAAGAAAACTGTGATGATCAAATGTTTATTATAAAACTTAAAAACTTGCATGCCAAAGAAGATGAATACAAAAAGAATATGAAAAAAATCGCAAAAACAAATCCAAATCAAAAGATTATAGAGATTATAAATCAAGTAGCAATTAAATAACCTGAAGAATAATAAAAAAGTGCTAAAACTAATTTTTTAGCACTTTTTTATTACACAAAATTAAATGATTTTTATCAATACAATTCTAATAGTTTTTCGGCTAACACTCTCACATGCTCATAGGTAAGACCGCCTTGAAAATATGCTATATATGGCTCTCTTATAGGGCCATCACAGGAAAGTTCGATTGACGATCCACCTACAAAAGTGCCTGCCGCCATTATGACTTTATCATCATAGCCTGGCATATCCCATGGATAAGGAGTCACATAACTTTCAACAGGAGATATACTTTGCACGGTTTGCACAAATTTGATCAGATCTTCTGCATTTCCAAACACCACGCTCTTAACTATATCTTGTGGCTGAATATCATTTGACGGTATGACCTTATATCCTAAATCTTGCATGATTTGCCCTATAAGACAGGCCCCTTTCAAACTCTGTGCAACAGTGTGCGGAGCAAGGAAGAATCCTTGAAAATACACTCTATATCCAAACTCATAAGAGCCAACCTCGGTCTTGAGTGATGGGTTTGTAAACCTTGTCGCAATAAGGTCGATCGCTTTTTGAGTGCCTACAATATATCCACCTGTTGACGCAAGTCCGCCACCTGCATTTTTGATTAGAGAGCCCATGATGACATCGGCGCCAACATCTGTCGGTTCTATCTTATCAACAAACTCTCCATAGCAATTGTCAACAACTATAAAGGTCTTAGGCGAAAGTCTTTTTACAAGATCAAAAAGATCTTTCATCTTATATGGAGATATTGCATTGCGCTCGCTATACCCTCTTGACCTTTGAAGATAAACCATTTTAGGTTTAAGTTTTTTAACCATCTTCTCTATTTTTGGATAATCAAATTCGCTATTTTCAAGTAGATCTATTTGTTTATAGATGACACCTAATTCTTCAAGCGAATTGTTGTCCTTGCCAAATATGGTGCTTAGTATGGTGTCATAAGGCTGACCACTCACTGAGAGCATAACATCGCCTCGCCTTAAAAGACCATACAGTACTGTCGAGATGGTATGAGTGCCACAAGTTAAAAGTGGCGAAACGATTGCACTCTCTCCGCCAAATACGCTTGCATAGACCTTTGCAAGTGTTTCTCGCCCTAGATCGCCATAGCCATATCCAGTCGTACCAGCAAAGCACTGAGTGTTTACTCTTGCTTCATTGTATGCCTTTAGCACCTTCTTTTGATTGTAAAAAGCAATGTCATCTATTCTTTTAAATAGTGACGATAATTTTTCTTCAGTTTGCAAAAGTTTCTTTTCTATTTCTTCAGCCATGTTTCCACTTCCTTCTTAGCAATATCTAAATAATTTTCGCAAAGTCTATCAATATAGACAACATCCTTCATGCTACGCAAAAATGTCAACTGCCTTTTAGCATAGTTACGAGTATGTTGTTGAATTTGCGATATACAATTATCTAAATCTATGTTTCCCTTTATATATTCCACCATTTCCTTATAGCCAATTGCATTGAGCGAACGAATTTGTCCATATTTTGAATATAGATCTCTTGTTTCTTCTTCAAGTCCGCTTTCTATCATTTTTATTACGCGAGCATTGATCCTTTGGTAAAGTTTTTCGCGATCCATACTAACGCAAAGAAGAAGAAAATCAAATTCAGTTTGCTCTCCCTTCTCTTTCTTTCCATCCTGCATTGCAATTTCTAGCGCTCGCACAAGCCTTGCTCTGTTTTTATAATCTAAATTGCTTGCAAGATGAGAATTTATCTCCTTTAAATGAAGATAGGCTTGCTCTTGTCCGACATCATCGATAAAACTTGTTATCTTTTCTCGCAAATCTTCATCTTTTGCCTTTCCACCAAGATTATAATTATTGACAAGAGCATTTATATACATATTAGTACCGCCAACAATTATAGGCAAATCTCCGCTTTGCGAGATCTTGCGAATGTACGCCTTTGTCTGCTCTAAAAACTGATGTGCGTCAAATTCTTGATCAGGCTCTAAGATATCTATGCCATAGTGGACAACGCCCTGCATTTCTTGCTTTGTGATCTTAGCAGAACCAATATCTAACCCTTTGTAAACTTGAACGCTGTCCGCGGAAATAATTTGTCCTGAAAAATCTTTCGCAAGGCTGACCGCCATCTCGCTCTTGCCAGCACCAGTCGGCCCTAATATCACCAAAACCTTTGTCTTTTTCTCTAACATATTTTCACTCATAGATATTTTTACCTTTTACACAATTCTTTTAAACATCTTTTCAAATTGCGTTTTGGTAATTTCGAGAGTGATAGGTCTGCCATGTGGACAAAGCATGACACCTTTTCGTACATTTTCAATGATATATGCGCAGTCGTCTTTGCTTATCTCATCACCTGCTTTGATTGCATGCTTACACGCAGTCTGACAAAGTTTTTCATGGATAAAGTCGCTGGCTTTCTTTTCATATCCAATATCTTCTCGCAGTAATTCTTCTGTGAACTTATCAAGTTCGATATTGGAAAGAGCAAGCGGAACACTTTTTATTAGATATTGATTTTGATTTGTTTGACTTTTTTCAATATCAAAACCTATCTCCCTTAGGCTTTCGCTTATTCTATCAACAAACTTGCCTTCAATAGCACCAACTGTAAAGGTATAAGGCAACATTAGGTCTTGTTTTGCCACTATACCTTGATCAACCTGCTTTAGCAATCTATCATACAAAAGTCTTTCGCTTCCTGCGTGCTGGTCAATAAAATAAACACTGTCGTAAAGTTCGATGACTATATAGGTTTTGAAAAGTGTACCAAGGATCTTCATATCATCTTTGACACTTGCCGTCAAAAATGGCTTGCTTTCAGACCTTAGTTCATTTAAAAATCTGTTATTAGTTTGGTCAAAATAGAGAGTGGATTTATTTCTAGTCATGCCCTTTATAGACGCATTTTGCGGATCATACATAGGTCTATCTTCATCATTGACATTTGTTTCTATAATTCCGTCATCTTTCTTCTCAATCTTTATTTCAAATTCCTCAGGACTTGTCATTGGCTTGGAAGTATCTTCGTGGTCAAGAGAAAAACTCCTGCCATAACTAAGTTTTTCGTCATTCATCTTGTACATAGGATCAGCGCCCTGCATATTGAATTCACTAGTCAGTTCTACGTTGCTTGAAACAGATTGATTTTTGAATTCGTAGTCGCTTTTATCTTCAAAAATATAAGTTGCAATTTGGTCAACTGAAAGCAGTGCGTTTTCTACCGCTTTTCTTACCATGCCAAAAATTCTATTCGGATTTTCAAATTTAACCTCTCGCTTTGTCGGATGAACATTTACATCCACACAGTCAAGAGGCAGGGTGATATTTAATACATAGACAGGAAATTTGCCTTTCATTAAAAAGTTTTCGTATACACCACTTACTGCATTTGAGATGAGATAATTTTCAACATATCTTCCATTTACAAATAGAGTTTGATAGGTTCGGTTTGACTTTGATATCTTTGGCTTTGTGACAAAGCCTTCTATCCTATATCCAGCTTCTTCGTAATCTACCTTTATGAGATTGTCATATACGTCACTTCCGTATATCGTATATATTATGTCTTGCATACTACAAGATTTTGTATTATAAATCTGTTTGCCATCGACATAATAGGCAAAGGCAATTTCGCTGTGAGAGAGCATAAACTTTTCAACAAGATGAGTTATCTCGCTCTCCTCAGTCTTTGGCTTGCGTAAAAATTTTGCCCTAACTGGTGTATTGAAAAAGAGATTTGAGCAGGTTATTGTTGTTCCATCTGTGCGTGCAGTTTGCGTAACATCTTTCACATTACCGCCGTCTACAGATATCGAATAGCCAATAGGTGAATTTTTTGTTTTAGACGATAGTTTAACTTGCGTTACACTCGATATACTTGCAAGCGCCTCCCCTCTAAAACCTAGCGTTGCTATCTCATCGAGATCATCAACGTCCTTGATTTTACTTGTTGCGTGTGGCATAAAGGCAACCGTCAAATCTTCCTTTTCAATACCACAGCCATCATCAGCAACAGTAATGCTTTCAATACCGCCACCTGTTATTTCAATACGGATGTTTTTACTTCCTGCGTCAATACTGTTCTCGACAAGTTCCTTGACAATCGATGCCGGTCTTTCAACAACCTCGCCAGCAGAAATTCTGTTATATACTCTTGGCTCTAATATATTAATGCTCATATTAGTTCTCCTTTGCTTTTGTTATTAAATCATTCAATATGTCAAACGCATGAAGCGGAGTTAAAGTATTTATGTCTATATCCTTCAGTACCGACAAGATACTTAAAGCAGAAGCGGTGACAAGTTTTGATTTCTCCTTGCGTTCATCCTTGAATAGATTTAGGTCTAGTTTTTGATTTACTGACTCTAGGTTTTGAGAAATCTCTTTGGCTCTCTCTATCACTTCCTGTGGCACTCCTGCAAGACGTGCAACCTCGACACCAAAACTCTTGTTCGCACCACCCCTGACAATCTTTCGAAGAAATACAACTCTGTCGCCCTGTTCCTTTACAGCAATCTTGTAGTTCTTTACTCCATCAAGCACGCCTTCAAGTTCGGTAAGTTCATGATAGTGAGTAGCAAATAGTGTTTTTGCTCTAAAGTGTTTTGAAATATATTCAATCACACTCCAAGCGATACTAAGTCCGTCAAATGTAGATGTTCCCCTTCCTATCTCGTCAAGCAATATCAAACTTTTGTCGGTGGCGTTTGCAAGGATCAGTGCCACTTCGCTCATCTCAACCATAAAGGTACTTTGACCAAGTGCAAGGTCATCACTCGCTCCAACACGCGTAAAAATTCTATCAACAAAGCATACTTCGGCTTTCTTTGCTGGCACAAAACTGCCTATATGAGCAAGCAGTGTGATCAGAGCCACCTGTCGCATATAGGTACTCTTACCTGACATATTGGGCCCTGTTATCACCATAATTCTATTTTCATCTTCGTCAAGGTTTGTATCATTACTTACAAACTCTCCGCTTGTCAAATATTGCTCAACAACTGGATGTCTGCCGTCAACGATTGAAATTGATTTGCTGTTTTTAGAAATCTTAGGTCTTGTATAGTTGTTTTTAACAGCAACGCTCGCCAGTGAATTCAAAAAGTCGATCTTTGCTATAGTCTGCGATATTGACTGAAATGATTTTAAATATCTTAAAAGAATTTCTTTTATTTGTTTAAATATTTCCTTTTCAAGTGCGATAGCCTTATCACCACTTCCAACAATCATATCTTCAAGTTGCTTTAAGTCTTCAGTGATAAATCGCTCTCCATTGACAGTAGTCTGCTTTCTCACATAGGAAAGTGGCACTTTGTCAAGTTGCCCTTTGCTGACTTCGATATAATATCCAAATACCTTGTTGTAGCCTATTCTCAAGGTCTTGATACCTGTTGCCTCTATCTCTTTTTCTTGCAGTTTATTAAGCCAGTCACCGCCATTTTTCTTTGCATTTCTGTATTCATCAAGTTCGCGATTATAGCCTTCTTTGATAAATCCGCCATCCTTCATGGAAGTAGATACTTCACTTTCAAAGGCACTTTCTATCATATTTTCTATTTGCGATAGGTCGACAAGTTGATTGTTTAATGACACTAAAAGCTCACTCTTAGCCTGCGATAAAGCTTCCTTTAATGCAGGGATTTTTTTAAGCGAAGCGCCCAGCGTTACAACTTCCTTTGGATTTATGTTGCCATAGGCGATCTTAGCCGAAATTCTTTCTATATCAAATATTTGATCAAGTGCTTTTGAGAGTTTATCTCGAAGTATCAAATTGCTTGCAAGTTCTTCTACTGCATCAAGTCTACTATTGATTTGCCTTAAGTCCTGCAATGGCTCTCCTATCATCTTGCGAAGATATCTCGCGCCCATACTTGTCTTTGTCTTATCAAGCACCCAAAGAAGCGAGCCTGTCTTCTTCCTATCACGATTTGACTCAGTAAGTTCAAGGTTTCGTCTGGTGTTCATATCAAGTGTCAAAAAATTGCCATTGCGTACAAGTTTTATTTTGTTAATGTTGGACATGTTCTTTTTTTGAGTTTCCTTTAGATACTCAATTAGCGCACCACTTGCAATGATGACATTATTTAGTCCTTTTAGATCGTATACTTTTTCAAAGTTTTCGCCAAACTGCTCGGCAAGATTGCTCTTAGCGCGTGACAAAGAATATGCCCAGTCGTAATATTTGCTTGCATGCCTTGCCCCTAGTACAACAGAAGAAAGATTGTTATAAAGCTTCGCCCCTTTTTCATTTGAAAGTATTTCAGATGGATTTATTCTGCTTATAAGGTCGTTAAGCTGTTCATTTATATTATCTTCAATGCTTACCACCTCAAATTCGCCTGTGGAAATATCAACATAACTTGCGCCAACTTTATTTTCGTCAAAATAGACTGAAAGAAGATAGTTGTTTTTGCTTTCAACCAGCATTTCACCGTCAATGATAGTGCCTGGAGTGATTACACGGGTAACAACTCGCTTAAAAAGCCCCTTCTCCCCTTCCGATTTATCGTTTTGCTCGCATATTGCAACTTTATATCCAGCACTCACAAGTCTTGAGATATAGTTTTGCGCAGCGTGATGTGGTACGCCACACATAGGCGCTTTTTCTTCATCTAAACCACATGATTTGACTGTTAAAATAAGTTCAAGTGTCCTTGAGGTAAGCACGGCGTCATCAACAAAGGTTTCATAAAAATCGCCCATTCTATAAAGTAATATGCAGTCTAGATAATTGCGTTTAATGTCGACATATTGTTGCATACCCGGAGAAAGCTGTTTATAACATCTTTCAAGATCAGCAAATGTAAGACTTGACATCTATTTTTTCTCCTTTTGTAAATCTTTTTCTATTTTTAAAAGAATATTCACTCTTCTATTCTTTTCTTCTTCACTTATCTGTCCATCCATTTTACTTGCTACAGTACCATCGCGTTTTGAATACATAAACGCGAATATACTATCAAATTTGACCTGTTTGACAAGTGAGCAGGTATCGTCAAATTCCTCTTCAGTTTCAGTTGGAAAACCGACTATGAAATCAGATGTTATTCTGCAATTAGGAATTTTTTGCCTTATCTCATCTATGATAGCAAGATATTTCTCGCGAGTATACTTTCTATTCATAAGTTTTAGAATTCTATTGTTTCCGCTCTGCGCAGGAAGATGAATAGATTTTTCAATTTTATCCTGTCTTGCAATCTGATCTATAACATCACTAGTCAAGTCTTTTGGATGAGATGTCATAAATGTGAGAGTAAAGTCGCCATTAAGAGCGCAAATATCTTCAAGCAGTTTTGAAAAACTAACTTGTGGCAGCAAATCTTTACCGTAAGAGTTGACATTTTGACCAAGCAGTGTGATTTTTTTGTATCTGTTTTCAGCAATTATTCCTTTTATTTCATTTAAGATATTTTCTTCTTTTCGTGATTTTTCCCTGCCTCTTACATAAGGTACAATACAATATGTACAGAAATTATTGCACCCTTGCATAATGTTTACCCATGCATTATCACCACTCGTACGTTTATACGGCTCAAATTCATCTATCTCGCCTTCTTCCATAAGCACAAGCTGTCGCCCCTTTTTCACAGCCTCAATATAATCGGCAAGTTTAGGCAAGTTAAATGTGCCGATGACAATATCAACAAATGGAAATTTTTGCATGAGGACCCTTGCGGTCTTTTCTTTCTGAGTCATACAACCGCATACTACAATAATCAAATCTTTGTTCTGTTTTTTTAGCCTTTTCAAATTTCCGACATTGCCAAGCACTCTATCCTCTGCACCTTCTCTTATTGCACAGGTATTGAATACAATTATGTCTGCCTCCTCTCGTTTATCGCAAAGCGTGTAGCCCAATTTTTCAAGAATTCCGGCAATTTTTTCAGACTCGTGTACATTCATTTGACAGCCATAAGTTACTATATGATATTTCATAAATCTCCTTAAATCAAAACAATTATACTATAATCTGACAATTTTTTCAACAAAATTTCATTTTCTTTGCCTGCAATTATTGAGTTTATATGAAAATGCCAACAAGTCTTTTTTAAGTACTATTTGATGTTGCTTGCAAAATTGCCAAAAATAAAAAAATGTATATTATAATTTATAAAATATTAAACATAATAAAAAAGATGAAAAAGTTTATTAAATGGAGTTTAATTATCACTTTCTTTGTTGTTTTGATTGCACTTGTCGCAGTAGGCCTTTATATAACAAATATTTATGTAAACGCTCAAAGTATACCCTTAAGCGAAGAAAAACTATCCTCGCAAAGTTTGACAATAGAGGTTTTTGATAGCCAAAATAAACCAATAAAAGAAGACAATGAAATAAACAAAAACTATGTTAAAATTTCGCTCATTCCGCAACATTCGATAGATGCATTTTTATCAATAGAAGATAAAAACTTCTATAGTCATAAAGGCATCAATTATAAAAGAATTGCTAAAGCATTTTTAAGTAACATAAAATCAAGAAAACTCAAGGAAGGCGCGTCAACAATCACTCAACAGCTTGTCAAGAATACTCTCCTTTCGAGTGATAAGACTATAGAGCGAAAGATAAAAGAAATTGCACTTGCAAGAAAAATCGAAAACAAATATTCCAAAGATGAAATACTTGAAAAATATCTCAATATAATATATTTTGGCAACAACTGCTATGGCATTGAAAATGCTTCGAAATATTATTTTTCTAAGGATGTAAAGGATATATCTATTGCACAAAGCGCACTGCTTGCTGGCATAATTAAGTCACCAGCCAAGTATTCACCACTAAAAAACAGCGAAAATTGTCTAAAAAGACGCAACTTAGTCTTGTCTGAGATGTATAAGGACGGCAAGATCACAAGCGAACAGTACACACTCGCCAAAAATTCCGATTTAGAGCTGAATGTAGCCACGCAAGCCAAAAACAAATTAAATTCATATAGCCAAGCATCAATAGATGAAGCAGAAGAAATCTTACATTTGCCAGCAAGACAGATAGCACTTAAAGGCTACAAGATTTATACATATCAAGACAGCGAAAAGCAAACTGCATTAAATAACGCCTTTTTATCTCAAAATCTTACAAGCGATTATGGCGGAATTGTGATTGACAATGAAAAACTCGGCATAACCGCTTATCTAGGCAAAAGTAATTATAAAGTTTTAGAGGCTTTAAGACAGCCGGGTTCAACTATCAAACCAATTCTCGTCTATGCACCAGCGCTTGATAAAGATATCATCTATCCATGCACTCAAATTCTAGATGAAAAGACAGTCATTGCCCAGTACTCCCCTAAAAATGTCGGCGGAGTCTACCACGGCTATGTAAGTGCAAGTGACGCACTTGCAAAGTCAATCAATATTCCTGCCGTAAAGATATTGAGTTATGTAGGCATAGAAAATGCAAAAGACTATGCCGAGAGTATGGGAATAGAGTTTGACAATATGGATGATAGTTATGCTCTCGCTCTTGGCGGTATGACATACGGTGTAAATTTAAAACAACTTACAAATGCCTATGCCACTTTTGCAAACAACGGCGAATATGGCGAAGCGCATTTTGTTTCCTTCATAACCGATAAAAATGGCAAACTTGTATATGTCAATCATCCGCAAGGCGAAAAGGTTATGCGCGAAGACAGTGCCTATCTTTTAACCGATATGCTTACAAAGTGCGTAAAAAATGGTACGGCACGAAAATTGAATGAATTTGATAATATCGCATCTAAGACAGGCACAGTTGGAAAAAGCGGATCAAGTCAAAACTTAGACGCATGGAATGTATCATATACCAAGGCACAAACCGTAGGCGTTTGGACAGGAAATCTCGATAATACACCTATTGACTATGCTGGTGGAAATCAGCCAACAAATGTGGTTAAATCATATTTCGAAAATGTCAAAGATACTTCTCAATTTGTTCGACCGAGTAGTATAGTCGAAAGAGCAATCGATTCAACCGAACTTAATGAAAATCATAGAATTGTGCTTGCAAACGACTTTATGCCACAGAAATACACACAAACAGAGATTTTTTCGGCTTTTAATTTACCAGACGAGGTTTCTAATAAATTTATGCAAGTTCAAAAACAAGAATTTAAAGGTAAAACTGTAAATAATAACATTCAAATTTCATTCAATGCCAAAGAATATGTAACTTATGATTTTCTGATTGACGGCAAAAAAGTTAAATCAATTTCTGGTAAAATTGGCGCGCTAGATATCACCTTGCCACTTTCAAAGAGAAAAGAAAATGTCACGGTTGTTTACTATTATTCTCAAGCACCTGAAATAAAACAAAGAGAAGAAATATCATTTTTAAACACGTATTTTGGCGAACATAAAGATAAGTGGTATATTTAAAAATCTCGAATATTGAATTTAATCATAATTAACATATATTGAAAATACACTTTGACGAAAAATCAAAGTGTATTTTTTATTATTAAATTGAATTGTATTGACTTTAAGGTTATAAGCCAAGCCACTTGTTTAAACTATCTTCGCTAAGTTCAGGATATGGATACCACATAAAAGCCTTTGGCATTGGATAGCCAAAATTAGTTGGATAGATCCAAGCGCTGTAATCATTAAAGCTGTCACTTGCTCCTCTTGTGCCATCTGCATGCTCATATATACAACTGTCGACACTTGCACTGCCACCAGCAAAACTTGCTGTGTTTACGTCTTTCGCAAGACATGCTGTAATGATGCTCGCTCCATTACCATTGCCGATTATACTGCCAATGCTTGATCCATTAACCGACCCACTTACAACACAATTTGATATATTTGTACTAGAGCCAGTGTTATTTGTACTTGCACTGCCTGCAATAATCCCTGCATTCTGTCCATATATTTCTGCATCTTCTATTATCACATTTGTTATAGTCGCTCCGCTTGCATTTGCAAATAGTCCGCCATTTGTTTCAAGATAGTTGCCATTTGTTTCAAGATTTGTGTCTGTCCCATTATATGTTCTAAGTCCACTTATTGTATATCCTTGTCCGTCATAAGTTCCTGAGAATGATCCTAGTCTTCCGATTGGCAACCATAAAATATTATTTGGTATCGTTATATTATTTGTCTGTCTAAACTTGCCTGTAACTTTTACCTTGTCACCCTGTAATGCTAGCCATGCTAAATTGTTGATATTGCTTATTAAGTAATACTCGTTATTGCTATCTTTTGCAGGCATAGTGGCTGTGATAGATGGTGAAGATGATGCTATTGTTGCCTGCCAAGTCGCTGTCATTGTTACACTGCCGCTTGCGTCTGGCGTGAGATTTTTAAAGTATCTGTTTCTATTTGCTCCTCCATCCCATGCAGTTAAACTTTTGGAACTTGCACCGCTTTGTGCTGTTGAGATATCATCCCCACTTAATGTCCAGCCTACAAATACATAGCCTACTCGCGTCGGTGTTGGTATTTCTATAGCTACGTCATCATAAGTCGCACTTGTTGGTGCATTGCTACCTAAATTTGCTGGATATGTGGTATCATCACCTAAACTGTAATTAATTGTATATGTATTTGCTGTCCAGTTTGCTGTAAGAGTGACAGTGTCACCATCTTCCGCTGTTAAATTTTTAAATGCAGTTGCTGTTGTTGCAGTGCCGTTCCATGACGCTCCGCCTGCCTGTGCCGTATCTTTATTAATTCCAGAATTTTCGTCTGCCGTCCAGCCTGTAAATTTATAGCCAACTTTCGTAGGATTTGAAATATTTACTACACTATCATATTTTGCTGTTGTTGGATGTGACGAGCCAGGACTACCATCATTTAACTCATAGCTTATTTTGTAATCATTTGCCTCCCATATCGCATAGAGTGTGAACTCGATATTACCAACATTTTTATCCGATACACTGCAACTTCCTTTTCCATTGGTGGTGGTAACTGTTATATCATTCCAATCAGTATTAGAATCATAATATGCTCCTGTATCATTAGGCGTTAGACTCCAGCCTTTAAATGTATATCCAGTATATCCAGTCTTGCTCATTTCATCATCAGTTGGTATGCCTGAAAGGAATGTACCATTACTACTATAATATTGACTATCACTTTCTCTTACTACTGTACCACCATTATAGTTAAAATTTACTTTTAAGTTTTGTGCTGTCCACTGTGCGTATAGAGTGACTGTGCCACCATTTGTGGTGGTTAAGTTGTTGACACTTTCCTCGTCACCATAACTTGCCCCTGAGCCATCTTTCCAGCCTGCAAAGGTATGTCCAGTTCGTGTAAAATTATTTTTTGTTAAATTTTGTGATGCATCATACGTAAAAGATTGAGGAGACATGCTTCCGCCATCTCCACCATTTGCATCAAATGCAACACTATATGTAATAGGCGCCCATTGAGCATATAAGTTCACGGTTCCACCATTTGTTGCTGTAAGATTTTTTACATTTTGTCCATCCGAATATACTACACTGCCATTTTCACTTGTACTCCAACCAATAAAACGATAACCTGTTTTAGTAAAACCATTACTTGTTAACGCCTTTGCGGTATCATAGGTATGTGATGATGATGCGGTGGATCCGCCTGTGTTCTCATTGCCGTGATAGACAATAGTATATGTATTTGGCTGATAAATTGCATAATAAAGATTATTACCCGAACAAATCAATTTTTCGTTAGCATTAAATAGTTTAGTTGATCTCGAATTGTTATAAACACCCGCAACATGATAACCTGTAACATCATCATATGTAATATCAAAGGTAGTACGATATCGCTTAGTATACGTACGAGTATTGATTAGAGAACCATTTTTATCATACATGATAGTTGTAGTGTAGGACTTTGGCGTAACAGTATAAGTGAAAGTAGCATTTGTATTTTTATCTGTTCCCGTATTATAAGATTTTTGGGTAAAACTAGAATCCGTACATGATTCAAAAGTGCTTGCACTGGCGCTAAATTCAGTATAATTTGCCTTACCAGTATAATAAGGACTTGATTTCTTATAACAATATTGATATTTTGTGTTATAAGAATTTAGCCAATCAATATGTTTAGAACTAGTTTTTGAGGTATTATTACTCGACAATGCAATCCTTAATTGATAAGAACTAGGATGTGTAGTATCGCATGTTCCATGTAAATGGATAGTTGCCCCAGCACCCTCAAGCGATATAGAAGCACCAGCGTCGGTTTTATAGGTTGTTGATGTATTGAATCTGAAAGGTTGAGAAAAGTTGCTTGTATCATCCAATACAATTTTAGCTGTACCGGTGATTGTTCTAGACCAAGAAGCCTCTGGGGCGTTGGCTACATACGACTGATTATTTATTAATATAAAGCCTAAAGGAATAAATGCAAAAATTAATAAACAGATCAAAACTTTCATTTTATTATTCATTTATTTGCCTCCTTTTAACTTTGACACTTTTATTATACCAAATACCCCCCCCCGCATGTCAACGAATTTAAATTATTTACAAAAAACAACATTTATTTATTATTTGATATATGAAAAAAAATAATCATCTTTAACAAAATATTTGATCATAAAAATGTTAAAATCTATAAAAAAATTGTTGAATTTATGAAATTATTTTGCATTATCCTTTATTTTTTTAATAATCTATCAACAACTATATTTTATGACTACAGCTAAGATTTGAAAAAAGCATCATGTGTCCGAGCGCGAACTGACGCGAAGGGTACATGATGCTAATAAAATTATCAATTTTTTCTTGATTTCGAATTATATCAAAATTTAGATTTGGTTAAAAGTAAAAGAGTTTATTTTATTGAAAATAATTTTAAAGATTAAACAATTTTCTTATTCTGCATCTGTCTGGTCATCCTTGCCTTTTGCTTCTTCTCCAATACCATAACAAGATTTGACTTTTACAAAGATTTCATTATAGATGTCAGGGTTTTGAGCAAGATAGGCTTTAACATTTTCCTTACCCTGTCCAATTTTTTCGTCATTATAAGAGAACCATGAACCTGATTTTTTGATGATGTCCTTATCAAGTGCAAGATCGATCACGCAACCGAGTTGGCTGACACCCTGTCCATAGATGATGTCAAACTCTGCAGTTTTGAAAGGTGGAGCAAGTTTATTCTTGACAACTTTGATTGTTGTACGATTTCCTATAATATTTGTACCATCTTTGATGACATCCTTTTTGCGCACATCAAGTCTAATACTAGAGTAGAATTTGAGTGCCTTTCCACCAGTAGTAGTTTCTGGTGAGCCGAACATTACACCAACCTTTTCACGCAACTGATTGATGAAAATAACCGTAGTTTTGCTTTTATTTATTACACCAGTAAGTTTTCTAAGTGCTTGACTCATCATTCTTGCTTGAAGACCTACATGACTATCTCCCATTTCGCCATCGATTTCAGCTTTTGGAGTAAGCGCTGCGACTGAGTCGACAACAATAAGATCCACCGAGCCAGATTTAACCAAGGTTTCACAGATATTGAGTGCTTGTTCTCCATTATCTGGCTGTGAAATCAACAAATCTGATAAATTTACACCGAGTTTTTCAGCATATACAGGATCAAGTGCGTGTTCCGCATCAATAAACGCAGTCACTCCACCAAGTTTTTGTGCTTCAGCGATAATATGGAGTGATACTGTAGTCTTACCAGACGATTCTGGCCCATAGATCTCGATCACTCTGCCTCTTGGAATACCTCCAATACCGAGTGCGATATCAAGTGTCAAGCAACCTGTAGGAATAACATCAATCTTTTCATTTGGTCTTTCACCAAGTTTCATAATAGCACCCTTGCCATACTGCTTTTCAATTTGAAGCAAGGCTTGCTCTAAATTTTCTCTTTTACTATCTTTTTCTGTTTTCTTGTCTGCCATAAATTTCCCCTTTAACAAAGATATTATATCAAATATTTATTTTTTTGTAAATCAATATTATTATAAAGTTTTAATAAAATCGTTGTCTTTTACTTTAAAATTTTATAGACATATCCTTTTATTTTAATTTTTTCTTAAACGCTGTGATAAATGATAAAGTAGTGAATTTTTAGCCATAATAATGCAATCTTCCTTTGTAGCTTTAAAGGTATTTTTTTATAAAAAGATCTCGCTGTTAACGGCAAGAGCGAATATAAATTCAAGTACGCCATTTTCATATTTACCGCTGGACAATACTCGAGTATTTGCTAGAGTTTTCTTAGAAAATTCTAGCATTTGATTATATATATCTTCACTCGTCTTATATTCTATTTTTTCAAAGTATGTTTTATCTAGTACATCTAAAAAATTTTCATTTTCGCTTAATAAATTTTGAACAATAGTTCCACGAGTTATGTTTTCACAAATTGCGATCTTGTCGCCACGCAGTGACAGCATTTTATAGATAATCTGCGGAAGAGATAGTGCATTTTCGCTAAAAATATTCCCTGTGAATTTTTGTGCTATTAATACCTTGTACTCGTCTATAGTAGCATCATCACTGTTTTCGCTTTTGTAACTTGCAAAAATATCAGCAACTAAATGGTCATAACTAACATTAAATTCAAAATATGGAATGATGTTTTCAAGTTCCTTAAGTCTATTTTCTATCTCTTTGATTGCAAGACCGAATGTATGAAAGCAAAAGAATCTTTTTTCGCCATCTTTTTTAAAAATTTTATGTAATAAGTCTAGGCTTACTTCAATCGGCACAAAATTTATCAATTTGCCATTTTTTTCAAATATCGCAATCTTGTCGTCTATTATATCCTTTTGTTTAAAACCGCCCTGCGACATATAATCAATAATAATCTTGTCAATTTGATTATTTTCACAAAAAAATATAAGGTTACCATCAAAGTCACTTTGAGTAAGTATCGATTTCATTTCCAAACTCTCTAGTTTTATCATATTTTGACTTAATATAGAAAGTAATTTATTGAAATTGAAATGTCCGTTATTAAAGTTCTTTTGATATATGATAACCTTATATTCCATAATTTTATCCTTGTAAATTTACTTATTATCCTTTTTCTTATCTTCTTCTAACTGGTCAAGACGATTTTCTTCATCTTCATTCTCAGCTAATTGATCTTGCTCATCTTCTGCAATTTGACTTTCTTCTATAATCTCTTGACTTTCTTCTTCACTATTTATAGTTTCGCTCTTTTTGCTGTCATTTTTTCCTGCCATTGAAAAAACCTTTCTGTTTCTAATAAGATAGCCTACACCTGAATAGATAGTAAGGAAAGTTGCAACACAAAGAATAATCATAAGAATAAAGTTGATTATAGCACCAGCTCTTTCTGGCATATCGGCGACTTTTTTAACGATATCAGTCAAAATGAAAGCATATATAAAATAAAGAGATACAGAAACATATTGAATAGTAGCCTTTATTTTACCGCTCTTTTCGGCTGCAAGCACAATGCCCTGACTTGCTGCTATCTGTCTTAACGCGCTTATAATAAATTCTCTTGCAAGCATAATAATTATGCATACAACTCCAAGCCAAGTAGGCCAAACCACTGCAACGCCTGTTGAGGTTGGCACTGCAATGATAAGTATCATACCTGTCATAATGAGTACTTTATCAGCAATTGTATCAAAGAATTTTCCGAGTGTTGTAACCTGATTGTTTTTTCTTGCAAGATAACCATCAAGGAAATCTGTAAGGCATGCAACGATAAATAGTACAGCCGAAACAAGTCTTGCAAATGGTATGAAATCTGCAAGATAGAAGAATATTATTAGTGGCAATAATAATAATCTTGATAAAGTAATTTTATTTGGTGTATTCATACTAATTCCCCCTTAAAATAACTGCCATCAAAATCTGTAATTTTCACATTTACAAAAGTCTGACATTTGATATTTCCATTATCCACAAATCGCACTCCAAAGTCAACTGATGGTGAAAGATTTTGACTGTGAGCGATAAATTCTCCGCTATCCGAGTCAAAACTGTCGACAAGGACTGTGATAACTTGTCCTATTTTCTCTCTAGCAAGTGATGTTACTATGCCATTTTGAAGCTTTTGTAGTTTTTTAAGCCTTCTTCGTTTTGTAAAAGAAGAAATTTGATTTTTCATATAGTAACTTGCCGTTCCCGCTTCTCTTGAATAAGGGAAGAAGCCTGCATAGTCAAACTTGCTTTCCTTGACAAAATCGTATAATTTTTTGAATTTTGCCCTTGTTTCTCCTGGATAGCCGACTATAAATGTCGTTCTAAAAGCAAGCGAAGGATATTGCTCTTTAATCTTTTTGATAAGTTTGCGAGTTGCATTTTCGTCAAGTTTTCTTCTCATACTTTTAAGAATATCATTATCAATATGTTGCAGTGGCAAGTCAATATATTTGCATATCTTATCATTTTTCGCTATGTAATCAAGCAGTGTATCGTCAAGTTTTTCAGGATACAGATAATGCAACCTTATCCACTGAAGATCTTTGATCTTGCTCAGTTTATCACATAGTTTGATAAGGCAGTTTTCGCCGTATAATTCTTCGCCATACCTTGTTATATCTTGAGCAACTAAAACAATCTCCTTAGCACCACCCTGCACAAGCATTTTGGCCTCTTGCACAAGGTCTTCTATAGGATAACTGCGATATCTTCCTCGTATTCTTGGAATTGTGCAGTAAGAACAGGCATTTGAACATCCATCTGCAATTTTGAGATATGCGTAACTAGGACTATTTGTAATCACGCGCCTGATTGTCTTTATCGGTTTTGAATTTGCTAGACCATACATTTCTTCTATAATAGAAATTATGTTTGGATTTTCTCTTAAATGCATAAATTTATCAATAAGTGGAAAATTTTCGCAAATCTCGTCATAGTTTCGCTCTGGAAGGCAACCGCTGACTATAACTTTCTCGATTTGTCCCCTTTTCTTTAGGTCTTCAACATAGATTATATTCATTATGGCTTCTCTTTGCGCAGGCTCAATAAAAGCGCAAGTGTTGACTATGACAATATCGGCATTTTCAACCTCATCGGTGATAGTAAAACCATACTCTTTAAGCATGCCTAGCATCTTTTCAAGGTCAACTCTGTTTTTGTCACAGCCTAGACTTATGGCAGAGATGATTTTCGTCTTTAGTTCTTCTTTAGTCATATATATCTCCAAATATCGAATAGAATTCGTCAATAGTTATATAGACAGAACGCTGTTTTGAACCTTCCGCGCTTGAAATATAACCGCGTTCTTCCATTTGGTCTACAATTCGTGCAGCACGCGGATAGCCGATTGAAAGTTTTCTTTGCACCATTGTAGTAGAAGCAACACCATTGTCGATACAGATCTTAAGTGCTTGAGGAAGAAGTGGATCAACTCCATTATTTTCATTTCCGCCACCATTTGAGGATTTGTTTGGATTATTGATGGCATTGAATGCCTCTTCATCAAAAATCTCTTCATTGTTTGCTGTGATATAATTGACGATATCTTTAGTTTCTGGCGTGTCGATAAAGCAACCTTGAAGTCTTTGAGCATCAGAGTCGGCAGGCTTATAAAGCATATCACCATAGCCGAGTAATTTTTCAGCACCTGTTGAGCCTAATATAACTTCGCTATCTACACGCGATGCCACCTTAAATGCAATACGAGCAGGAAGGTTTGCCTTGAGTGTTCCAGTAACGACATCAGTTGATGGTCTTTGAGTTGCCAAAATCAAATGGATACCAGCAGCACGCGCCTTACCCGCAAGACGCCTAATCTTGTCTTCGATCTCATTTTTACTTATTGCCATAAAGTCGGCAAACTCGTCAAAAATTATCACAATATACGGCATTTTTGCCACTTTGTACTCAAGAACTTTGTCGATTTTATTATATTCGCCAATATTTCTTACTCTTTCTTCTGATATAAGTCTAAATCTGCGTTCCATCTCATCGACAGCCCAAGCAAGAGCATTGACAGCCTTGGTTGGATCAGTGATGACTCTAGGCACAATTAAATGTGGCAAACCTTCATACATTGAAAGTTCCACCTGTTTTGGATCGATCAAGATGAATTTGACTTCATCTGGACTTGCTTTATAAAGGATTGATGTGATGATTGTATTTAGACATACACTCTTACCACTACCCGTTGTACCAGCAACAAGTAAATGTGGCATTTTTTGTAAATTACATACGCGTACATTTCCACTAATATCCTTGCCAAGTGCAAAGGTTAGTGGAGATGGACTCATTGTAAATTCCTTAGACTGAAGTACATCCTTTATGCTGACTTTTGCAACTTTATTGTTTGGTACTTCAATACCAACTATGCTTCGTCCAGGAATTGGCGCTTCTATTCTTATTTGACCATTTGCTGAGAGTGCGTAAGCAATATCGGCATCAAGCGAGAGAATTCTCTTGACTGAAATACCTTCTGGCATTTCAATTTCATATCTAGTTACAGTTGGCCCGATTACCACATTTTGCACTTTTGCAGGCACGCCAAAGTTCTCGAGTGCATTTTCAAGGGCAACGCGCTTGAGCGGTATCTCGTCATTAAAGCGTGAAGGATCGTCTGACTGTGTTGTAATAAGGTCAATAGGCGGACGATTGTATTTATATGGCACATTCTTCTTTGCTGGTTTATCATCTTCAAGTTGTACAAATTTCTTGCGTTTTGCAATCTCGTCATTAGGTCTAAATCTATTTTCATGGTTTTCTTGAGATTGAGTATCGCCAAATCTTGATATTTCGTGTGTTTCTTGCGACTGCGAGTCGATATTTAACTGTCTATCTTGATTAAAGCGTGAATTTGCATCGACATTTTGATCGCGTGAAACATCGCGTGATAAAATGTTTTCTTCTCGTCTTAAAGGCTGACTTACTTCACTTTCTTCTCGTCTTATAGTGTTTTGTAAAACATTATCATCTCGTCTTGTAAGACTATCTTCTCTTTCGCGGAAAGATTGTCTTTGCAAGTCACCAAGCCTATCTTCTCTTGCATGGCTTGTGCTTTCCGTTGCCATATTACCATAATCAAAATACTCGCTATCGCTTTCATTTTGAATAGCATTATTGTTAAAATCATTCCCATCAATTTGACTATCTTCTTCTTTTAGTAAGGCAAGTTCCTCTTCTCTTTCAAGTTTTTCTTTTTCCACTACCGAGCGAATGATATCTTCAGCCTCATTTGTAATTTCTTCAGGTTTAATACTATTTAGATTGCTTCTTTTAATGTCATCCTGTGAAAAGTCATAACTTTCTTCATAAGAATAAGTAGTTGGTTTTGTGTCTTCTTCTTTTAGCGAATTTATATTGCGATTGATCTCGTTTGTAGAGAGATTGTTTTCAAAAATATTGGTCTGAGTTATATTTTGATTATGCGAAAAGAATGGTGGCTGTGACGATGAGATTGTACTTTCCGATGTTTGCACCCTTCTTCTTTGTCTGTTAGACTGCTCGATAAACTTATCCATGTCAACTTTTGGTGGTGACAGGAGATACTCTTTTATAGACATTCCTTTTGGAATTTTATCTTCGCTATTTTCTTCTTTTGGCAAGATGAGTTCTTTTTTGCCTGCTTGATAGTTTCCTGCAAGACCGAGTTTTTCGCGTGCAGAGAGTTCTTTCTTTTCTTCAATTTCCCTATTTGCCGATAGTGTTACATTGACTGAGTCGTCAAAAAGCCTTCTCTTTTTTTGAGTGCTGTTATTTTGCTCATCTTGAACATTAACCGCGCTTTCCTTTTCATCAAAAGGACCTTTCACCTGCTCTTTCTCTTTGAAAGAAACTTTGATAGGCTTTTGCTGATTTAATGTCTTTCTGATTGATAAAACCTTCTCAACAAATAGAGCAACACTTGCAATTAGTGCAACCGCAAGCACTACATAGGTTGCCGGCGCGCCCATGAGGTAGACAAGTGAAGAAGGAATAAAACCTATGATCATTCCCCCTGCTGTAAACTTTTTAGTATAATTGAGTGCTATATACTGACCATAACTAAGCTCGCCAGCCCCGCCAATGACAATGAGTTGAATAATAGAAAGAAATAATATCAAACTGAGTGACAAGAGAATAGCATAAGATTTTGGCATAACATATTTTTTGTTATTTAAAAGGGCAAGTGAAATTAAAAGTCCAAGTACGCAAAGTGGATATACAAATATGCCTAGTATGCCCAGAAAGAAATCTTGAAGTGCTGGGACAAGAGAAGTCACAGAGAATAAAAATACAAGAGTGGATAAAATAAGAGTAGACCACCCCAAAATCATCTTAACATTTTTATTTTGTCTTTTCTTTTTATTGTTTACCTGAAATGTAGCCATTTATTATCCTTTAGAATTTTTAACAATATTTTAAGAAATTAAACTTCTTTACCTATTAACTATAGCACAAAATAAAAATATTCTCAAGGCATGAGAATATTTTTTTAAGAATATTTTTGCATTTTTTATATTTTTTTGTTTAATTGTACTATTTTTTAATTCTCTTTGAAATAAGGACTTTTTAGTTAAAATAATATATAACCATCAAATAAACTTAATTTACAGTACTAATAGTTATATTTTTATACCAAAACTTATAGTCCAATAGTTTCGGTGACAGTAGTTAAGTTAAATCCATTTGTTTGGAAATAATCTATAATTTTTGGAAGGGCAACAAGAGTCTTTTCTGTTGGATGCATAAGGATCAAATCGCCACCATGAGCATTTTTTATGGCGCGTTTATATATTAGATCTGCATCCTTATCTCGCCAATCTATAGTATCACGCGTCCACATTATCGTCTTGTATCCTAACGATTGAGCGCAAGTCACCGTAAGGCTGTCATAAGCGCCACTTGGCGGAGCAAACAGTGTCATGTCTAACCCTAGCAATTCCTTTATAATTTTGTGAGTAGTAGATATCTCGTTTAGGTTGCCTTGTTCGTCTAGTTTATCGTGATCCTTATGATGATATCCGTGATTTGCGATTTCATGTCCATCCGCATAAATCTTTTGCAGATAATCTTCATTTAAAACCGCCCAAGTACCACCTATAAAAAATGTAGTTTTTACATTTTTCTCTTTTAGAACGGACAATATATCGTCTAGGTATTCGCTACCCCAATAGACATTTATCATAAGCGAAACATTGTTTGAATTTTTATCGCCATTATAATATACTCCGCTGACTGTTGAAGTCTGGACTGAACTCACTCCAGCAAATATAGCCATAGAGCCAACAAGTGCGATGACAAAGATAATTGCAAGGTTGACTACCCACTTTCTAAATTTAATAACTCCAAAATGTATCTTACTCATATTACAAAATATGATTAAGTTTTTATTTTTATTACTAAAGTTGAATCTTTCTTTATTTAGAATTTATTAAAAAAACAGTCTTTGAAGATTTGAGAATAAATATGAGAAATTTTTTAGATAAAGTATGAATTTGAATAAAAAAGCCAATTCGAAAGGCAAATTTTTTTAAAAAAAATTTGCAAATGCCCTACACGGCATTTAAAGGCTTAAGCCTTTCTTTCGAATTGGCGCAAAATCCAAACTCCAACTTATATCGAAAAACAAAATTAGGAATTTTAAATTACAATAACTTCATAAGTTCTTCTTGAAACTCTTCCTGTGTGATCTTTCCATCATTGAGATCTTTTCTTAAATGTTCAATCTTCTGCTCTTTTGTTAAATTTTGATCATCAATAACGATATTCTCATCTTTGTCTGGCTTAACCCAAACCCAATCAGAGATAAACATAGTTATAATAAGAAGAATTGTTGATACAGAAAGCAGATTTACAATTATTGAAATCACAAGAGCAGTCATATACATACCATAGCGTTGTCTAAACAAAGCACCATTCTTCCAAATTGCCATAGTCAAAAGAACAACAACCGCAATATTGCAAGCAATTTCAATAAACATATATACCACATAGAACACGACACTTCTTGTCGCACTGTCTTGCATAAACCACATTACTATGTCATAAATATCCCAACCTATCCCTAAAATACAAAAGATAATTGCAGTTATAATAAGATACTTCTTAGTAGAATTCATATCACTCCTTTTAAAATATGTTATCATGCTATGAAAAATAAGTCAAATCATTTTGCAGTTTTGATAATTTATTATATACTAATCATGCAAAAAATATAATGGAGAGAAAGTATGAAAAAACACGAAAAATTAAATATTATTATCACTGGCTCGTCAAGTGGTATAGGACAAAGTCTAAGAGAAAGATATGAAAGACGCGGAGATAAGGTAATTGGCATAAGCATAGACAATGACGACTACTGCGTAGATGTTTCTAATAAGACACAATTAAAAGAAGCAATAGATGACATTAAAGAAAAATACCAAAAAATCGACATGATAATAAATTGTGCTGGCTTTGGTCTTTCTGGAGCAATAGAATTAATTGATGAAAAACAGGTTGAAAAAGAGTATGCTGTCAATGTTCTTGGCAATATTTACCTAATTCAATTATGTTTGCCTATCATGAGTGAAAAAGGTAAGATTATAAACATAAGCTCAGCTTGCGCCCTTTTCCCTTTGCCATTTAGAGCATTTTATTGTTCGAGCAAATCAGCAGTAAGTATGCTGAGCGACTGTTTAAGAATGGAACTAAGCCAAACAAAATTGCAGTCAACCGCCATTTGTCCTTGCGATGTAAAAACCAATTTTACAAAAAATCGCGTAAAGAGTTTTGTAACAAATGAGAGATACGGTAAGGCTATTGAACTTTCAGCAAATAGAATTGACTCTCGAGAAGACAAACGCATGAGCGTAAGCAAAGCAACATCGATCATATTTAAAATCACAAATAAAAGACATCTTAAACCACAATATGTGATGGGCGTGAGAAATAAAGTCATGTATCAAGTCCAGAAATTCTTCCCAAAATCTCTAGTTCTAAAAGTGCTTACAAAAATGTTCTATAGAAAGAAATAGTTTAAAAAATAGTAAACCCTACTTAGATACTATCGTCGCCAAATTAACACCCTGCAAGAAAAGAAAGGCGAAGACTTGCACCCGAAACCTTAATCACTATATGTTGCCTACAGAAAAAAAGATTTGTTGCAGAAAAGACAAGCAATTGCTAAGCGTCAGCATGTGCAAACAAAACTCACTCTGACGCTATAAAGCACACTCTAAATATAAACATTATTGTAATATAATGATCAAAATATAATGATCAAAATAATTATTTAAATCAAAATAATTTCTGCTAATAAAAATGCATCTGTGCAAATTAAAAAGTAGCATAGTTATGAAAACATAACTATGCTACTTTCAGTTTTTAGATAATCAGTGGATAGATAATTTATTATTAAAATGTACTAAAAATAATACTAAAAAATCAGCAAAAATAATTTTTTGTTTTAGATATCGGTATGCTATAGCATATTCAAGAAGACAAAGAAAACATAGAAATATAAACTAAGTGATGTTAAAATTTTATTAACATAAAATTTTATTAAATTCTTGCGAATTTGTGTGTTTCACACACTCATCACTTAGTATGTATGACCATCAGCCTCACCCTTACAAGCAAGTTTGGTTTCCGATAATAAAAATTAAACACAATCGAAAATGTAAAATTTTCGTCGGAAACCATAGTAATATAAAAGTAGCATAGTTATGTTTTCATAACTATGCTACAGTTTGTTGACAAATTAACAGACTGTAGAGAAACAAGCGAGGCAAGGCTCGAAAAATGCTCAAAGCCAGGAGTTTAGTATACCTA
>CALVML010000002.1 GCA_944345705.1 uncultured Clostridia bacterium | reverse complement strand
GACCACCATGTTGGTGCTCCCAGAAGGATTCGAACCTTCGACCTCTGCCTTAGAAGGGCATTGCTCTATCCAGCTGAGCTATGGAAGCAAAGTGGAGCAGGTGAAGGGAATCGGACCCTCGCAACCAGCTTGGAAGGCTAGTGTTCTACCACTGAACTACACCTGCACATGTTACTATGCAAGTCTATCACAAAAGGTTTTATTTGTCAAGAATTTTATGAAAATTGATAAAGAATTTTATCAATTAATTTTATATCGATATATCTTTTTATTTTTTATTCAATAAAAATTTAAAAATCATATTTAATTAGAGGATTTATTTATGAAAGTATAATAGATTATGAAGCGATAATCTTTCAAATAATAAGAAAAGCAATTATTTTACTTTGCGATATTTTACTTTATAAATTTATTTTCATTTTATGTAATCAATGTTTGTATAACCTGTAAAAGTAGAATTGGCAAACTAAATGCCTGCAAAATATTTGACAAGAATTTTGGATAGTTATAAAATATAGCAAGGAGATAAAATATGGTAACTTTAGTTATATTAGATGGTTTTGGATACCGAAAGGAAAAGTTTGGCAATGCAATTGCTTCTGCTGGAACGCCAAATCTTGATAAACTTGAAAAAATCTATCCTACTTCGCTTTTAATGGCAAGTGGCAATGCAGTTGGTTTGCCAGAAGGGCAGATGGGAAACAGTGAAGTCGGTCACTTGACTTTGGGCTCTGGCAGAGTACTATGGCAAGACCTTATGAAAATCAACAGGGATATAGAAGATGGTTCTTTCTTCAAAAATGAAAGATTGATAAAGGCAATGGAACATGCAAAAACAAACAATTCGGCATTGCATCTTATGGGGCTTTTGTCTGATGGCGGAGTACATTCACATATTAACCACTTATTCGCTCTTATAGATATGGCAAATTCTTTTGGGCTTAAAAAGGTTTATATTCATGCTTTCCTAGATGGTCGAGATACTTCAATTGACAGTGGAATTGGCTTCATTAAAAGACTTAAAGAAAAGATTGCACCGCTAGGATATAAAATAGCTTCACTTTCAGGGCGTGTTTATGCAATGGATAGAGAACAGCGATATGATAGATTGCAGAAGGCCTATGATGTACTGGTAAACGGAGCGAATTTAATAGAACAGGATGCTGAAAAAGTATTAAATGATAGTTATGGTAAAGGTGTGTATGATGAATTTGTTGAACCTACTCTACTATGTAAAGATGGAGTAATAGGTGATAATGATAGCGTCATCTTTTACAATTTCCGCTCAGATAGAGCAAGGGAGATTACCTTTGCTTTGACTGATAAAGACTTTAAACACTTCAAGACCAAGAAATTTAAAAACCTTTTATATTCGCCAATGGAGGAGTATGCAAAGGAATTCTCATCTTTGAATGTTATTTATCCGCCTGTAAAAATTGATGACAATCTCAGTGCGCTTATTGCAAAGTCAGGCAAAAAGCAATTTCACATAGCGGAAACTACAAAATATGCCCATGTAACATTCTTCTTTAATGGTGGCAATGAAACTCCTTATCAAAATGAAGAAAGAGTGTTGATTGACAGTATTGATACTCAAGATTTTTCATATTATCCAAAGATGAGGGCAATTGAAATCACAGAAAAAACTCTTGACGCTATTGCTAGTGCGGAGTATGATTTTATACTTGTAAATTATTCAAATCCTGATATGATAGGACATACTGGCAATTTTGAGGCAACTAAAGATGCGATAAAGTGCGTTGATAAGCAGGCTTATGCTCTTGCTCTTGCTACGCTTATGGCAGGCGGTGATTGTATAATAACAGCCGATCATGGAAATGCCGAATATATGATTGATAAGCAAGGCAACAAAGTCACTAGTCATACAACAAATCCTGTAAAATGTATATTAGTAAGTGAAAAGCATAGAAAAGCTAAACTTAAAAAGGGTAAATCTATCGCAAATATTGCTCCAACTGTACTAAAATTGCTAGGCATGGATATTCCATCAAGCATGGAAGATGCGCTATTTTAAAGGGTTAAATATAGCTTAAAATATCAAATAATTATTAGAATAAATATAAAAAATTAGTAAAAAATGCAGAAAAAACATATATTTTTTGCATTTTTTTTTAAAAATTAGATATTTAGTTAATATTTTTTTAATTTATTAAATAATTTTAAAAAATATATTTATTTTAAATTTAAAAACATTTCTTTGCCTTTATTTTAGGTATATTTAGTGTTTTTTAATAGAAATAAAAATCGGCATTTAATAATTTTTTTGCCGATTTTTTGTAATTTTTATTGATTTTTATTGATTTTTATTGTATTTTTCATAATTTTTCCATAATTTTTGCTAAATTATTAAAAATTATTTTTTTAATCAAGTTTATCAAATAGATTATAGCGCTCGCTATGAATTATCGCATTGAATATTTTTTCTTTTGAGTCAGGATAGGTCTTGTCAAGTGTTGATAGCAGTTGTTTTGCACTTTCTCTTTGGGTATATTTATTTGCTGGACATGGATTGAAAAGGACAGGAAAATCTTTGCTTACTCTTTTGATATCTTCTTCACTAACAAACATGAAAGGTCTTATAACATCTAAATCAACTCTTGATAAATATGTCTTTGGTTTAAAGGTTGATAATCTCCCTTCAAAGAAAAGGGATAGTAAAAAGGTTTCTATAAGATCGTCTTTATGGTGTCCTAGGGCAACTTTATTACAACCTAGTTCTTTGGCAGTTGAGTTTAGTACTCCGCGTCTTAAGTTAGCACAAAGTGAGCATGGATTTTTTTCCTTTCTAATATCGAAGATGATTTCAGTAATATTGGTTTTAACTATTTTGTATTCCACATCAATTGACTTGCAAAATTCTATCAGTTTTGAAAAGTCATTTTCACCATTTGATAAGTCTACACTGATTGCGACTAAATCAAACTTTTTATCATAGAAAGCCTGCAATTTTTTTAGTGCCAAAAGAAGCGTCAAGCTATCTTTTCCGCCTGACAAACCGACTGCGATTTTGTCGCCTTCTTCAATTAGATTGTATTCAAAACACGCTTTCCGTGTCATACTCAATATTTTTTGCATAGAAAAATCCTTTTTCTATTATAGCAAAACCTTTTGCAAAATCAAAGGTTTTTGCATAAGTCCTTGGCATTTTTCTTTTTCACCTCTAGTTTTAGATAGCAATTTTGATGTAAAGTTTACAAATCATCTAAAATTTAGCTTTGTGCTTATAACGATTAATTTGATTATTTATTTATAATTATATCCTTCAAATAATTGATTT
The DNA here is from genome assembly GCA_944345705.1 of uncultured Clostridia bacterium. GTDB lineage: Bacteria > Bacillota > Clostridia > Christensenellales > UBA1242 > Caccovivens. Next base: position 107,606 of record CALVML010000002.1, on the reverse strand, counting down.
TTAAGTCAATTTATGATATTTGCTGGCTAAAAACTATAATGACAAAGTTGATAACATAAGGGTGCTTTAATAACTCAAAACAAGATCTTAATATATTTATATATTAAGTTATTCAATTTATTTGACAAGAAATATATAAAAAAGTTATAATTTCTTTGTAAAAGAAATTTTGTGAAGTTTACTGCTAGATGTTTAAAATATAGTTTTTTTACAGATATTAAACAAGGAGGAAAAATGAAAAAGTTTTTTATAGGACTTTTGAGTGTATTTCTTTTGATAGGAGCGGGTATCCTATCTGCCTGTGGAAGTAATAAAGTCACTTTGAGTTTGTCAAGTGACTATGTTTCTATTAGGCGTTATTCGGGGGCAGAAGAGGGAGATATAGCGCAAGTTACCGCGACTGTTAGTGGCGGATCTTCTAGCATTTCGCTTATCAATAACTCACAGGATAAGTTTAGTTATTCAACTTCAACTCTATCTGGTGGCAGGACTCTTATAACTATCACTGGAAAGAGTGAAGGTAATGGTACTTTGATTGTAAGGACCGCTGAGGGAAATCAATCAAAGACTATCAATGTCGAGGTTTATAGCGAAGTTTCTCAAATGACCGCGAAACAAGAAGAACAAACTCCTTATAAAAACTTTGCAGTGCGCGGGGAAACTACACAACTTGACGAAAATGCACTGATAACTTTTTCTCCATCAGAAAACAGTAGAAGAACTATAACTTGGACTTTTGCAGACGGACTTTTGCAGACGAGCGGAGCAAGAATTGAAGGAACAAATCTTATAATTGACGAAGATTATGCTCAAGACACAATTGTAGTTTATCCTACCACAGAAAAGGGGGTAACTATCGAAAGTGGTATCACACTTCCTGTTATTGACAAGATCGAGAGCGCTCTCTCGCTTTCATACTCATACAGCAAATCTACTGACTTTACTGCAATTACAGAAGCAGTTAATTTGAATATAGTGCCAAACTTTGCGGAGGATGAGCAGTCTACTCTCTACATTAAAGTAAACTATATTGGCAATCTTTCTATCTCACACAGCGTTGTTGACAGCCTTGGTCAAGATGCTCAAGACAAGGTACTCATAACTCAAGATGGTTATGATACTGAAGGTTATCCAATTTACCAGGTTGTGATCAATGATGACTACAAAGACAAAGACATAAATGAGAACTTTGTTATTACCTTTAATATAGGATATCAGCAATATGACTATTCAATTTCAACAGCTAATACACCGATCACTCTCGTTGCAAGAGAAAGAGTAAATAATATTCGACTTACAAATGGCGATGGCGAGGAGATCACAAATGGACAGTCACAGGTTTACTATTCTGAATACAGCAATCACTATGGAGAGTACTATACAGTAGACATTCTTCCAACAACTGTACAAGCACTTAACAATGGATATAATATCTCAGTTGAGTATACCTCAGCGGTGACAGATATAATCGATGGCGATCTTTCTCCTATTACTATGTATTATTACGACAATGTCAATGACGCGACAAGAGAGATAAGGCTTGTAAAGAATGACAATGGCGTGTTTGTAACTGAAACTCCAGTAAGTTATTCGCAAATTTACATAAAAGCAAACTCTAATCTTTTATCATCAGCTGATGGAGTTGTCGATATTACATTCACAAGTCAAGAAAATCCTCTTGTATCTAAGACAATCAAAGCAAATCTTATCAAAGCAGTTGCTAAAGAAGATTTTGAATTTGAAGATGCAGACTTTTCTGTAAATAGTTCACAAAGAAATGATGGTGGACAGATAAATATTGAAAAAGAGTTTACTCTTAATGGTCAAACTACCATTGAAGGACTACTTGATGTAGTGACTGACTCAAGCAATGTGACTTTGCGCCTCGAACAAGTTTCTAACACCAACAACTCAGTGACTTTCAAGTTGATTTTGACATTACTTCCTTCAAGTTATGGTATTACAAGCACAGATCATTACTACTTTGTAAATGCAAATGGACTTCAAAGTGAAACATTTACAATAGATATCTTCTTGCCTTTGGAATTTGCAAATATTACATATAACAATTCAAGTGATTCAGTGTCATCAAGCAAGACAAGCAATGTATATTATGATTCAACTTTCTCAGCAATTACTGGAGATAGCACATACAATAGCACATCATACTTGATGCTTAAAAATGGATCTACCACACCGATCAATTATAGATACAACTCATCAAATGGCAATCAAGCGGTTGCAAGTATTGATGTAAAATTCTTTGATTACATGACTAATGACTATAGTTACGAAGTCGAAGATTTTAAAAATCTACTCAATTCTCAAGATGGCTTGCAAAAAATCTTTAATGGTCTTACAAGCGTATCAAGTTATGCATACTTTGCAAGTGACAACAACAGTATTACAACTAAAAATGTAGGATATACTTATGCTGTTGTATCTTTCACTGGAAAGGGAAGTGGCGACAATGTCGATGAAAATGGCATGGTCACATTCTACCGCATAATTCTTATTGAAAGCTATATCTATCCAGGCGGTTTTAGTACAGACAATAGAAATGTAAATCTTTATGCTCGAAACACAGTTGCAACTTCTGATCAAGAATCTACAACTAATACTGTTAATATAGATTTTAATAATATTAATATAACTTATGATGATCTATCAAACTTTTCATTTGTATCCACTAGAAAAGATTCTAATGGAAACTCTATCATGGGTGAAATGTCTTTAAATGAAGAAAATAGGTCAATCACTTGGGAAAACGGACGATATACAATTGAAAATATCGTGATCACAACAACTGGAATATCTTTCAATATTATTGCCTTAAACACTATGGGACAGGGCAGTTTTAGTGACGAACTTGAGGTTCACTATAGACTTGCGGTTGATACAGATCAAGGCATAATAAATCGTGACTGTTTCTGGACAACAATCAGTATTTCAATCGTTGATGCTCAAAGAGTTGAGAGTGTATCATGGGATAATGCAAGCGATGATGGCGTGTATTTTGAAGTGGGAAGCGATGAAATACAATATCTAACTTTCAAAACGACTCCAACAAATGCTCGCAATAATAGTTTAATGTATGTAATAACTGATGAAGACAACAACGCATCTACATTACTTTTAAATGTTGATAGTGAAATTCGTGAAGATGCGGTAGGGCTTAGCCTTAACAACAACATAACCGAAGGAATTAATGGCTACATTTATGTACTTCCACAAGATGCATCTTATGACAATGTAATCACATTCTACTACAAAAGCAATAGTGTAGAGTATAGCGGTACTGTATCGGTTTATGATCTTAGCAAGACTTGCTCGATCTCGGCTTTTGCAGGCATGTCTTGGTATGAATTCTTGACTGGCCATGCATATTTCAAGAGTCATACAACAGGTGATGTCTATGACGAGATTGCTTTTGCTGACATCTTACTTAGAATTGACTTCACTGTTGCTGACGGTCGTGATTTTGATCATGCTTATAGAATTTATGATGAAAATGGCTTTAACAATATTGATCCAGACACTTATTATACAATAATGAACAATATTGAATTGACAAGCGCACGAAATCCTATTTCTATATTCAACGGTGGCTTGCAAGGTAATAGTGAAGATATCACTATAATCTACAGCAATGATAATTTAATTGCAAATAACTTTGCTGTGACTTTAAATGGTACTATTAGAAATATAACCTTTACTGGCAATGTAACTGGTTATGGATTTGTTGTGGATACTGTTAGCGAAAGTGGACTTATCGAAAATGTTACAGTCGATGTCAACGAACTCTATCCAAGCACTCTTTCTGCTCAAGCAGATACTGGAGTTGGTGGAATTGCTGGAACAAACAACGGTACTATATCAAACAGCAGTGTACTTGGTCTTAATATTACAGCGAGCGGAAACGCAAGCTATGTCGGTGGTATTGCTGGTATAAATGCTGGTACAATCTATGGTTCAAGTGTTGAATTCTATAACCTTACTTCTCTTGACGAGACAGGCACAAAAGCAAATGCATTCTCGGGTGGCTACGTTGGCGGAATAGCAGGTCAAATTGTTCCATCTACTACTTCAACTACTCCATCTATTGAAAATTCTTATGTATATAATTATACAAATCAAACGTCGTTATCTGGCGGTAGTGGTGTAGGTGCAATAATTGGCAATGTTTCAACTGGCAGTGATGTAAGAATTTACAAGTCATTTGCAGTTGTTTATGCGCCTAACGGAAATATGCAAGCAATTGGCAATAGTCAAGGTACAGTAAACAGCCAAAGCGACTACTACATAGCTACTAAGTCAAACAGTAGTTACAGTGTAATGTACTATCATGGCACAAATCTTTCAACTGGCGAAACTACAGGAACAAGCACAAATCTTGTTCGCGAAGGGGACGATCAATTCCAAAGCTATGTAAATAGTGGCTATCCACACTATCCAGATGTATATCAAGAGCCATCTGTAACAACTGTTAATTATCCTATCCAGACTTATACTGACTTAAATGGCTACTATAGATCACTAGCAGTAAATGAAAATAAAGGCATCCTATTCTACTATAGTATAGATGCGATGGATCTAACCGAGAGTGAACAACGCGACCTTGACGCCCTTAACACAATCACTCTTGCCGAGCTTGTAGGAGAAGAGAGTATTTCAAGAAATGTCATCATTTCTTCAAGCAATAATAGAGTTATTGATGTTAAGAATAACGAACTTATTATAAGAGCAACAGGTGATGCAAACATTACTCTATCATCTAAACAAGATGTTACTCTTTCTAAAACGATCGCTGTTAAAGTGCTTTATGGATTGTCACCTATGATAGTATCATGGATAGACAATGCAGGAAATACCAATGTCGTTACAAATAATTCAATTATAAATATTCAAAAGACTAAGTCTATCAACTTTGACTTTAATTTTGAAAAAACATACCTTACACTAGGTGCTGGTGCAACTATTTATGACTTTACTCAAAATGATCTAACAATTGCATATAAAGCAGTTAAAGCAGATGAAGATGCTGAAGGCAAAGAGGTTTCTATCTCATCTACAGCGAGCGCTATGTCTTATCAAGCGATCACTGACATGAACTCTGTGGATACTTCAGTAGAATTTATGCCAAGTGTCACAGCAATAAGCGGCGGTAGCGATAGTGATTATAACAGGGCAGTAACTGAAGCATTTAAGAAAAACTTTACAATTTCTCCATCTGATGGTGTAATATCTTTCAGCGTTTCTGAAGAGGGCGTTCCTATCACTCCTTCAACTACTGCAACATTGCAAGTACAAATTGAAACAACGGCACAAAATGACTATAAAGGCTTCTATCCAAAGATTACCTATAATGGTCGTGAACTTGTACGCAACAATGGTTCAATTACAAGCGGAGAAAATGCGTTAGGTCAGCTCTATTATAGTGCTACATACAACTATTCAATTGATAGAGATAGTGAACCTATTCTTACTGCATTTGTGAATTTAAGTTCGGTTAAAGAAAATGAAATGTCTTACACCTATCAATTTGAGATAACTTTCGCAGTTGCCGATGGTTATAAATCACAAGTTGATCAAGATATGGATTTTGTAGTATCTTTCGCAAGTGCAAGTGGAAGTGACAGTCAATATCAAAATAACGGATCGTCAACATTTGAATTACATCTTACTAGACAGCAATTTACAAATATAGATGTTTCAAATTATAGCATCGCAAGCTCACAGTGGTGGAGAGATAATAAAGGCAACTATTATTTGCAACACACAAGAGATAAACTTGTAGGTGTTGTTGCACCTGGCTCAAGTTCAATATTGCAGATTTCTATCAACCCTGAATTTGCTTACTATGATTATATGGAACTTAGTTACAGCAATGCAAGTGTATCAAATGCACTTTCATTCCAACTCTTAAGACCTAAGTCTGATTTTGTCGATGGCTCGGACAGTAATCAATTTATTGAAGTTGATTCAGAAAATATACAATATATCGGTGATAGAGTTATCTATAGACCTACAGACGAAGAAAAATTGAACGGAGCAATCTATTTCAAAGTTTATGTAAATACCACAGTACAAAGTGATAATATTATCAACTTGACTGCAAGCTTCTTTAACAGTGAAGGTGGCGAGCCTATAAGTCAAGTGACATCATATCTTTCAATATCATACTTGGCTGAAGCGCAAGTTACAATCGATGGCGAAAATACTGCCTATGTTGCTAAGGGATCAAGTGCAGAAGTTCAAGTTCAAGTGCGTGAAGATCAAGAACTTGACAGTCTTACTCTTTCTGCAGACCTTGCTATGCAGGGCGTTTCAATTAGTGATATCAGCACTCCTAGCACTGACCCTATTACTGGAATTAAGACCTACACTGCAACTTTGACATTGCAGATAAATGCTACAGCAACCGACAACATAATTACAGTTCAAGCACAAGTTTCAAGAGAGATAAATGATACAGAAGAAGTCAAACTCACTTATGCTTATGCACGAATAGTTGAATTTAAGGTAGATGGCGAAAATGCAGTCATCTCTGACGCAGACACAGAAAACAATCTTACTGTTTGGCTAAATGTGCCAAAGGCATTCTCAGTGACCTATAATCTCTATCCTGAATCATACAACTATGACACTTCAGATCCTGAGAGTGTAGAAACAGTCAACAAATTGAATGAGGCAAGACAAGCATTCCTAGATAGTCAACTTTATCATAATGCTCCACTTGCTAATGGTCAAGAAGACTTGTCAGTCATAAACAATACCTATGCAATCAACTATACTATCAATGATGAAGGCAACAGCCTTGTTGCCGAGCCACTTTCAAACCGTATTGTCTTTGTTACACAAAACGGATATAGCCCTGTAAATGATGCAGGTGATGGAAGCAGTCTATCTTTCTCATTTGACAACGAAAACAATTCTGTAAGTATAAGCGGAAATAGGATTGTAACTGGCGTTCAACTCGCGATTGTGACCTATGTCTATACAAATGGTACAGTTACACCTTTCTACACAAGATTTACAGTAGATGTCAAAGTATATTCAGATGACGATATTCCTATTTCAATATACAATGCAACAGAATTTTTAAATCTTGATCCTGCCACATATTCTTCATCAGATTTACCATCAGCTGAAGACTATATCTTAATGAATGATATTGTAATTGAGAATTACAATCCTTTTGACACAACCTTAATAAGAAGTTTAGATGGTAATGGGTATACAATTTTCATCAAGAGTTTTGATACATCGATAACTTCTTCTACAAAAAATATAGCACTATTTAATAATGTATTAGAAGACACTACTCTTAAAAATGTAAGGGTAAACCTTTATAATGGCGGTCAAATAGACCTTGACATTTCTGGCTTCGGTACGGGCTCTGGCACAATCAATATTGCTGGTTTTGCGATCAACAATAGCGGTGTAATCACAAATTGTGAAGTGGTATCTTACTACTCCGATGACTTTGTTGCGGGTGAACTTGGTGACATTCTTGTTCCGGCTTGCGTTCAACACAATAATAATGCAGGAATCAATATCACTTTGCGTAATGGCGCTGGTACTGAGCCAATTAATATTAATTCGACTTCTAGGATAATTCCAACCGTAGCAGGCTTTGTAATCAACAACAGCGGAAGCATAACTAACTCTCGCGTTGGCGGTGATAGTGTAATAGTTGCAGGCGAAACGATTTATACAACAATGAACGGTGAGCAAGTTCCAAGCGGATATGTTTCTGCTGAAGAAATCGAACTGGGCATATTCTATATTGAAGGACAAGGCAATATTTCTGGCTTTGTTGATACGAATAGTGGTGCAATTTCATCATCATTTGCCAAAAATATTGATATAACAAATGAATCTGCAAACTTTGTTACAAGCGGTTTTGTAAATAGAACAACACAAAACTCTCAGATAATCGGAAGTTATGTTGAAGGAAAAGAATCTCCAGACATGGATTATTCAAATGCAGCAAATGTCACAGCAGGAAACTTTGCTCGCGAAGGCTCATCATTAAAATCAAAAACTGGTGTTATAACTGGCTTTGTAAATGAAAATGACGGTGTAATAAGCGATAGTTATTCAAATATTTTGATTGCAAATGAAGATACTACACAAGGTGTTTATCTCGCATCAGGTTTTGTATATATCAACAATAGTTTAATCGAGAATTGCTACTCTGCTTCTCAAATACAAAATTTGAAATTTAATCAAATAAACTTCTCTGGTGTAGATGAAAATGGAAATTTACTTGCAAACGGAACTTATATAAATTGTTATTATTATGATAAGAGTATGTATGAAGGTGACTCTTCATCATCAAATACAACAGAAAGCCTTTATAATACAGGCGTTGTAATCATTACAAATCCACTTGATACTACAGTTTACTATGGCTTCTCTCTTGCCGACAGTGAAAAAGACGGCATTTGGAGAATGGACGCAACTCGTGGTATCACTCTAATAGAGGCAAACACAATTTCATATTCAAACAGATATGTCGTTGAAGTTGACGAAGATTATGAAGGGGCAACAGGTTCAAACGCTCATGTAAATGGCTTGTATATCCTTATGTACTCGACATTGCAACTAGAAGGTAGTGGACGCACCATCAATACTTCACTTGGTGGAGAAAACAATCCTATCCTTATTGCAGACGAAAATGACTTCGCAGAGGTTTTTGGAAATTCAACATCAACAAATATTCAACAATACTATAACAATAGTTATATTTGGGGAACTTACCGTCTTGTAAATGATATCGATTTAAGAGATGTCGTAAGTGACAACTCAAGAGTACTTCCTTCAACAACTCGTGCTTTTGCTGGTATTCTTTATGGTAATGGCTTTGAAATTTCTAATATTTCTATTACGGCAGACGATAATAGATATCTTTCCTATGGTCTGTTTGCGTCTATCGAGCCTAGAAATAACACTCTTCCAATCGTGACTAATCTCACTTTGAATGTTAGCCAAGTTGACGCTGGCAATTCAATACTTGTAGGTGGACTTAGTGGATATATTAAGAATAGTTATATTATAAATGTATCTATAAATATGTCGGCTGGTTCTGGCAATATAAGTGGTGCGAATTTTGCAGGTGCTCTTACTGGACTTGCAATCGGAAATAATGTATTTAAGCGTATTGAAATCACAAATCCAACTGTATATGCTATTAAATACAACTCACTTGGTATAAGTGACTATATGACCACTTCCAAACTCTATGAATTTAGAAATGATGTGGAAAACAATTTAAGCATCACAACTCCAGTAAATTCTACATTTGCTAGAAGACTTGAGAGCTATTCTTATGCAGGCTCTGCAATAGGATATGTAGACAACTATTCATCTCAAGCAACAGGTTTTAATGCAAATAGTGAAGTATACTCAGTCGACAATGTTAAGGTAAGCGGAATTGTAAATGTACGCGGTGAAGTTGCTGGCGGTGTATTTGGTCTTACTGGCTATCAAACAAACATCAACGATGTAGGTATTGAGATTACAGCACCTATGGCAAACAATCAATCTCACATCATCGCTATGAAATATTTTGCTGGTGGTGTAGTTGGTCAATCATTTGCAAAACTTACTCGTGTTTATGCTGAATATGACAGCACAACTCAGTACAATATTGAAAGCAATATTGGAAGATATTATCAAGGTAATATGACTGTAGAGCGTGGCGCTACTGATATATTCTATTTGCCAACTAGTGAATATGGCTATACTCAAAAATATGTTGGTGGTCTTGTAGGTTATGCTGAAAGCGGACTTATTGAGATTGCCTATTCAAAACTCAATGTAGTTGCTGTAAATGCAGAATATGTTGGCGGTATAGTCGGCGGACTAGAACTTGATGACTCTAAAACAGCTTATAGATATTCAACTTCCAAAGTGTCTGGATCACTCTATTCGACATTTGTGTTCAACGAAGTCTATGCAACAGGCGATGTTCGTGCACAGGAAGAAGAGGTTAAGACTACTCCTAACGCGGGTGGTATTGTCGGCGTTATTAAAGGAAAATCAAAGAATGTTGCCTTCCTTTCAGTTAACCCATTGAACTATATCTCTTCAACTAACTATTCAACAGGCGAAGAATATCTAGTTAACAGTACAAACGCATCAAATATAATCGGTGTTAATCTACTTGTAGGTTCCGTCTACGCATCTTCAGAATTATCGTCTGGTGGTTCAACATGGGTTGAAGAGAATATTACAAAGGATAATTATACTGACTACTTTACAATCTATAAAGTATTGCCAAATCAAGAGGGTGTAAGCGATGATTCTACTGCTTCTTCAGATCTTACAGCCGAAACTTCAGTTGCAGTTTATGAATCTTATTTCTTCAATGGTCAAAAGAGATTCTTCAACTTGTTCGGCAATTTTGAAGCACGGATAGAAAATAATCAAGAAAATGAACAATATTATGCTATCGTTTCTCCTTATGCTTACAGTTCAATTGTAGCAGGCAGATCATACACACAAGAGGCATTCTTAAGCTCTGGCTTATGGTTCTCGACAAACTGGGATCATGACAGTCTAGATCAACTTTTCCCTACTATTAGATATCAAACTACTACCTCATTAATCTATCTTGATGCTTATCAAGAAAGTATAGAAAATGCTCAAAATATTATGGAAAACAATCCAAATGTCACAATCGTAGTGCGTGGATATCCTGCTAAAGAATCAACGGAAGCCGATATCGTTGATATTGACCTAAGTGAATATGTTGGTAGTGGTCAATACTTTATTCCAGACACCTTTACAGGTACTCTAGTTAGGTATACAAGCAGTGCAAGCCTTATTATCGATGCGCCACTTGCGAATGCTTTGCAACCAGGAGTATCACTTATAAATCTCAGCATTTCCTTTATACCAAACAGTACATCAAGTGATGATGGTCAGGTTGAGGTATCAGCTCAAGGCTTAGTTGCAAATTCTATCACTGAGGCTACAATCAGCAATTTAACATTGAATATTGGTACAACGAAAGGTATTAAACTCACCGGTGATTCCAGCAGTAATTTCGGTCTTATTGCTGGTGAAATTGCAAGTACTTCTCTTGATGGTATCACAATACATAATGGTGCAACCTATACTTATAATGTTTCAGCTACTCCAATTACGAATGCTGGTATTAGCAGTGGTACAGCATTGTTAGCGGTAGGTGATGAAGACACTAATAGCGACATCAACGTCGGCTTAATTGCTGGTTCATTTGTTCAAAACAGTACCGTTCGAATAACTACTGTTGATGGTATAAAATTTGAAGGATTCCCAAAGAGTGACAATGGAAGCAATTTCAACTTATTGTCAGTTACAAGTGACGGAGCTATCAATGTTGGTGGATATTTTGGACAGGTGACTAAAGGTAATGGAGCTTTGGATCTTCGAATTAATATCTATGATATCAATAAAATATCTTATTCTTCTCCTAGTTCACCTTCTTCTCAAAGTCCTTATGCTTCTATAAATGTTACCGGTGGATCAGGAAGCAATATTAACCTAGGTGGATATTTTGGCTCTGCAAGTGGACTTAATAGACTTGGAGTACATAATGACGAAGGAATAAACACAAATATAACTCTATTTGCTAATTCATCAAATAATAGTATCAGTTCTATCAATGCAGGTATATTAGCTGGAAGCGTTACTTCGTCAAGCATGAATTCAACCAATATGCAGGGATCAGATATCTATGGACATCTTAAAATAGCAAACGATGTTACCGTTAATACTTTGAATGCTGGTGGCCTTATCGGATCAATGACAGCATCAGCAAATCTCAGTTATTCAAACGCAAATTCAGTCAATTTTGAAGTTGTAGCATCTAGCATATCAGGTGATTATAGCAAACTATCAGATCTTAATAGAAACAACTTTACTAGAAATGATGACGGATTTTATTCTTATGGCACAGAGGCTTCTCGTGTCAATGTTGGGAAGGGCAATGTTGGTGGTCTTGTAGGATATCTTGAAGGCTCAGCTTTCACAGCAAATGGTTTAAGTGTAAATAATCAAGCTATGGGTATCTCTACAAATGCAGAAAGTACAAACGGATATTCATTTAGACTAAATGCAACAGACTCAGTCAATACAGGCTCAATTGCTGGATATGTTGGATCAAGCTCCACTTTAAGAATTTCAGGTACAGTTCAAACAGCTACTTATTTCGATGTAGTTTCGACAAATACAAGCGACAATTCAACAAATATAGGTGGCGCCGTTGGTAATATTGACAATGCTACAAGTGTCGCAATAGGAGACAGCTCAAATGGCTATCTATATAGTGGTGCTGCATTTGTAAGTGCAAAACATATCAACTATGGCGGAACAGTTGGATATAGCAACAACTCGTCGCTCAGCGTTACAAGAAACCTCACTGCTGGAGTATTAAAAGTATATGGCTCTAATAGTGAGGGTGGAACAGTTAACGCAGGTGGATTTATTGGCAATATAAATGCTGGTTCGACAAATCTATCTGACAATGTTGCGATAGGAGATGTTTTCATTGAATATGATGACAGTTCAATGCAGAATGAAGTAAATAATCCTTCTAGTCTTCAAACATTATCAATCTATTACTTTGGTGGCTTGATTGGATTTTTTGAAACTAACAATAGTGGTGACGCAACCATCACTGCACAAAACAATGCTACACTTTTCTCTAATCACAATGCAAGATATAATGATAATAAAGGAACGGTTGGAGCACTATTTGGCAGTAACGTTACGAATAAATCAGATGCAAATGCAACGATCAATGGTAACTATTACAGCCATGGTGTCAACTTGACAAGTGAAGATCAAACAGCATATGGCACTGATCTTGGCTATAGCGAAGCATATACAAATAACGGCGGATATGGTGCTAATGCGGTTGAACAAAATGAGGAACAACAAGACGGGTACTTTATTCTATCTGAATCAAATATTGGCAGTATTTATAATTTATCAAGTTCTACAATGAAAAATTGGTTGAATGCCTATAATAGTGCGGGTAGCAAAATCAGTCCAATAGTGATTAATAATTCCAATATTAATATTGATAACGAACATAAGCCAGAGATGAAGTTTAATGGACTTAACTATTATTCTTTATCCTCAAATATTGCTTTTGCTACAAGTTTGTATTTAAACGGAGATACTAATAACAAGCAATTAGAGAACATTGCAATAATTGGTAATGGTATGATTTATTCTAGTGATGCATACACCGCAACTCTAGTTGATTCACTAACAGGATTCTCATATATTTCAAGTATGAGTGTGGACGTTGATATTGACCTTACTGATAACGGTGGCGGACTTGTTAATAAAATGTATGACAACTCTATGGTCTATGCAGTTCAAGTTAGAGGTACACTTGAGGCAACCGGCACAAATTCAATTAGTTTAGGTGGTATTGTTGGCACTATGTATAGTGGAAAAATTTATGATAGTTCAACAAATCTTACTCTTGTTTATCGCGCTGGCAATGGCAATAATGAATATAATACTGGAGTGATAGCCAACGCTAATGTCTATGGAATTACAGGCACGAGCGATACTCTAGCCGAGGATAAAACATCTCAAAACGGAGATAAGTATATTGTAAACACTTATGCAACAGGCAAAATTCAAACTATGATAGATACAAATATCTATGCGTTTGCTAATACTACAGACAAGACATTGATTGATGGTACTTATACAATTACCAAGATTGATTGGAACGATTATACAACCGCTTCCAAAATGACAATTGCAGATAGCAATGGTACGATTCTTGCCTATGGTGGCAGTGGTACAATAAGCAATAGCTACTACGACTTGAATGCATTAAATCTTAAAGGAGATACTAATCTCAATAATGATATTAATGAAGGAGATATGGGTGCCGTAAGTTATGATGGCAATCTAAAAACTCGAAATAAAAAAGCTGAAAAGGGAAGTTCTGAAACATTGTTTAAATCAACTGCTGGTTTAAGCTCAGAATTCACAAGCGATATATGGTTCAATAGTGGTTATCCAACACTTAAATATGGCTTTATGAAGATATCATCTCTAGCAACTGCAGATAAAAGCAAGTTTGTAAATTCTTCAAGCCTTTCAGGTGATGATAAAGATACATACGTAGAAGAAACAACCTATACAAGACTTGCAAATAACACAAAACCAACAGCAAGCAACATAGCTACTAGTACTTTTGATTATTATTATCTTATTCCAGACTATAATGTTCTTACAGACTTAAACAATATTAAACAAACAAGTCTTGATCAGCACAATAACAAAGAGATCTATATCAACAACTTTGCTCTCACAAATGACATCGATATGTCAAGAACAACAAATAGTGTTACAAATGCATCAACTGCACTTCTCAATTTCGTGTTCAATGATGGTATATTTGATGGACAATCTTACACAATTGACAACCTTGAACAGCCATTGTATCATGCTATTGGTTTAAGTGATGTAGCAGAAAAGAAAGATGAAGAAGGAAATATCACTACAGTAGCGCAAGACTATACAACAATAGTTAAGAACTTAAGAATTACAAACGCAAATGTGAGCAATGCAGGTATACTTGCGGCCGGCCAGATCACAAATGCAACCATATCAAACATAACACTCTCAGGTAGTGTAAATGGCTTATGGAAATATTCAAGAGCTATAACAGCTGATAATGAAACTAATTCGCAGGCAAATAATACTGAGTATGTACAATATATAACGGTTGGAGCACTTGCACCATTTGCAAGGAATAGTTATATATTTGCAGTTACAAATATGGCTACAGTAACAGTAAAAGAGGAAAATAGTATTAGTGTAGCTTATAATGGTTCCAACAGCAAAAATAATACTGAGAATGGTGTATCAGTTGGTGGTATAATTGGTACTAGCAATGATAACAAAATAGTTTTCTCTTCAAATTATGGAAATGTTAATACAATAGCGCAAATTATGCTTACAGTAGATAACATTACTAGTACAACAAGGAGTATTAATACTGGCGGGGTAGTAGGTGCTGTAGTAGGTGGCAGTATTTCTTATTCATATAACGCAGCCAGTGTTCTAAATAATTACTCAGCTACAAATGCGAGCTCATTAAGTTCCAACAAAGGTTTCTTCTATACTGGCGGAGTAGCCGGATATGCAGATTCTTATAATGGCACATGGCCTACATTCTCATATACTTATAATTCTGGAGTTGTTAAATCTGGAAATAAATCAAATGGTATAGCTTCAATAAACAATCAAAGTGTGGCTGTGCGTGCATACGCAGGGGGTATTGTTGGCTATTCTGCTGAAGCAGAGACAACTGTTGATAATAGTTATAACTATGGAACTGTTGAAGCCCTTGGTAAAAACGGCGAGTATGGATTTAAATATGTTGATGATAATGGTACTTTAAAATTTGCTATGTATCAAAAGAGCATTCGTAATGTTTACGCTTATGCAATAGGCTATAATGTGTCGACATCAAATGCTGGTGCATTGGGCACTTTCAAAATTTATACTGGCTCACAAGCAGAAGGTAAATATTTGAATTATGTACCAGATAGTGTATTCGCAAATGGCGCTTCTTCTGAAAAAGATGACTGGCTTTATACAGAAGATTATAGCGAAATGGCAGACAGTGTAACCCAAGCATTTGAGAAAGAAACAGACGAGTTGACAAGTGCCTATAGTTATTGGTCAGGATTTGATAATAACTGGGATGATTTATGGAATGCTCTTAGTTCTTTGGGAAATATCGTAGCATCACTTTTTCGTCCACTCAATGTAGATGCGAATAAGTCCCAATATAAATTTAATTTAGATAAAATTGTACCCAATGATGGTGACGAAGCTGATGTCTCTATATTAGCATATAATTCATATGGCATACCTTCAAGTTTTTCTGTTAAAATGGAATTTGAAATAACATTAAATTATAAATCAACTGGAACTAGGTCTAGTCAGGTGGATATTCTTAATTTAATAAGTGGTTGGACAGTGGGGATAGTGATTGGGAATTTGGCAAGTGCTGTTGTTTCAAATTTGCTTCCAGGTGTGGGCCAGGCTGCGGCAGCAGGATTTCTTTCACTTGCTATGACCACTCTTGCAGTATCTATGACAGCAGCGATTGTGACAGGAGTTGGTAAACTTATAACAATCATAAATAATGGTCTTGGTGACTTGGGAGCAGATTATAATGCAGATAACGTACTAAGTGGTTATGACTACTATTCTATTAAATTGCCTGCTACCGACTTATCATTCTATTATGATCAGCAATTATATAATGATGGATCTCAGGATATTGCAGTTGATGATGACAACTTGTTAAACAGTGAAAATGTCAATGCTACAGAAGATATTAGAAATACTGTTAATCAGGCGACTTCTTCAGACACCGCAATGAACACAAGTATTGATATTAATGGTACCACGTACAATATTGCAAATAATGAAAATATCAGCAGTTTACTTCAGGCGGGTGTTGCCATGGGTAGTGGTACTTTAACAACCTCAACTTTGCCTTATATAAATAACATAGGTGTATATGACATTACAATTGAAAGTACTTCTGGCAGTTATAGTAATGTTAATGCAACTATTACTAGTATTTCTAGAAATGCTGATGGATCAGTAACATTCAATTACAACTATTACACTGTTGCAGATGAAAAAGGAAATGCAATTACAGGTAAGTATAATGTGACGATTACTTGTGATTATTCACAAAACTATAGTTTTACTACAGACAAGTTCTCGTATGTTTATTTGAATGATCGCGAATTTGGCATTAAACTTAAAGATATATTTATAACTGATGAAAATAAAGAACAAGCTGGAGTATTAGATTTTAATTTAAATAATTTATTATTTGAAGATGATACAATCTATTATGAAGATGATGGCAATCGCAAAACTTATGATCAAGTTGTAATGTTGACAAAACTTGATTCAAATAATAATTGGCTTAACGAAACAATATATTTGGCATACCAAAACAATATGTTGATCTATATTCCAAATACATATCTTGGTTCTGGCAGGGCAGTTAATAAACTTACTACAATGAATGAAGATGATCAAGAAATAGATGTCGATGTAATAGATGAAAATACATATTCGTTATTTACAAATTTATTTAGCAATACAAATTACGGTATGTATATTGCGACAGGAGAAACTACTACAGAGACACTATCATTCAATCAAGGTGGTTCTAACTCTTATCAATTTACAGAGGAAGATTTGCCTGGTAGCATATCTGAAAAAATAGAATTATCTTATGGTGCTTCTAAAGATTTAAATTCATCTTCTACATCATCAATTGAAAATGACAGCGTTTCATTCATTGTTAAACCTACTATAAATAGTGTTGAAAGCGTTACAAATGATATTGAGTTTAATGGTAGTGTGATCGCAACTTACAATAACGTAGATAGTGTGTGGCAGGTATCGCAAGATACAATTTCCTATACCTATAATGATCAAGAATATGAAATATCGCTAAGTGCAATTGATGGCGGTATTCAGATGAGCATTGCAAATCTTAACGCGATTGATAATGACACCTTAAATGCTCTTATCAGTGATATTCAACGTAAGATTACATCTCAGACATCAACTATAGGGCAAATTACAAGCAATACAAATGTTGCTTTGACTTATGAATATACTTTAAATCCTGTAGGCGATTTTAATAGTATCGGCGTATATAACAAAACAGCTGTACTTGCTTATGACGTTTCAGGATCTACTTGGGTTATTGATGAATCAGTGATTGAAAGTTTAGAAATATTTAATAATACTGGACTCAGTGTTCAGTTGGCTGGCAATATTCTTACTTTCTCAGTTACTGGCAATAGTAGCACAATAGATAATACAAAAACAACAATTGAAAACTTTATGTCATCTATCGACATGTATTATGAAGATTTTACTGATACTAAAACCTATGAAAAAGGTACTGCTATTACCTCAAAGAAAATTATTTCTACGAAAGATAACGACGACTTTAGTGTTCAATATACCGTTCAATCGTCTTTATATGAGATAACTTCTAAAGATAATAGATTGAATGTACGCGAAGATTCAACTATAACAGTTTCATTAAATTCTGGTAACATTAATATCAGTGATGGTGGTTATACCTTAAACGGCATAAATGTTCGTGTTGGAACAATTAAAACTCAAATCTCTAAAGAATTGGAATGGAAATTGACGCGCACTGATTCTGTCAAAGGCGAAACCGCTCCAAGTGGATCAGGTTATATCGAGATAACAGATAAGAATAACAAAAAAATTATTTGCTCGATCCAAAGTTTAAATCAAGGATTGGGTGAGGATATGCCTATTATTAAAGCAGATGATAATATTGTTACTGGTATATTTAGCGAACAAAGCATTAGCAATTCAGATGTTGGTGAATACAATCTTGTATTAGATGTAGACTCAAGTTTAGGCGTCGTTGATAATAAATTGTATGTTAAGATGATTACGAATAGGAAGCTTAATGACAATAAAATAGATGGAGTTGAATTAGAATTTTATGCTAATCATAAACTTGACCAAGATAATAATATTACTATAAAATATACTATGATACTGCAAGAAGAATTGCTTACTTATAATATGGAGTACTTGGACGAAAATAGTAGTATCTTTATATATTCTTTGGAGAAGTCTACAACATCTTCCGTAGAAACATCAAATCTAAATGAAATTGGTACTCTTGCACGTTTGACTTTGAATGATGATGGTACGTATAGTTTTTATGCTCCTTCTAATGAAGAAGAAAAAAATACTAGTACATACTTAGTAGCCAATATAAAAGAAGATAATAATCTTGTTTATTATTCTACTCTTGTAGCAAAAGAGAATAATGAAAACGAATATGATATTGAAAAATGTGAAACTGCATCAACATCGGGAGGTCCACGATCTGGTAATATTGAATATATAGGTCAAGTTGATTCTATATATGAAATTAATGGAAAGATGTATTATTTCAATAAGTACTCTACAGGAGGTGTAAATTATACTTTAAGCGATAGTACTTCTACTACACTATTAGATCCAAATTTTGATAAATTCTCGATAAAACTTACAACCGCTGCTGGGGACAATAATATATCAATTTCGAGAGAACTTATAGATGAAATTGAATTTCTAGTATCAAATGTGGATATATCGTCTGAAGCAAATCTTATGCCTGACTATTCGATTGCGATTATTAATGATTCTGAAATTGCATTGAATGGAAAATATCACATTTCGGATACATTTAAATTAAATTACATGAATGCCGAAGGAGGGATTTCAGAAAGTGAAATAAAAACTTCTAAAGTTGTAAATGAATACAAGAAAGCAACCGTAACTTATCCTGAATATCAACCTCATCAAATTGCAACTGGTATTAGTGATTTTGGCAAATTTACGGTTACTAAAGTAGATTATGTAATCTCTCAAATAGACGATAACGGAAATATAAATATTTATCTTCCAAGTAGTACAGCGCCTGCTTCTACAACTATTACTATTTCTGTTCATCCTGACAATGATTCTGCAATATGTGAAATAACAGCGACTACGGAAGAGACTTTAGACCTAGATCAAGAAAATCCAATATCAACAGGTGCTATGGAAAGCACTAAACCGACAGTAGCTGCTCCTATTATATTGGTAAATGATATAGTATTAAATGACACCACAGTTACTTCACATAGTCCAAATGTTTCTATAATAGGAAATGATTACTATATATCATATAGCGGAAGAACATTGTTTGCTGATAGTAGTGCGGATAATCAAACATACATTAAGGATCTAGTGATTCTCGTTGAAAATACTTTAGATGATGAATATCGAGGAGCAATTTATTCAACATTTGGAAAAGATGCTAACAACAATGATATCAATGATGGTATAGTAATTAAAAATCTTAAAATGTTCGGCTCGTTATCTTCGTATAATAATGAAAACCCTGCATTAATTGCCGCAAATGGTACATTTGATGATATAGAATCATTTGTAAATATAGATGCCAGATTTGATTTAAGTGTAAGTGGAGAAGTTGTAAATCATACACAAAAAACTTTGAGCTTATTTGGAAATTCAAAAAATATAGTTAATTCAGATAATACTATTAATACAGATGTAGCAATTACTAATTATGGACTTATAGTTGTACCAAATGGTATAGATGGTGTAAATGGTGAACATGGTAATGATACAAATGTATCTGGTACTGACGGTAAAGTTGGAGAAGATGGTGCATCAATACAGGCTTTCTCGAACGCTAATGCCAATAGTAGTAAAATAATGTCAAATTCTGGTATTCTTCGTGTAGGCGATGGTGGCAATGCCGGTGCTGGTGGATCAACTTACTATGTTTTAGGTACAGATGGAATTGCAGATTCAAATGGTGACGGAATCGCGGATGCGAAAGATTCTGCAGAATTCAGTGAAAATGATGCGTCAATAGGAAAAGCAGCAACAAAAGAGAGTGTATCAATAAATGATGATGGAGAAGAAGTGAAAACAACTGTTGCTGGCGTAGGGGCAGAGGGCACAATTTCTGGATTCAAGGACGGTAGCGAATCTATCTCCTATGCAGGCTCTATTGCATTAAATGGTGTCCAAGGTAGACGACCATTCTACGAAATTTTATTCCAATCTAAATCTCTAGGTAATGCAGCCACAATTGATCCTTTAAAAGATTACCATTTACTAATAATTGATGGCAAAGGTAATCAAGCATTGACATTTGATGGGAGCCATGGTGACAACTTTGTTTCTTATAATGAAGAGACAGGTGGAGGAATCAATACTTTAAGTGTCAAACAAAAGGAATTACTTGCTTACCTATTTGGTTTTGGGTACAATAGCAATGACGGATTTTATTATTCGGACGAAACAGGCTCTCCTATTGTGCCGACTGATGAGGATGGCAATGTTAAAGTTGCCGATAATGACAAGTATAATTAATGCATAAGAATTTGATTTACTTTTGTTTACATCATTAAAAATTCCATGTGGATGAAATTCATCCGCATGGATTTTTTCATATTTTTATTAAGTTTTTGTATTGTTTATATTTTGAAGTTTTTCGGCTTATAAGTGTTGACTTGATAACTTTTTGTTGAATTGAGTATTATTTTGTCGAAAAATATAGTCTTAATATAAGTTTGCATCTTTTCAGCAATTTGTTTGGAATTGTAGAATATTGGTAATATTCGTCATAATATGTCGAAATATATAATAATTTTACAAATTACCTTCATTTTATTACAAATAATATAAAATTTATATTACTTTTGTCATATAATGTCGAATATTAGAATATTTTTACAAATCGTTATCAATTTTTAAAAACTAGACTGTCTTATATCTTGTATTGAAGAATATTGTCGAAATTTAGATTTATTTTACAAAATCAAAACCTTTTATTACAAATCTTTTAAAGCAGTTGGTATATTTTTAGATAATAGTAAAAAATATGTCAAATTTTAGCGAAAAATAGGAAAATTTTTCAAAAATAATATAATTTTTTAAAATATTTATTTTTAAATTTAAGGTTATTTTAAAATATATTTTTAATCTTAAACTTTTTTGTGCAAGATTTATTTTAAGATAAGCCACATTATTATACAGCCTAGGACTGCGCCTAAAAATGCACTTAAGAAGCAAAAAACGGCATACAAATTTTTCTTAAAGGGGCTTTCTCTATCGTTGTTGTTGGTATTATTAATTGCATCTTCGCCAAGTGGCATGATTGCAATACAGTATATACCATCGTCGTCATATTTTATGGTTATATAGTCAAGGTGTTCAAGGTGTACGATTGCTTTTTTTAATGCTGGCTTATCAATATGTAATTTTTGGGGTAGAGCAGAAAGAATATCTTCGCTTTCAAGCAGAGCGAAGTTTCCATTTGGTGCTTCCTTTTTGATAATTTTCAATATTTCAATATATTTTGCATCTAGCATAATATTATTTTTTGTATTTCTTTTATTCTTATGCAATTTTACAAGTAAAGAGTAATAAATAGCTTTTGTTTAATGATATAAAAGCAAACAAGTATAATTCTTTTTCTTTTTGCAGATAATTTTTTATATATCTCTTGCGGGGGAATAGATGCCTGATAAGAAGGAGAAGTTGATACTAAAATATCTTTGCAAGGTATGTGCTGGGAAAAAGACATATCTTATTTCTCCAAGCGATATTGCAAAACAGGTTTGCAAGAAATATGTTTTATCAGTCAGTGAAATTGACGAGATTATGGCAAGTCTTGCCTTGCAGAACTATCTTGAATATGTTACATCTGATTCAAAAAATGGCTATTTCTATTGTGTTAAGTTAAAGAAAAAGGGACAGACTTATCTGCACGACTCTAAAAAACAAAAGAAGGCGTTGTATATGCTTATTGTTCGAAGTATATTTTTAGCCACCGTCAGTTTTGTCTTTGGTCTTATTTTGAAAGCTATTTTTAAGACATGAGTCAAAAATTTATTTTTATATTTCTTGATCTATTTATGATTTATTTATAGTAGGATTATGTTAATGTATTTTTTTTGCAATCAAAGAAATGCACATATGTAAATATCATTTCTATTTTCGGTAAAAATTTGATATAATCAGTCTATGGATGAGATGAAAGGTGATTTAATTTTTGATTTACAATCTAAATACCAGCCAAGTGGCGATCAACCTCAAGCTATCGAAAAGCTTTATGAGGGCTTTTGTGATGGTTTAAAAGAGCAGGTCTTGCTTGGAGTAACAGGAAGCGGTAAGACATTCACAATGGCAAATTTGATAAAAAAGATGAATAAGCCTACGCTTGTTATCGCTCACAACAAGACGCTTGCTGCACAGTTATGCAACGAATTTAAAGAGTTCTTTCCGAATAACCGTGTGGAATATTTTGTTTCCTACTATGACTATTATCAGCCCGAAGCCTATATTGTGTCATCAGACACCTACATTGAGAAGGATATGTCAATCAACGATGAAATAGACAAGCTTAGGTCAAGTGCTACGGCATCTATATTAGAACGAAGAGATGTGATAATAGTGGCATCAGTTTCTTGCATTTATGGACTAGGCAACCCTGATGAGTACTATAATCTTCACATCGCTTTGCGTGAAGGAGATGTCATTGATCGTGATGAAGTCATCTCGCGACTTATCGATATTCAATACACTCGCAATGACATTGACTTTAAACGCTCTACATTTCGTGTAAAGGGCGACATCTTGGATATCTTTCCTTCTAGTCAGTCCGAACTTGCTATAAGAATTGAGTTTTTTGGTGACGAGATAGATAGAATTTATAATTTCGATCCTGTAAGTGGAAATCTAATAAATAGATTAAAGCTTGTGTCAATTTACCCAGCGACTCATTATGTCGCAAGCAAAAATGTGCGCGAGCGTGCGCTTGAACAAATAGAAAAGGATAGGTTAAAAGCTGTTGAGGAGTTTACTCAAGAAGGCAAGCTGATAGAGGCTGAACGAATTGGTCAGCGTGTTTCATACGACATTGAAATGATAAGAGAAGTAGGATATTGCAGTGGTATTGAGAATTATTCGCGATATTTTGATGGGCGACAGGAAGGAGAGGCACCTTATACTCTTTTAGATTATTTTCCAAAGGATTTTTTGACCATCATTGATGAAAGTCACATGACGCTTCCACAAATCCGTGCCATGTACAATGGAGATAGAGCAAGAAAAACATCACTTGTAGATTATGGCTTTAGACTTCCAGCCGCAAAAGATAATAGACCGCTCAAATTTGATGAATTCAACGAAAGACTAGGGCAAGTTCTATATGTTTCTGCAACGCCTGCCGATTATGAGTTGTCAAGGGCAGGAGCGGTTGTTGAGCAGATACTAAGACCGACAGGGCTTCTCGATCCGCTTGTAGATGTGCGTCCAATAAAGACACAGATAGAAGATTTAATGCAAGAGATTGAAAAAGTCATAAGTAACAATGCAAGGGTGCTTGTCACAACGCTTACAAAAAAAATGGCAGAGAGTTTGACTCTCTACTTACAGGAGCATGGTTTCAAAACAAAGTATATGCATTCTGAAATTGATACCATGGAGCGAGTGGAAATTGTAAACGGATTGCGCAAGGGTGAATTTGATGTGCTTGTTGGAATAAACCTTTTGCGAGAAGGGCTAGATATGCCTGAGGTGGAACTTGTGGCTATACTTGATGCTGATAAAGAAGGCTTTTTGCGTAGCGAAGGAGCTTTGATACAGACCATAGGTCGAGCTGCAAGAAATGCAAATGGAAGGGTTATCATGTATGCAGATGTGATAACAGACTCTATGAAACGCGCAATTGACAAGACTCATAATAGACGCGCCTTGCAACAGAAATATAATGCAGAGCATGGCATAACGCCAAAGACTATTATAAAAGATGTCAAGAATAGTCTTGAGATAACAAAGAAAATTGAAAAGAATAATTTAAATAAAGATCAAATTCCTAAAGAGATTGAAAGATTGACTGCAATGATGAAGATTGCCTCAGGTGCACTTGACTTTGAGAGGGCAATCGAGCTTCGCAATCAAATAGCCAAACTTAAAAAACAACTCGAAAAGTATAATAGGAAAAAATGATTTTTAAATAAGAAAAATTACGTGCGAAACTATTGAAATATCAAAAAAAGTGGTATAATAAAGACATGAAAGATTGGATAATTATTAAAGGTGCAAAAGAAAACAACTTAAAAAATATAAATCTTGAATTTCCAAAAAACAAATTGGTAGTGTTCACAGGTGTCAGTGGCTGTGGCAAATCTAGCCTCGCCTTTGGCACTATTTTTGCTGAAGGTCAGCGAAGATATATTGAAAGTCTTTCGTCCTATGCAAGACAATTCCTAGGACAAGCACAAAAGCCAGACGTTGAGTCGATTGATGGACTTAGTCCTGCAATCTCTATTGATCAAAAGACAACAAATCATAATCCGCGTTCTACTGTTGGTACAGTGACTGAAATATATGACTATCTAAGACTTCTCTACGCAAGAGTTGGCGTGCCATATTGTCCACATTGCAATAAACCAATTTCTCAGGTTAGCATTGACCAGATAGTCGATAAAGTACTTCAGAAAGAAAACGGAAGCAAACTTACAATACTCGCTCCTATTGCTCGTGGTGAAAAGGGAACTTTTGCTAAACAATTCGAAAGCCTAAAAAAGTCGGGGTATGTGCGTGTTGAAGTGGATGGTAGCATCTATTCTCTAGATGAAGAAATTGTCCTTGATAAAAATATAAAGCACGACATCATGGTGGTGCTCGATAGAATAGTACTAAAAGAAGGGGTAAATTCCAGACTAACAGACAGTATTGAAACTGCTTTAAAACTCGGCTCTGGAATAGTTATCGTACAGTGCGATGAAGAAAGAGAACTTTTTTCTACCAATTATGCCTGTCCATATTGTGGCTGGACACTTGAAGAAGTGAGTCCAAGATTATTTTCATTCAATGCGCCATACGGAGCCTGTCCAAAATGTTTGGGACTTGGAGTATATTCAGATGTATCAAAAGATTTGATTTTGAAAGATAGCCATCTTTCAATAAAACAAGGGGCTTTCAATGCGACAGGCTGGCGAATTGATGGCGGTGGACTTGCCGAGCGATATTTTTTAGCATTGTCAAAGAAATATAACATTGATCTTGACACGCCAGTTAAAGATCTTCCTAAAAAGCAGATTGATATCCTGCTGTATGGTAATAACGGAGAAAAACTGGATCTTTATGAAAATGAGGCAAGAAACAAGACTTTTGAACATTTTAATGGCAAAAAAGCGCTGTCTTTTGAAGGGATATCAAACAATTTGCGTCGTAGACTTGCCGAAGCCAAAAGCGAATTTGTTAGATTTGAAATAGGAAAGTTTGTCACCGAAGTCACTTGTCCTTTGTGTCATGGTCAAAGATTGAATGAGAGTGCTTTATCTGTACGAATTAAGGGTAAAAATATTGCCGATGTTTGCGATATGTCAGTAGATAAACTGCTAGATTTTTTTGATGACTTGAAACTTTCAACAGAGAAAACTGAAATTGCCAGGAGCATTTTAAAAGAGATTAAGGCAAGACTTAAATTCCTATCTGACGTAGGCTTAAATTATCTAACCTTGTCGCGTTCTAGTGAAACACTGTCAGGAGGTGAGTCACAGAGAATTAGACTTGCAACTCAAATTGGAAGTGGGCTTTCCGGCGTGTTGTATATTCTCGATGAGCCATCTATTGGTTTACATCAGCGTGATAATGATAAACTTATTGCGACACTTAAACATCTTCGCGATCTTGGCAATACCTTGATAGTGGTAGAGCATGATCAAGATACAATCGCATCTGCAGACTGGATCGTGGATATCGGGCCTTATGCTGGAGTGCATGGCGGTGAAATAGTTGGCAATGGTACTTATCAAGATATGCTTGAGCATGGCTCGTCTATCACGGCTCAGTTTATGCGTGGTGAAGAAAAGATTGAAGTTCCACTCGTTCGACACAAAGCCAAGGGTTATCTTAAGGTGAAGGGTGCGAAACAAAATAATCTGAAAAATATTGACGTGAATATACCTATTGGTGTATTTACTTGTATAACAGGCGTGTCTGGAAGTGGCAAGTCATCACTTTTGACGGAAATTGTCTATCCTTATCTTGCAAATAAATTAAATAATGCAAGCCTTGCTGAAGGAAATTATAAAAAGATTGAGAATGTGGATCTATTAGATAAAGTTATCAATATCGATCAATCACCAATTGGACGCACACCACGCTCAAATCCAGCGACATATACTGGTATGTTTACCTATATTCGCGATCTTTTTGCGTCTACTGCTCAAGCGAAGGCACGCGGATATGGTAGTGGAAGGTTTTCTTTTAATGTGAAAGGGGGAAGATGTGAAGCCTGTGAAGGCGCTGGCGTAAAGGAAATTGAAATGTATTTCTTGCCTGATATTATCGTGCCTTGTGAAGTTTGTAAGGGCAATCGCTATAACCGCGAAACTTTGGAAGTAAGATATAAAGATAAGAGCATTGCCGATGTACTTGATATGACGGTGGAAGAGGCTTTGAAGTTCTTTGAAAATATACCGTCCATAAAGAATAAAGTACAGGCTCTTCATGATGTAGGACTTGATTATATAAAACTAGGTCAGCCTGCTACAACACTCTCAGGCGGGGAGGCTCAAAGAGTCAAACTTGCGACAGAGTTATCTAAAAAATCAACAGGAAAGACTATCTATTTGCTTGATGAACCAACAACTGGACTTCATATGTATGATGTTCGAAAGTTGATAAACATTTTAAATAGACTTGTGGAAAATGGGAATACGGTTGTTGTCATTGAGCATAACCTTGATGTTATCAAGAGTGCAGATTATCTTATTGATCTTGGGCCAGAAGGTGGCAGTGGTGGTGGAGAAATTGTCGCCGAAGGAACGCCAGAACAGGTGGCACAAAATGAGAAATCTTATACTGGTCAATATTTAAAAAAGATGTTAAATTAAATCATCTTAATTAATAAAATTTAAATGCAAAAGTCAGCAATATGCAACTTCGCTTTACAAAGTAATTACTAAAAAGAAAGACATATAGTATTTTTATGCTGTTAAATATATAAATTGAGAAAGACAAATAATAGTCTTTCTTTTTTTGTTTAAATGAAAATTATTCATAAAAAACAGAAAAAAAGTAACAAAAAACACCTTAATGTTGTCTATTAAGGTGTTTTAGTTTGTTAAATGATTAAATGCTTCTTCCGTCGTCAGATCCTTTTTCTTCTGCTTTTTTAACCTTAGGTTCTTTCGCAGTCTTCTCTTTTTTTGTCTTTCTTTTTGCTTTTT
This sequence comes from uncultured Clostridia bacterium, assembly GCA_944345705.1. GTDB lineage: Bacteria > Bacillota > Clostridia > Christensenellales > UBA1242 > Caccovivens. The sequence continues at coordinate 79,731 of CALVML010000002.1, read as the reverse complement.
CTTCTTCTTTTTGTTTTCTTATTTCGGCTTTCTTGACTGCCTGTGTAATAGGAACAAGTTTTTGAAGTGATTCGCTATTTACAATTGCTTGTAAATCATCAGAAATGACATATTTTTCTGGATTTTTAAGGATCTCAAGCATACCATTAACTACAGACTTTTTAGTTTCACCCTTGATTTCGTCAAGTACTTCTTTACTATAGTTTGCTTTTGCTATTTCAAGTAGGGCGTTATATACATCAAGTCTTGTAAACTCGTCAGAATATTTGTCACTATCAAGTGTATATTTATATATCAAATCTTCTGATATAGTACTCTCTTTCTTAGATAATGCAGCAGCAAGTTTTGCAAGTTCATGAAGCATTGTCAAGTATGCAAGTTTATTTTCATTCAAATCAATAGTTGCTCTTTGATTTTCATTTTTGATTGAAGTAAGGTCAACTGCTATAATTTTTTGTGTCAACATAGCTTTTTCAGCATTGATTGTTTCAATGATTTCATTGCGTCTATTTTCAAGAGCTGTTTTAGTTTCACGAGCTTTATTAAATTTACCTTCAAGTTTATTTATTTTTGCTTTTTGACTGTTGACTTGATTTTTCAACTCTTCAATCTTTTTCCAGTCATCTGTACTATATGCTTCATTTGCTGTATCTTCGTTGTGCAATGCAAAACTATATTTGTCAGTGAAAGCATTGACTGCTTTTTTATATTCTGCTTGAAGTTTTGAAAGAATTTCTTTCTCTTCTTGTAATTGATCGCTGTATTTTGCAATAGGGTTTTCGCTGTTTTTAATATCAGTTTCTACAAGCCATAAGCCATGTTTTTGTGCAAGCATGTCATCAAGCTTATCGATGATTTCTGATTTGATCTTAGTAACAACTTCTGTTTGTTTTTCAACTACTTGATCAAGTTGCTCTTTGTTTGCACTTTCTTGTGTAAGTTTATCGCTTGTTTCATTAAGCTTTTTGCTTACATCGTCATATTCTTCCATCATGCCAAAGAATGTGTCAAATGTGCCAACTTTTGCTTCTTTAAGAAGTTCAAGAATCTGCATATCATAGAAATATTTTTTGATGTTTTCGACAAGACGATTTTTTTCTTTCTGCAATTCACTAAGTTTGTCTTGTAATTCAAAATACATCTCATCGGTGAAATTTCCTTTAATATGTTCTTTAGCAGGGGTAGAGGTTGCTGCATATTCCTGTGCCTGATGAAGTTTTTCTTCGTTGTCTTGAACTATATATGATGTGTTGACTTTTTGTTGAGTTAGGTTGGCATTTTCTTGATTAAGTCTTTTTTGCTCTTCTTCTAACTTAGCAATTTGAAGTTCTTTCTGTTCTATTTCATCTCTAATAGGTTTTTCTATATCAGCTTTTTCTTGTCTATATTCTTCTAACTTTTCAAACCTTTTTAATTGTTCAGTATATAAAGCAAGTTGAGAGTCAATTGTTTCGGTTTGCTTATTTAATTTAGCAACCTTATCTTGATCAGTTGTTTTAGAGATTTGATCTTGTATATAGCCACGGTATGTTTCTAGGCTGTCCTTTTGTTCTTGACAATCTGCCACGCTTGTAAGTTGGAGTGTAGGGTTAGCTTCAACGGCAGATTGGATTTCTTGTTTAGTTCTATCTATCTTAACCTCAACATTTTGTTCAAGCTTTTCTAACTTTTCAAATCTACTTAATTGTTTAGTATATATTGCAAGTTGAGAGCTAGTTTCTTCAACTTCTTTACTTAACTTATCCAATTTAGTTTGATCAGTTGTTTTAGAAATTTGATCTTGTATAAAACTAAGATATATTTCTAGGCTATCCTTTTGATTTTGACAATCTGCCTTGCTTGCAAGTTTGAGTGTAGGGTTGGCTGTTTCAACAGCTTTAATTACCTTTTGAAGTTTGTCTATCTCTAAAGAAACCTCATTAAGAACAGGTTTTAGCTTTTCTTGCAATTTCGAAAGCTCACTTTTTTCGTGCATGATAGATATGCTAATTTGAGCGATCTTGTTAGTATTTTCTTGAAGTTGAAGGGCGATTTCTTTATTAATAGCAGTAGAGCTCTTTAGTGACTCTTTAGCAATGTCTACTTTGCGCTTACCGCTTGCTTTATTTAATGCTTCAAGATCATCATATTTTTTGAGTTCTGCTCTAACTTCACGAATTTGTCTATTTACATCTTGTAGTTTATTAAGGTCTTCTTTGAATCCAAGTTCGGCTTGTGTCAATCTACGCTTTTTACTTGCAACTAATTTATTGATGCGTATATGTGCATCTTGAATAAATTGTTCATTAAAGAAAGTTTTCAAGATTAAGTTTTTCTGTTGTGTAAGTTGTCTCTTTAAAGTGCCTTGACTTCTCTCCAATTCGCTCTTTTGCTCGGCAAGATCTGCAACTGTCTTATCCATGATCTCCTTTTCTTTAGCAAGGTGAGCAAGTTTAGTATTTTCTCTCTCAAGTTTTTCAAGTTGTTTCTGCATTTCGCCATAAGTTCTTATAGAAACTTCGGTATCGTCTAGCGCAACTTGTACAAGCCCTTGTAGTGTTTTAACGCCTTCATTACGTGCAACAGTAACGTCTTTTTTCTTAGTAGGTACTGGCTTAGGTTGTGGTTCAGGTTTAGGTTCAGGCTTAGGTTGTGGTTCAGGTTTAGGTTGTGGATCTGGCTGTGGTTGAGGCTCAGGTTCAGGTTGTGGATCAGGTTGAGGTTCTGGTTGTGGTTCAGGTTGTGGCTGTGGATCTGGCTGTGGTTGAGGCTCAGGTTCAGGTTGTGGCTGTGGATCCGGCTGTGGTTGAGGCTCAGGTTCAGGTTGTGGCTGTGGATCCGGCTGTGGTTGAGGCTCAGGTTCAGGTTGCGGATCTGGCTGTGGTTGAGGTTCAGGTTCAGGTTGAGGCTCAGGTTGAGATATAATACCATCGCCAGAATTTTCACTTTCAGCATTTATTAAAGATTTCTTTAAACCATTTAAATAATTTTCAAACTCAGCGTCTAATTTTCCAGATTCTTTTGCAATATCTTTTGCGATATCAATTGCTACACTTGCGTAGTTGTCAAGTTCGCTAGCATCGATTAGGTGATAGGCTTGAATTAAAGGATCGCTTATTATTGCTCCAATTTGATTTGTGTGGTCTACTTTTCCAGCATAAGCCTGAATTAAAGCAAAAGTGAGATAGGTTGTGTAAGTTTTGCTTTCAACTGTTTTACTAGCAGTTTTGTATTGGTCAACTTTATTTCTGATAAGAGTCAATGCTTTATACATATTAACAGCGCTTGTTTCATCTATTGTACCATAGTTTTTAGCTGAATTAGAAACTGTAATATTTGATACCAAGTCAAAGATATTATTATTGTCAAGATCTTTTGCTTTTCTGACTATGTTACTTGTGAAAATAGGTTGTGTATAGCCATTAAATGATAACAATCTTAAATCTTCAATATTTGGTATATCATCTTTGCTAGAGCTATTACTGAATAATTCCTTGTAGATTCTGCTTCCGCTATAATAAGATTCAAGCAAGTTGTTTTTACTTAAGGATACTTTTAAAGTTGCAAATATTTTATTTTGTATGTCAGAAGTTTTAGTATTAATATATTTTAATGAAGAGAATTCTTTTTGAATAATTGCTGTTAATACAGCCCTTACGTTTTCTGATGTTAAATTTTCAATTTCTTGCTTTACAGCTTCAATTTCTTGATCTACAGCATTTGTATCTTCATGTGCATTTTTTAATTCCATTAGTTTATCATTTAATTTCATTAATTCATCATTTAATTTTATCTTTGCATGGGTATATGCACATATTAATCTTATTGGTGTACTTAATTTAATAAAATCTTCGTTATTTATTTTAAGTTTATTTTCGTTAGCAGTTTTTTGAACATAATTGTCATCGATAATAGAGTAAAATTCTAAACATTGCATTAAAGTATTACTTTTGGTTAATGATGTAAAAGATGATGTTCCTGCTGAACTTTTAACAGCATCATATAATTTTGCTAATTTTTTATCCTTTATTTCATCTTTTTTATCAATGTCGGCATTTTTTGCATTTGTGATCTTTTCGTATTCTTCAGTTATTGCATCATATCTCATTTTCAAATTAGAATTATTAGATAAGATATTCTTTATTGTGCGACAAAAGCCGTTTTGAACAGTGAACTTTGAATCAGTCAAGAATTTAGATGTAAAATCTTCTTTAACTAAACTTAATTCAAAAGAAACAGGTAGTTCTGCCAAGTATTCACTTATAATATGATCTTGAATATTGTCAGCTCGTTTACTATAAGCATTACCACCATATACAAAATTCACAAGTGATTTTACAAGACTATTTTTAACATTTTCCATATTGATATATTCCTCCTATATCTTTTTCCTACACTATATTTTACCACAACTATCAAGCAATTTCAATAGTTATTTTAAAAAAAATCGACATATTATATAGATTTCATAATATATTAGTCTATTTTAGTCTAAAAATTGCGCCTATTTGTGTAGTTGCGACATCTATTCTAATGTCCCGACCTTCAATGATATCGTCTTTCTTTAACCTGTTGCATACTGAATTATATGCAAGAAGTGGAGTATTATTTTCTTTGCTTAAGTGAGAAAGCACAATTTGTTTTGCTCCATTAAGTGCCAAGTAATCTATTGCATCGCTACTATCAATATTTGAAAGGTGTCCATTAGGTCCTGCGATACGCCGTTTTAAAGAAAGTGGATATTTGGTGCCGTTAAAGAGCATATCCTTATCATAATTTGCTTCGATATATGCAATTTGGCTTCCTTTAATCTCGTTTATTATCTTATCATTAAAGTGGCCGATATCTGTTACAACTGAGATCTTTTTCTCTTTGACGCTGAAGCTAAAGCCATAACACTTAACATCATGTGGCACTTCCACTGGACTTACAAGAAGATCCTTAAGTTCAAACTTTCCATCAAATTGTCTTCTGTTTTTTTCTTCAACCTTTGAAAGTTTGCCGTCAAGCCCTTTCCAAACATCGCTGTGTGCATAGACGGGGACATCAAATTTTTTAGAGAATAGGTCAATTCCTTTGATATGGTCGCTATGCTCGTGGGTGACAACAATTGCATCTATCTCGTTTGGTGAAATTCCTATTGCGTCAAGTCTTTTCACGCTTTCAGCGCAAGACAAACCATCATCAAGCAAAATCTTGACTAAGTCACTTTCTATATATGTAATATTTCCATCGCTTCCTGATGATAAATTGACAATTCTCATGTGCATATTATAGCATATTTCGCCACCAAAAAGCAATAACAGCAAGAAAAATTTGACAAATTCTAAAATTTCTTACACATTTTGTAGTCTATATTACCGGAAGCCGAACTTGCTTGCAATGGTGAGGCTGATGGTTATACATACTATGTGAAGAGTGTGCGTTAGCACACAAATTCGCCAGAATTTATTAAAATTTTATACTAATAAAATTTTAAGATCGCATAGTTTATATTATCTGAAGTCGAACCAAGCGCGACGAAGTCGCATTTGAGTGAGACTGATGGTCATACATACTATGTGATGAGTGTGCGTTAGTACACAAATTCGCCAGAATTTATTAAAATTTTATGATAGTAAAATTTTAACATCACATAGTTTATATTCTGCTGATAGCAATAGCTCTGCACATTCAGTTTTTCGTCATTTTCCTTTGACTTGTTATATTGTAGAGTTAAAGTCGTGGCAAGCCAGATGAATGCAACGAGTAACACTATTCCAAATATAAAAGCAAAGGTATGTTTCATAGTATCATTTTAACACAGTTTAAAAATGCTTTAGAAATCAAAAAAACTATCAATTTGTCGAAATTTTATATAATCTCGCTCCTTTTGTTGAAAATGTGTCAGCTTATAAAACATAGTCAATATAGGTCTTTGAAATTATTCTAAATCAAGTTTAATTTTATGAATTTTTGACAATTATTTTATGCGAATAGAATTTTTAAGAAAAACTAAAAAAATATTGCTATCAAAGCAAATATTTGTTATCATATAAATAGAAAGGACTTCTAAAAGGAGGAGAAAAATTATGAGTGCAAGTGCAATAGGCTGGATTGTTTCAATCGTTTTTATTGTAATTCTTGTCATCGGTTTCTTTATAGGCTTTTGGCGTGGACTCAAAAGGTCAACTGCAAGTTTAATCTTTGGACTTGTCGGTGCGCTACTTGCTTTTTTCTTGACGCCGGTGATAACCAATGCTATTCTCGGCATCAATATCACAGTAAACGGTACGCAGACGAGCATAAACAATTATCTAGTTGAAATGATAAAATCTGCAAGTGAAGATATAGAAGCGTTAGTAAATGCAAACCCAAATCTAGAAAGTTTCTTTGCACAGCTTCCATCGGCACTTGTGAATGTTGTTGTGTTTATAGTGCTGACAGTTGTTATAGAACTTATAATGTATATCATATATAAAATTATTGCAAGCATCTTCTTAAGATATAAGCCTGGCGCAAAAAAACATAGAATAACTGGTGGTGTAGTTGGCGCTATAAAGACTTTAATCATAGTAGTATTTGCTTTCATGCCACTTTCGGCATTGATTGGTACTTTGAATAACATCATGTATGAGGACACATATTTTGTTGAACAGGTTCAGACAGATACCACAGTAGTAAATGCAGAAGATGGTGAAATAATCATTGATGATGGCGAAAGTGAAGATCAAACTGGAGAAGGACAGCAGGAAGGCGAGCAAACCACAGAAGAAACAAAGGTAAACAGCCTTATTGATGAATATATTCCTAGTGAAGTTAAAAATGTAATCTCTGGACTTGAAAACAATGCACTTATTAAAATTTCAAAGGTCTTCGGACTTGACAACTATGTATTTGATTATCTATCACAAGTTACTGTTGACGGAGAAAAGGTTGAAGTGCGCAAGGAGATAGAAAACATCTATCCTATGGCAAACTTTGTATACCAACTTCGCACCTACTACGATGAAGAAGGACTTGTCAATTTGAATAATGCAGATTTTGACAGGATTGAAAAATACTTTAATAATTTTGTAGATAGCGGACTATTCCAGTCGGTACTCGCGTCAACCGTTGCAAATGTAATAGAGAACTATCAAGACTATGCATTTATTGCAGACAGTCAAATTGTGCAAGAATATGGAATAATACTTGATGACCTAAAGGCAAATTTATCAAGCCTTACTACTACAAAAGAAAAGGGCGAGTATTTTGCAAGCGACTTTAAAAATCTATTCTCAGCGTTTAAGACCCTTGCAAAGAGTGGTGCACTTGATCAAGTAAAAGATCTAAGTGGCTTGAATGAAATATTAAATGTTCTTACAAGTGATGAAAATCTTACAGTATTGCAATCTGCGCTTGAAAATGTATTCTCAATGAATACAATTCAAGACTCAATCTCAAGTGTTATCAAGGTTACATTTGAAAAGATTTTAAATGAAGAAGTTTCTGACATTGAAGATTCGTCAAACTATACAGATGAACAATGGAAAAATTTAAGTGCTAAATTTACTAGCATTTTAAAGATTGTTGGCGACATCAACAGTGGCTTCTCTGGCGGGCTTGAAGGAGTTATTAAAGATCCGGCAAGCATACTTGATGAATCAAGCGAAACATTGTCCGCAACACTATCTAGTTTAGGTAGTTTGCTTGACGAGCTACTAAATATAGATTTATTCAAAACCACAACAGGCGAAAATACTACAATATTTGACGGAATATTGACTGAATATAAATTGACGCTTCCTAGTGGCACGGTATTAAAAGTAAATACAAATGAGAGTGGCGAATTAGTAAAAGAAGAAGTAACAATTTCTAGTTATAATGAGTTATTTGAATTTGTTACGCCTACTTTGATTACCGTAAAAGATAATAACCTTTACAGTATAATCACTTCTGGAAGTGATGCACAAAGCCTGCTTCAAACTCTAGCCGACAAGATTGCTAAAAATGACGGAGATACAGTTGCAGGTGATAAGTATTTGCTTCACAAGATAGTTTTGCCACTTTATCAAATAGATTTTACAAATGAACTTATTGTATCCAACTTACAGTCTGCTCTTGGCGAAGATGAGATAATCACTTTTGTAAATATCGATACAATAGAGGAGTGGGAAAGTGAACTTGATTATATCTCAAGCCTAATTACAAAAGTAAATACAACTTCTGTCAATATTGGCTCGCAAGAACAACCAAATTATCAAACATATTTGCAAATCATTTTGAGTGGCGATTACAATACACTTATCAATAACCTTCAAGAAGAAGATGTTGACGGCATCTTTAGACCGATACTAGAAGCGCAATGCACAGAAAACTTGAAAACGCAAGTTATCAGCCTTATAAACGAGAATATCAACAGCATTACAAATAGACAAACTGAAATTCCAACTATAAATATTGCAGATAACGTAGATGAAATCATAAGCATTATTAAATCATTTATCTCTCTCAATAAAGTTATCACTTCCGCACAGGATATCACTATAGATAGCCTTGTTGAAATGAACACAGAAGACATAGGAAATGTTTTAAATGCTATTCGTGATACACTTTATGATGAAGAAGGAAATCTTAAAGAAGATACAATGTTTGGTGGTATTTACAACGATATTATAGGCGAAATCAAACTTGAATATATGGATGAAGTGCCAAACATAAATGACATCTTATCTGATGAAAACCTTAAAAATGGCGATATTGTTGATGTTTTAAATCAGTTAAAGGACGCAATTTCCGGTAGTAATTAATTAAAATAACAAAGATTAAAATTCTCTTTTTTAAATTGATTTAAAAGGTTGAATTTTAATCTTTTTTTATATTATAATGTCTTTACAATTTAAAGGAGAAAAAATGGAATTTAAGCATATACCAGTTTTGTTAGATGAAGTAATTCAAGGCCTCAATATAAAGAGTGATGGGATATATGTAGATTGCACAATGGGTGGCGGTGGTCACTCGAGTGCAATACTAAAAAAACTATCTAAAGATGGCAGACTTATCGGATTTGATAAGGATATGGATGCGGTTAAAGTGTGCAAAGAGAAATTCAAAGATTACCAAAATGTGACCGTTGTACACGGTGATTTTAAAAGAGCGCCTTTAGTTTTGCAAGAGATGGGAATATGTGCAATCGATGGATTTTTGATTGATTTAGGAGTCAGCTCCTATCAAATAGACAATGCCGAGCGTGGTTTTAGTATATCAAACGATGGCAGACTTGATATGAGAATGGATAGAGAGCAGGAGCTTGATGCTTACTATGTTGTAAATAACTATTCCAAGGAAGAACTATTGCGTATTCTCTATCAATATGGAGAGGAGTCAAACGCAAAAAAAATTGTAGAGAATATATTAAACGCAAGGAAAATCAAACCAATTGTAACGACAGGGCAATTGAAGGCAATTATTGAAGATAGCTTTCCTAAAAGTGTGGTTTACGGCAAGGGAGGAGTATCCAAAAAGACCTTTCAGGCAATAAGAATTGAAGTCAATGGAGAACTTGACGGCTTAAAAAGTTTACTAGACGAGATGATTGGACTTTTGAAGAGTGGCGGACGCGGAGCAGTCATAAGCTTCCATAGCCTTGAAGATAGAATAGTCAAGGATACATTTAAACTTGCATCAACCGATTGCATTTGTCCGCCAAAGACGCCAATCTGTATTTGTCATCATAAAAAGTCAGCAATTTTAGTAAATAGAAAGCCGATAGTTGCACAAAATCAAGAGATTAAAGCAAATTCTAGGTCGACAAGTGCAAAACTGCGAGTTATAGAGAAGATTTAAAGTGGAAGTAATTAGAAAAGATAAAAAATGAAAGTAAATTGCAAAAAGTGATCGCTATAAATTTTGCAAACATGCAATTTATCTTTGACAAAAGGGTCACTATCTGCTAAAATTTTTTAAACTAAACAAAACTTATTAAAATTATTTACAAATCCATATTAAAAGTCGAAAAAATCATATTTAAAGTAAAAGGCGAGTATATTATGAGTGAGAAAACCCTTTTAAAAGAACTTGAAAAAGACAAGGAAAAACTTGCTAAAGAAAAGTTTGAAAGTGCGCAAAGTAGTTATTCTAAAGAAAGCGTACTCTCTCAATCTAGTAGTCAAAATATTGCAGGGAGCGAAAACGCTTCCATTTCTTCGCAAGCCTATCAAAAGCAAAAAGAAGAGAAAGCTTATCAGCCTATAAATATCTTTTCTTCTAGCGCTTTTAATGAAAGTTCAAACCGCATATTTGACAAGATTAAAAGTAAAAAGCAAGCCAGTCAAGATGTCCAAACAGACAGCGAAACGGAAGAGCAGGCAGAAGAAATTCAAGTTCAAGCAAAAGAGAGTTCTCAAGTAATTGAAAAGCCAAACTATGATTTATTACAGACTCTCTCGCCTGAAGAAAAAGAGAAAATATTTATTTTTGAAGAAGAAAAGGTAGATTCAAAGCCAAAACCTAAAAAGAACAAAATAAAAATCGCAATCGTTGCCATAATATTTGCTATATTTGGTGTTTGGGGAATTGTAAATATTGCGTCTTTGGATGCAGTAAACACACAATATTCAATAAATCTTGTTTCATATCTCAACAATCTTCACAATATCGATGCTACAAATGGCGAAAATATGGAAAATTTATTCCAAACTTTGCCTGACGAGAGTGTGCCACCAAACACTCTAGAAAAACAATCGAATTGGTTTGATAGATTTTGTGATTTCATAGCGGGCTTATTTGGAGGTTAAAATTGCAAAAAGCCTTTACGCTATATTCATTGAAAAAAAGGATACTCGCAATACTCCTTGTGATATCCTTTATTTTTTGCGCTCTAATCGTGCGATTATTTGTAATTCAAATTATAAACGGAAAATCACTGCAATCGCGTGCAACTGATCAGTGGACAAGAGATTTAAAGATTGTTGCGCCGCGGGGGAATATTATAGACTCCACAGGATCAACTCTTGCCGTCAGCTATACGACCTATAATGTCTATGCAAGAGCAAGAGAGATTTCTTCTCCATCGCAGACCGCTCATGCACTATCAAGTATACTTGATATTGACTTTGCCACTCTATATGAGAAATTGTCAAAAAAGAATGTTAGCGAGGTGCTTTTAAAGATGCAGATAGAAGGTGAGACGGCAGAAGAAATTTACGATTTAAAACTTGACGGAATATATTTGGCAGAAAACTCAAATCGATATTATCCTTATGGCGATCTGCTTACGCAAGTTTTAGGCTTTACGAGTATAGATAATGTCGGTCAAAGCGGAATTGAAGCATATTATGACTCCTATCTTGCAGGTGAAGACGGCTTCAGTTATGTTCAAAGTGACCTTCAAGGCAAGGAGATAGGTGGATCACTACGCTACTATATTTCAGCAACAGCAGGGAACGATCTTCATCTCAATATCGACAGCAAAATTCAGCTTATTCTAGAAAATGCTCTTGCTCAAATCATGAATGAGCAAAAGGCTAAAAGTGTAACAGGAATGGTCTTACAAGCGAAAACTGGCAAGGTTTTAGCACTATCCTCTAAGCCTAGTTTTGACCTCAATGATGTGCCGAGAGATGATCTCGATGCGCTGTTTGAAAACTCAAAACTGAAAGCCATAACGGATATATATGAGCCAGGCTCAACCTTTAAAATTCTGACTGTTGCAGCCGCCTTGGAGTCGGGCGTTGTGACACTTGACGACACCTTCTATTGCCCAGGATATAGGGTGATTGACGGCGAGCGAATAAAGTGTTGGAAGACAATAGGACATGGCACGCAAACCTTGACCGAAGCCTTTGCAAATTCTTGCAACTGTTGTTTTATGGATTTAGCGTTAAGGCTTGGAGTAGATAGATTTTATCAATATATGGAAAAGTTTGGACTTGGTCAAAAAACGGACATAGACGCAAGCGGTGAAGGAAGCGGTATGCTTATGGCAAAAAGCCTTGTTCGCAATGTTGACCTTGCGCGAATGGGCTTTGGTCATGCGATAGCCCTTACTCCTATCCAACTTTTGACCGCTGTTGCATCCATTGTCAATGGCGGTACAAGGATAAATCCGACCATATTCGATTATGCAACCGATATTGATGGAAATGTGGTTAAAAGTGCAAGTGTAACAACTAAAACTAATATCGTATCTCAATCAACTTCTCAAAAAGTTAATACGCTTCTTGAATTTGCAGAAAACAAACTAGGAAAATACACCTTTGTCGAAGGTTATGAAGTAGGTGGTAAAACAGGTACTGCACAGAAATATAAGGAAACGGGCGGTATTGATCAGGGAAAATATATCTCAAGTTTTATCGGCACATATCCTGCAAGCGATCCTGAATATTTGGTGTTTATTATGGTTGATGAGCCAAGTGCTGGAGCATATTATGGAAGTATAGTTGCAGCGCCTTACGGAAAAGTCGTGTTTGAAAACCTTTTTGAGTATTTAGGCGAAGAAAAGCAAGATCCAAACGCTAAAGTTGAGTATATCAGTATGCCAAATTTAGTAGGACTTCCTCTTACGCAAGCAGTTAAGATCTTAAAAGAAAACCAGCTTTTTTATGAAATAGACGGAGAAGGTGAGTTTGTTTTAGATCAACTTCCGCCACCACAAACCGAGATTGCAAAGGGCAGTACAATTGTACTGATAACTTGATACAAATCAAAATGCAACAGTAAAAATAATTTTGAAGATACATTTTTTTAAAATCAAATGTAAAGGAATATTTATTTATAAAATTAGATTTAATTAATTTTGCTAAAAATATTTGTATTTTTTTGCGATTTAGTATAGAATAAAAGCATGAATATGACTTGGATAATTATTATTTGTGTGATTGCAGTGGCAGTGCTACTATGTTTTTTGCTTGCTATTGCCAACTTTTCATACGATAAATTTATGCAAAGGTATAGACAGCTTAGCAATCAGTCTATACGCTCAGGCATAACAACCTTGCAATTTGTCGATATGTTGAATAGTCAGTACTTTGGCGGAACATTGAAGATCGTGCAGATAGAAAAAGAAGCAGGTGATGCCTATGGTGGCGGAAGACTATTCCTTTCAACTAAAACAATCTATCAGCCGTCTATTGCATCTTTTACCATTATTGCACATGAAATCGGTCACGCCAAACAAGATATAGAAGGAAAGAAACTTAAAAGACTAAACTTTTTGCGAAAACTCGGTCGAATTGTCGGCTTACTTCTTACCCCTTGCCTAATTGCTGGAATAGTTATGTTGATTTTAGGCTATAGTTTGATTGGCTTTGTCTTGTTTGGAGTTGCTGGTGGTATTTTTATCTTAGCGCTTGTGATAAAACTTATGACTATAGCTATAGAAAAGGATGCATCCAAAAAGGCACTAGGATTTTTAGAGATGATACTAGGCGATGAAGAACTTCGCACTTCTAAAAGATTTTTAAAGGACGCGGGGCTAACCTATTGGGCTGATTTCTTGCGAATAATTCTAGGCTGGACTGGTATTTCAAAGAAGAGTAAACTTTTCAACTAAAGTTTTGTTTTAAGTTTTATTTTTGTAATATTAATTTGAATAAAATGTTCATATACTATATAGAAGGTTAAAAATGGATATTTATTATATTGGTTATTTGATTTCAGGCGTGGTGATATTGATTTGTATCATTATTGCACTTGTCGCGCAAAGTAAAGTAAGCCGTGCATATTCAAAATATAAGGATATGCCTTCTTCTATTGGCTTAACAGGGGCGGAATTTGCCCAAAAACTTATGGAAAATGAGAGTTTGGCACTTAATTTGCGTTCTTGCCGTGGACACCTATCCGATCATTATGATCCTAGTGATCACAGCATAAACATAAGTGAAGAAAATTATAATTCGTCATCAATCGCTTCACTTGCCATTGTTGCACATGAGTTTGGTCACGCTCAGCAAGACGATCAAGAATATTTTCCATACAAAGTGCGACAGTTTGTAGTGAAAACTAGCAATTTGGTGTCTTCATTATTTTTGCCATTATTGATTATAGGTATATTGTTGCAATTATTCTGGATAGCACTCGGCGGAGCTATAATAATTTATCTGTCTGTTGCTCTCTATGCAGTCAGTGTTATTGCATCTATTGCCACATTGCCTGTCGAATTCAATGCTTCAAGCAGGGCAAAGAAGATGCTTGACAGTTTTGGAATTGATAAAAGTCAGCAAAAGGGAGTGGATAGCGTGCTTAATGCGGCGGCAATGACCTATGTTGCAAGCTTGCTTGTCAGTATGGCATATCTTCTTCGCTATATATTCTTACTTTTAGCAATAAGACGAGATTGAAAAGTTTATATATTAAAAAAACTAGACAATTTAGTCTTTAGCATATAAATAATTTGCAAAATCGTTGACAAAAATTGTTAAAAGGAATATAATACTTTTAAAGCAATGACGGAATTGGCAACTCCAGAGCTAAACGCTTGTCGGCGTAAAGACGGTCAATGAAGGCATGAAAATGCGAATTAGGGTGGAACAGCGGTCATATAAATCGCCCCTATGCTATGGCATAGGGTTTTTTATTGTATTGGCAAAAAAATCCAAGCCATCACCAAGAAATAAAAAAGTCAATGCCATCACTAAGAAATAAAAAAATCAATGCCATCACTAAAAAATGAAAAAGGAGAAATAGTAATGAAAAAAATCACAATGGATACAATAGTAAATCTTTGCAAAAATCGCGGATTTGTTTTCCAAGGCAGTGAAATATATGGCGGATTTGCAAACACTTGGGACTTTGGACCAGTCGGAGTGGAACTCAAAAACAATATCAAGCGAGCATGGTGGAAAAGATTTGTCCAAGAAGACGCAAACTGCTATGGTGTCGATGCTGCAATTCTTATGAACCCTAAAGTCTGGGAAGCAAGTGGGCATGTACAGAGTTTTGGTGATCCTAAAATGGATTGCCGTAATTGCAAGACTAGACATAGGGCAGATACTATTATTGAAAATCATTCTAAAGGCACAGTATCGGCTGAAGGAATGACAAACGAGGAGATGGAAAGATATATTGAAGAGCATGATATCAAGTGTCCAATCTGTGGCAAACGCGACTGGACACCTATTCGCAAATTCAATCCTATGTTTACCACTTCACGCAATATGGTAGGCGATGACAAGGATATTGTCTATCTTAGACCTGAAACCTGTCAAGGTGAGTATGTCAATTTCTTGAATGTACAGCGTACTATGAGAGCAAAAGTGCCTTTTGCAATTGCACAGATAGGTAAGTCATTTAGAAATGAGATAACCCCTGGCAATTTCCTTTTTAGAACGGTTGAGTTTGAGCAGATGGAACTTCAAATGTTCTGCAAAGAAAGTGAGAGTATGGACTTTTACAATTCATACAAAGATAGGGCAATGAAATTTGTAGAAGACTTAGGATTAAAAGCAGAAAACTTGCGCTTCCATGACCACGACAAACTTGCACACTATGCAAAGGCTGCTTGCGATATTCAATATTTGTTCCCTATCGGCTGGCAGGAACTTAACGGAATTCATCACCGCGGAAATTGGGATCTATCTAGACATAGTGAGTTTAGTGGTAAAAATATGGAATATACCGATCCTTATACAAATGAAAAATATATGCCAAATGTAATTGAATATTCAATTGGAGCAGACAGATTGACACTTGCAATTCTTTGTCAGGCTTATGATGAAGAAACTCTTGAAAATGGTGACACAAGGGTGGTTATGCACTTCTCGCCAGCACTTGCACCTTTCAAAGTTGCAATATTGCCTTTGCAGAAAAATCTTTCACAGAAAGCAAAAGAAGTTTACTCTTATTTAAGCAAAGACTTTATGTGCGATTATGATGAAGCAGGCTCAATTGGCAAACGCTATCGCAGACAAGACGAGATCGGCACACCTTTCTGCGTGACAATCGACTTTGACACGCTCGAAGATGATACAGTCACCATTCGTGATAGAGATAGCATGGCACAAATCAGATTAAAAATCGATGAATTAAAGGGTTATATAGCCGAAAAAATCAAATTTAACTAAATCAGACTGTCGAAAAACATCGCGGTCGAAAAATTACAAGTAATTTTTCTTGCATCGTATCGTCAAAGGCTACGCTTATGTCAAGTTGTCAAGACAACTTAGACTTTAACGCTCGCCTTTTCCTCTCCCCATAAATGCAAAAGCATTTACGGGGTACCCCAAATAAAACGCCTAAAACCAGTCATTTAGGAAAACTAAACTCCTGGCTTTAGGCATTTTTCGAGCCTTGCCCCGCTTGTTTTTCGACAGTCTGATAATTTATCTTATTTTAATGGAATATAAAATTAATTAATAAAAAATAAAATCAAAATTAAATTATAATTAAAATCAAAAAAACAAAAAAAGGCAGAAAAATTGCCTTTTTTTATTTTTTAAACTAATTTTTTTGCCCTTTTTTGCATTTTTTTAGTATTTTTTGTTATTTTTTTAATTATTTTTTTATTGATTTTTTAAATATTTTTGTAATTATTTTTTATTTTCTTTTTTATTTTTATTTAATTTTATTATATTTTTTTGATAATTGCAAATAATTGAAATGGGAGAATATAATATGAAGAATGATATAAACAAGGGAATTATTTGCAATGTCAAAAACTGTGTATTCAATGAAAAGGGCTCAAATTGCAATCTTGAGCGAGTGACCATCTCTAAGGGAGAAGGAGAACATCATTTTTGCAAAAGTTATATTTCAAATAGTGATAGTTCTTTTCAAGAAAATTTACAAGATGAAGATAAACTCTCGTCATCAAATGTTGAAGCAAGTGACGAGTACTTTAGTTTTGAAGATCTTTTAGATGATGTAACTCAAATCGAAGATCAAAAATATCGCGATAACACCTAATTTTCGTCATTATCGACTTGCATATATAATGAGCTTAATAGTCTTTTTCTAGCCATGATTTTTTCTTCGCTGATATCTGGTTCGCTGTCTATGTAATCTGCGAGCAACAATTCAAGCACTTTACTTGTGTAGACTCTTTCTTGACTTGGTGGTATGATTACGACATATTTGCCCTGTTTTTTTGCATAAGCTATTGTCTTTTCTGTGCCACCTGCTATATTGTCAAAAAGAGCAATCACCATTGATGAAGAATTTACCATATATCGATTTCGCTCATGCATACAACCCCTTGTGTAATGGTCATATATGCACCGAACTTTGTCTGCTCTTTCTAATATATTTTTGTAAATAATTTTATCGCCCAAACTCCAATACTTATCTTGATCATAATAAGGCAAGGCACACTCAAGTGTAATAAATGGATATTTTTCTTTTAAGTCAAGTACAATTCTACTGCACATAATATCAAAACCTAGCGTCATCCCTGAAATAAAGTGGGTTTTGCCATTTGATATACATATTTCAATTTCTTTTTGAACGGCAATTCTAGTTAATGCATATCTTAAATCAATTTTATCTTTCCATGGTAACTTTTGATTTCTATGTCCTATAAAACACACTGTGTTTGATATCATTTGAACCCCCTATAGTTATATGTAAACATAATGATTATATCATTTTTTATGGTTATGTGCAACTATATTTAAAAAATTATTAATATTACAATGTTAATACAAAATCATGGAGTATTTATGAATAATGTTAATAGAGCGGTTGCTTTAAGAATATCAGAGTTATTGAGAAAAAAGGGTATTACACAATATAGATTAGCGATGAATAGTGGAGTAACTCATTCAACGCTTAAAAATATCATGCACGAAACAATTAAAGACAATCTATTATCAACAATAATACAAATTGCTGGTGGTTTTGACATGAAAGTCAGTGAGTTTTTAGATAGTCCACTTTTTGACGAAGATAATTTATCAATTTGAATTTTAGTTGAATAAAAGAGAAATAGAAGGCAAGAAAAAATCGCGATATGTTTGTTATCGCGATTTATTTGTTATTTTAAATACTTTTCGGCGTATTCTTCGTAGGTGCCTGTGAAGTCAATGTAGTGATTTTCATCTACTATGTCTATTATTCGGTTGGCAACCGTTTCTATGATCTCTTGGTCGTGTGATGCAAATAGAATATTGCCTCTAAAATTTTGCATTCCTTTATTGAGTGCAGTGATACTTTCAAGGTCTAGGTGGTTTGTTGGTTCGTCTAAAATCAGTAGGTTGCCTTGCTCTAACATCATCTTTGCAAGCATACATCTTACGCGCTCGCCACCAGAAAGCACATTTGCAGGTTTGAGATTTTCTTCGCCTGTGAAGAGCATTCTGCCAAGCCATGAGCGGATATATGTTTCGTTTTGGTCTTTTGAGTATTGTCTAAGCCAGTCGACTATTGACATTGTATTGCCTTCGAAATAACTGTCATTGTTTTGTGGCAATGAAGTGATCTTGATTGTCTTGCCGACGAAAACATTTCCGCAGTCGGCTTTTTCTGTGCCCTGTATGATATTGAATAGGGTGGTCAGTACCTGGCTGTTTTTTGCAAAGAATGCAACTTTTTGACCTTTTTCAATATTGAAAGTTAGTTTGCTAAACATACCTTTCTTGGATATGCCTTCAAGTTTAAGCACTTCCTTGCCGATTTCTTGAGTGAATTCAAAGTTAATATATGGATATTTGCGAGATGACGGTTTGATATCTTCGATTGTAAGTCTTTCAAGTTCCTTCTTTCTGCTTGTTGCCTGTTTAGATTTTGAAGCATTTGCCGAGAATCTTGCGATAAATTCTTTGAGTTCTTTGGCACGTTGTTCGGCTTTCTTGTTTTGATCCTTCATCTGTCTTAAGATAAGTTGGCTTGATTCATACCAAAAATCATAGTTTCCTATATACATATTTATTTTGCCATAGTCCACATCGCAGATGTGTGTGCAGACCTTATTCAAAAAGTGGCGGTTGTGTGATACAATGATGACGATATTCTCAAAGTCAAGCAAAAACTCTTCAAGCCATCTTACAGTCTTGAAATCTAGGTTGTTGGTAGGCTCGTCAAGTACTAAGATGTCAGGGTTGCCAAATAGAGCCTGTGCAAGCAACACCTTGACCTTTATTTTTGGATCTACTTCAGCCATAGGGGTATAGTAAAGTTCTTCTTCAATTTTAAGGCTTTGAAGAAGTTGTTTTGCTTCGCTTTCTGCTTCCCAGCCACCAAGTTCAGCAAATTCAGTTTCTAGTTCACCAGCGCGAATACCATCTTCTTCGCTAAAATCTTCCTTTGCATAGAGAGCGTCCTTTTCTTTCTGGATCTCCATAAGTCTTTTATGACCTAAAAGGACGGTGTCAAGCACGGTTTCGCTGTCATAGGCATTTTGATTTTGGCTCAGTACGCTCATACGCTCACCAGGTGTGATAAAAATTTCGCCTGTATTTGCTTCAATTTCGCCTGTTAAAATCTTCAAAAAAGTACTTTTGCCTGCGCCATTTGCGCCGATTATGCCATAGCAGTTGCCCTTTGTAAATTTTAAGTTGACATCTTTATATAACACTCGTCCGCCAAAGGCGAGTGAAACATTTGTTACTTGTATCATATCTTCTCCTTCGATTATTCTTTTTGATTATAAATTATACCTTTCAAAAAGTCAACTAAAGGTCGCAAATTCGCTTTTAATTTGCCTATATTTGTTTAAAGAAGCCTTTTTTTTCAGGGTAAAAGTGATTTTTATGAAAATAAAAATTTTAATAAAAGATCTTAACAAAAAACGATAAATAATTTTTAGGTAAAATATTTATAATATATTAATTAAATAATATCGACAAAATATGAAAATTGTTTGCCTTTTATTATTAAAATATTTTATAATATTTTAAACATGAAGTCGAACAGCCGATTTTGTTAGGAGTTTAAGATGAGTAAGAAAGAAGAGAAAAAAGTCAAAAAGGTTAAAAATAAAGAGAAGGTCGACACAGGCGAGATAAAGCCTAAGTGGAAGCTTTGGATGACCATTGTTTCTGTCATTCTCGGTATTGGATTGATTGCGGGCGCAACTTTGCTCGGCGTTTATCTTTCAAGGGGTGGGCAGACCGGCGAAACTCCAGTCTATCCTTCAGGGATAACCTTTGTGCAAGATGATAGTTATCTAGAACTTTACAATCAAGCCAACGGTCAACTAGAGGTTACCGACAACTTTACTCTTACTATCACATCTACTGACACCGAGGCAGTTGTCAATCAACGCTCTGTAAATCTTTCGCTTGATGGCAATTCAAGAACTTCGGCTGATGGACAATACATATCAAATGGCGTCATTCGCGTGCCTAGTGTTGTACAACTCAACACTCCTTTCACTGTTGAACTTATCCCCGAACATCTTAAAGACGAAAATGGCGAATATATTTGGGAAAATGGACAGCGGGTTGACTGGATTGCAGGTGGCATTGCTACAATCACTGCAAGAAGTGCATACTCTCAATCTCAAGCAAGTGCTATAAATGTTAAAGTTGCAGTCGATGTACCTGTTTATTCTACTGAGGCAATCATTCTCAATGATGATGGCAATCCTGCTGAAAAAATTGTAATCGGTGAAACATTCACAATTCAAACAAAATTTATTCCTGCAAAGAGCGAATATATGTATAGCGATGATGTTAATTCTGAGCAGGGCAATATAACAAGTGAGAATGTTAGAAAAAAACTTGCTTTCTATCAATCTTCTTCTGACAATGTAACGCCTGTCTATGACACAAGCACTACCATGCATTTTGTTGCAGGTGACGATATTGTTGATGGCGTACAACTCAATGCTTATGTATTCAAAGACGCGAAATCGCAACTTATCGCTGAGCAGGAACTTGCCGAGTCTGGCGTGACGAACGAAAACTATTATACTCAAATGGTGTCTATGCTTGCATCTAGTCAAGACAGTGCATACTTAACTAGCACTCGCATTGATATCGGCACTGCAGATGTAAGTGCTTTCAATATCAGTCTTGCAAATTCCTTTGATATAATTCAAAACTATACGACAAGAATTTATGTATCAAATCAGGTAAGCGGAAGCATCAATGTTGGCGCTTATGTGCAAGATTCAAATTTAATGGCGGTTCCTTCAATGCTTTCTAATGTCCTTTTATCTTTCTCATATACTGATAGACAAGGACAGACTATAGATCCAACACTTGGCAATGATGCTTTCTTGCAAGTGAGTGGCGGAGACGCGGTTGTCATTGATGGACAAACCTATTATAGACCTTATTCTGAAGGGCTTTCAAATAAGGGTAATTCATATTGGAGTGTGATTTCATCTCAGGTTGCTACTATACAGGTAAAAGTAGGTCTTTTGATTGAACTTGAAAATGGCGAAAAAGGCTTATATCAATCAAATGGCGCTCCACTTCTATTTGAATCAACTATGAATGTCACAGAACATACAGAGCAAAATGTTTATTGGAGTGGTATTGAAAGTTTAGATATAATGCTCGACTATTCGGGTGACGGCTCAATCATTTCACAGACCGAAGATTTAAGTCAATATATGTATGTGCCTGAACAAAATATATATAAAAAGCCTAAATATCTATTTGCATACTTTGGTGAAGGTGTAGACACAAGCACTGTTATTTCAATTTTAGGAAATGGCGGATTTAATAGCGAGCGAAGCGGACTTTACAGTGTTGGACTTGAAGAACTTTACCTATATTGCATTGAAAGCACAAGTTTGACAGTTTATAATACAGGACTATTTGATCTATATTTTGCCACAATCATGGTGCAGGACGGCGTTCCTGTTGTTAGTGAAAACGGCCTATATCGCATTGCAAGAATGAGTGAGGCGATTTCGGTAGATGTAAAGAAAGAGTTGAGTCAAGACTCTGTGATAGGGGCAACCATGTCAATGGGACAGTTTGTTGTCAACGAAGATAATCAAATGTACTATATCGATCTTGGCAATAATGGTACATTCTCAATTTCATTCATTGTAAACAGCGACTCTGTTGAAGTGTTTAGCGAACAACTTGGCTCTATGACACTAACAATCTACGATAGTTATAATCAGGTTATTTCAACGATCACTCAAAGTGTAAGCGAAGGTAATTTTATCCTAGTAAGAAGCGACTTCTCAATAAATCAAGAAGAAGGATATGGCGTTTTCACTTTTGAACTTCAACTTAATCCAACAACTACTATCGTTACTCAAAATGATGACTTAGGTGTTATTGTAAATTCATTTACTCTTACCTATAACACTCAGGAAGAAAACAATATTGTTTGGGGTGGCGGAAATGGCTTTAGAGTAAGCGATCTTCTTGAAAATCAAACAGTTATGATCTATGATCCTATTGCAAAGTCAATCACTCTTGAATATGATCCTAACGATCAAATCTATTTAACAGGCGACAGCGAAATCACAGTCAATCAAACACTTGACGCTGACAGTGGCGAAACAGTTCTCAATATCTCTTTAGGTGGAACACCAATAGAGGCACAAGATGGACAAAGCGCATTGACAGCATTATTCAACCGCTTCTTTGGCGAAAACTTTGCAAACATTGTTATCACTGACCAAGTAGGTCGCACAGACACCTTAGCAGGCGAGTGGAGTTTTAGATTGCTTGAAGGAAGCAGTCATGTTGTAGCAGTACAAGGACAGACTATTCAATTCATAAATGGCAATGGAAGCATTGTTGTAATCGACATTGTTTCACTTGATGGGAATGTAGAAACAGGATCGGCAGATGATGTTATTAAAATGAAATTCAATGTTACTTCAACAGGAATTACTGATGTATTCTTTAACAGCAATTTAGATCCTAATTCAAGTATTACCGAAGGTACAAATCAAGAAGAATCGGAAAGCACGATATCTGTCGCTATGTCAAAATATGGCGCTTCTAATAATACAATTATTCTTGCAAATCAAGTTAGACTTGAAGTTAATGGTGTTCAGTTTACTAAGATACAATTTACACTTTCGACTTCTTATCTTGAAAACTTAGGCTCAGCAATTGTAGACCTATTTGGTACAGACGGAATGCTTACTGTATACAATAATGGTCAAAAAATTCAAACTGGTACTGATGCAAGCACTATTAGAAGCAACTTGCAGGGCAAGGTGATTACAAGTATTCAGATAAACAAAAATTTCTATCAATCTAGATCAGTACAGTTGACTATTTCAGATGAAGCAAATTCAGGCGTAGTAAATATCACTTTAAATATGACAATATTGCCTAATATTGCAATATCTGGTGCAACTACCTATGGTTCTACTACAGATTCATCAAGATTTATCTATGCAACTGATGAAGATGGTGATAGTGAAGGCACTCAAATTTCCAATATGGTGACAAATAATAATAATGCAGGTAAACAGTCAAGTTTTGGAAGTCTTTATACAGTAGGTACATATTATATTGAGCCAAGTTCTGGACAATATGTCTTAAAAACTCAATATACAGGAAGTGCAGTTGGAAAAATGGTTGTTGATGAAGAAGGCAATGCGACAATTAGGTTCTATGACTTCTGGGATACCGATTACAAACAGTTCTCAGTAGTATTCCAGCCAGAAGGCAACAATCAGTATGCAATAAGTTATACTCTTACATTCATCATCTTGCGTGACCTTGATCTAGACAATCTAGCAACAGGTACTGACACTTTCTACATTTTGAATACAGGCTCAACACCACAATGGACAGATTTCATTCAATACAAGCGTCACGATGGTTCACTTATAGAAAATATAGACTTTAGTGGTGAATTTGAAGATTATTTGACAATCAATGGAAGCAATGTAGAGCTTTTAAATTCATCGGCTTTTATATTTGAATATAATACAACAAGTTATGCAACAAAACTCTCGTTGATGCTTAATGGAAACGCACTAGGTTCTGTTGATGTATATATTGAACTGTATAATACAGAAGATCAAACTATATATCAATATATTGCATCTCAAATTCAAATAAGTAAAGATAATGTCTCATATAATACTACCACTCAAATAGTTGATGGAGTTGAGTATATCATGCTTGTATATGATACAAGTGCATACACCTTGCCAAACTCTAGATCGGATAATAATAATTATTTTGACAGCAGTTATACAATGTATATAAGAAATGCAGACACTGCAAATACATATTATAGCACGGGAGAAAATCAAAACACATTCACTCTCAGAAGCCAAAATCAACTTCTTGGAGGACTAGGCAACGAAAACTCATATCTTGTATTATACTTCAATCAAGGAAGCGAAACTGGTAGTACCAACGCAAAAGCCATCATGTATGTTCCTTTGATCAATTCTGCAATAGGCTACAATTTTGTAGAATATAATAGTGGAGTAGAAGACAATCGCACGCTAGAAACTGCTCTTACTGATCCAAGCGAACTTTTAAAACAAGGCATATATAATGAAATTACTGCAGGTCAAGCTACTCAAATAATAAAAGAAGTCAGCTACTACGAAAATTCTACTGGCGAAAATGGACTTATTAGGCCTATACGAGATGGTGGCTATTCAGTTACTCCAACTATTACATATTATCCAACAGTAACAGATGGCACAAACCTTACAAATAAATCTATAATTAAGGGTATTGATAGTAACAACGGCTATCTCGACCTTAACCATCTTACAAATGACACTCTATATGAAAACTTCTATTTAGGACTATCATATAATATCAATTATAATGGAAGATATCAAATATTCTATTACTTGCTTAAGATCACTCCTGATATCAATGTCGAAGCGTCAACTTATGCCTATACAAATTACGGCGAAGAGGGCGAAGAACATATAAGAGTAGACCAAAATTCTCGACAGACATTTGATCTTGACAAGATCTATGATGAAACTACTTTGAATGAAGGGTTCTCTCGTTTCAATGTCAGCAAGATGTTGAGTAGCAATATTGGTATTCTTGTTGTTGATGTTCGCTCTAGCAGTGAAGTATCGCTTGCTTTTAAAGTTAGCGGAAATTATATTGAAAATGATGAACCAAAATCTTTTGCCGATCAAATGGTTATCTTAGACGATATTACAAGCGATTGCGCTATTAATATTGGTAATAATATAAATAGTTATCTATATCTTCAATTGTCTGACATACTCAGTGAAAATGCAACTAATATCAATATTGAGAGTGTTGAACTTATCGTTCGCTCTGGCTCATGCTATATCTATGATGGCTCATCTTTGACTTTATCATTTACTGGTGGTATTTATACAGACAGTGAAGACTTAAAGGCTGTTGCTGAATTTATAAGCAAGCAAGATGCATCAGGAACTTCTTCTGTAAATAGAGCAATCTTTGCAAACCTTGTTTCTACAAATGTTATTGAAAGCGTGAAGGTAGGTGGACAAGATCCATATACATTCCCTGAGCAATGGGCAGAAGATATCACATTCTATAATGTCAATGGCAATGTGATCGAAGGATCAACTTTTGACTATGTGGTAAAGACAAGTGAAAGAATAGAGATAGTAATCAAGCGTACCTATGAAAGTGACACTTCACTCGAACAAAAATATAAGCGCTCAATCTATGGAGCAGAGCAGTATTATACTATTGTTTTAAATGATGAAAACAATAGCAGTTACAATGCAAGATTTACAACAAATGAAGGCAATGTTCAAAGCGTTTATGACGGCGTCTATACATGGGAACTTGAAAATGCATACACTGCAGATAATCCAAGAGAGCAGACTCTCACAGTACAACTTGTATCCAATTCAGATGCTGGACAAGAAACGACAACAGGTACAGTCGTTTCAGATCTTCTTCAAATCAAACTCGTAGACGGAAATGAAGACGTTGATTTTGAAAGTTATGCTTACAACACTCATTCTTATATTGATGATAAGGGACTTTCTCCATATCAATTCAAACTTACACTTAAAGACTATATTTCAAAGGACACAACAATAAAATTCTCTGTCTATACGCAGTATGGCTATCTTGCAACCTTGCGCATTAATATCAAAGCAAATGCAAGCTATGCTCGTAAAATGACGGAAGGCGACAACCCTGTCGAAGTCGCAAGCAACCTTGTTGGCGGACAAGATATCAATTTTAGTAAAGTTTATGATATAAAATTAAATAATGATGAAGCCACAGACTACACTGTTACAGCAGAAATGCGAAGTGCTAATAATAATGATCATAGATTTGTCAAAATTGAAGGCAACAAGTTCGTTGTTGCAGATATCGTATCTGACAAGACGGTGACCTTTGATTTCACGATCACGTTTAATGATAACAACACCTTTACATTCACTGATACCTTGACCTTTAAGAGAAATATTTCAGTACAAGCAATCACAGGCGAATCTTCACTTGCAGGGGTAAATGATTATGATCTTATCGATAATAATAATCTGAACAAAGATTACTTATATATCAACGCTTTAAATAAAGAAATAGATGATAGAACTACTCTTACCTATTCTGCATCTTCTACAAGTTCAGCTGTTGATACAAGCGAGGGAATATTTGCAGATTCTAAAAGCACTTCAGTTACAATCAAGGATATCTCATCTGAAATGCAATCGGTATCAATCAATATTACTATGCACTTTGCATTTAGTGCATCAGGTGAAACAAGTAAGCCTAGCGAATCTATTACATTTACCTATACATTCAATGTATATAAGGCAGTCACTGTTGACACCAATTATCCAGTGCCAGACGGTAAGACCGAACTTAAAATTGAATACTTTGAAAATGGCTCGGTAATCAACAATACTCTTTCTGATTTCGTCCTTTCAAATCCTATATATAATATGGGGGAAAATGCTAATAGATTTACAGCATACCAAAACAATTTGAATGCTGACAAAAATGGCACTGTACAAGGATCGCAAATTACTGAAGGGTTGACTGCTGACACAATAAGTGTGGTTATTCAAGAAATTCAAAATGCAACTATTTGGCAATATAGTCAAGGTGGTATAGGAACGACACAATACTATGCATCAAATGCCATTAATTTAACTCAAGGTCAAGGTCTATACTTAAGACGCGGTACTTACAGTCAGACCAATGATACAGATGGCGATAAGACCGATCAAAACGATTATGTTACAAGTGGAGAACGCTCTGTAATCATATTTGAGATTACATATAGAGAGGCAACTACTACTTATACTATAGAACTTCTTGACAGCGTCTTCACAATTCCTGCAATCTATACAAAGTATGCAACAAGTGGCGTTATAGATAATGGAGATGATACAACTTCAACTGTCACTCACGAAACAATCTATGTCGACAAGACAAATACAAATAATATTTTCTCGGGTGATAGAATGTTCCAAGTGCAGATTGCAAACACTCTTACAAACGACGACACTTACTACCTTGTATTCAAAGGCACAGATGATAAATTCTATGCATCCTATGCTCAATATATCAGTCTTGAAGACCAAGGCTCAAATCAATATCTTGATTTAGGCTATTCAATGCATGGTAAAGAATATTATGGCACTTATAGAGCATCTGCCATTGAAAACGAAGGCATAGGTTTTGATGGAACTGGCTTAATGCAAAAGACAGTAAGAACTACAAATGAATCAGGTACAGTAACAACCAGCACAGTAAATATAACAGCAGATGATCTTGAATCAATTACAAATGTCGATGAAAACAATGCACTCTTTACTACAAAACAACTTGTAAGCAGAATACAACTCTACTATGGTGGCAATAAAGTTGATTATAGCTATTTTAGTAATTATATTACAGACCATGATGTAAGCGCAACGACATTAACTAGTGACGGAACATCAACTGTTGCCCAAGATCCAATTAACGAAATCAAATCTCTTACTCCAATTAGTCGAATTTCAGTTGCAAATGGTGTAAGTCAAGTTGTGATAACTACAAATTCTACTAATGACACTTTAACAAGCATTAATGGCAAAAGTTACATAAAGTCATTGTCAACAACATATTACTTTATGCCAAGAATTGACATTGAAGTTGAAAAGGCATTTACTGTCAACAACCATGAAGATGTTACTGTCAATGAAAAATACCCAAGTATAGTTCAACAGCTTGGCATCAAACATCCAACCAATGACAGCTATGTTTCAGCATCTGACTTTGGCGATGGCAAAGCAAATATTCAATTTGAAATTATCTATTATAGTACGGATTATAAAACTAATGTTCCTGATACTTCAGTGCAAAATTCTCTTGAAGCATTTATGACATTGAATGGAATAAGCGAGTTCAAACATTATGCAACTTATACTGGAACAAACTATGATCAAGGTACAAACGAATATATTGCTTACTCTCCAATGAGAAATGCATCAGGTGCAATCTATGACGCAAGCGTAATGCCACTCGGCGCTCAAGTAAATGGCGACTTTGTACTCAGCAAGATTACTTATAGTTCAACTGGCGGGTATAGTGAAACATTCTATGTGGTATATCAGGTTTTGCCTGACTATATCGTTTCATTCAGCGGTTCAACTGATAACAAGACCACTTCTACTGGCGAAGATGGCTTAGGCATAGTATCTAATGTTAATAAGCCATTTGATGTATATTCAATAACAAATGCTGACGGACAGAATAATTATTCAGCATTTACATTGACATCAACTGATAGCACCGAAGGAGAGTTATCAATCAAACATCGATATGGAAATAATACAAGCACTGAATATTCTACAACCAACTTTGATATAACTCTTACTCTTGATCAAACGATATCAGGCAGAGCGATAAATGATAAAGAAAACTTTAAACAAAAGTTTGCGTATGCCAATAGTACAAATATGACGAATTGGCAAGCACTACCACCTACCGCATCAACAACAACTGGATATGCATATAAAACTAAGGATGGCATTAGACAAACATCTGCAATCACATTTAGTGCTGTCAAAGAAGTCATCTTCGGCAATCAGTACTATATGATTGAAGGCGTGGATGTCTACGGATATAAATATCAATTCTATTTCTGTCTAAAATCTCAATACACTCAACCATCCATTGCAACAGGGGGAAATCCTGTTTTGAATGAACTTGACTATTTTGACATTGGTTCTATTTACACTATGCTAAATATTGAATATAGTGCAGGCAGTGGTGAAGGTGATCCTGGCAGTTATGCAATCAATCAAAGTACTCCTGTTTCTCCTGAAAGCTCGGCAGAAGTGCCACTTATCAATATTGCTAATGTAGGCACATATTTCTTCGATAGAGATTATACTACAAGCACAACTGGGACAGAGAGCGGACCAACTAATAATAAATATTTGCAAGCTAACGGTTCTAATGGATATAAACCTATTACAGGTGATAATCCAAGAACAGAAGAAAAAGAAACTGATTATAGTGAAGTTGGTATGTGGACACCTGCAGCAAAAGAAAAGTTCGATTCGCCAAGTTTCAAATATGTGACTGTGGATAGTGCAAAGTTCTATGCAATCAATGAAGAAGACAACCCAGCAGGTGAACCACTAGGCACTGCAATCATGCCAAAAGCCACATCTTATATCTTAGCAACAAAGACTGGCGGTACATGGTCTACAAACTATGGTAGTGACACTACTGCTTTAAGTTATACTCTAGACGAACAGACTTACAAAATGACAGTTACAGCAAACTCTACTGTTTCTCTAACTATAAAAGCCGATACTGCATCAATAACAAATGAAATAGCAAACGATATAACCGCAAATATCGATAGTCTACTTCCATCAGGAATTACTGCAGAACATGATACTATTAATTCAAATACTGCCACATTCAACATAAAACTTAATAATATAGGAAATGCAACAAAAATTACACTTACAAGCGGATCTGATAAATATAATCTTGCAACAACTACTACTCAAAATGCATTCTTCAATGGACTAGAAGATAAAATTCGCGAACCTTTCATCTCAGGTACTTTTGAGAATGAATTTGGAAGCGAAGTACAACAAGCAATTCAAGTACCTTCTTTTGCTGGTGAAGTATACGCAAATTCTACAGAAACAGACATGATATTAGTGATTAGACTTAAATATGAGAAAGGTGATACTGTAGAATATACCGATCTTCAAACTATTGTAACTGTTGTACGAGAAGTTAAGATAGTTGAGCATGCTAAAGTAGTTGCAGATGGTGAAAGTATTGATTTAAAGAAAGCATTTACTGTGACTGATGGACTGAATCAAACATTGGAAACAACTTACTTAAATGATACGCTTGAACTATTGATCAAAGCGCAATCTACAGCAAGTTTTAATATATCATTGACAAGAAAAAATGCAACAATTGTTTCAGATGTCGCAGTATCAAGATCGAACCATGATTCCTATGATAAGACGACATATCTTTCAATCTCATCGCTTCTAAATACAAGTGTCCAATTGGGTGATACAATAACAATATCAAATGCCAACGGCAATGCGACATTCTATTATATTGTTTATAACAATCAAGGTGATGATACAACGGGCAAATTGAATAATGGTAACGTTTTGACAAGTGGAGCCAAGATCACATTCCAAATTCAAACTACCACAAACGACTATATCTATGTAGAAAATGCACAACGATTGTCGGGATCAAACAGTTACTATACTATAGATAAATACTACATTGCTCAAGTTGAGAAGGGTAAAGATTCGAAAGGTGGCGATCAGTCCTTAAATTATAGAGTAAGCCATAGATACTATGTAACAGGAAAATATTTTAGTATGAGTGGTGCAACAACCGATCAAATTATCAGAAGATTACAAGAGAGTGGAACAGATAGCGGTAATATTTACACTAGCTTAAGTTCTTGGACTCCAGCAACAGAACCACCACAAGAAAATTATTCACCTGTTTTAACGCTACGTGGCGCAGCTGTGGATAATACAACAGTAAGCAATGGTAGTGAAAAAGGTTTTAATAAAGACTATATCTGGTTTATGATTGACCCACTTGGCGGAAGCGGTTCGGGTGATGTATCTATCAATAATGATTATAGCAAGCGAAATGACACTGATTATAGTTATGGTAGAATAACCTATGGATCCAACTACACTTACGACCAATATATCGAAATTGTATTTAGAGTTGTTGTTTCAGGTGCAGATAGAGATATATCGACTCTTGACAATGGATATGATGTAGGCAATGTTAATATATCCTATGAACTTGGCTCGATCTTAGTTGGCTGGGCTGAAGATTTTAGAGCGTAGTTACAGGCAGTTAAAATCTAGAAGGGCTGATAAAGCCCTTTTAGACTGTATACAAGCGGCGCGACCGAAAAATTATAGATAATTTTTCTTGCTTTTTAGAATTGCCAAAAGTGACAATTAAAAATTATTAAAAATATTGATAAATTTTTAAAAAAAATACAAAAAATAAACTAAAATTATAAAAAATATACTAAAAGGAGAGGGAAATGTTTGGCAACTGGTTTGTAATTATGATTACAGTAATAGCAATTGTAAACTTTTTCCTTCTCATAGGTATGATTTTTCTTGAAAAGAGAAAACCACAAAATATCATTGCTTGGATGACCGTGATGACATTCTTGCCAATATTAGGTTTCTTGCTCTATATAGTATTTGGCAGTGGACTATCTGTTCGTACCAGACGAATGATCAAGAAAAAGGCGATTTCAGAGCGTGACATTATCAAGAATATCAAAGGTATTCAAACACTTGAACAAGCAAGACTTGACGGAATTTTAATCAATGATCGAGAACTTGCAACATTTTGTTATTCATTTGGTGCATATCCGCTTCCAGCTAGCAAAGTAACCATTTTCAACTTTGGCGAGAGCAAAATTGAAAGTTTAAAACAAGACCTATTAAATGCCAAAAGCACAATACACATGGAGTATTATATCTTTGCAAATGATGGGGTAGGAACCGAGATCATGAACATCCTTTGTAAGAAGGCAAAAGAAGGCGTTGATGTCAAATTGATATACGACTCAATCGGTTCTCGTCATGCACCGCGCAAGTTTTTCAATAGGCTTGTAAGTGCTGGCGGGCAGGTAGGGGAATTCTTTCCGCCATTTATGCACATAAGACTTCTAAATCTCAAGCTTAACTATCGCAATCACCGCAAAATTGTGGTTATTGATGGCAAAATCGGCTATACTGGTGGTATCAATATTCGAGATGATCACATGGGCAAGGATAAGAAACTAAAGCCGTGGCGTGACACTCATATCAAGATTGAAGGAAGCGGAGTATACGCACTCCAAAACATATTCTTAGATGATTGGCGTTATTGTAAAAACGACAATACACCACCACAACTATATCTTACAAATGGCTATTTTCCTTCGCCAGAGTTTAAGGGGAATGCCACAATGCAGATCATGACTTCAGGGCCTGATAGTCAGGTGCAGAGAATAAAAGAAACCTTTGTGCACATGATCATAAATGCCAAAGAGAGAATTTTTATTCAAACGCCATACTTTGTGCCAGATGATGTCTTTATATCGGCAATTCGCATTGCAGTTAAAAGCGGAATTGATATCTCAATAATGGTGCCAGCAAAGCCAGACAAGAAAACAGTCTACTTTGTAACTCTATCCTTCTTAAGAGAGATGGCAGAACTTGGAGTAAAGATCTATCTATATGACGGGTTTTTGCATAGCAAAGTGATCTTAGTAGATTATAACAAACTTTCAATAGGAACCTGTAATACTGACAATCGTTCATTTGGACTCAACTTTGAAGATACAGCAATTATCTATTCAAATGATCTCAATGCCACTTACTTTGAACAAATAAAAAAGGATATCTCTTGTTCTAGACTTGCAGGCGTCAGCTATTTCCAAAAGAAACGCTGGATAACAAAATTCTTACAAGCGATTATGCGTCTATTATCTTCATTATTCTAGTTTTATTTGCGTTTTTTAAAATTAAAAATGGAAATTTCATAATTATTAATAAAATTTTAATAATTTTCTAAATTTTTTGCTTATTTTCTAAATTTTTTGCTATAATTATTCAAATTTATATAAGGGGAAAGAAAAAATGGAAAAATCTTATGTTATGGTAAAGCCTGAATTTGCAAACTATCCACAAGTGATAGATTATGTAAAAAGCCAGTTGCAATCAGTTGGTATGCAAGTTGTCAAAGAAGGATATATAAAATATGATGCACTCTCTGCACGCAAACACTATGCTGAACATGTCGGCAAAGACTTTTATCAAGGACTTGAAGAATATATCACAAGTGATAAGGCATACGGAATGGAAGTTCAGGGTGACGATGCAATTGCAAAGATACGCAAACTTGTTGGAGCAACTAAAAATCCTGATCCGCACACCATTAGATATGAAGTGCCAAAGATGCTCAATCTACCACTGCGCATTACGCAAAATGTAGTGCATGCATCGGACAGCGAAAAGTCTGCGACAAGCGAACTTGAAATATTTTACACTCTTTTAAAATGGTATATTTATATAAGAAATTAAATTATATTCATTTATTATAAAACTATATTAGTAATCAAGCAAGGCTTTACAGCCTTGTTTTTTGTTGAAGCTAACGACGTTAACTAAATCAATTTTTTAAATTCCATTAATTTTTATGTTTTAGAAATTTTACATATTTTCAAACAAATGCGTAAAAAATGTGAAATGGTATAAAATTTTATTAAAAATCTCATTAATTTTCCGATATTTTCAGAAATTTTCGCAAAATGTCAAATGTTTTTTGAAAAAAAACGCTTAAAAATTTGACATTTTGCGGGGGGGGGATATAATAGAAGTTGTCAAAAAAAGATTGACATTGAATTTTTTAAAAGGAGGGCAAAAGATGAAAGATTCAAATGTAAAAAGAAAATCATTTTTGATAATTTGCAACGTTTTACTCACACTACTTTTACTTGTCACTACAGCTGTGACGATAACACTTGCCATAGACAGGTTTAATATGAATATAGGTGGAAATATCAATTTCCAGGCAAGTGAAGTACAGGCAACTATCTCTAAAGGAGTGGTAGCAAACGGAACACTAGCAGACAGCGAAAGCAAGATGCAGGCAATTACATTGACACCAGGGACAGATGGTGCTACAGAAAAGGCAACATGGCAAAACTTAGTAATCACATTTGACGGACTTCAAGATGTGACAATTACATTTACAGTAACAAACAACCATACAGAAAGTGGCTTAAAGATGACATTGAGTACAAACTCAACATCGGCAGATAATATGAAGATGACAGCTACAGTAGATGGAACTGATGTATCAACAACTCCTACAGTGACAATACCAGCAGACGCAGGCTCAAACGACAATGAAGTAGATTGTGTGATCAAATTTCATATTACAAACAATACACAAAGCGCAAGTATAGATGGCTTTACATTTACATGTGACCTTGAACAAGTAAACGAATAAACTAAAAGGAGATAGAAAGTGAAAGATCAAAAGATAAAGAATAAATCAGTAATGATTGTATGCAATATCTTGCTTACATTACTTTTACTTATCACTACAGCGGTATCGGTTACACTTGCTATCAAGAAGTTTGATATGAATATCGGCGGAAATATATCATTCCAAGCAACAGATGTCCAAGCGACTATCTCACAAGGTATATTAACTAATGGAACAGTTGCAGGTGAAAACAAGATGCAAGAGATTGTACTTTCACCTACCACAGACGGAACAACAGAAAAAGCAACATGGCAAAATTTAGAGATCACATTCGATGGATTAGAAGACGTGACAATATCATTTAGCGTGACCAACAATCATACAGAGAGCAATCTAAAGATGGCATTGGAAACAAGTTATACTCAAATGAACAATATGACCATGCAAGCAAAGATTGATGGAAACGTAAAGACAAACACAATTATTTCAGCAAATGACGGCTCAAGCGATAACTCAGTAGATTGTCAAATAGTATTCCATATCAAAGATCCAACAAAAAGCGCATCTATTCAAGGTTTTTCACTAAATTACACCTTTGAAAACACTGATGAAGAAGCTCCAGCAATCTATTCAGTATCAATTGATCCATCAGCAAGTGGAATAGTGAGTGCAGTAAGCAAAGATAGCGCAACAAATGGTGAACAGATTATCGTCACTGCAAATGGACAAGATTCAGTAACTGAAGATTATGTTACACTCTTTTCAGGACTCTATTATATTGAAAATGGCAGTGAAGAACATATCACTATCAATCAAATAGACGGACAATATTCGTTCACTATGCCAGAGAGTAACATAACAATCTATGCAGATGGTGGAACATATCGCAGACTTGATGACTTTACTTTTGATGGTAACACTCTTACAAATTATATAGGCAGTGATAAAGATATTGTTATTCCATCATATTATGATACTGTATCAGTAAATTCTGTTGATTATATAGTAGAGAAAGAGGGAACAAACATAATTACAGTTGGTCAGGACTCTTTTCGCCAGTTCACAAGCGATGGATATATAGACGGAGCACCACTAATTAGTGTTACATTTTCGCAAGATTCCAAAGTGGAAACGATTGATGACAGAGCTTTCGCATGTCAAGCAAATCTGCAAACCTTAGTATTGCCATCAACACTGAAAAGAATTGGTGTACAAGCATTTTCTTATTGTAAAAGAATAGAAATTATAAATATACCTACAAATATAGAAGAAATAGATGATGCTGCATTTGCAGATTGTTATGCATTACAGTCAATCAATATACCATCAACAATTAAAAAACTAGGATCTATAATCTTCGATAGTTGTTCAAACTTGCAAGGTACCATAGATGGATACGGAAAATATCTTGGTGATTCATCAAATCCTTATTTCATGTTAGTTGGAGTTAATGGAGATAAATCGTCGATCACTAGTTTCATAATAAATGACAATTGTCATATTATTTATGGTCGTGTATTCATTGGGTGTGAAAGTTTACAAAGTATTACAATACCGCAAAGCGTTAAAAATATGGATGGTGCATTTTCTGTTTCATCATATTATCCTGAATCTTGTATTAATTTACTAGGTCGTGGTTCTGTTATTCCAGACCCATATCCTCAGATGATCAGTAACTTAAAAGAGGTGATTTTTGAACCGAATTCTCAACTTGAATCAATAGGAGACTATACTTTTTATGGATGTAATAAACTGGAAACAATTACAATACCAGCAAGTGTAGTAAGCATTGGAGACTATGCGTTTGCTCAGCCTTCTGATTTGATGACTGAGGATGGTTATTGGTTGTCTATAAAAGAAATAAAATTTGAAGAAGGATCAAAACTGCAAACTATTGGAGCTTATGCGTTTAAAAATTGTGACGAATTAGCTAAAATCACTATACCGAAGGACGTTGAAAGTATTGGAGAAGAAGCTTTTGTCAATAATGGCGTCGTATTAAGAGATCTTACAATTGAAAGTGAGCCATTAATTGCAAATGCAGATGAGTCTTATTTTGATTTTGGTGGATTATTTTACGTTGTAAACACGCTTAGAATTCCTGAAGAATTGCAAGGTGTTTTGAATAATACTATTAAAAATAATTATGAATATAAAAATTCAGAAAATGGATATGCTGTTTATGCTAGTAAGTATTAAAAAGATATTAATCTTTTGTAAAGAAAAGGTTATACAAAAATATCTCAGAGTTTTCATACTTTGAGATATTTTATAATATTAAATTTTTTATCAAAAATTTCGTCTTTCTATATTTGCCAGATCGTTTTCATCATATTGAAATACTTCTTTTAGATATAGTCGGTTATATTTTGCATTTTTGTGATCTTTATAATCTTCATATTGATTTGGTTTTTTTGTGTAGCCAAAACAGTCGGTTTTGGTTACTGCGTCTACAAAGTTTTCGTTGAGCGATTGAGCAACTTTTGACATGGTTCTGATTTGGTCTGGCAACAGGCCAACAACATGGTCTTTGTGCAAGCTTTTTTCATATATTTCAACATAGGTTTTGATAAGTGTGTCCACATCTTCTATACCTTCAAGTTTTTGAAAGCATTCATGACATGGATAAAATTCAAGCCCTTTTTCATATCTTGCATAACGCACTGAATTTGATAGATCAATACCATTAAGTCTAAGCCACGCGCTGGAGATGACATGATTGTTGATGTGGTTTTCTTCAAGCCAAACACTCTTGCTTCGGTCAAGATTGTAAACGGGATAAATTGCTCCATCATTTGTCACTATACCTTTATCCAAAACCTGCATATCTATCATCTGTGTAGATTGTGCCTGTGCACTTGAATAGTATCCATAAGGTTTTGTGGTAAAGAATTCATGTTCAAAATTAAAGAAATATTTATCATATAAATAGGCGACATCCTCAAGTTTGCAGTCGACAAGTCTTATTTTGCCATCTAGCATTGCTTTTTCTAGTTGTTTATTCATTTATTCTCCTTTTTTAGAATACCTAATGTTTTTAAGGTGATAAAAATTTTTAAAGTAGGTGATTTTATTTGTTTAAATACCTTCTTTGTATTACAATTATATGACAAAAGGGCAAATTTGTCAATTTGAAATTTTAAAATTTGAGATCTAACTCTTAATTTTAATAATCTTTCGACATAAAAGGACAACTTATGGCAAATATTGAATTACTTGCTCCTGCAGGGAATTTGGACAGTCTAAAGATGGCAATTTTTAATGGTGCGAATGCGGTCTATCTTGGTCTTGACGATTTTAACGCAAGGGGAAATATTGAAAACTTTAATAGAGAAAATCTCGCGCAGTGTGTAGATTTTGCTCATCTTTTTGGCGTCAAAATATATTTAACTATAAACACGCTTATCAAAGATGAAGAGGTAGATGATTTTTTAAATCTTGTCAAATTTGCATTAGAAAGTAATGTTGACGCCTTTATCATCCAGGATATCGGCATGGCTTATTTATTAAGACTTACTTTTCCTTCTATTGTGCTTCACGCAAGTACACAAATGGGTGTGCAGACACTGGAAGGAGTGCAGTTTTTAGAAAGATTAGGGTTTTCTCGGGTTGTGCTTGCAAGAGAAACTTCGCTTAAGGAGATAAGACGAATAAAAGAAAATACCCCTATAGAGATTGAGTATTTTGTGCATGGAGCGCTGTGTGTGGCATTTTCTGGTAATTGCTACTTATGCAGTTTGCTTGCTGGGGCGAGTGGTAATCGTGGCAAGTGCAAACAATTCTGTAGGCTTAAGTATAGTTTGCAAACGGAAAATTTGCAAAAAGAAGGCTATCTACTAAGTACAAAAGATTTTTGTATGCTTCCATCTTTAAAGGAATTATGTGATGCGGGAGTTACAAGCTTAAAGATTGAAGGCAGGGCAAGACGGGCAAGTTATGTTGGCGAGATAGTTCGTTTGTATAGATATTCACTTGATCATCAATTCACTTTGGAGGATCAAGCAATTGAAAACGCAAAGAAGGTTTTCAATCGCGGTAATTTTGTGCAAGGGTATTTTAAAGATGAAAAGATTATCTATGACAAATGTCAAAACCACATAGGCGAATATATTGGCAAAGTAATAAAATGTAATAGTGGACGAAAATTCAACGAAATTTTTATTCAATCAAGTCAAAAGATAAATAGAGGCGATGCACTAAAATTTTTTGATAATGAAAAGGAATGCGGATCTATTGTTGCAAATGATGTTCAAAAGGTCGGGGACAAGTTATATAAAATAACTTCAACCTTTCTGCCTAAAAAACTTTGGCAGGTAAATCGAATTGTAGATATAGAGTTTGAAAAGGAGATTTTAGATCGAAAGCGAAAATTGCCTGTAATGGTAGAATTTATCGCTAGAGCAAATCATCATTTAAAAGTCAAACTTGAATGTGGCGATAGTAAAATAGAACTAAAGTCTGATTTTGTTTTAGAGCCTGCACAAAATCAACCAATAACAAGAGAAGATGTCAAAAACTGTTTTGAAAAATGTGGTGAAATATTTTACATTAAATCAATTAAAACCTACATGGATGATATCTTTATTGCTAAAAGTAAATTGAATGAATTTAGGCGACAAGCATTTTCGCAACTACAAAATGAAATACTAAAATGCTATCAATTAGAAAATGACCTTGAAAAACATAAAATACAAAAAAATGAAAAAATTTCACTAAAAAATCAAAAAAATGCGTCAAAAAAGATGATTTTATCACAAAATCTCGAAAAGCTTGCTAAAAATGCTGATGAAAATACAATTTTAGTATATGACTTTAACAGATTAAGTTTTGAAGAATTGGAAAATTTTTGTAGGGAAAATAAACTATATTTATTTTTACCAGTAATCTCGACTGAAGAAGATTTGTGCGTTATAAAATCCTTTCTAGAAAGAATAGAAAATCTGGGCATAGTGGCATCTAATTATTCGCATTTATCTTTAACTTCTAGTGATAGAATAATAATTGGCAACAATATGAATGTCTATAATTCCTATTCAGTTAAGTTTTACAAGGAAAATAATTTTGAAAATATTATCTTAAGCATTGAAGATAATGAGCTTGCAAAAATTTTTAATTCTGGGGCTAGGCTTTTTGCTTTTTCATCTTATTATCCAAACTTCATGTATTTTAAACATTGTCCGTTTAAAGAACATATTGGCGGTGACTGTAAAAACTGCAGGTATAAAGAAGGGATTTCTTATAGTTTAAATCAATATAATTTTGATCTTAAAAGAAAAAAAATCTCCTCTTGTCAATTTGTTTTAAAATCAAAACAAAAATTTGACAAGTCTTTACCAGATAATATAAGCGAAATAATTGAAATCTAGTGTTTGCATTTATATTTAAAGTTTTATAACTTGGACAATATTTTAACGTAACTTAAAATGCTATACTTTTTAGTATAGCGTTTTTTTGTTATATCCCTTTTACAATCTTGATAAACAATCTAATATTTGATCTGCCTTATTGCAATTGTAACAATACTAGTTGTTGTCATAGAAGAAATTGTTTTTGTGGTTTTTGCGGGTTTTCACGATGCGATTGTTTTAACTTTAGATTTTTAAGCAATTATTGCAATCGTAATTGCTTCCGCTTTAGAAATCATTGCAACGAGTGTCATTGCTTTAGATGTAATAGATGCACAAGGTGCAATAGATGTTGTAATAGGTTTGACAATTGTAACATGTTCAACCCTTGGTTTTAGCTTAAATTAAATAATTTCTTTTAAATTAAGAAAAAGCGATTTTTCATAGATGATTGATCGTTTTTTTAATTGAAAATATACATAAAAATTGTTGGAAATATCTAATTATTATTATATACTTTATCTATGAATATAGAATGTTTTGCACCGGTTATTGATAATGATTGCAAAATTTTAATTTTAGGTAGTTTTCCTAGTGTTAAAAGTAGAGAAATAGGCTTTTATTATGGCAATAAGCAGAATAGATTTTGGAAGATCCTTGCAGAGTATTTTGATGAAATGATTGAAGACGATATTGACTATAAAAAGGAATTCCTTTTGAAACATAATATTGCAATTTGGGATATAGTGAAGTCATCATCTTTAAAAGGCTCAAGTGATAGCGAACTTAAGAATAATATTCTTGAGATTAACGATTTAAATTTGCTTTTGAAGAAATATCCAAATATTGTGGCGGTTTTTTGTAATGGAAAGGCAAGTTTAGACATAGCTCAAAAATATTTTCCAAATATTGATTTTGACTATCTTCCATCTACAAGCCCTGCAAATGTTTCATTTTCAAAGCAAGTGTGGTTTGAAAAATTAGGTCAGCATTTAGATATAAAAAATGAAAATTAGACATTAAAATAAAAAGGAAAAATATGAAAAAACATGAAAAAACTACAAAAAAATTCATCAAATTTTTAGAAAAAGACGAAAATTTAAAGAATTTAGTTGTCAAAAGTCTGCAAAAGGCAAAAGCCATTAATCCAGACAAAATAACAAATCCAGCACAATCTCTTGAAGAGCTCTATGATTTTTTAGACTGGTCAGTCAAATGCTTGCCTTGGGAAGTACTGAAAGATAAGAAGTACAGCTCACTTTATTCTGCTATGGATCAAGCGACAGGTTATTTTTGGTTTATATTTGATCAGCCCTTGGATGAATTAAAAGATAAGGGGTTTTATTATCCATCTCTACAATATTGTCAGCCAATTGCAAGTTGGATAAGAGATTATGCAATCGCTTGGGGTAAATTTTTAACTAAAAAGAAAAGTTGGAATGATGATTTCTATAATAATGCACTAAAAGATGACAAATTTGGCTTGAGTAAAGGATATTATGGAAACAAAAACATTTGGCATAGTTTTAATGATTTTTTCAGCAGAAAATTGATTGATCAAAGCTATAGACCGATTGCGGACACCGATGTTGTTGCTCCAGCAGACTCAACGCCACAGGGAATATATCAAATAGATGAAAATAATATGCTAATTAACAACGATGTCTATGTAAAATCTAAGAAATTGACATCTATTGGTGATTTGATTGGCAGAGATAGTGCCTTTTGCAACGCTTTTGCAGGTGGTACTTTGACACATACCTTTCTTGATGTCAATGACTATCATAGATATCATTTTCCGGTTGACGGTAA
This sequence comes from uncultured Clostridia bacterium, assembly GCA_944345705.1. Classification (GTDB taxonomy): domain Bacteria; phylum Bacillota; class Clostridia; order Christensenellales; family UBA1242; genus Caccovivens. The sequence goes on along the minus strand of CALVML010000002.1, from coordinate 38,321 downwards.
AATTTGCGAGATACGCAAGATTATCGGTGCGAATGCTGGCGGTGGTGTCACAGAGTGGAATGCAAAGGAAAAGAGATATGTTTACTACAATGAAATGGGCTTTCAAATGATAGAAACTCGAGATTGCATTATTTTAGAAACCGATAAATTTGGATATGTTGCTATTTTGCCAGTTGGTATGTCACAAATATGCTCTTGCAATTTTGAAAAAGATTTAAAGGTCGGCAAGAAAGTTAGGCGTGGCGATCCGCTTGGATACTTTTTGTTTGGCGGAAGCAACATCATCATGATTTTTCAAAAAGATGTCAATGTTGAGTTTATGTTGCAAAAAAATGACAATGGCTCTTTTAAGCATTTGCTTATGGGGGAGCCTTATGCTAATTTATCTAAAAAATAGTTAAAGGTGAAAAAAATGAACTATTGTAAAGCAAGTTATGAAGATCTAGAAAAAATATGGAATAGAGATATAGAAGAAAACAAGGATGACAGGAGATATATAAAATGGAAAGATGAATTTATCGCGGCGAATAAGAATGGAGATATAGTCACCTTTGTTGCCAAAGATGAAGATCAGCCTGTAGGACAAATCACTCTTGTTTTAAATAAAGATTGTCTTAAAGTCAGTTGCAGAGACAAGCTTTGTGACGGGGAAACCTGCGCAAATTTTTCGACATTTAGGATAGATAAAAAATATGAAAATCAAGGGTATATCTCAACTCTTGTTAGGTTTGCTGAAGATTATGCTCGCGGGATCGGAATAAAATGCATAACTATAGGTGCGGAAGCTAAAGAGAGTCGAACACTTGCCATTTACCTTCATTTAGGATTTCGCGAATTTGTTACCAGCATTTACGATAGCGGAGATTTAATTTTGTACTATAAAAAATATCTATAGATAACAAAAAAATAAACCATTGTTTTATATTTATTTTCAATATGTTTATTTATATTCATGTAATAAAAATCTTGAAGATTTTTCGGTAAATGGTGATGAAATCGGCAGATTGGTTGAGGTAGATTTGCAAGATGCATTAGATTTGTTTTATAAAGAAAAAGAAGATATTTTGGCTAGGGAAAAATATTTTTTAAATAATAAATATATAATAGAAGAAAAACGAATAAACTTAAAAAATTTTATGACTTGCTATCAAATAATAGATGAATTTTTTAAGAGAATGCTTATTGCCGCTAAGAGATATTGTGATGGCGAAGATCCAAAATATATTATGTGGTAATAGTAAAATGTTTTTAATAATTTTCAATTTAAAAAGTTTCCATCTCCAATAAAATTGAAGATTGGAAATTTTTTAATGTTTTTGATTTTAAAAAACAACTCTCAATTTAATTACAAAAAAATTGCAAACAACAAATTCAAATATTGCATAAAATTTAAGTAAAATTTTGTAGAAATTTGGCGAATTTCTAATATTTTCATGATTTGTTTTATTTGAAAACTAGAACATTTTGTGGATTAATCTTCACAATAATGTAACAAAAATCATTTTATTGTGTGTTATACTATCTACGTAATGGGGGGGGATAATATGAATGTTGGTGATTTAATTAAAAATATTAGAAAGATTAATAATTTAACACAAAATCAGTTTGCAAAGAAATTTTTTGTAACGCCAAAAACAATAAGCAACTATGAAAATGGGTTGAGATCGCCAGATCTAGAGTTTTTAAACAAGGTTTGTGATGAGTTTAATCTTACTATAGACTATTTTGTGAAAAGTCCAAAAACTGAAAGTGATCCAAAAGATTTGGTCATTTCAGAGAAGAATGGTAAATATGCAATTTATGATAAAGGACAAAGTGTTTACTTAACTCCGCATATCTACACTAAAATAATTTTATCTGCCTATAATTATCATATTGGTATCATTGCTAAAGACTTAATTGATGAAGAAAATCAAGTTATTAAAGGTTACGGTGAAGTTGTATATTCTGCTATTATAGACAATTTTGGAAATGTAGTAGAAGTTTCAGATTTAAACTTTCTTTATAGTTATCCATTTAATATGTTTGGCGTTTGCAATGCAAAAGACAAAAAAGACGGCAAAGTCTATTTGGTAAACCACAAAGGCGAAAAAATAAGCAAGCCTTATGACTCGATCCGACCTGTTGACAGTTGGAATTCTATTCGTCACAAAGATTATGATCTTGGGCTATATTATGGCTTAAAATACAAGGAAAACAGAAAGGAAGAAGATTCAATAACGGCAGCCACATTATTATATTTTGACGGACATGAAATAAATGTAACTATAAGAGATCTTAATGATCCATTTGCCTTCCTAGAAATAAAAGAATTTGCGAGTATAGATGTTGTGCTAGACTATATAAGGCGTTATGGACCAAACATCATGGCGATCTGTCCGAGTACTATCTTTTTAAAGGGAGAAAACTATCCAAAAATATTCTCAGCAGTTTGTGACTATTATAAAAATTTAAACGAAAATGTACAATCTTTTAAAAGTCTAAATCAAATTTTAAATTATACAATGACAATTTTACAAGAATATGCAAACGGGGACTTGCATCCAACAACTGAAATGCCGGTTCCAACAAAAATTGATGAGATGGTCGATTCAATACCAGGAGCTAGTTTACAACGCAATAAACTCTATAACTTATATGATAAAATAGGGTTAATGCATTTTGGAATTGATGCGAGCGAGTTTATGAATAGATTAACTCAAAGATTAGAAAAAAATGATTTTAGAGTTTTCAAAGTAAACGGAAAAGAGAAAATCAAAATAGCTTGTGCCGATGATTTTGAGAAATATCAAGATGGATATAGATTTGACTCGCAAAATGGCGAACGAGTTATTCTCAGATGGAAAAAAATATTTGATGATATACGAAGTGACACAGATGCCTATGTTATAGCCAAGGAAACAACTTTTGGTTATCCAATTATTGCTCTCGCTACAGAAAGGGACTATCCAGTTTGCTTTATGAAACAAAACGATATGCCACGTTTTATTGCAAGTTCTTTTGATAAATTTATAGATATTTTAAAGGCTATAGATAAGATGATAAATGTTGAACATCAAGATAAAGTCGCAATTCAAAATTTTGTAACAAAATTAGATGAAGATTACCAGACAGATGGATTTTATCAGTTAATATGCGCAGATGTCATAGGATAATTATATTTTTTATTTTAAAAAGGTGAAATTATATGTTAAAAAATAAAAACCCAATATTTAAAATGAGCGGTAATTATACCGAAGAAGAAATCAAAAGCATTGAAGGTAGAACTTTTTGCTGGAACGCAAGACAAGTACCAAGCGAGCAGGATAAACCTATCGATCCTGAAAGTAGTGCAATACCTGCAATATTTCAAAGTCAACGCAGAGTAGCATCGGAAAGAGCTCGTAAGCAAAAAGAAGACGAGAAAAATATGCCAAAAACTCATGATGAACATGAATATTTGCGAAAAAAGCAAGAAGAAATGCAAACGCATTATCATGATTTTGGCAGGGGCAGATAAGATCTAAAATCAACGAAATAATGAAGTGAATCTCGAAACAAATAACTTAAGAGATTCACTTTTTTATTAGAAATGATAGAAAATATAGCTTTAAATTTTAAAAATGTTGACATTGATGGTATGCTGATATACAATAAATAAAAAAATTTATAATAATTTTTAGTTTTTTAAATCATTTTATAAAAATCTATAAGACATATAAGAAAATATTGTAACATGATATGTTTTGTCGATAAAGAAGGGGTTTAGTATGTTAATACTTGATGTAAATAAAGTTTCAAAAGATTTTGGTCAGGGACCTTTATTTGAAGAAGTTTCATTTTTCTTAAATGAAGGTGAGTCCTTATCCATTGTAGGATCTAATGGTTGCGGAAAATCGACCTTGTTAAAAATGATTGCAGGTTTAGTAAAAGTTGACAGTGGAAGCATAAATATAAAAAGAGGAGCTAAAGTTGCATATCTTGATCAGACAGGTTCAAGCATAAGTGACGATAGAAAAGTTGATTTACTTTTAAAGGATGCCTTTTCTGATTTGATTGATATGGAAGCAAGATTAAGTCAACTTCAAAATGAACTAGAGCGAGATGGCACAAATGATATTGCTATGAGCAAATATTGTAATCTTTTAGATAAATTTGCAAAAGCTGGTGGTTATGATATAGATTATAAAATAGATTCTGTTATAACAGGTCTTAATATAGATAAAGATATCTTGAATAAAAGCTATAATGATTTGAGTGGTGGAGAAAAGAGCTTAGTACAACTTGCAAAAGCACTTTTAGTACAGCCAGATTTATTCTTACTTGACGAGCCAACAAATCACTTGGATATTGCACGAATTGAGTGGCTGGAATCTTATATAAAAAACTTCAAAGGGGCAATAGTTATTGTTTCTCATGATAGATATTTTCTAGATAAAGTATCAAATAGGATTTTAGATTTAGATGGTCTTGAACCTAAAATGTATTTTACCAATTATTCAGGCTATATGGTAGAAAAAGCAGCATACCTAGAAAAGCAAATTTCAGATTTTAAAATTCAGCAAAAAATAATTAAAAGATTGCAGGAAAGAATTAAATATTTTTCAGAACTTGGAATGCAAAAAAACAGCTCGACACTTTGTGATAGAGCAAAAGCGTTGCAAACACAACTTGATAGAATTTTAGAGCACAAAATTGAACTTCCTAAACAACGCAAAAAATTAGATTTTGGGTTTGGAGAAGAACGCAAAACAAGCAAGCGCATTATTGAAGTACGAGATCTCAATGTCTGGCTACCAAATGGCAAAAAGATTTTAGAAAATGTAAATCTAATGATTAATTCAAAAGAAAGAATTGCAATTGTCGGCTCTAACGGCAGTGGTAAATCTACTTTTATTAAAACTATAATGGGAGTTCAAACTTTAAAATTTTCTGGAGAAGTGTTTGTTGGACCAAGTGTAAAAATAGGATATTTGCCACAAATTATTACATTCCCTGATGACAATGAGCAGGTACTTGAATATTTTAAAGGAGAAGTCGGTATAGACGAGCGCAGAGCAAGACAGATTTTAGCAGGATTTCATTTTTATAAAGAAGATGTTACAAAAAAAGTCAAAAATTTATCCGGTGGTGAGAAAATAAGACTGAAATTAGCTGAATTGTTACAAAAAAAGATCAATACGCTTATCTTTGACGAACCGACAAATCATATCGACATTCCCACAAAAGAAGTCCTAGAGAGTGCAATTGATGATTTTGAAGGCACACTTATATTTATCAGCCACGATAGATACTTTATCAATAAATTTGCAGATAGAACAATCGAATTTGAAAATGGCAAAGTGCACTCTTATCTAGGCGGATATGATAATTATAAAAAAGAAAAGGCAAAAAATAAATAAAACTGAACAAATTTTGTTTATAGCATTTATTAAAAATATTTTAATTAATATTTATTCCATTGCTTTTCTTATTAAGGTATTTTTTAAAGCCCTAGGGTTCTCGTCCCGAATAAAGATATAAAAAAACCGGATTTTTTCTCCATCTTTCTGCTGCTTCATCAAGCATTACTTTATCTCTGCAATACATCTGCATTAAATAAATATCAGCATCACTTGCTTGACAATTTCTGGTTTGTCTAAATACATTTACAATAAAACCCCAAACTTCTAACTCTTTCTTGTTTAAAGACTTTGGTGGAACAAACTCTTGACTTTGATAAATAGGCAAACTTTCTTACTGTGCTTGTTTTGTTGCTTTTGAATATGCACCTGTTTTTTGATTTTGTAATTTTGGTGGTCGACCAGCCATACTCTTTTACCTCCTTTTAAAACATTGTAAATATAAAAATACCAGCAACTATTATAGCAGAAGCACCTATCAATCCACATATAAGTTGCCATTTTGCTTTGACCGACTTTTTCTCTTCTTCTGTTTCACATTCAGCAATTTTCTTCCTTGCATATATTCCAACTACTATTCCAGCTATTCCTATTGCTATTAAAATAATGTATAATGCTATCATTTTGTATCTCCATCAAATTTTTGTTAATTTTTTCAATTTTTCTTTAAAGTCATATAATTTTTTTAATCTATCAGGGCGTTCTTTATTAATCAATTTATCAAATACAAAAATTGCAAAATTTAGTATATTGATTGCTTTATCATATTCTTTATTTTTTCTGTATAATATGTAAAGTCGTTCATACACATAATTTCCTTCAAAAGCAAAATAGGCCGATTTTTCATAGGCATTAATTGCTTCGCTTATGTTGTTATTTTTTTCAAATTGTGTCCCTAGGTTAGAAAAATATAAAGCTTGTTTAGTATCCAACACATAATCTTTTCCTTCAATATATTCTTTAGTTTGTATATTGTTATCAACTAATTGACTTGTTTTAATTTTTTCATTTTCTTTTATCTTGTTTTGTTCTATCAAATCATAAAAAACATTTTCTGAAAGAATTTTGATATCATATCCTTGCAATACAAGACTCTCTGCCTTCCTTAATTTCGAACTTTTATTCCCTTTTATATTGGCGGAATATTCAAAATTGCCAACTATTAAATAATCAGTACTAAGTGTAACATTATCTGCACAATGTCCGCCAAAATCAACAACATATTTCATAGCCTGTCTTCTAGGAAATTCAAGTGTACCAGTAAATACACAAGTTTTATTATAAAACGGATTGCTTTCTTCAAAAGTTGTATAATTAGTTGTAATATCCTTTGCCTTAAGTTTTGTTTTATTTTGTCTTAAAATTTGAGATATATCAATATTATTTTTTGTAATATAATCTTTAATTTTTCTGTAGCAGTTATTTGTAATTTCGCAATCAATTAGTGCCCTGTGCATTTTGTTAAATTTAACATTTAAGTGATTCGCAATAGTAGATAAGCGATGGTCTAGTAATTCCTTAAACAATATGCGACTTAATCGCATAGTGTCAATATAATCGTTTCTGAATAAGTAATTTTCAAACCTAACAAAATTATCATATAAGAAATTAATATCAAAATTAATGTTGTGCCCAATTATAATTTTATCAGATATAAAATCTTTAACGAAAGGAAGTATTTTATCTATAGTAGGACAATCTTTGACTTTTTCGTTAGTTATGCCAGTTAATTGTGATATAAAATCTGAAATTGGAGAAAAAGGCTTTACCAAAGAAGAAAATGTGTCAATAATTTTATTATTATTTACTTTTATTATACCAATCTCAATTATATCATCAATCTGTGGATCTAATCCTGTTGTTTCTATATCTATAACACAATAAGTATTTACACAATTCAAAAGAGATTTGCCTTTAAATTTTCTCATAATATAATCCCACCTTTATTAAATACAATTATAACATAAATTTAAAGATTTTTATATAAAATTTATTAATTTTTATTTTAACCCAATTGTCAACCCAAACCAATCTTTATTAAAAAACAAAACGAACTTTGAGTTGCTTTCAAGGTTCGTTTTATTCTTGTTTGGTGCGTCTGCCGGGACTCGTCGTCGCAAACTACGCTTAGGGCAATTTGCTAAACGCAAATTAGCCATTGACGCTCGTTTGCTCCTTTTCCCAAAAATACTAAAGTATTTTCGGGAGCCCTTAGGTTCTCGTCCCGATTAAAGTCTATAAAAAACCGCAAAACTATTTTGCGGTTTACTATGGTGCGTCTGCCGGGACTCGAACCCAGAATAACGGTTCCGTAGACCGTCGTGATATCCATTTCACCACAAACGCATTAGCGATTTTTATTAGGTATTTTTTGATTTTTGCTTAGTTATTATAGCATATTTCTTTTCTTTTTGCAATATTTTGATAGATATTTTTTAAATTATTACTTTTTGATTTCGTAATTATAAAAATAGGGTAGTTTTATATTCTTGAAAATATATTTTTGAAATTTCAGATTTACTTCTGTTTTTCTCATGTTTTGCTATATCTTTTGTCGATATTTTTCCTATTGACTTTCTAGTCTGGATATGATATAATTTTTACTAGGAGAAAATTAATGACATTTTATCAAGAAATTGCAAAACTAAAGAATGTTTTACGCAAAGGCTGGGTTGTGAGAGATATAAAAGGTGAAAATGGTAGAGTAGAAAGTGATGCAGAGCATACCTTTTCGATGGTATTACTATCGCTTGAGATGATCAATAAATTTAAGCTTAAATTAGATCAAGAAAAAGTAATGAAAATGGTTCTTTACCATGAGTTATGTGAGATTGATTATGGTGATCATACGCCGATGGATAAGATTACTAAGGAAGAAAAATATCTCGGTGAATTAAAGTGTATTCAAAGATTATCAAGGCAATACAACATGCCTGAAATTTTGACTTTATGGCAGGAATTTGAAGAAGGTAAAACACCAGAGGCACAGTTTGTTAAAGAGATGGACAAATTAGACGCTATAATGCAGAGTAAAATTTATGCAGACTCTGAAAACCGACAAGATGTATTTGAAGTGTTTAAAAATTATAGTCTAGACATCTTTAATAAATATATTGACAATGAAAATTCAGTTTCAGACAACGATAGAGATCTATAAATAAAAGCCTTTTAAAATGGAATATGTCCATTTGCAAAAGGCTTATTTTTATTCTATTTTTTTGCATTTTTTTGATTATTTCCCTATTGAACTTGAGAAATTGATTTGTGGATAGGCGTTTTCTGCAATAAGTTTGTTTATTTGGCTGTCAACTTCTTTTTTGGTCGGTATTCCATTTTGTGCCGAGTGGTGTTGAATTTTCATGGCACTTGCAACATTTGCTCTTATCAAGGACTGCTCGAAAGTATAGCCATTAAATAGTCCTGCCACAAAATTGCCTACAAAGGTTTCGCCTGCGCCTGCAGTGTCCACGACTTGACCAAGATTGAAAGCTGGAAGACGCACGATATCTTTGCCATTATGATATATTAGCCCATTTTCGCCGAGAGTGACAATCAGTTTATTAGGATACTTTTTAACAGCATCTTCAATTGAATATCCTTCAAAAATTCGCTTGCATTCTATTTCATTTGCCGTGATATACGTCACTTTATTTAATAAATCTTCATTTTCCTTATCATAGATTTTAAGATGATCAGGGCGGGTAGGGGTTAAGACTATAGTCTTGTTATTTTGATAACAAAAGTCTATAAGAGAGTGTAAAAAACTTTTTGGAGCTTTGAATTGACTTACCACAATTTTGGCATTTAATATAAGCTGGCGATATTTTTCAATCAAGTCATCATCAAAACTATCTATAGCGCTTGTCATTCTCTTTAAGTCGATATCACCGTTGCTTGAAAGATAAATACTACTAAAATCGTTGTAAATATCAGGATCAAGCTCAACATTGTCAACATTGATCTTATTGTCCTTTAAGTTTTGCAAGATGAGTTTTGTAGTTGCTTTTTCTCCCTTTTTAGCACTAAGCCTTGTAAGCATGACTACATTTGCGCCAGCCTTACTTGCACTTATTGCTTGGTTTGCACCTTTTCCGCCTGTCTTTAAGATGTTAGGTTTTTTCGGAAAAGAAAAATTTTTGTTTTGATAATAGGTTTTATCAAGTGTGCAACCGCCTAAGACTAATACATATTCCATAATTATCTCCTAATTTAATTTTATCGGCTTTTTTAAAAATAGTCAATCATTTAAAAACAATTCTTTAATATTATTTTAAATACTTTGAAAAATAATCAAAAAATGATAGAATATATTTTGGAAAAAGTTATGCGAGAGAGAAAATTTTTAGACTACGAAAAAAACTATTCAGGAAAGTTGATAGCAGGAATAGATGAAGCAGGACGTGGCCCACTTGCTGGACCTGTCGTTTGTGCAAGTGTGATTATGCCACTTGATGAAAGTAGCATAATTGAAGGGATTGATGACTCAAAAAAACTTTCGCAGAAAGAAAGAGAAAGACTTTATCCGCTTATAATTGAAAAGGCGATAAGTTATTGTATAGTTGAGATAGACAGTGATATAATCGATAGGATAAATATTTTAAATGCGACAAAACTCGGCATGAAAAATGCACTTTGCGGGCTTTCAGTCAAACCTGACATAGTCCTTATAGATGCAGTAAAGATTGATACTGACTTGCCACAGGACAATATTATCAAAGGTGATAGCAAATCTTACAATATTGCTTCGGCATCAATACTTGCAAAGGTCTATAGGGATAGGTTGATGATGAAATATGATCTTGAATATCCCGAGTACCAATTTGCAAAGCACAAGGGCTACGGAACAAAATTGCATATAGAAAATATAAAAAAATATGGCAAATGCCAGTTGCATCGGCAAACATTTATTAAAAAATTTGTTGATTAATGTATTGTCAATTTAATATAAACATGTTAAACTATTACCACATAAAAATTTATACTAAAAAAGGATAAAAAAGATGAAATCAATTTACAAATATTATAAGGAACGCTTAATTGAAATAAGCGGAAAGAATAGAAGTCTTTATTCAAAAAACATAAGCAAGAAATATGCCTATGATATTGGTAAGGTTATAGGTGACGATAAGGAAGAATTTGATCTTTTCTACAATTTTATTTGGAAGGGTAAACGAACGGGCTATGCTCTTATAAGAAAGGAAGCAAAGGACCGCATCTATAAAAATTTTGACCTTGAGAAAAAAATCAAGACATCTTTTGTCGATACAAAAAATCTTTCCACTGAGGAAAAACGCAATGAAAACTTAAGGCGTGAAAGATTGAAACGAGAAGAAGGGAAGAAAATTATCACTTCGCAGGTAACTCAACTTAAAGCACTCAAAAGAGAGATTGAAGAATTTGCTAAAGAAACAGGACGATATGAGATGTTTGTGGGCTATCCTTTTGTAAAGGGTTGTATCGGTAAGGATACACTTATCAAAGCGCCACTTATATTATTTCCTGTTACTATAGAAATTGAAGATGACAAAACTTGCGTGATTGAGGCTAAATCCAACGAACTTATACAGTTTAACAAGGTACTACTTCTTGCCTATGCAAAACAACATAGATTGAACTATGATGGCATGATCATGGAGTTTGATAATCTTATGGATTATAAACTGCGAAATGTCAAAGATGTGCTTGACTATCTATCCGCGTATGGCTTTAAATTTGAAGTGGACAAGAGTTTTTCTAAAGGACTTATAAGTTATGATAAAATTGATGAGCCATCTTTGCGTGAAGAAGACCTTTCACTTTACAATGCCTGTGTAATTGGTAGGTTTCCACTTGCAAATGCTATATATAATGATTATTCTATTTTACAAAAAAAGCGTCTTTCTTCTGATGCGATTGATCAATTACTTGATGGAAAACCAGCAAAAAAGATCAAAAAGACAAGTGACTACACCTTCACTATAAACGATCTTGACTATGCTCAGGCAAACGCCATCGAAAAACTCAATCAAAGCGGAAATCTTGTCATATATGGCCCGCCAGGAACAGGTAAATCACAGACGATTGTCAATATCATATCGGATGCGATCGGCAAAAATAAGAGAGTGCTTGTTGTTTCACAAAAGAAAGCGGCACTCGATGTTGTCTTCAACCGCTTGAAAGGTTTAAACAGCAAGTGTATGTTTATAACAGATGCAGAGAAAAATAAAGTTGAATTTTATGAAAGATGCAACAAGATGCATCAAGCTGTGCTTTCAAATAGTGAAACTAGTGCCAGCATTGAAGACTATGAGCAGGTGGATAAGTACATCAATGATGAAATAAGGCAACTTGAAATAATTTCAGACACGCTCTATCAAAAAACGCCTTTTGGTCTTTCATTGCAGGAAATGTATGCAAACAGTGCGCGAATTGGCAAAAATAGCAATGATTATGTAATCTATAAGCAAATGCTTAAAAATAAAGACATCATGGCTATGGACTATAAGCAAATCTATCAAACCTTGCGTGTTATAAAGGAAAAAAATAAGAGTGATCTGTACTATAGATATATAGAACTTAAAAAGAACAATCCGCTTATCGATCATATCAAAGCAGATGTTGATATCCATGTAATTAATCAAACTAAGACATATATAAATGGCCTTATTGCAAAAACCATAATTCCATTTGATACCGCTTCACATCCACACGCAAGACAAATGATGGTATATATGCTTGAAAATGACATTGACAATATTGATGATATGAAACCGCTCATCAAGATGATTGCAAAAATGGACAATAAAAACCTTTACAATGGTCTAAATTGGTCAAAAGTGTTGTTCCCTGCCTATCCATTTGTTAAAAATAAGGCTTTAAAGAAAGAGGAGGAGATTAAAGAGCAGTTTGAAAACACTTTGAGTGATATCAAAGAATATATCACAAATTACTCATTGCTTGAAAAGGTGCTTGATAGAAAAGGCTACCTTATGACAATAGACAACATTGTCAATGGAAATACAATATTCTTGCGTTTGCTTCTAAATGCTCTCGATGACTATGTTGAAGTGCGAGATATAAATATCGCCCTTAAAAATCTGTCACGCGAAGAAAAGATTATTTTAAACTTTGCATTTATAAATTCAAAGAATTCTCGCGGATACAAGGAAATCATTTTAAAACTGCTTGAAATAAGAGTTTATCACGAAGCGGTAAAGTATGAGGAATTATATAAGAATGAACTATCAAAAATAATTGACTTTGAAAACATTAGAAACAGAATTCTTTCACTAAAAGAGGAAGAAAAAAATATTTCCATCAATCTTTGCCTCGACAAATTCAAACAAGAGTATGTAGATTTCTATAATAACAGCGAGGACAACAAAAACTATCTCTATCAAATCACCAAACAGCAGGGTCTGCTTCCAATTCGTAAGATGATGGAACTTTATGGAGATTATCTTCTAAAATTATTCCCTTGCTGGCTTTTATCACCTGAAAGCGTTTCGACAATATTCCCGCTCAATAAGAATTTGTTTGATATTATTCTCTTTGACGAGGCAAGTCAGGTGTTTATTGAGAATACTTTGCCTACAATCTATCGCGGTCGATATATTGTGGTGGCGGGTGACTCAAAACAATTAAGACCAACAGCAACATTTATGAAACGCTATATGGGTAATGACAGCGATGAAGAACTTGACCTTGCAACTCAGGCGGCACTTGAAGTAGAAAGTCTGCTCGACCTTGCAACTTCCAGATATACATCTACAAATCTTACATATCACTATAGAAGTAAAAATGAAGAACTTATCAACTTTTCAAACTATGCTTTCTATGATGGTAAATTACAGATTGCACCGAACATCTCTAAAAATGTAGGTAATAAACCAATTGAAAGGATAAAAGTCAACGGAAAATGGGTAGGGAGATGTAATAGAGAAGAAGCAAATGCCATTGTAAGTTTACTTAAAAAACTCATTAAAAATAAACGCAATAAAAGTTCCATCGGCATTATTACTTTCAATACAGAACAAGAAAACGCAATCGAAGACGCAATTGACGCCGAATGCCAAAAGGACAGCGCCTTTAGAGATGCCTATATACGAGAGAGAAACAGAAAAGAAAATGGTGAAGACACTTCAATTTTCATTAAAAACCTAGAAAATGTTCAGGGTGATGAACGCGATATAATCATCTTTAGTATAGGTTACGCACGTAACGAATATGGCAAGGTTGTGGCTCACTTTGGCTCACTTTCAGTTGAGGGCGGAGAAAACAGACTTAATGTTGCAATTACTCGTGCCAAAGAAAAAATTTATGTTGTGACAAGTATTGAACCTGAGGAACTTATGGTCGAAGGAAGCAAAAATGCAGGACCTAAGATTTTCAAGAGTTATCTAAAATATGTAAGGGCAATATCAAACAAAAAGAAGAAGGAAGCCGAGTTTATTCTCGATAGTTTTAAACCGCCAAAGGTCAATACTAGCGAAATTGTCATTGAAAATCAACTTGAAGATGCAATAAAAGAAGAACTTGTCAAACTTGGCTATGATGTTGAAACAAATCTCGGCAACACCGACTATAAACTCTCACTTGCCGTGTATGACAAGAAGTTGGATAGATATCTGCTCGGCATTGAATGTGACTATTCTGCATATAAGAGCAGTGAGTCTATTCTAGAGCGAGATGTCTACCGCACAAAATTCCTGCAATCGCGTGGCTGGAATATCATGCGCGTATGGAGCAGAGATTGGTGGCATAACAAAAATAAAGTTATTTCTAATATTGTAAAACAGATATCTTTAAGTAAGAAAAAACTTGAAAAGAATTAAATATAACTAAAAATTAGAAAAAAACTAAAAAATATATCAATTTTTAGATTTTTCAACAAAAAATAGACTGAATTTGGATAATTTTTTCCATTTTCAGTCTATTTTATTTTAGACACAAATCAGATTTATATGTTTAATTTTATAAAATTATTTGTCACATTTTCACAAATTTAAAATAACTTGATATTAGGGGCTTTACAGGGAAAGCGTACAAAGGAGAAATTTTTGGATAGCACTATAATCATAGTTTTAGGTGTCGGTTTTGTATTCTTAATGACAACGCTCGGTTCTGCAGTGGTGTTTTTATTTAAGAAAAATGTAAGTGACAAGATCAACAGTTTGCTTTTAGGTTTTGCATCAGGGCTTATGATTGCCGCATCTATTTGGTCACTTATTTTGCCATCTATTGAAGGGGCGGAAAGTCTTGGCAAGTGGAGTTTTGTTCCTGCAACCGTAGGGATAATATTTGGCGCGCTGTTTTTGATACTATTAGATAAATTGGTGCAGTTTATCATTAAGCGAAAGGGCAAAAATGGTAATGGTCTTACAAAGCCTATCAAACTTTTTATAGCAGTCACCTTGCACAACATTCCAGAAGGGCTTGCAGTTGGGCTTGCCTTTGGAAATGCTATTGTTGCAAGTCAAATTTCAGCCTTCTATTCTGCTCTTTGGCTTGCTATTGGAATTGGTATACAAAATTTTCCTGAGGGTGCAGCGCTATCTCTGCCTATAAAAGATGAATATAATTCAAAGAAAAAAGGTTTTTTATTTGGATTTGCAAGTGGGGCAGTAGAGCCAGTGATGGCTGTAATTGGTATATTTTTATCTAGCGTGCTATCATCGATCATGTCATGGCTTCTAGCCTTCTCGGCAGGGGCAATGCTTTTCGTTGTTGCAGAAGAACTTTTACCTGAAGCAAAATTTAAAAGTGGCGCATTTGTCAGTACATTAGGATTCATTCTAGGTTTTGTACTTATGATGATACTTGATGTTGCACTCGGTTAGATATCTTTTGTCGCAAGCGATTTAAAATGCATAAATATATAATGTTTGCTAAAGATAAAATAGACAAAAAAATATTAATATTTTTGATTGTTTAAGAATAAATAAATTTTCTTACTAAAAATCAATGAAGTGTTTGCGAATATGCACATATATGCTAAACTAATGAAAAGAAATTTGTGGAGGAGATATGTCATATTTTAATTATCATGCAAAAGTAAAGAAATTGATTTTGTCAGGACTTTTAGAAAGATATGAGTTTGTAGATGATTATAACGGTATAAAGCCGGCACTCGTACTATACTTCAAAGATAACCCACCTATGCCGATTAGGAGTTATCGCTGGGAAGAATATCTGCCTTTTTTGCAAATGTTTGGTGACAAGCGCGAAAATGAAAAAAAATATTATAAAAATACATAAAATTTTTGACATTATTTAAAAAGTGAGTATAATCATAGTTAGGAGGAATTATTTATGGCAACAAAGAAAACAACCACTAAAAAATCATCAAGTTCATCAAGTTCTTCATCTTCTTCTAAAAGAACTGTATGGGGACTCAACAAGATTTCATTTTGGACAATAGTTGCAGTGACTTTCCTTTACGCTGTATCTCTTGTTCTTGCAGCTTGTAATGTAAACTTGAAAGTTGTATCAGCACTTCAAGGTGTAGCGACTGCTATAATGATCATCATTGTTGCGATCTTAGCATGGCGTTATGTAAGACCAAAGCCAATGGTTTGGAAAGTGCTTTATGTTATCTGCCTTTTGATCGTAATTGCAGGTATCATCGTTCCACTTGTAATATAACTTGCTTGCAAGAGTGAGGCTGATGGTTGTACAGCATGAATCTGGAACGATTTAATCAATTAAACACGAAAAATGAAAAATTTTCGTGTTTTTTTATAAAATATATTATATTTTTGCGTTAAATATTGAAAAATTATACAAAATATTATATAATATGTCTTATGGAAAAGAGTGAAACAAAAGTAAAAGCATTAAGTAGTAATAGATTAGTATTGCCATGTCTTTTTATAGTCTTTGCTATAATTTTAGAACTGGTAAATTTTTTGTATTTAGGTTTTACTAATTCGCAAGGAAGACTAATGGGACTTCCAACTTATTTTCTATTTGATCTTGCGATAATTGTCATGATTGCAGGGGTAATCTATGTTTCTTACAATAAGATTGCTATGCAAATACTTTATTATCTATTTTTGACCATACAATTTTTTATGAATATTGTCAATTCAACTATGTATTATATCTTTGGCGATATTCTATCGTTCGACCTTCTCAAACTCGGTGCTGAAGCCACAACAGCGATTACGGTTGATTTCATCGATTGGAAGGGAGTGGCTCTCAATGTTGCTGTATTTGCGATTATGGTAACAATTTCAATCTTAGTTGTAAAATATAATAAAACAACTATAAAAATTAAAAATTTCTCAACTCCATATTTAATTTTGGCAGTATTCATTTTGGCTGAATGTTTTGGTTTCACTATGTTTCAAATTCAGTCTTCAAATTTAATACAGGCAACAAGTGCTGACACCGAGATTGAAACGAGTGACGAATATCTTTGGGACAATTTCCAATTCAAAACTGAAGCCTTTAAGAAATTTGGTCACTATGGTTTTTATACTAAAAGTGTGCTAAATCTAATTTTTGGAAATTCAATAGATGAAGATGAATATAAGTCTTATCAAGATTTTATAGATAGTGGATATGTTGAGGGGAATACTAATGCGCCTTTATATGGTGACAATTTGATTGTTGTGCTATGTGAAAGTCTAGATTGGTATGCTATAGATCCAATCAACACTCCAACTCTTTGGAATATGGTTTATGGCGATAATGCAGTCGTATTTGACAATTTTTATGCTAGAAATAGAACAAACATCAGTGAAGGAATTGTTTTAAATGGCAGTATGCCTAAAGATTCACTAATTGTAGATGCCTACTACAATGGTTACACTTTTGACTATTCACTGCCAAACATCTTCAAATCTTGTGGGGGGGGGACCGTTTCTACAACCTATGTACATGCAAACAATGAAGGTTTCTATGATAGAAATGTCACACATGGCATTGATGGGATTGGCTTTGACAATTTTATTAGTTATGAAGACTATACAGGATCGTATGATTACAACTATTTCGGCGACTGGTTCCCAGATCTTGATTTTACTTCTAATGTTATGGATTATATTATCCCTGATACCGATAGATTTTTCACTTTTATAGCAACGCTTTCTACTCATGGTCCTTATGATAGCCAAACTTCAGATCTCAATGAGTATTATCAATTATTTGAGCAGAATTATGACGAATTTGTAAAGTGGTTTACAGAAAACACTGATTACATCTTGCCTACAAATGAACATGATTTAACGCTATTTAAAAATTATAAAGCTGCAATGATTGATCTTGATAAGACTGTTGAAAATTTAATTCAAGAACTGGAGATGCGCGGAAGGGCGGATGATACTTCAATCTTGCTTTTCGCAGATCATAATTCATATTATAGTGATCTTTGTTACAAGATTAAGGGAATTGAAAAATCGAATAGTAGCAATACCTATATAAACAATATTCCTATGATCTTCTATAGTCCAAAGTATGTAAATGGTGAAAGCTATTTTGTAAGTGATTTTTGCAATACTTACGACATACTGCCTACTCTTTGCTATCTGTATGGTTTGCCATCAAATACTAATTTGTATCAGGGATATAACATTTTCTCATCACAAATTCAAAATTCATTCTTTGCATCAAACCTAAGCGGAATGTTTACTGAATATATTTATAGTTCTAATATATCGGATGTTGTGGTACTAAGTGATGATGTTACTGAAAGTGACATTAAACATTTCAAAAATATTGCAAATAGATTTTATGAAAAGCAAAATTATATAGAAAAGATCTATAAAAACGGTATAAATGGTACATTTTCGCCAAAATCTCCTGCGGGAGTAGAAGTTTGATGTAGAATTATACTTGAGCGGGCTCAGCACGCTAGAAGCGCTTAATTTTCACTTGTGAAAATTAAGA
The DNA here is from genome assembly GCA_944345705.1 of uncultured Clostridia bacterium. Lineage (GTDB taxonomy): Bacteria > Bacillota > Clostridia > Christensenellales > UBA1242 > Caccovivens. The sequence continues at coordinate 20,070 of CALVML010000002.1, read as the reverse complement.
ATTGCCTTTAGGCAATTGTAAGAGAAAGATCTCTTACGGCTTCTAGCGTTTTTTATTCAAAATTCAAACCGATTTAAAAAGATAACTTTATTTTTTATTAAATCAATTCAATCACTTCGCAAACTAAACGAGAATATAATAAGATATGTTTTCAAAAATTTACATATCAAGAGAAAATCTTTTACACAACTTGCAGATGGTAAAGCAGACATCAGGACATGATATCTGTGTTATGGTTAAAGCTAATGCCTATGGACATGGTCTTAAGGAGATAGTTAGCATCCTAACAGAAAAAATTGATTATTTTGGAGTTTCAAATCAAACAGAAGCGCTTTTGGCAAGGCAATATACAGACAAGGATATCATAGTTTTTGGTAAATGCGAAGACTATATTACTTGTATGCAAGAAAATATATCATTTGCCTTATTTTCATACAGTGATGCTGTGCGGATAGTAAAACTTGCCAAAGAGAATAGTTTGACGCCAAAATTTCATCTCTGTTTAAATACTGGCATGAATAGGTATGGCATTCGAAAAATTGCCGAACTTAAAAAGATTATTAAACTATTAAAATATAACGGCATGTCTTTGGCTGGCATATATACTCATTTTTCTTCACTTACAACAGATAAAGACTATACTTTAAGGCAAAAGAATAAATTCTATAAATTTATAAAATATTTGCCAAACTCTTGGCATACACTTAAACATGTAGGGGGTGGAAATAGTATATTTGAAGACATAACTTGCGATATGAATAGAGTTGGGCTTGAGGTATACGGATATGGCAATAGTCAGGTTCTGCCGGTTATGCGTGTTGAGAGCGAAATAGTAGATATTGTTAAAGTAGAGAAAAATGAGCACATAGGATATCTATGCGGTTTTACTGCCACATCAGATATGACGATTGCCACAATTCCTTTAGGTTATGGAGATGGCCTGCCAAGGAAATTATCAAATAAATTGCAGATAGAAATAAATGGCAAGCAGGTTAAAAATGTAGGCAATATCTGTATGGATGCATTTATGGCGGATGTTAGTAAATTAGATTGCAAAATTGGTGATAGAGTGACTATATTGTCAAATGCATCCACTCTTGCACCATTAATAGAGAGTACTGAGTACGAAGTCCTGACAAATTTTAGTAAATTTCGTGGTGAAAGAATTATCATATAGCTCTTTACAAATTACACTAAATATGCTATAATTAATGTGATGGATTTCGGTAAATATAGTTTAAAAGAAGAGATCAAAGAAGAACTTGCCGATTCTGTGCAGAACAAGTACAAGATTGAGGACCTTGAATTTGATGAAAGCATAGATGATAAATATACAAGCTCTGTCTTTAACAAATACAAAAATGGTATTAATCAGAACAAGTGGTTTTTGGCTTCTGGTTCTTTGTCAATCATTTTTGGAATTATCTGTATAATCGTCATGGCTATTGTTGGTATAGTATTTGCAACAAGTTCGCCATACCTATCAGGTTGGTCAGCAAGTGCTGATTTTGAAACTAAAAAAAATCAAGTGTTAATATGCTCAATCATTATTCCAATAATCGGCATTATAAGTATTCTTGTAGGAATAAAAATATTGTCATTCTCAAAATATACTAAAGATGAACTTATTACTCATGTAGGCAAACTTTGCGGTTTTGCAGTTTTACAGTTTATATTTAGTGCATTTATTATTGTACTACTCACAATAATTGGATACTTTACTGGTATTGGAAGTGACTATGGTGCAATATATTATAATAGAATTGATAGAGGAGAAGCGTCAAAGCGACTGGCAGACGCAAGAATACTCTATGAAAATCAGCTTATAAACGAGTATGAATACAAGCGTATCAAAGAGGATATATTAAGCGATAATGATATTATCTAAAAAGTCTTTTATTTAAAAGACTTTTTTAGTTTATTTAAAATACATCTTGAAAAATGCTGAATATTGTGTTATACTTTAACTGAATTAAGTACAAGGAGAAAATTATGTGTTTTTTTAAGAAAAAGAAAAAAGAAGAAACAAAAGCAAACAAAACTGAAGAAAAACTTGAAAAGGATACAGTAAAGAAAGAAAACACTGAAGTTAAAGAAGATAGCAAAGAAGAAAAAGGTGTTGAAAAAGAAAACTCAGAAAAGTCTAAGAAAGGCGTATATAGAGTTGTCTTTGATAAAGAAGATAAGTTATGGAAAATAAAGAAAGATGGTGCAAAGCGTGTTATTGACTCTAGAAAAACTAAGGAAGAGGCACTTGCTCGTGTTCAGGAACTTAGCGAAAGTCAAGACACAAAATTTGTTGTCTATAAAAAAGATGGCAAATTTCAAAAGAAAGCAAATCTTAATTTAAAAAACAATAATAATGATTAAAATTTGAATTTTTAATAAAATTTTAAAGCATGAACAAAATAAATTCATGCTTTTTTTAATTTTATTTGTAATTATGATTTTTAAATGTTATCATAGTGATTGGAGATATATATGATAAAGATAATTAATTATAAAAATAAGTTTAAAATTCTTTATAAGCAAATAAAAGCGGTGACTGGAGTTTACTTTGAGTTGAAGTTTAAAGCGGGTGGTTATAATGATCCTAAAGGTAAAGGTGGAACTGCTCATTTTTGCGAGCATGCGTTAATGGGTTTTTCTACTAAAAATAGGACAAGAACTGACAGACAAAAAGATCTATATAGATTTGTTGAAATGAACGCAAGAACTTCATATCATTATGTTTCATTTTATGTAAGAGTGCCAAATACTCAAATTGAAGAAGCAGTTGATAGATTGACAGATCCATTTGCAAATTTACTCTATTTGGACAGCGAATTTGAAGCAGAGAAAAAGATTATTCAAGATGAAATTGTGACGCGCGTAAAAACGAATATCGCCACTTTATCTTTAGAGCAACGAAGAGAACTATCTAAAAATCCCGAAATTGTAAATTGTGAATTGTCACCTGCAGGGTCAAAGGAAAGTTTAGCAAAGATTACTTTAAAGGACATAAAAAACTATATTGATAGTTACTTTAATAAAGACAACATGACTATTGTAGTGACTGGAAATATATCAATAAAGAAGTTAAAAAAACTTATTGATAAGTATGTTGAGCCTAGGATTAAAGATCATGGCAAGATTGGTTTTAGTCGCAGTGATTTCAAAGGGTATAAGGACAAAAAATATTTCTATCTTCAACCTGTAGAAAAAGATAAGGGACTTATGTGTCTTCTTTACTTTTACGGCAAAAGAGATATGACAAAATATATGGATCGAAAGTATGAAGAAATAATAAGAATTTTGTCGGTTTGCTTAAATGAAATCTTATTTGTCTTTATAAGGACTAAAAAAGAATTGTGTTATGGCAGTAGTATTGATGTATTAAATCACAATATTTATCAGGCGACTGATGTATATCTAGAATGTCAAGATGATAAGATAAGCGAAGTTATTGAAGCCTATAAAGAGTTTTATCAGACTTTGCCTGAAGATTTAGATAAAGGGGTTTTTGATAGACAAAAGGAAAAACTTGAAAACTTAGCAAATTTCGATTTAAAATCGACAAGGATGCAAGCAGGCATATTATTTTCTCAGTATGATGACTTTGGTAATATTATAGATGATGATGTAAAATATACAAAGAAATTGTATGATAGTATAAGTTATGATGATGTCAATCGAGAATATAAAAAGTGTTTTAGTGCAAAGCCAATCATGTTTGTTATGAGTGAAAATGAAAAATATAAAGATTTTGATTATCAAGGATATGTTAAAGGAATATATAAAAAGGGTGGTATTAAATAAAAAAATGGCAAAGCCACTTTTTAAGTCCTGTATCGGTAATTTGAATATACATTTAATCAACAAGAATGTCTTGTTGATTTTTTGTTTTTAGAGTAAAGTTTGAGCGATAAATAAAAACGCAAAGGGCGCAAAAATTTTATTTTCAAAATTTTTGCAAATTTGCAAGCAAATTTATAGGCACAAAAATTCTTTTGTGCCTATAGCCCTTTGCGTATTAATCAAATCTCAACTTTTTTACGAATAGCTGATAAAATTTCTTTAAAAACCTCATCCCTTGATTTAGAGGCGTCAATTATAGCAAATCTTTCAGGTTCTTTTTTTGCCATATAATCAAAGCCTTCGAGTACGCGTCTATGAAAATCTAAGCCTGCCTTTTCTATGCGGTCAAGCTCTAAATCAATATTTTTCTTTCTTTCGAAAGCTGTCTGCGGATCAAGTCTTAAATAAATTGTAAGATCTGGCGTAAAATTATCGATTATATTCTCTGTGAAATTGATCATATCGTCAATTGACATAATTTGTCTACCACTTGCTTGATATGCGATAGTTGAGTCATTAAATCTATCAGCAATTACAATTTTACCTTCTTGAAGGGCAGGTTTAATAACTTTTTCAATATCCTCAATTCTAGCTGCCATGTAGAGTAAAAGTTCTGTCTTTTCAAGTGGCGGGTCAATTTCATAGTTAAGAATAAGCCGTCTTAGTTCATCTGTCAGTGGCATTCCACCGGGTTCTTTAGTGAAGAGTGCGTCTATTTTTTTGTTTTTGAAATACTCTTTAAGCATTTGGATTTGAGTAGTTTTTCCGCAAGCTTCTCCACCTTCTAATGTAATAAATATTCCTTTCATAATCTGCCTTTAAATATTAATCATGACAATGATGTTCTCCATCGCATCCACATCCACAGTCATCTACGATTTCAACATATTTATCTAGGTTGAAAGCTTTATAGATGTTTTCTGGCATTTGGTCAGTTGTGGTATATCCAGGTTCAGCGCAAAGCACTTCAACTATACGGTTGATTACAGTTGCACAGGTCAATTCTACAGTTGAAGGTCTTTCAATCACAACTCTTGTATTTGGTTCGCCTATTATAGTCCAGTCATTGCAGTCAAATTCATTTTTATCATAAACCTTTCCTATACACTCTGATTGAATGGTGATTCCTTCCTTTGTCTTTGTTGTAACAACCGCGCTCATACCTGTACAATGACCTTTAGGTATAGTCATATCTAAGGTAGAAGAGTAGATATCGTGTTCAGCAATCTGTGGCACAGATTTTTGAGTTTGACTTACAACATGAAGTCCAAGTTTGGAACATAGCCAGCCATTGACATTCCACATATAACTAGGAGCAAATTTGCCTTTTTTAATAAGTTCTTCTCTTTCCTTTTCACTTATATTGTCATGAGAGGCAACTTCTTTTTCAAATTCTTCAGGGCTTAAGCCTGCACCATGTACTCTAGCAAGTGAAATTCCATAGTCTTCGACATTGTAACTAGATTTTCCTTTTATTGTGTCAATCTTATGAGTTGCACCTGCAAGTACGCTTATAAGATTTCCCCAGAATACATCTTGATATCCGCTTCCGCAGATTGTACAGCCAGTGCTCTTTGCAAGTTTGTCAAGTTTTTTTGCAAGTGTTGGATTGGAATTTTGTGCATAGAAAGCTTCTTCGCAAGTGGATATTGCATTTACGCCATTTTTAGCACATATTTCATAGATAGGGTAGTTTTCTGCAAATATACTTGTTGTTGTGACAACAACTATATCAACTTCATGTGATTGTAAGAAAGCGTCAAATTCATCAGCGTGTTTAATCTTGACTTTTAGTGGTGTATCACTGTCTAGAACGACAGATAGATCTTTACCGATCAAACTATTGTCGATATCAAATGCGCCGACAATTTTCAAGCCTTTTTCAAGAGCATACCTAACTGTGTATTTGCTCATTTTTCCACAGCCATATTGAACCATTGTAATTTTTTTCATTTTTTATCCTCCTAAGTTAAAGTATAACAAATAGATTGAAAATTACCAATTATTTTAAAAATTTTCAAAATATATATATTGAATTTAAGTGCAAAAATTGACGAAATTAATTATTCTTCAATTCCTTGATCAATAGGATAGTTCTTAAAATACAGGTGTATAGATTGTGCAAGTGTAGGATTGATACCTGGTACCGTTTGCAAAAGTTCAACATCTGCATTTGCAATTTCTCTACTTGTGCCAAAAGCTTTAAGAAGGGCATCACGCTTTTTAGGTCCTATGCCTTTAATATTGTCGAGTACTGATTTAGTTTGCTTCTTTGTGCGCAATTGACGATGATAAGTTATTGCAAATCTATGTGCTTCATCTCTTATTCTCTGCAAAAGCCTTAACTCTAGCGATGCATTTTTCAATATAATTGCTTCTTGCGATTTTGGTACAAATACTTCTTCTATTCTTTTTGCAAGACTTATCATTTCGATGTCATTTTCGAGATTAAATGATTTTAGTATTTCAAAGCAAGATGAAAGTTGTCCTTTACCACCATCGATGATTATAAGATTTGGTTTTTCACTAAAACTTGCTCCGTTTTGCGAAACAAATCTTGTAAGCCGTCTAGTAAGTGCTTCTTTTAAAGATGCAAAGTCATTTGAGCCCTTGACAGTTTTTATTTTAAATTTGCGGTAATCTTTTTTAGATGGCTCGCCATTTTTAAAAACCACCATAGAGCAGACCTTATTTGTTCCACTAATGTTTGAAATATCATAACATTCCATACGAAGTGGCACTTCTTTTAAATTAAGTTTTTCCTTTAGCAGTTTTATAGCACCGATAGTGTTATTATATTTAAGTTTTTCTTTCTCTATCATTTTGTCTAAATAGATGTTTGCATTTTCCTTTGCCATTTCAAGTAGTGTTTTATTTATTCCGTGTGGGTTAGTTATAAGATTTACTTTTTTACCTAAACTAGACATCAACAACTCTTTTTCACTTAAATCATGAGAAAGAATAATGTCGTTTGGAATTAATTTATCTTCATAGAATTGTAGCAAGAAATTAAACAGCGTTTGTTCTTCTTCAAGTGAAGCGTCAGTGCAGGGGTAGGAGTATATGGCAAGCACTTTTCCACCACGCACCGCCATGTAGGTGATGACTCCACTAAGACCATTATTCATTAGATAGAATATATCTTTGCTTACATCTTTAGGCAAGTTGGCGACAATCTTTTGTTTGAGTTTTGCGACCATCTTAAGCCTGTCACGCATAATTAAAGCATTTTCATAATTTTCATTTTCTGCGTATTTTTGCATCTTTTCAGTGAGAATTTTCTCTATTTCGTCATCATTACCATTTAAAAAGTTGATGACTTTATCTATTTCTTTTCGATATTCCTGTGTATTGACCCTTTTAGTACATGGAGCATTGCAAAGCCCTAAACTGTAATTTAGACATTCTCGTTTTGCAATAGAGGTTTCTGTTATTTTGTTGTTGCAAGTTCTAATTTTAAATGCATAGTTGATTGTCTTTATAATTTCTCTCACATCAAGACCTGCAAAGTATGGTCCAAAATATTTTGCACCATCTTTTTTTACTTTTCTCGTAATTTCTAGTTTAGGGAAAGGTTGTTTTAAGTCAATTTTGATGTAAGGAAACTGTTTGCCGTCTTTTAGCAGGATATTATAAAAAGGCTGATGTTTCTTTATAAGATTGCTCTCAAGAGCGAGTGCGTCCATTTCTGACATGGTTACAAAATATTCAAAGTCATCTATATTGTCAACCATAGCCTGTACTTTGCTTGGCTTAACAGAAGATCGAAAGTATTGACTTACGCGATTTTTCAAATTTTTTGCTTTTCCAACATATATTACTACACCATCTATATCTTTCATGATATAGACGCCAGGTTTTGTGGTTAGGTTTTTAAGTTTTTCTCGAGTCTTATTATTCATAGACTTAGTATATACCTATTTTAAATTTTCACAAAACATTTTTTAACTATATGATATCTATCTTTAAAAAAAGATATAAGCATTAAATTTAACTTATATCTTATGTTGATTATTCAAAAAACTGCAAATCTGCACTTTTGAAAGCATTTGTTGATTTCCAGTAATCATGTCTTTGAAAGCAAAGGTCTGTTTTTCTACTTCTTCTTCGCCTATAATTATGACATAAGGTACGCCTAGTTTGTTTGCCTGCTTCATTTTAGATTTAAAAGATGAAGATGTGTAATTTGTTTGGCATACTATTCCATTCTCTTTCAAATATGCTTCCATTTTTAAACACTCGCTTATGGTATTACCGAGTGGAATGATTTCAACTTTCAAATTATTTTTAACATTCTTTGTTAAAAGATCATTTTTGTCAAGCAAATCAAAAAGTCTTGTCAGTCCTACGCTTATACCAACTCCTTGCATTTGACTTGTGCTAAAGTAGGATGTCAAATTGTCATATCTTCCTCCAGCACAGATAGCGCCAAATTCACTGTGAGATGGCATAATAGTTTCAAACACAGTGCCAGTATAATAGTTATGCCCGCGTATAATTGATAGATCTAGTTGATATTTGTTTTCGTCTAGATTATATGCTTTTAAATAGGTATTAAGTTCTTTTAATTCGCTTATACCTTGCTGATAAATTTGATTAGAGCAGATATCTTCGATTTTTTCAAGTACCACGTCAAATTTGCCAGATAGGGTAGTGATATCGATAAGGTTTTGTGCGTCTTCCTTTTTGACGCCAAGGTCAACAAGAGTAGCAAGAGCATTTTCTTTGCCGATCTTGTGAATTTTATCGAGTACTATAAGTATTTGTGAATTTTTATCTTGATATCCTAGAGCTTCACAAAGTCCAAAGAGTATATTCCTGTTTGATATAAGGACAACTATATCTTCCATTTCTATGGCTTTAAAAACTTCGAAAATAAGCCTGATACACTCGGCATCTGCAGGCAATGGAAGGTTGTCCTGACAGACTATATCTGCATCGCACTGGTAAAATTCTCTAAACCTTCCCTTTTGTGCTTTTTCTCCTCTAAAGACTTTGCCAATTTGAAATCTTTTAAAAGGAAATGTGAGTTTATCCTTTTCCATACTTATAAATCTTGCAAGTGGCACTGTCAAATCATATCGCATACATATATCATTATCACCTTTTTGCATGCGATAGATTTCCTTATCAACTTCACCACCACTTTTAGCAAGCAAGATCTCGCTATACTCTAAAATTGGCGTGTCAAGTGGAAGGAAAGAATTGTCAAGAAAGACTTTTTTAATTCTGTCCATATAATAATCAAAAATGACTTGCTTTTCAGGCAACAGTTCCATAAAGCCCGACAATTTTCGTGGAGTTATAATCTTATTCTCGCTCATTGTTTCTCCTTTTATCTATATATTATTTGTATAGAGCCATAGGTTTGAATTAGCTCTTTTAAAAATAAAGATTGTATATTTACATGTTTTTTATCATTATAAAATGATTTTCAACTTAGGTTATTTTTACAAAAATCATACAAGTTTTGCGTAAAATCTGTAAAAAGTTATGCACAAAGAGTTATCCACATTTCCACAAGTAAATAATTATACAAAACCATTAATTTTTATGCAGAATACTTATTTTTGTCCTTTTATTGTGGAAAAATGTGGGAGTTATCCACATTTCCACATGATTTTTTGTGCATATAAGGGGTTTTAAGAAGATTTTTTTGCTTTTGAAAGGAATTTTTTAATGTTTTAATTTTTGAAATGTTGATAATTTGATTGGTTTGTTTTTTCTTTTTTATCTTTTTGCATATTCGTGCATAAATTTGCATCGAAAAATTTATAATTATTCTTTTTGTAAAGAAATATTTTTCAAAAAGATTGAAGGCTTTTTTGAGGTGGTGAAGAAGAGTTTATGCAATGCTCTTGTCGATGAAACATAGATGATATTCTTATCAATTGTGTTGTAATAATTGTCATCTGAGGCATTTGGAATTATAACTGCGTCAAACTCTATACCTTTTGCTGTTGCACAAGTTGTAACTAGAATTCTATTGTTGTAATCTTCAGGCTGTTCAATCAATTTACAATCTATAAGTTTACTTAATTCTTTATAGATTTCTTTTGCTTCTCTATTACATTTGCAGATGATTGCGATATGATCATAATCTTTACATTTTTCATTGATCAATTTTTCTATAGTTTTGACTTGTGAGAAAGATTGTATTACACATGGCTCTTCTCCGCTTCTATTTACAAATTCTATGTTGTCAAGTCCGATAAGATCATTTGCAAACTTTGCAATCTCTCTAGTAGAACGATAGGTTTTGTTAAGCATAAGTAACTTGCAACCAAGGAAATCGGCTGTGATCTGCAAGTAGTCGCTTGTCATCGCTTTTTCTATGCTTTGATGGACATCTCCAACTACAATGCAAGGGCAGTGCCATAGTTTTTTGAATAGATAGATATCAACAGGTGTAAAATCTTGCATTTCATCTATAATCAAATATTTTGCAGAGAAATCATGGTCAAATCCGTAAAGATAATATTTGATTGCGAGATATGTTCCCTTATCCATATATTTTATAGTGGTATCCTTATGGTAGGAAAGATTTTCTCTTGCCATAAATATTTCAAATATCTTTTCAACATCCCTTATAGGTAGAAATTTATACAATATGCGTTTAAATCTCTCTTTTAGCGCTGAATTTTGTTCTTTAGTATAATGGCGATCTTCTGTAAAGACCATTGCATATTGCCAAGCAATTTTATTGATACGCTCATAAAGATCAAGTCCTTTAAAGGTTTTAAAGAATAGTTCTTTTGTTTGCTCAGCAGTAAAATCTATTGTTTGCTTGTTTCCGTCCATATCTTCGCCCACTACATAACTTAATGTCTGTGGTGAGAAGGTCTCAAGGAATGGACCACGCAAAAATCTCAGTAGATTATCAAGGTATTCATAGGAAGATTTATATGAAATTTCATTTAAGTCTTCTTGTTTTGGATTTGTTGCAATTTCGTCTAGCATTCTTTCACGAGATTGTAGTGGACGCTTTAGTTCAGTTCTCGCAATCTGTTCAAAGGTGGTTTCAACTAGGTTGTCTTCGCCAAGTTGCGGAAGAACATCAGAGATATAACTTGAGAAAATATTATTTGGTGAAATGATAACTATATCGCTACTTTTAATATTTCCGCGATATTTATATAGGAGATAGGCTGCTCTATGGAGTGCAATTGAAGTCTTTCCACTTCCTGCTACCCCTTGCACGAGCATATTTTCAGCTCTATCCTTTCGTACGATTGAGTTTTGTTCCTTTTGAATTGAAGAAACAATCTGTTTCATTTTTGTTGACACATTGTGAGAAAGTATTTCTTGCAGTATTTCGTCATTTATAGTTAAATCAGTGTCAAAGTAGGATAGAAGCTGTCCATCTTCAATCTTATACTGACGCTTTAGGGTAATATTGCCTTTGATGGTCTTGCCGTCAACTTCAAAACTTGCATCGCCTAAGCTATAGTCATAATACATAGAGCATACTGGTGCTCTCCAGTCGGCTACATAGACATGATTATCTTGTATAACATTTCCTATACCTATATAAATTCTTTGAGTTCTTTTTTTGTTTTGTGGCTCAAAATTTATTCTGGCAAAATAAGGACTATTTTTTTGATTTGTCAGTCTTTTGTTTTCTTTATAAAGATTTTCTTCAATATTTTCAAAATCGGCAAGACTTGCATAGGCACCAGAAAGATCTCCGCCACGACTTATATCTGAATATTCACTGCTTAATTCCTGCTTGCGAGAAGCAAACTCATCCTCATAAGTTTTTAATTTGTCTTTGTTTTGTTCTATCTTTTTATCAAGGATGTTTATTGTCTTCTTTAGATAGGCTTGTTCGTTAATGTTTGGCATAGGCTTTCTCCCTTTAAAGATATGGCTGTGAAGGCGGACATGAAAATGTCCGCAAATTCAATGTTTTTGCAAACATTGAATTTATTTTTAACATCGTTAAAAATACCTTCACAGCCCCTAAATAGACTAAACTTAAACTACATGACGCTATTATTTTAGTAAAATTTTAAAGATTCACGCTTTCACTCATCATATAGCATATTTTACCATCAGTCTCACTTTTCAATCAAGTTTGACTTTCGATAATATCGATTAAAAAATCGAATTTTGACTATGTCAGTTTTCTTTGCTATGAAATGATATCATTTTTCATGCTAAAAGTCAAGTAAAACGAAGATATCTTATATAAATACATATAAAATTTTGATTTTATAAGATTTTTTTTGTGATTTTTTATAAAAAAGTTCGGTTTATAAAATCTCCGAACTTTTTATATAGAATGAATTGTAAATTACTAAAATCTCAAAATAATAAATTATTTTATTATTCTTCATCACTAGGGTAGTCAGATCCAACATCTTGAGAAGGTAACTCTTCACCTTCGGTCAGTTTTTCATCAATATTATCAAGAACTGCCTTTATTGATTGTCCTTCTTCAGTAAGAGAGCCGTCTTCATTATCTTCTTGTATTTCTTCTTTTTTGACAAGTGCTACGCCTACAATCTTGTTTTCATCTTTAAGACGCATAACTTTCACGCCTTGACTGACTCTTGATAGTTTGCTTATTTGATTTACAGGCGTTCGTATAATGACACCATTGTCTGCAATAAGCATAATATCGTCATCTTCTATCGATTGTTTTAATGAGGCAAGAAGTCCTGTCTTTTCATTGAATACTCCAGCTTTCACACCCATTCCGCCACGCGATTGCAAACGGTAGTCTTCAACATCGCTACGCTTGCCATATCCATGCTCGCTTATTGTGACGATTTGGCTACTTCCTTTAACTACAGCCATGTCAACAATATAGTCATCTTTAGAAAGTTTCAAACTGCGTACACCTTGACTATCTCGTCCCATATTGCGCACATCACTTTCAGAGAAGCGAATGGCTTTACCATTATGAGAAGCAATCAAGATGTCATCATCGCCATCGGATAATTCAACTCCAATAAGTTCATCACCTTCAAGAAGGTGGATGGCTTTCTTTCCTACTTTTCGTATGGAGTCAAATTCCTTGATATCAGTTTTCTTTATAAGGCCATTTCGCGTTGCCATTACAAGATATCCACTATCTCCATCTCGTCTTGGTATTACAGTTGTAACAACTTCGCCGTCAGTTAGCATAAGTAGGTTGATCATAGCTCTACCTTTAGCGGTCTTTTGTGCCTGTGGCACTTCATAAGCCTTTATGCAATATACCTTTCCTTTGTTGGTAAAGAATAGTAGATCGTCATGAGTATTTGTCACAAAAATGTTCTTGACAAAGTCTTCTTCTTTGGTCTTGTGAGCAGTCACGCCAACGCCACCGCGATTTTGTGCCTTATATTCACTTGTGCTCATGCGTTTGATATATCCCTGATTTGTCATAGATATGACTACATCTTCCTTTTCGATAAGATCGGCAATATCTATTCCACCACCATCAAGGCTGATTTCAGTGCGTCTATCGTCACCATACTGCTGTTTAATTGTTTCAAAGTTATCTCGCAAGATTTGAAGAACACGCTCAGGTCTTGCAAGTATATCTTCAAGGTCAGCGATAAGTCTTTCAAGTTCTTCAAGTTCTTCTTTAAGTTTTTCAACTTCCAAAGAGGTGAGTTTTGCAAGTCGCATATCAAGTATGGCGTTTGCTTGAATTTCATCAAGTTCAAAGTTTTCAGTGAGTTTTACAAGTGCGTCTTGTCTATCTTTAGAAGATTTGATAATCTGCACCACTTCGTCAATGCTCGCAAGTGCAATTACAAGACCTTTGACGATATGCTCTCGCTCTCTAGCTTTTTTAAGATCAAATTCTGTCTTTCTTCTCAAAACGACTTTTTGATGTTCAAGATAGTAGTAAAGCATCTCTTTTAAGTTGAGTATTCTAGGTTGACCATCTACAAGGGCAAGGAAAATTATTCCGCTTCCTTTTTGAAGTTGCGTTTGTTTGTAAAGAGAGTTTAGCACTACCTGAGCATTGGCATCTTTCTTGATGTCAATTACAATTCTCATTCCGCGTCTATCAGATTCTTCTTTAATATCACTAATGCCTTCAAGTTTTTTATTCTTTACAAGGTCAGCAATTTGAATGATAAGTTGAGCTTTGTTTACTTGATAAGGTAGTTCAGTTATGATAATTCTGCTTTTGCCAGACGATGTTTCTTCAATTTCAGCTTTACCACGAACTACGATACCGCCTCGACCAGTCTTGTATGCGTGTTTGACAGCAACGCGTCCCATGATTATACCACCTGTAGGGTAGTCAGGGGCAGGAATAATCTTTATAAGGTCGTCAATATCGATATCAGGATTGTCTATAAGCGCTTGTAAGCCGGTTAAAACCTCGGTTAGATTGTGTGGCGGTATATTTGTCGCCATACCAACAGCAATGCCGTCAGCGCCGTTTATAAGCAAATTTGGAATTTTTGCAGGTAACACTGTTGGTTGCTCAAGAGTATTATCAAAGTTAGGATAGAAATCAACGGTTTCTTTATCTATATCCTCAAGCATAAGTCCTGCAATCTTGGAAAGCCTTGCTTCTGTGTAACGCATAGCAGCAGGTGGGTCGCCATCGACAGAACCAAAGTTACCTTGTCCGTCAACAAGTGGATATCTAATAGAGAAATCTTGTGCAAGCCTAACCATTGCATCATAGACAGAGCTGTCGCCGTGAGGGTGGTATTTACCCATAACATCACCGACAATTCTTGCACACTTCTTTGTTGGCTTGTCATAGAAATTATTCATTTCGCCCATAGCGTAGAGAATTCGTCTATGCACAGGTTTAAGTCCATCTCTTACATCTGGTATTGCACGCGAAACATTGACAGCCATAGCATAAGAAATAAAGGATTTCTTAAGGTTATCAACAGTGTCGACTTTTTCAATTTTGGTGTCTTTAAAGATTTCATCTAAAGACTTTTTGCTTTCATGCTTGTTGTCCATTTTATTCTCCTAATTTTTGTCTTCCCGTCATTTTATTAAAAGATTTTTGATTATATAAAGTAAAAATGATATATTTTCTTGTTTTTTTTAATTTTTTCGAAATTTTTTATGCTTATCTATTTTTTTTCTAATGATTTATAATAAACAACAATTTTTAAATTATTTATTAAATAACCACTAATTATTTTTAGGTTGATTTTTTGTTTTATTGATATAATCTTCGACTATTTTTCGTCCGCGCTGGATCTTGTAATCCATGACCTTTTTGACTTCGTCTTCGCCAACAATATGCATAATTTGACTGGCACATATAAGGACATCTGCAGTTTCTTCGATGATATTTGATTTAATTTGCTTTAACTTCTCATCGTTTTCTTGGCTCTTTTCGTTTCTTGAATATCTCATAAATTTGCAAAGTTCTTTGGTTAGTTCACTCATCTCCTCAATGCATAACCTAAATTCACTTTCTTCACCCCAAGATGATCTAAACATATCAAATGTTTCAAGATAGTATTTTTTATTTAACATATTTTCTCCTAGGTATTAAAAATTTGATAAAAGGATTGATAAGACCTTAAGATTTCACTCATGTTACTTACAAAAGTTGATGCTTATATAAATCAATTTTGAAAGATAATTAATCTTTATTTGAAAAAACTTTTCTTTAATGTCTAATAGTAATGTTTTGCTTAAAAATAATGATTTCTTGTTAAAATTAAGCGTCAATGTCTTCCATATCGACAAGGTTTGCATTTTCTTCTATAAATTTTCGTCTTAATTCACTATCTTCGCCCATTAAGTCATTAAAGTATTTCTCGGCTTCAATTGCGTCTTCCATAGTAAGTTGGATAAGAATGCGGTGTTCAGGATCCATAGTAGTTTCCCAAAGTTGATCTGCATCCATTTCACCAAGACCTTTGTAACGCTGTTGAGCACATCCTTTTCTGCCATTTGCTTGATACCATTCTTCAAGTTCTTGATCTGAATAGAAATAATAGTCATCTTTGTTTCTTGTAACTTTATAGAGTGGTGGTTTTGCAGCATATACATGACCATGTTCAATAAGTGGACGCATATAGCGGAAGAAGAAGGTGAGTAGCAAGATTCTAATATGAGCACCATCGACATCGGCATCGGTCATACAGATGATTTTGTCATATCTAAGTTTGTCTTCGTTGAATTCATTGCCTATACCGCAACCAAAAGCGGTGATCATAGATTTAATTTCATTGTTTTCAAGAATTTTATTGAGTCTAGCCTTTTCTACATTGAGAATTTTACCGCGAAGTGGCAAAATCGCTTGGAAACGACGATCTCTCCCTGATTTTGCAGTACCGCCCGCAGAATCTCCCTCGACGATATAGATTTCGCAGTAGCGCCTATCTTTTTCGCTACAATCGGCAAGCTTGCCAGGCAGGGTGGTATTTTCAAGCACGCTCTTTCTACGAGTGAGCTCCCTTGCATTTCGTGCAGCATCTCTTGCTCGTTTTGCAGTGATGGATTTCATAATGAGATTTTTAGCTTCAACAGGGTTGCGATCAAGGTAATCACCAAACTCATCTACTACTGCCTTATATACGATATTTCTCATTTCGCTGTTGCCAAGTTTTGTCTTGGTTTGACCTTCAAACTGTGGATTGCGAAGTTTAACCGAAATTACAGCGGTAATGCCTTCTCGGCAGTCCTCACCAGATAGTTTTTCGTTTTCCTTGATGATCTTGTTTGCTATTGCATAATCATTGACGACTTTAGTAAGTCCTGCTTTAAATCCGTCAAGATGCGTTCCGCCTTCTTCGGTGTTTATGTTGTTTGCGTATGCGTTGATAATTTCGCTGTATCCTTCGTTGAACTGAAAGCAAACCTCAACTTCGTTGTCAACTTCGCCATCTTTTTTATTGAATTTATTAAAATAAACAGGAGCGCTCAAAAGTGTCTCACGATTTTTGTTTAAGTAGTCTACAAACTCAACAATTCCGCCCTTAAATTCAAAAACCTCTTTTCTCTCTTGACCTTCTCTCTTATCTTCAAGAGAAATGACAAGCCCTTTATTTAGAAAAGCAATCTCTCTAAACCTATTTTTCATAGTATCAAAGTTAAAGACTGTTGTTTCAAATATCTCGTCATCAGGCATGAAAGTGATAGTAGTCCCGCGCTTGTCAGTCTTGCCGATGATTTCAAGTGGAGATATAACTTTTCCGCGTGAAAACTCAATTTTATAGTGCTGGCCGTTTTGATAGACATCTGCTCTCATATATTTTGAAAGGGCATTAACACATGAAACACCAACGCCATGCAGTCCACCAGAGATTTTATAGCCTTCTCCGCCAAACTTACCACCAGCGTGTAGTTTTGTAAGCACAACTTCAACCGCACTTTTATTTTCCTTTGGTATAATGCCAGTAGGAATACCACGACCATTGTCAATGACAGAACATGAGCCGTCAAAATTGATTATGACTTCAATTTTTGTACAATACCCAGCAAGTGCCTCGTCAATCGAGTTGTCGACAACCTCAGTCACAAGGTGATGAAGACCATGTTCGTCCGTTGATCCGATATACATTCCAGGTCTTTTGCGTACAGGCTCAAGTCCTTCAAGTACCTGAATATCTGAGGCATCATATTTCACAGATTTACCGATCTCTTCTTCATTTAACATTTCGTCCATATCAAAAGTTCTCCTATTAATTTGCAATAAAAAAGATAATAAATTTTCACTTTTAAAATACCTAAAAACTATTATCTACTATATTATATATACATATATATATTATATATAATATATAGAAAAAAGGCAAGTACTTTTCAAAAAAAAGAGCAAATTTTTTAAAAGTATTTGCCTTAATTTGTCGATATTTGATCGTGCAACTTAAGGATAAAAATCTAAAAAAATTTTGATCTTTTAATAATTCTTTACAAATATAATCTAATATGCTAAAATGACTTATCAAAAAAGGACTTTATAGCATGGAACAAGAAGATTTTACAGATTTAGAAGAAAAGAGTGGCACTTCTTATGAAAGTTTAGAAGTTGAAAATTTAGACGAAAATAAATTAGATGAAAACAAAATAGATGAAGAAAGCATAATAAACCAAAATGAAAATAAAAGTGAGTTTAATCAAATCGAAAAGAAAAAGTTAAAGATAAATAAGGCGGAAATCTTGCAATTTTTAAAGTTTTTGGCGTTTTCTCTTTCTGCTGGCGTAATTCAACTTTTATCTTTCGAACTTCTATATAATTGGACAAATGCTCTGCCTTGGTGGCCGTCATATTTGATAAGCATACTCCTTTCTGTTATATGGAACTTCACATTTAATAGGAAGTTCACTTTTAAGTCGGCAAATAATGTCCCAATTTCAATGACGCTTGCACTTTGCTTCTATGTTATGTTTATCCCTGTTTCTGTCTTTGGTGGCGATGCACTTGAAACAAGCGGGTGGAATGGTACACTTGTAACTATTCTAATGATGGTAATCAACTTTATTCTCGAGTTTTTCTGGGACAAATTTATAGTTTTTAATGACAAAATAGTTGCATCTATTTTGAAGGTATTTAAGTTTAAAAAGATAAATTCCATAGACCAGCAAAAGCCAACAGAAAATAAAGAACAAGACAATCAAACAAATGGAGTTGACGAAAAAAGTGAGATTGTAGAAGGTGTAGAAGAAAAAATAAAAGAATAAAGAAACAAAAACTTGCTTTCAACTATTATGAAAAAGCAAGTTTTTTTGTTTGTATTTTTTTAAATTTAGGGTTTTAATGCAAACTTAAGAAAGAAAAATGTCGATTTCTTATAATTACTCTATATTTCTGCTTAGTTTGAAGCTCGCCCTTATAGAAGAACTTGGCTTCACTTTCATTTTCGCCTTTTTCATCGGTATACACGATATCATAGAAACTATAGCCTAAAATATTAAGAAATGGATTGATATAAAATAGAGAATTTTTGACATAGACAAAGCCAATAAAGATTAAGATTAAAAGGTATGTTATAAAACTGCTGACAAGTGTAAGATTAAGTTGTAAAGCAAAGAGTACAAAGAGTGAAAAATATCCTAAGAAATGTTTGTCAGTTATGTTTTCACATTGCAGGATTATCACAACTCCACTTTGATCATTTGAAAGGGTGGTGTTTAAAAGCAAGCCAAGTCCGCCTATTGTAATTAAAAGAATAAGCGTAACAAGATAGATGATTGATAGGACATTTAATGGAATATTGCCACACAAAAGTTCTATGATAAGTTTAATGAGAATAAGTGCCTGCATAGGTACAAAAGCACTAATATACAAAAGAACATCTTTAATTTTATTTATAATACTATCTTGATAAGCTGTCATATAGATATTTTTATCAAATTTTAAAAAAATATTTAATTTGTTTTGTAATATTTTTATTTTAGGTTAAAATATAACTATGATTTTGGCTTCAATCATTATTTTAGCACTCGCTTGCCTTGTGATAGGTGTCTTGCAAGCGATTATAGGTAAAGAAAACAGTTGGCAAAGATTTTTAGTGAAAGTGCTTGCATCTTTTGCACTTTTATTGTTTGCAATTGTGATAACAAACCTAACAGGAGTTATAAATGCCTATTCACTTTTAATAGTGATTGCTTACGGCTTGTATGTTCTTATCAATCTAGTGGAGTTTGCCTCTATTAACAGCCAAAAAGCAAAACAGATAATCTATTATATAAGTCAAATAATATTTACCTTACTTCTTTCATTCAGTGCACTTGCACTTGCTCCTTTTAATCCTTTTGCCTTAGCGGGTGGAGTGCTTCTCGGCGCAGGTATAGGGCTTTTAATTTGGGCAATCAAGAAGTATAATGATGTGACTAAGATTGTTTTAAATACCATTTACTATACAGTGCTTGGACTACTCCTTGTTATGAGCGTGAATGCGGTGATATTCTCATCTCATTTAATATGTGCTTTATCATTGCTTGCAGGATCAGTACTTGAAATAATTGTACGCCTTACTGATACATTTGCAAAAGAGAGTAAGGCAAAGACAATTTCGCTTAATATACTACATATAGTGGCATATATTCTCATAATAGGTGGCATATATTTCTATGCGTGAAGCTCAAGTTGAGATTTTTTGATTAAAATTCATGTCCATTAAAAAAATAAATTTATAAAAAATTTATAAAAAACTATTGACAAAATGCTAGAATAAGCATATACTATTAAGGCAAGCGAAGGAAACTTGCTAAAGTATATCGCGGGATAGAGCAGTCCGGAAGCTCGTCGGGCTCATAACCCGAAGGTCGTTGGTTCAAATCCAACTCCCGCAACCA
>CALVML010000001.1 GCA_944345705.1 uncultured Clostridia bacterium | reverse complement strand
GGTTGAAGTAATTAAAATCGACGACAAGGGTAGAATTGACCTTAAGAGAATACTACCAAAAGAAGAAAAGGATGAAAATAAATAAAGTTTTTTCTCTTTAAATTAGGCTTGATAAAATTATTAAATTCTATCGTAAATAAACACTAGTATGCATTGCATACTAGTGTTTTTAATTAAGCTTATACTTATGATATTTAGGACTATTATGTAATGTTTTAATAACTAATTTGACATTCAAGTAATTCCTTAAATCTAGGTTATCTTTTTATCTTTTAAAATATGTTTTATGGCATATAGCAATTTTTGAATTTCACTAAAAGTATTGAAATATGATATTGAAACACGCACGGCACCTTGACCTATTGTGCCAAGTGCTTTGTGCTTTATTGGGGCACAGTGGTATCCGCCACGAACGCAAATATCGTATTTTTCGTTTAATACATTTGCTATTTCATTTGAATCTATGCTTGCAATATTAAAGGCGATTACGCCATAACTATTTTCAGGTTGTGTATAGCAGTGAACATTGAGTTTATTCAGTTCAAAATTAATATATGTTGTTAGGTCGTCTATTTTATTTTGAATTGCATTAAAATTTTTCTCGACGAAATTAATTCCTGCGCCAAGTCCTATGATGAGCGGAGAAGATATTGTTCCGACCTCTAACTTTTCTGGAAGAAATTCTGGCTGAACAAGTTCTAAACTATTTGTGCCTGTTCCGCCAAATAAAATAGGATTTGGAGTAAAGGACTCATTCATTATAAGAGCGCCAATACTTTGTGGTGAATAAAAACCTTTATGACCTGCTATGGTTATAAAATCAATATTATCCTTTTTCATGTCTAGCTTTATATGGCCACAACTTTGTGCACAATCGACTAGGAAAATTATGCCATGTTCTTTGCAATATTTTCCAATGGAACTGATATCGGCTATAGCTCCGTTGACATTAGATATATGATTACATATTACCATGTAAGTGTTTGGTTTTATCTCTCTTTTAATATCTTCAAGGCTAATTCCTTTGCTGTCAGATTGAAAAGCTATAGAATAATTCACACTTCCTTTGCCGCTAAGATGTTGTAAAGGTCTTAAGACGGAATTGTGCTCATTTTCGGTGCACACAATATGCCCGCCATTCTTTTCACAGCCTAAAATTGCCATGTTTAAAGCTTGAGAGCAGTTTTGTGTGAAGATAACTCTATCAATATTGCCGTTATTATAGTGCTGAGATAGCATTTGCCTTACTTCTGTGATTTTCAAGGCAGTTTTGATACTTGCCTTGTGACCGCTTCTTCCGGGATTTGCGGTATAATTTATAAGACTATCGTTTACGGCTTTAATTACTTCTTTTGGCTTTACAAATGTACTTGCACTATTATCAAGATAAATCATTTTTGTCAACTTTCCTTTATATAAACAATATAGTGTTTATGAGGGAAAATTGTGCATAAAAGGAGAAAGGGATATGTCATATATTTTAGGAGTATTTACTTCAAGAAATGAAACTCTATATTTCTTCAATATGCTAAAGAAAAATGGTTGTTATTGTGATATCATTTCAACACCAAATGACTTGGGAAAAACTTGCGGTATAAGTGTGCGATTTAGAGAAAACTGTTTAACTCTTGCACGTGCACTTATGCAAGGTCAACCTTTTAGAACCTTTTTTGGTTTTTTCAAGGTGAGTGTAATACATGGAAAACAATTGATTTCGCGTATTTAGGCATAAAAAATGAAACTGAAATGTTGTGTATAAATAAATTTAAAGTGTATTGGTAATGCACAAAACGTATTATTAATAAAATATTAAATAAAATATATTTATGAAATATTTTTATTCAATCACTTCTCTTGTGCTCTTGGCAGTCGTGCTTGCATTTTTAATAGGTTGTTTTAATGCCTATTTTTATCCTATAAAATATAGCGAAACAATTGAAAAAGTTGCCGAAGAATATCAGATTTCGGCGTCGCTTATAGCCTCGGTCGCGAATGCTGAGAGTGGTTTTAAAGAGGATGCGATTTCAAGCAAAGGGGCGGTTGGAATAATGCAAATCATGCCTGATACAGCAAAATGGCTTGCAGAAAAAATGGATGTTGACTATAGCGAAGATATGCTGAAAGACGCCGAATATAATATTCAAATGGGGGCTTTTTATATTTCCTATTTAAAGCAGATTTTTTCTAATCAAAAGACAGTACTTTGCGCTTATAACGCAGGTATAGGCAATGTTAGACAGTGGCTTAAAGACGAAAAATATTCGGCTGACGGTCAGTCTTTAAAGGAAATTCCTTTTAAAGAAACAAAAAACTATGTGAACAGGGTATTAAAAAATAACTATTATTATAAAAACAAATATAAATAAATATAAAAAACAAATTTAAATTGACTTATTTTGGAAATTGTGGTAATTTTGTATTAGTTAGATTTTTAAGCAAAGGAGATTTAATATGGCTGAACAAAATATATCCAACAATGAAGTAGATATTAGAAAAAATAAAATTGAAGAACTTAAGAAAATGAAGGAAATTCCTTATAAGGAAAAATTTGAGCGTACTTGTACAATTGCCGAGGCACGAGAAAGTGTTGGCAAGTATGTAAAAATTGCAGGTAGAATAATTTTTAAAAGAGTAATGGGCAAATTTGGATTTATTCAAATTCGCGATTTTTTTGCAAAAATACAGGTTTCAGTAGGTAGAAATGAATTAAGTGAAGAAGACTATGATTTCTACAAAAAGATGATTGATATAGCTGATTTTGTAGGAGTTGAAGGTGAAGTTTATATCACTCAAACAGGGGAAGTGACTGTTAAAGCGGAAAAGGTTACACTTTTATCTAAAACAATGCGTCCACTACCAGAAAAATTTCATGGACTAAATGATACCGAAACAATTTATAGACAAAGATATCTTGATCTTATCACCAATGAGCAGTCACGAAAAGTGTTTTTAACTAGAAGTAAGGTTGAGTCATTTATTAGACGCTATCTTGAAGATAATGGCTTTATAGAAGTTGAAACTCCAGTCCTTCAAACAAGCGTGTCTGGCGCAAGCGCAAAGCCTTTTTATACTCATCACAATGCACTTGACATAGAGTGTAATTTGAGAATCGCAAAAGAAACTTGGCTTAAGCAATGTATTTGCGCAGGGATTGATAGGGTTTATGAACTTGGCAAAGATTTTAGAAACGAAGGTATGGATACAACTCACTTGCAGGAATTTACACAAGTTGAATGGTATGCTTCATATTGGAATTTTGAGGATAATCTAAAATTCTTCCACACAATGATCATCAAACTTTTAAATGAATGCATCGGAACAACAAAAGTTCAATGCAAGGGTAAAGAAATTGACTTTGATAGCGAGTGGCCTAGAATTAATTATGTGGAAAGATTGCGTGAAATTTTAGGATTTGATTTTCTTAGCGAAACAGACTTAGGAGAATTTAAAAGAAAAGTTGTAGAAAAAGACTTATTTACTTATGGCGATCTTGAAGAATGTAAGAGTATTAGAACGCTTATTGATTACATTTATAAACGCAAGATTAGGGCTGAAATTTTTGAGCCAACAATCATTTATAATTATCCAGCTGTTCTTATGCCACTAGCAAGACGAAATGATAAAGATGATAGAATTGTTGATGCCTTCCAAGTTGTTGCTGACGGAGCAGAACTTGTAAAGGCTTATTCAGAGCTTGTTGATCCTTTTGTTCAAAGAAAATTGCTTGAAGAGCAGCTTGAGGAAAAGGCTCAAGGTGATGAAGAAACGATGGATGTTGATGAAGATTTCCTTTTAAGCATGGAGCATGGAATGCCACCAATTTCTGGACTTGGTTTTGGAATAGATAGATTTGTACAATTCATATATGATCTTCCAAATATTAGAGATACTGTATTATTCCCTCTAATGAGATGATTGTGGAGAAAAAATGACACAAAGGAAAGAAAAGATAGCAAATATTCATTTTGAAAGTGCAAGTATAGATGAAGCTCAAGATGTAAGTTTTGATAATGCGAAAACTTGTAGTGAAAACAAAAATTTAATAATTAAATCTAATTTAGATGAACTTTTTGCAGAACCTAAATGTGAGCTTAATTATCGTTCGCCTTATGAACTTTTAGTGGCAGTTATATTATCGGCACAGTGTACAGACAAAAGGGTGAATATTGTTTGTGATGAGCTGTTTAAACAATATAATACGCCTCAATCGATGCTGACTTTAAATCAAGAAGAACTTGAAAAGAAAATTCATTCATGTGGATTTTATCATAATAAGGCAAAAAATATTTTGTCAATGTCTAAGCAGTTGATTGATGAATATGATGGACAAGTCCCTGAAAGTTTGGACAAGCTTCAAAAGCTATCGGGTGTAGGGCGTAAAACGGCAAATGTTGTATATTCGGAGGCTTTTAAAGGAAACGCAATTGCAGTCGATACTCACGTACTAAGAGTATCAAATAGATTAGGACTGTGTAAGACTGATAATCCGCTTAAATGTGAACAAGCTCTTATGAGATCGTTTGATGAAAAGGATTGGGGAAAGCTCCACCTGCAACTTGTTCATTTTGGGCGTTATATTTGCAAGGCACAGAAACCACAATGCGAAAATTGCAAATTATCAATTATTTGCGACTATTATGTACATACTAGACACAATATATAGTATTAAACAGATAAAATTTAAATAGTTAATAGGAGTAACAAGAAAGTGTTTTTAGATCGAGTAAAGATTTTAATTAAGGCTGGAAATGGCGGAAATGGTTCGACATCTTTTTTGCGTAATGCAATGACGGCTAAAGGCGGCCCAGACGGTGGAGAAGGTGGAAAAGGTGGAGATGTTATCTTTATTGCTTCTAAAAATTTAAATTCTTTGATAGATTTTAGATATCATAAGAAGTTTTTTGCTGAGAATGGAGAGAATGGATCTAAGCGTTTAAGAACAGGTGCAAATGGTAAAGATGTTGAGATAAAAGTGCCTTGCGGAACAGTTATTTATGATGCACAAACAAATAAAGTCATTGCTGATTTATTTAAAGATGGGGATAGATTTATAGCCTTAAAGGGTGGCAATGGTGGACATGGTAATGCTTATTATAAATCTTCTATTAAGCAAGCACCACATTATTCACAAACTGGTGAGCAAACAGTCCAAAAGGAAGTATTACTCGAGCTCAAAACAATAGCCGATGTTGGTCTTGTAGGTTTTCCTAATGCTGGCAAGTCTACACTATTATCTATCATATCAAACGCAAATCCAAAGATTGCAAATTATCCATTTACAACTCTTTATCCTAATCTTGGTGTTTGCTATCAAAAAGGTCAAAGTTTTGTGGTAGCAGATATTCCCGGTTTAATAGAAGGTGCAAGTGAAGGGCAAGGACTTGGACATTATTTTTTACGCCATGTTGAAAGAGTGCGTTTAATATTGCATTTGGTGGATATTTCGCAAAGTGATGGCAGAGATTTTATAGAAGATTACAAGACGATCAATGAAGAACTTGAAAAATTTAGTCAAGAAATAATTAAAATTCCACAACTTGTTGTATTCACAAAAATTGATCTACTGGATGAAAGCTTGAAAAAACAAAGAATAGACAGATTTAAAAAAGAAATAAATTTGCCTTTTATTGAAATAAGTGCTGTATTAAATATTGGCATAGAAAATTTAAAGGATAAAACAATTGAATATTTAAGTAAAATACCACCAAAACCGCCTATTGAAATAGAAGAGTTTGATTTTGACAGCAGAGATATAGAAACAATCTCAATTACAAGAGATGATGAAGGGGCATTTATCCTAAGTGGCGGTAAAATTGACAATTTTATTCGCGGTGTTGTTCTTTCAGATACTCGCTCATTTGCATATTTCCAGAAGCGATTGCAGGATATGGGTATTATTGATATGCTGAAAGAAAGGGGATTGAAAACGGGAAGTATTGTCAAAATTAAAGATATTACATTTGAATATTCTGAATAAAGATACTTATGAAAATTCAATGTTATTTCAAAATTATAGTTATTTTCTAATAACTATCAAATACATTTGGTAATTATAAAATTAAAGGAGAGTTTATGTTGACAACTAAACAAAGGGCACAGCTACGAGGGCTTGGAAATGCTCTTGAGCCATGTATGCAGATTGGAAAAGATGGTTTAAGCGAAAATTCTTTTGCAGCTATTGATAGCTTATTGGAAGCTCGAGAACTTATTAAAATTAAGGTTCTAAAAAATAGTGAATTTGATGCCAAAGCCATAATGGAAATGATTTGCGCAAAGATGCAAGCACAGCCTGTTCAAGTGATAGGAAGTACTGTGATTATATATCGAAAATCATCAAAAAAAGATTTCAAACATATCGAATTGTTATAGGTTTTAAAATCTGAAATGCTTACAATTTTGCAAGAATGAGTATATTTTAAATTATTGGAAGTTGAGCCAAGCACAACAAAGTTGTTTTTGAGCGAAACTGATGTTGTTTCAAACTGTGATGCCACAATTTATTGTGGATTTTCATAAGCAAACTTGGTTTGCAAGCAAAGTGAGCAATACAATATATTATCGGAAGCCGAACTTGCTTGCAAGGGTGAGGCTGATGGTCATACATACTATGTGATGAGTATGCGTTAGCATACAAATTCGTTAAAATTTATTAAAATTTTATGAAAACAAACATTTTACATCACATGGTTTTTTTATCGAAAACACGTACGTGTTTGCAAAGATGAACCTTAATTTTATTTTAAGGTGGTTGCGTTTTTTTTGCAATTTTAAATACTAATTGATCAAGTTTAAATTTATAAACAAATAAAATTAGATTGTTGGTTTTGCTGTCAAGTATTTTATTAGAAAAAGCCAAGATTACAACAATTATGTTTCTGTAATCTTGGCTTTTTCATCCTTGCGATATTTTAAATTGATATGGTTTGTTTGTATTGAATGATATGTTTAAAGTCATGCTAAAAGAAATTTTTTGCGGTTTTTTTATTGTACTTTGGGTTGATGTATGATATGAGAGCGAGTAACAACAGAATCGTGGCTATAATACAATAATATAAATTTATTTGAACAAAAAAACTAGTTATGAAAATTATTATTGCTGAAATTAAGTAGCCTTTTGCTCTAGATTTATTTAAAGAATATGCAAGGAGATCTTTGAAGGTCTGCTTGCCTTTTTTATAAAATTTATGAGTTATCATAGGATAAAAATCAAACTCTTTATATATAGATGAGTAACATTCATATCTATTTAAAAGAAAGATTTCTTTATTGTAACTTTGTAAGATGGCATTGCAAGATGCATCATAATCATAGCAGATAATCATGAGTTTGTCAAAATGTACATTTTTAAATTTTTTTATGATATTCACTATCGCTGGAGCGTTTATTGTGTCTAGAGATGGCATTAGGTATACTATTAGATTTTCCTGTTCGCTTTTTATTTTTATAAATTCTTTCCTTTTCTCAATTTTACCAAATCGTGTTGAAAAAAGGTTGAATAAAAAATCTATATAATTTGAGTTTATTAATGAAAAGTACATATCATCTGCATCTTCTTTTTCTTTTAATTTCAAATAAGATGAATTGCTTTTCTTTCTTGTTAGCAAAAATGTTCCTATTTCTATAACTAGGGTAATGATAAATGCTGAAAGAAGTATTTGCCATAATTCTTTCAAGAAAAATCTTAGCCAAATAAACGCGATAAAGAATATAAGAGAGCATTTGATAAATTGTTGAAACAAAAATAAAAATTTCTTCATATAAAATTTATTGACATTTTTTATTAATTTAGACATTTGTTTGACTTTGCTAGGTTAAAAATATTATAATGATTAAAAGAAATGTATATTTAAGGGGAAGAGCGTGGAAGAAAAAATTTTACATTTATATAATTATTTACTTGAAAGAAAATATAAGGATGTTGCAGTTTATGATATATCTAATGAGAAACAGGATTTCGATTATTTATTTATAACTTCTTGTCCTGATGAAATGACTAATAAAAAGATAGCAAAATCTATAGTAGAAGAATTTGGACTAGAGCAAATGCCAGAAGGTTATAATAAAGGCGAATGGATTATTTTTGATCTTGACGACATAATAATTCATTGCTTTACTATAAGAGCAAGAGAAAAATACAATCTAGATAAATTATGGCAATCAAAAAAAGTTGAACTTGCAAAGAAAAAAGGTAAAAACTCCAATTGATCAACTAGATAAAACAAAGGCTAAATATGGCGAGGTAAAAATGATTAAAGTATGCTTTGTTTGCACTGGAAATACATGCCGATCTATCATGGCAGAAAGGCTTATGAAAAAAAATCTTAAAGACAGGAAGATAAAAGATATCTCGGTTAGCTCCAAAGGGTTAAATGCAAATGGAGAAAATATAACAGAAAATGCTAAAAATGCGTTAAAATTTTTCAAGGCCAATGCAAAGGATAGAAAATCTATTAAACTTAAAAAAATTGACAATAATATACTATATGTCACTATGACAGAAGGACAAAAAAATCAAATCAAATCAAATAAAGTCATTTCATTTAAAGCGCTTATTGGCAAGGAAATTCTTGATCCTTATGGACAAGGCGAAGAGGTGTACTTACAAACTTGTAATGATTTAATTGATGGAATTAATGTCCTGATTGATAAATTAATTAAATGGAGATAGTTTATGATAATTTTAGCAAGTGATCATGCTGGTTTTATACTCAAAGAAGAAATCAAGAAATTCTTCAACAAGGAAAATATTATAGCAATTGATGTAGGATGCTATAGCAGAGAACAGCTTGATGATTATCCTGATTTTGCTAAGTCAGCAAACCAAAAGGTTATTGAAGATGATCGGAATGTAGGAATTTATATTTGTGGAACAGGAATTGGAATGAGTATTGTAGCCAATCGAAATCCTAAAATAAGAGCTGCGCTGTGTATGAATGAGCAATTTGCTTCTTTAGCTCGCAGACATAATGATGCAAATGTTCTATGCTTACCGGGACGATTTATGAATAAAAGAAAAGCGATAAAAATAGTTAAAGTTTTCTTGACAACAGACTTTGAGGGTGGAAGACACGCAAGAAGAATAAAAAAATATTGAGGTGAAAATGATTAATATAATAGTGCCAATTGAAAACAATGCAAAGAACTATCGAAAAATACTCTCGGACCTATCGGGAAATGATGAGATAACCGTATATGTTGGTGTAGTACAAAATCAGTTGCAATATGTACAAGATTTAGAAAGTGAAAATATAAATATTATTGAATATTTAGATGGAGCTAATAGGGAAGAAATAATCAATGCGCTTTCAAGATTTATTCCTACTGGTGAACTGGTTATTATGCGACGACCAATCTCTGCAATAGAATTAGATCGTTTCCTGAATTCTAAATATGATATCACTGTTTGTCAAAATAAAAATAATGGTTTTAAAAAAATCTTTGTAATGCTTTGGCAGAAAGTGCTAAAAATGTGTTTAGGAGTAAAACTATATGCTGGTGACACATCAGTGATTGATTTTAAAGAGGATGTTGCTTCAGTGGTGTTGCAATCGGCAAACTTAAGTTATTCAAGCCGAGTGGATCGCTGGCATGGAGTGAGTCAGGGTACTGTCGAAGTTAGCGGGAACCCTGTTAAGACAAGTATTGATAAGAAAACGAATATTAAATATTTGCTTTTTGCAATACTGGCGCTTGTGATAGGAGTAGCTGTTACAACGGTAGTCAGTTTGTTTGTAAATGTCAGTATTGTTATAGGTTTACTATTATTTTGCTTAGATGTAATTATGTTCGCTATATTTTTATTGCTAGTAATTGTCATTATGTTTAATTGTATAGTTGGAAAAAAACATTTCAGCATAGCAACCGAATATGTACCTGAAGACGAAGAAGAAATTTATCAAGTTGATGGACTTGAAGATGACGAAAGTTATGAAGATTATGATGAAGAACTAGATGAAGATATAGACGAAATAGATGAAGAAGATGTATAAATTTTAGATTATTTGAATTTGCAATTTCTAAAGTCAATAATAATGCTGTAAATAATATGTAAATTTAAAAACAAATAGTCATATTTAAACTAGAAAAGTAGTTAATAAGACAGAAATTTAAAAAAAATTGTTTTGGTAATTGATGATATAGGGAGGGGGATAATGAAAAAAGTAAAAATTGGCATTAACGGTTTTGGTAGAATTGGCAGACTTGTATTAAGAGTGTGCGCTAAACGCAAAGATGTGGAGGTAGTTGCGATCAATGATCCTTTTATGGATTTAGACTATGCAAAATATCTCTTTACGCATGACACCATTCATAGCAAATTTGATGGCACTTGTGAAGTAAAGGACAACAAACTGTATGTAGATGGTTTGCCTATAGAATTTTATACAGAAAAAGAGCCAGATTTGATACCTTGGAAAAACCAAGATGTTGATGTGGTAATTGAATCAACTGGTAAATTTACAAAATATGAAGATGCTGTAAAACACTTAACAGGCGGAGCAAAAAAAGTTATTGTGTCAGCACCTGGAAAGAATATGCCTATGTTTGTAATGGGTGTTAACAATGACGATTATTCAGACGAAATGAAAGTTGTTTCAAATGCATCTTGTACTACAAACTGTTTGGCTCCACTTGCTAAAGTAATAAATGACGCTTTTGGAATAGAAGAAGGGTTGATGACTACAGTGCATTCTGTCACTGCAACTCAACTTACAGTCGATGGACCGACTAAAAAAGATTGGCGAGGTGGTAGAGCTGCATCTTATAATATAATACCATCTTCAACAGGTGCTGCCAAGGCTGTAGGAGAAGTTATTCCTACATTAAAGGGTAAATTGACAGGCATGAGTATGAGAGTGCCAACACTTAATGTATCTGTTGTTGATCTTACCGTAAAACTTAAAAAGCAGACATCTTATGAAGAAATTATAGAAACAATTAAAAAGGCTTGCGATGGCAATATGAAGGGAATTATGGGCTGGACTGATGATGCTGTCGTATCATCTGACTTTATTGGAGATCCTAGAACATCTATCTTTGATGTCAATGCTGGTATAATGATTAGTCCTACATTTGTAAAATTAATTGCTTGGTATGACAATGAGTGGGGCTATTCAAATAAAACTGTCGATCTCGCGGTTTATATTACCAATAGATAAATCAAAATTTTTATATAAATCTATAACCATAGAGTCTTGGGTAATATAAGTAAAAAATCATAGAAAGCCAAATTTAAATTCTGTATGTAAAAAAACTTAAAAGTACAAGTTTTGATTATTATTTAAAATATTAAAAATTATATTTAAACTTGACTTTGATTAATCTTAATAATCATAAATTGTATGTAGTCTAATATACAACATACTATATAAGGTAGTTAGAATGGAAAATAATAATCTTAGTGAAAAGAAAAATGATAATGAAAAAAGAAAAATCAGAATTAAAACATCTGGTTTTTCTTTCTCAAGTTTTATATCACTTGTAGCATATATAGGTATTGGCTGTATAGCAATTGCTCTTTTATTTACATTGATTTTTAAGAACGATTCAACTGTTGCCAGTGCTTTTAGAACTGTTGGAGAAGTAATAGCTTATTTAATAAGTATCATTCTTGCTTATTCTTGGGTAAAAACACATAAACATGTTGCATGGATAGTATGTTATGTTATTTTTGTTGTCACAATTGTAATATTATTTATCCTTACTATCTAGGTATAATTCTTAAGCGTTTACTATCTAGATATGAATAAAGAAACTATAAAAGGCGCATTTTTACACCGTTAATTTACACGGCAATTTTAATTTTGACATAAATATATGCTTAAAGCGAGTGAGAGTGTGTAAACAGTCTAATTTTTGTGAATAAAAGCAATGATTTATAAATATTTTTACAAAGGCTTATGAAAAATTTTATTATTACTACAATTTTAGTTGTTTTAATGATTGTTACAGCTGTACTACGAGAAGTATGGCATGGTTTTTCATATTTTACTATTTCCTTTGCCTTATTACTTGCTATATTTTGGTCGGTAACATTTATATTGAATTATATCAATGATTATGTGAAAAACTTTGAGCAAGATTTTAAAATGTATTGTATTAAATTGATCAATAGTACCTCTTTAACTATGGAAGATATTGAGAAAGATAAAAATACATATATAAAGGCATATAAAAAAACTGTCTTAAGATATAAAGTAATAGACATAATAAAGATTTTAGTGGCTATCGTTATTGCTTTGACTTGTATTTATACATATTTTATTTAACTAGATTTGTGAATAAAGATTTTTACATACTGACTAACTTGATAAAGTCGCTTCAATGTATAATTGATATTTAAATCTGCTTTCATTTAAATGATTAAGCAGATTTTATTTTTAATGTAAAGGTTATTTATATATAAATATAAATGTTTATTCTATTCTTCAATATTCTGCGTTTTGTACGAAATAACTCCCTTTTTTTAGTTGATTAAAATTTCAGATTGTGCTATTATTATCCTGCAATGATTTAAATAGAAATATTTAGATTACATAATTAAAGGAGATAAAGAAAATGTACAAATTTGAGAAAAAAGAAAAACAAGGCATATTAAAAATCACTGCTAATAGTGAACAGTGGAATAATGCTGTAGAAAAGGCTTATGAATCTAACAAAGGCAAGTTCAACATTCAGGGATTTAGAAAGGGTAAAGCACCTAGAAGAGTAATTGAACAAAATTATGGAGATACTATATTCTTTGATGATGCTTTCAACGATATAATATCTCAAGAATACAATCAATTTTTAAATGAGAATACTGATATAATTCCTGTAGGTCAACCAAAAGTTGAAATGAATTCTTTTACTGTAGATCAAGGACTTCAAGCTACATTGACATTTGATATGCTTCCAGAGTTTAAATTGCCTGACTTTAAAACTATCAAGGTTAAAAAAGGTAAAGTAGAAATTACTGAAAAGCAGATTGAAGATGAAATAGAGCGTGAAAGAGTGAGTCATGCAAGATATGTTGAGGAAGATAAAGCCGTTGAAAATGGAGATTTTGCAACTATTGATTTTGAAGGAGGTGTAGATGGCGAAAAATTTGAGGGTGGCTCTGCTAATGATTATAGAATTGAGATTGGATCTCATACTTTTATTGATGGCTTCGAAGATCAAATTGTTGGTATGAAAAAAGGTGAGGAAAAAGATATTAATGTAACTTTCCCTGATAATTATCCAGCAGAAAATTTAAAATCAAAGCCTGCAGTTTTCAAAACAACTCTCAAGAAAGTAGAGAAAAAAGTTTTACCTGAAATAAATGATAAGTATATTGCAGATACTACTGAGTATGAAACAGTTGAAGAATACAAGAAAGCAATGAAGCAAAACCTTGAAAATATCGAAAAAGAAAAGGTTGAGCGTGAATTTGAAGTTAAGGTTTTAGATGAAATTGCTGAAAAGTCTAATATTGAACTTCCTGCATCAATGATCGATCATGAAGTAGAACATATGGTAGAAGATTTTGAGCATAGACTTTCTCATCAAGGAATGACAATGGCTGGATATTTGGAATATCTTGGCAAAACTGTTGATCAATTTAAGGAAGAAAGACGCGAAGATGCAGAAAAAAATATTAAAACAAGATTAGTATTACAAAAGATAATTTCTGAAAATAAAATAACTGTAAGCGAAGAAGACTTAAATGATACACTTGCTGAATATGCAGCACGTTATAATATGTCAATGGAAGAATTTAAGAAGGCTTTAACTCCAAATGACTTTGCTTATTTTGAAAACAACGCTATTATGACAAAAGTCATCAATTTTATTAAGTCTAAAATTGCTTAATTAGGATACAATTATATTGTTGCATTGTTGTTTTATCTTGAGAAAGTTTAGCTTTTAATTAGAAAACGGACTTTAAATCTTTAAAAGATATCAAAAACAAATAAATATTTTAGAATTATATAGATTTAAAATTTTATGCAAGAATAAAATAAATTTTGATTTGGCAAAATGCTTTAAAGATAAGTAGAATGTGGTTATTTTCACAAAATCATAATTTAATGAGTAAAAAATAAAATAAAGAATGTAAGGGGGTTATATGTTGATACCTATGGTTGTGGATCAAACGGGCAATTCCGAAAGATCTTATGATATTTATTCAAGATTATTAGAAGATAGAATAATCTTTTTAAATGGAGAAATAGATGATAATATAGCAAACATTGTTGTTGCTCAACTTATCTACCTTGAAGGCAAAAATCCTGATAAAGATGTCTTCATTTATATAAATAGTCCTGGTGGCAGTGTTTCAGCAGGGCTTGCTATCTATGATACAATGAAATATATTAAATGTGATGTTTCAACGATTTGTGTAGGTAGGGCAGCTTCAATGGGGGCATTTCTGCTTTCTGGTGGTACTAAAGGGAAAAGATTTGCTTTACCAAACAGTGAGGTTATGATACATCAACCTTTGGGCGGTGCACAAGGTCAGGTTAGTGATATTCAAATACAAGCTAAACATATTCAATATATAAAGGATAGAATGAACAGCATTTTAAGTGAAAATACTGGCAAACCACTTGAAATTGTTGAAAAGGATACTGATAGAGATAATTACATGACTGCAGAAGAAGCTAAGGAGTATGGTATTATAGATGAAATTTTTGTTTCTAGAAAAAAGAATAATAACTAGGAGGAATAATGTCTGAAAAAGAATGCAAATGCAGTTTTTGTGGTAAAAGTCAAAAAGAAGCAAATAAAATGATTGCGAGTCCAAATGGGGAAGCATTTATTTGTGATGAATGTATAGAAATATGTAAGGATATCGTAACTGAGTATACACCAAAATCTAAATTTGAAAAAATTGAATTGCCTACTCCAAGTGAAATAAAGGCTAAACTCGATGAATATATTATTGGTCAGGATGAGGCAAAAAAGGTGTTATCTGTTGCCGTTTATAATCATTATAAAAGACTTAATTATAATTTGACTAGAATAGATGATGAAATAAATGAAGTAGAACTTGAAAAAAGCAATATCCTTATGATTGGTCCTACAGGAAGTGGTAAAACATTGCTTGCTAAGACTCTAGCAAAGATTTTGCAAGTTCCTTTTGCGGCTGCTGATGCGACTACTTTGACTGAAGCTGGTTATGTTGGAGAAGATGTTGAAAATATATTGTTAAAACTTATCCAAAACGCGAACTATGATATAGAAAAAGCTCAAAGAGGTATTATATATATCGATGAGATAGATAAAATAGCAAGAAAAACAGGGAATGTTTCTATAACACGTGATGTTTCAGGTGAAGGAGTGCAACAAGCACTTTTAAAAATACTCGAAAGCACAATTGCTTCAGTGCCACCACAAGGTGGAAGAAAGCATCCTAATCAAGAAATGTTGCAAATTGATACAACAAATATTTTGTTTATTTGTGGCGGAGCTTTTGTTCGTTTAAATGATATCATTGAAACGAGAAAAAATAACACTACTTTAGGGTTTAATGCTGAGATAAAAACTCAGGAAGAAAAGAAAGAAATCAACAATTTTAAGGATGTACAGCCAGATGACTTAGTGAAATTTGGTTTAATACCTGAATTTATTGGAAGATTGCCTATAGTTGTAGGATTAGACGAACTTAACCAAGAGGCTTTAGTGAAGATTTTGACCGAACCAAAAAATTCTATAATAAAGCAGTATAAACTCATGTTTAGAATGGATGGTATAGAGATAGAATTTTCGCAGGAAGCTGTAAATGCGATAGCAAAAAAAGCTATTGAACTTAAAACTGGTGCAAGGGGACTGCGTACGATCATTGAGCAAAAGATGACAAAATTGATGTACGAAGCGCCTAGCATAAAAGATATAGATAAAATAATAGTAACAGACAAATTTATAGAATTTGAAAATGCTCAACCTGATATTATAAAAAAGAAAAATGATTCAGATTCAGCTAAGAAAGTTTGTTAATTTAACTGAGAATATTATCTATGTGATGTTAAAATTTTATTAGCATAAAATTTTAATAAATTCTATCGAATTTGTGTGCTAACGCATACTCATCACTTAGTATGTATGACCATCAGCCTCACTCTTGCAAGCAAGTTCGGCTTACGATAATATAAACAAGGTGATGTTAAAATTTAAGCAAGTTAAATTTTAATTTTGCTAAACGCAAAAACACAATAAATTGTGTTCATCACAGTATGTATAACCATCAGCCTCACTCAAATACAACTAAAGTTGTGCTTGGTTCGGCTTCCGATAATATAAACTATGTGATGTTAAAATTTAAGCAAGTTAAATTTTAATTTTGCTAAACGCAAAAACACAATAAATTGTGTTCATCACAGTATGTATAACCATCAGCCTCACTCAAATACAACTAAAGTTGTGCTTGGTTCGGCTTCCGATAATATAAACTATGTGATGTTAAAATTTAAGCAAGTTAAATTTTAATTTTGCTAAACGCAAAAACACAATAAATTGTGTTCATCACGGTATGTATGACCATCAGCCTCACTCAAATACAACTAAAGTTGTGCTTGGTTCGGCTTCTGATAATAAAAACAAGGTGATGTTGTTTTGCTCGCTTTGTTTATAATTAAGTTTGATCAAATCCATAATGAATTGTGACATTATTGTTTGAATTAACATTAGTTTCGCTCTGATATAGTTTTGTTGTGCTTTGCTAAACATACAATAATATCAACAAATATGCGTCTTAAGAAATTTTAGGCACAAAATGCACTTTAAATTTGAAATTTTTAAAAGGCGCATTTTTTATTTCAGTAAAGAGTTTTTAAAAAGGTGAGTGGTTGCAATAAATATATGTTAAATCATAACTTTTAAAAATTGAAAGCGGGTCGATTAATAAAAATATAATCTTAGAAAAAAGTTTAAATTTTTTATTCAAACTCCTTAATGAAATTATTGTCTAACTTTAAAATCTAATTTTTCTAAGCTTAATTATGCAATTAGCTATAGTTGAATTCATTTAAGCCTTTTTCGAATTGTGTTTTGCTTTCTGGATTAAGATAAAATAATAAGCCGAAAAGCTGGCCAACATGAACCATTTCTTCAAGCATAATATCATTGATAGTTTCCTTTGCTTTTTCGTTATCTGTTTGTTCTAGATGGGCGTTATATTGAATTATGGCTTCAAGTTCTCCAATAATATCTGCACGACAATTTTGTATGGTGGAATAGTTGTTTGATTGATTATTTAATATGTTGAAAATACTTTTCATAAAAACTCCTTTTTGATCATCCCTTATTTATTTATGATTGACTCACTAAATTTGTTAATATAATATATATCGTATGTATTATGCACATACAAGATACAATATACCGTGTTTTAAAATTATTTAATTATATATCATTCAAAACTAAAAAATATTAATTGATTTAAATTTTGGTGTTAATACTTTATCTTAAATTTTAAGTTTTTATTAATTATGATAAAGTTGTTGCTTTCAAATATATAATGTTAAACAATGAATTTATAAAAAAGAAAAGATTTTTTTAAAAAACACTTGACAAACTTAAAAGATAAAAATATAATAAAGCGGTAAAGTAAAAAAGATGTGCGGGCGTGGCGGAATGGCAGACGCGCTTGTTTAAGGGGCAAGTGGGAAACCGTGTGGGTTCGACTCCCACCGCCCGCACCAGTGAGAGTCAAAGTTTTAAAAAAGATTTATGCGATATGTAAGTCTTTTTTTTATGTAAACAAGGTGGGAGTCGAACCCACAGTGGGTGAGACATGGGTTCCCTGAAAATCGACAGATTTTTAGGGTAGGGTTTCCACCGCCCGCACCAGTGAGAGTCAAAGTTTTAAAAAAAGATTTATGCAATATGTAAGTCTTTTTTTTATGTAAACAAGGTGGGAGTCGAACCCACAGTGGGTGAGACATGGGTTCCCTGAAAATCGACAGATTTTTAGGGTAGGGTTTCCACCGCCCGCACCATCGGCGAAAATGGCATTGTTGCTTGTTTTCGTTTTTTAGCGAAACGAAAAGCTAACGCCCTAACATTTGTTTTCTTTTCGG
This sequence comes from uncultured Clostridia bacterium, assembly GCA_944345705.1. GTDB lineage: Bacteria > Bacillota > Clostridia > Christensenellales > UBA1242 > Caccovivens. The sequence goes on along the minus strand of CALVML010000001.1, from coordinate 95,535 downwards.
GTTCCCTTAACATTTGTAATTTTTAGGGTGATTTTGCGAGCAAACAACGTCGCAAACTACGCTCAGGCGAAAACTACTTTATAATTTTACGCGGTATCGCTCGGGCAACTGCCTTTTCTCACAAAATCTTTGATTTTGCGGGTATCCCTTATTTAAAACATTTAGTCGCGACTTTGATTGCCAAAGTTTAAGTGTTTTTCGACACGCGGTTTGAAGGTATTTTAATTAATTTATTTAAACTTATATAGTGAGTTGAAAGCAAATTTGGCTTTTAAAATTTTAAAATTATTTTTTATTCTATTATATATTTATAACTTTAAAGAAATTTTAATTGTTTTCTTCTATAAATAAAAATATTTTGGTTGCCTTATCTATGAAAGAATTTGCTATCCGATTTAATATTTTGCTTACTTTGTTTTCGTAGTATCTATATTTAGTTTTTAGTTTTGTTGACTTTTATTGTTTTTCTAATTTAGCTTTTCTTAAATATCTAGTTTACTTTTCTTGTCTTTTGTGAAGAAATATTGTATAATGCTTGTTAGGTGTTAAAATGAATAATAATGAAAATAACAGCTTGAAAAAAGAACAAGTGGTATACTCGAGAAATATTTATAATTTAAAGGATAGTGGCAATGTTTTTTTGTTTGCCTTAATTTTGCCTATCCTTGTTTCTTTAGTTTTTTCCATGATAGCAAATGTTATTGCAGGTGCGCGCGGGATTGAGGCTAGCGTTATCACAGACAATATGTGGTTTATGACTGCCTATAGCATAGTTTCGATTTTGTGTTATTTTGGCATATATCTAGTTTATAACAAAATACAAAAAATAGATTTTAAGGCAATTAATCTTAAATTTAATTTAAAATGGCATACCTATTTGATTATGATTGTGGTAGGGGTGATTTCTTTATTTGGAATTCAATATTTCATCTCTATTATTGATGATTTGTTGATTTCACTTGGTTATAATATGGCTTCAACTAGTATCAATCCTACAAGCTGGGGAACTTTCTTTTTATCTGTTTTTGTGCTGGCAATATTACCCGCAATTGGTGAAGAACTTATATTTAGAGGGATTATCCTTAATGGTTTAAGAACGCGGTTTAATGATATAGCATCAATATTTATTTCGGCAATACTCTTTGCATTGATGCATCAAAATTTGCAACAACTGATATATCCATTTTTATTAGGTTCAATTATGGCATGGGCTGTAGTACGTTCAGGCTCTTTAATATCATCAGTCATCATTCATTTTACAAATAATTTCTTAGTAGTACTGCTAACTTTCATACAAAATATGACAGGTTGGTCTGTGGCACTGCCTAGAGAATGGTGGTTCTATTTGATAGCAATTGTTTTATTACTTCTTACCATTTTAAGTATATTTCTTTTAGACAGATATTATTTTAAGCATAAATCTAAAGATAATATAGAAAAAGAAAATGGCAAGATACCAATAGTTTTCTATGTATCTATAGGTATATCAGTTTTATTTTTCCTAATGTTCACTATAATGAATTTTTAAATCAGCACTTTAATTTTGTTACTATATTAATTAGTAATCATTTGTTAGTTTAATTAATAAAAAACCGATAGTTCTATAAGCATGAAAATAGAGTGATAATTTCTAGACAATATGAACATAATTTTTAAATATGAAATTATTTCGAAATTTTGTTTCGATAGTTTGAAATTAGTTATATAGATGGATAAATTAAAATATAAATATTAATGACTATTTGAAAAGGTCTTCAATTGTCCTATGAGTTTATTTACTTTTAGTAGACATGACAAAATTCGACAAAATTTATTAAAGGATTAAGATGAAATATATTAAAACTAAGACAATAAAAAATTCGACTATATGCTACTTTATAACTGTAGTTCTTTTTTCGGTGATTCGAATATTGTCTTCTACTAATCTCTTTAATTCTCTTGGTAGTGCTTCAAAATATATATTAAATGCCTTTATTCAAATTGGATTTTTATTCTCAGTTTCTGTTTTCCTATTTTCTGCTTTACAAAAGGAAAAGCCAAAGAATGTTTTAAAGTTTTATGGCTTTAAAAAAATGTCATGGAAAGCGGTTTTCTATTCAATTATAATTGGCATAATTGTTTATATACTAAATATCTTCGTGGCATCATTCTTCAATTTAATTTTGGAAAGTCTAGGCTATAATTTTACTACTTCTCAAAGTATGACAAGTTATCCGTTTTGGCTATTCATAGTAAATCTAATTGTTACTGCGGTATTGCCCGGAATTTGTGAAGAAACAGCGCATAGAGGAATGCTATTAAAATCTTTTTCAACGCTTGGTGCAAAAAAGGCTATCATCATTACTGGATTGTTATTTGGACTTTTACATTTGAATATTGAACAGTTCTTTTATGCTACAATTATAGGCTTCTTTTTAGGATATATAACTATAATTTCAGACAATATTTATCCTGCCATAATCGTTCATTTTCTTAATAACGGAATTGGGGTGCTGATGTCTTATTCTAGTTTTCATGGAGTAAATTTAGGTGTTATGTTCTCCTGGATAGACTATAATCTTATCAACAATACTTTTGTAGGACTAGTTTTTGTTATTGCACTTATTGTCCTACTTCTATTTGCTTTAAATGCACTAGTAAAGGCACTTTTTAAAGAAACATCACTTAAGAGTGTTACAAAATTAAATCAAGTTATTTTTAATCAATTCTTGCGTGACTCTTATTTCAAAGATATAGCAAAAATTCAAGACGGAAATTCTGAGAACCTAGCTGAATTTATGGAATTCGATGAATTCGACATGATGTATCATCAAACAAATTATTTTCTTGGGAATTCAAGCACTATAGACATGAAATTAATGCAAGATAATACAAAAACAAGTATGGATACGACGACAAAAATATTACTTATTGCGACATTTGTTTTGACTATTTCTGTAACTATTTTAACTTTTATATTGGGTGTGATATGATAAATATAAACATTGTATGCGTAGGTGCTTTAAAAGAAAAATTTTGGATTGATGCTGTCAGTGAATATGGAAAAAGGGTATCTAGATTTTGTAAACTTAAGATTTTAGAATTGCCACAGCAGGAGAAATTTGATAAACAGAAATGTCTGGAAGGCGAAGGGGATGAAATCTTAAGGACTGCTAGAGGATATAAGATATTGCTTGATATCGAGGGGAAACAGTTGACGAGTAATGAACTTGCTGAGAAAATTGAAAAAGTTTCGCTTTCCAACAGTGAAATCACTTTTATTATAGGAGGTTCGTATGGGGTTAGCGAAAAGGTGAAGGAGCAGGCTGACTTTAGATTGTCATTCGGCAAAATTACTCTTCCACATAATCTCGCTAGGGTAGTTTTGGTTGAACAGATATATAGGGCTTTTATGATAATAAGCGGAAGCACTTATCACAAATAAAATATAGGGGTTTCTCTTGGCAAGCGAGCATCACTTTTTTGTGAGAGCAAAAAAGTGATTGTTTCTTTGAGCCTGGTGGCTCAAAGAAAAGACGCCAGATGGCGTCTTGCTCGCTTGCGAGACCAAGTTTTGAATTAAAAATGGTATATAAATAATATTTTGTTAACAACTCAATAACTATAATTTATTTGGGAATTTTTCTAAAATAGGTTAAATAGCAAATTGCAAAAAAGGCTTCCAAGAAATAAAGAAATAAGATAAAAAAAAGAAAGATATTTAAACATTTTCATCACCTGTCGTAATCATTAAATTCTTCATCAAATAAACTTTTACTTGACGAATGATGATTGTGGCTTGTGTCAGTGTAGCCGTCATAGTGATCAATATGATCATGCCTTGAGTAATTATTATAGTCATGCTTGCGATTATCTCTGTTTTCATCTAGATCGCGTCCTGCTTCAATATTTGCGTTTACTCTGCTATAAGCATGATCTAGATTTTCTTCATCTTTATTACCTATTTTATCAATATTCTTTTTTAAGTCCTTTTTATTATTTTTACTAAATACCGCAATTACACCTTTACCTTTTATTAATTTAAAAGTTAGAAATAATGCACCAGCGCCAATGATGATATAGATTATTCTTGAGAATACGCTTGCTTGATAGCCAAAAATACCAGCAACAAAATCATACTGTAATAGTCCAATGCTAAGCCAGTTTATACAGCCAAGCAGAGTAAGAATGAAAGCTATGATAGTGAACATATTTCCTCCTTATGTATATTCTTTGCAAGTAAATAAAAAAAATACAAAATTTTAAAATTCATTGACTTATTATTAAAAAATGAGTATAATATAATACTGATAACTTTAAAAGTTTTAACTAGAAAAGGAGATAGCGATGACACATATTTTGACACCAGAAGGTAAAAAACAACTAGAGGAAAAATTAAATTATTACAAAACCGTAAGACGAGTTGAAGTAAGTAAAAAAATAGGTACTGCACGCGAATTTGGTGATCTTTCAGAAAACTCTGAATATGATGCCGCAAAAGAAGAACAAGCACAGGTAGAGGCTGAAATATCTGAAATGGAAGATATTCTTTTGTCTTGTCAAGTTGTAGATGACAAAAAATCTTCTAAAGAGATTGTAGAAATAGGCTCAACTGTAAGACTTTATGATGAAGAATTTGACGAAGAACTTGAATATAAAATTCTTGGCTCTACTGAAAGCGATCCAGCAAACGGTATCATAAGCAACATGTCGCCAGTTGGATCTGCTCTTTTAGGTCACAAAAAGGGTGATGAAATTAAAGTTAAGTTAAATGGAGATTATATAGTTTATAAAATATTGGAAATTAAGTAAAAAATCTAAAAAAAACTATAAAAATTAAAATTTTGTCATTTTTACTTATATATTTGATTGCAAAAGAAATTAAAATGTTATATAATCTTTAATAGAGAAGACTATCGGTATTTTTATTATGATGTTTAGAAACTCTTTAAAATTATTATGTGCAAATTTTGATAAAGTTTGGAAACTTTTAGTTTACCAAATTTTATCTATTGGCATTTATTTTGCATTACTATGTGTTTTCTTTAATCAATATTTAGACATCATTACAAATGCTATAAATCAATCAGGTCTTGCATCGGTCACAAATACAGGTATTTTTTTAGGTTCTAACCTTGCTGATGGACTTACAAGTGCTGTTGATTTTGTTTTAATATTCTTTAGAGATCTCTTTACTACAAATGTTGGTTATGGCATCTACTTTTGCATATTGACATTTTACTTTTTGCCACTTCTTCTCAATATTGGCAGAGTAGTTATGTGTGAAATGCTTTATGGCTTTATGTCATCATGTCAAAAGCAAAGTTTTACAGGAACATTTTTAAAGACATTAAAAACTTCACTTGCCTATTCTTCTCTAAAAGTTTTATATGCTATACCATTCAATATTTTAATTTTACTCTCTATGTGGGCACTTACTAGGGTTGATAATTATGTATTTGATTATATAATGCCTTTTGCTTTTGTTATAGTACCATCCTTGCTTATGGCTTTCAAAGAAACTTTTAATGCTGGTTGGGCTCCTGCTAAAGTTGTCTATAATCAAAATATAGCCAAATCTTTTGGAATTGGAATGAGAGCTGTTTTAAGAAGAGGAGCACGAGTTTTCTCTACTGCTTTTATAATTTTCCTTTTGGCTATTGTACTATCTATGGTTCTTGGATTATATTCAATCATCATCATTCTTCCGCTTGTTTCTCCACTTGTTCATATTTTTGAAATGGTTGTATTTTTCTCAAGCCAAGGTATGAGATTTTATGTGGATACTGATACAATTCTTTCTCCTAAAAAACTTGAAGAAGTTGATAAAATCGAAGATGCAAAGTATATAATTTAATTTTTATTTAATTAAATAAAAGAGATTAAAATTTCTTTTAAGGCTTATTTAAAATTAGATTTTCAAAATCTTTAATCATCTCTCAATTTGTGTATAATTAAATGGTTGAATGTGATAGATAATTTATCAAACTATAAGTCTTTTTAATTATAATTTACATTTTTATGAAACAATGAGAAATGTAAGTACAAAAGAATGTAAAAGTAAAAATTATTATATTTTACTTTAAATAAAATTTTATTTAAATTAGATTTTTTATGCATTTTCTTTATGGAAAAATGTATAAAAATTGTTTTTTTGTGTGTTGATTTTTTAATTAAGCAAATGAAACTGCATAAAAAATTTAACTTGATAAAAACGGTTTTTTTACGGTATAAAATAAATATCGTTTAACATTTTGATTGAAAAAAAGGAGGTTTGTTATTAATGATACAATCAAAAGATACAACCATAACGAAAAACATCGATAACACTTTAAATCAAGGTCAAACTGTAGTTAAAAGAACTACAAAAAGAACAAATTTAGCAAGGTCACAAAATAGGGCACCTGAAAATGCAACTCAAAAAGTTGCAAGCAATCCTGTTGCAAATCAAGAAGCTAGTGCTGTTATAACATCTAAAGAAAAGAAAAGTTCTGGTAAGCTAAAGATAACATTCCTAGGTGGAGTTGGAGAAATAGGCAAGAATATGACAGCATTTGAATATAACAATGAGATTGTCGTTGTTGATGCAGGGCTTACTTTTCCAGACGATGACCTACCTGGAGTTGATATAGTTATACCAGATATAAGCTACTTAGTAGAAAATAAATCTAAAATCAAAGCACTCCTGCTTACTCATGGACATGAAGATCATATTGGTGCAGTTCCTTTCTTTTTACAGCAGATAAATGTGCCAATTTACGGAACAAGATTGACTTTGGCTCTTGTTGAAAACAAGATGAAAGAATATCCCGATATTAAATATCGTGCAATTGCAGTAAAACCGCGCAACGTGCTTAAAATAGGCAATTTTGCTATAGAGTTTATAAAAGTTAGTCACTCAATTGCAGGGGCACTTGCACTCAGTATTACAACACCAGCAGGGACTGTAGTTCATACCGGTGACTTTAAAATTGATTATGAACCTATTGACGGTGAAATGACTGATCTTCCAAGACTTGGAGAGATAGGAAGAAAGGGTGTTAATCTTTTGCTATGTGAAAGTACAAACGTTTGCAGAAAAGGTTATTCTATGAGCGAAAAATCGGTTGGTCGAGCGCTTGACGAAATCATTAAAAATCATGCAAACAATAGAATTATTGTTGCTACTTTTGCGTCAAATATCCACAGAATGCAACAGATAATGGACATAGCAGAAAAATATAAAAGGAAAATTGCATTCACTGGTAGAAGTATGGTCAATGTCAGTGAAGTTGCTATGAAACTTGGAGAACTATCTTTTAACAGAGATAATATAATAGACATTGAAAAGGTTGATAAACTCGCTGACAACGAAGTATTGATTCTTACAACAGGCAGTCAAGGCGAACCTATGAGTGCACTTACTAGAATGGCTATGGGCGAGTTTAAAAGTCTTAAAATAAGAGAGAATGATTTAGTTATTCTTTCTGCTTCTCCAATACCTGGAAATGAAAAAAATGTCTATAATGTTATCAATGCTCTTTACAAACTTGGTGCAGATGTCATCTATGACGAACTTGCCGATGTACACACTTCAGGGCACGCATGCCAAGAGGAATTAAAACTCATGCATAGTCTTGTAAAGCCAAAATTCTTTATACCTGTGCATGGTGAATATAGGCACTTAAAGACACATAAAGAACTCGCTATGCGACTCGGTATGCCTGAGAGAAATATTTTGCTAGCTACTATTGGTATGCAAGTTGAAATGAGTGCAAATGCTATTAAGGAAGTTGGCTACGTTAAGGCAGGACAACGTCTAGTTGATGGTTTCGGCATAGGAGATATGGATAGCAATGTTCTTAGAGAACGAAAACAACTTGCAGAAGATGGAATTTGTGTGGTTTGTGTTAATATAAACAATGTTGCAGGTGAGGTGAGCGGAGAGCCATTTATAATCACGCGTGGTGTTGTATACGCAGATGAACAGGAAAGTTTTGTACAAGATGCTAAGGCTTGCATAATATCTTCACTAAAAGAGTCAGACCTGCGCGGTGTTGATCCATCAGTAATTAGAAGCTCTCTAAAACGCAATGTATCTAACTTTATATTTAGAAGAACAAAGCGTAGACCAATGATTTTGACTATCGTTACACTTGATTAATAGAGTAATTTATTGTTGTAATTATCAAAATGCGATATGGCTAATTTAGAAAATATAAAATCAAATGTGCAGATGGTAGTTATACATTGAAAAGCAAAAGGAAATAAAAATGGATTTAGAACAGTTAAAAATCTATGCAAAAGAAAATCATGTTCCAATTGTTAGAGATAAAACGCTCGAAAAACTGCTTGAAATATCTCGCAAGGAAGATGTTAAGAAAATTTTAGAGATAGGTACAGCTGTAGGATACTCAACAATTGCCATGCTTAAAAATAATGCTTCAGTTGTAATGTACACAATAGAAAAAGATAGCGAGCGTTTTCAACTAGCAAAACAAAATATTGAAAAGGCGGGCTACTTAAGACAAACAAGATTATTCAATCAAGATGCTTTGGAAACACTGCAGAATCTTGTAAAATCAGGTGAAAAATTTGACCTTGTATTTTTAGACGGCGCAAAAGGACAGTATATAAAATACTTGCCATATTTAAAGCAGTTGTTAAATAAAAAAGGAATAATCTTCGCGGACAATATAAATCTTTTAGGATATGTTAATAGTGATTTTGTGCCACATAAACATAGGTCAATGGTGAACAACATGAAGAAATTTATTGAAGCGTTAAAAAACGATAGTGAATTAGTAACGACTTTTTATAACATTGATGATGGCTTTTCAATAAGTCAAAAGATTTAGGTGAGTAATAAAAAATCAATTCCGTCCTATTTTTCTTATTGCATGAGAAGAAAACATTCTTAAAAAAAGATTAAATTCGACAGAAATTTCACTAAAAACCAACAGATATTAAAATAAGTTGGTTTTTTTTATTAAATTTGTTACAATATAAAAGTATGTTATTTGAAGCGCAAATTATAAGATTTTTGCAACTTAATACAGGTGTCGGTTTTATATCCTTTTTTCAAGCAGTTACATTACTAGGTGGACTCCTTGGCGCTTTTATTACATTTGCAATTTTATTTTTTAATGATAAAAAATTGTCTCTTGTTTTTGTTCTTACATTTATTTGTGCAAGTGTAATCAACTACATTTTAAAAATTATTATAGCAAGATCTAGACCTTTTGAACTTTATCCTGACATAGTCAATTATGGCAATGAAGATGGATATAGCATGCCATCAGGTCATAGCATGAGTGCAGGCTTATTTGTAACCTTTCTATTCTATATCAATATAAAAAGTCATTCAAGCAAGTTAACAAAAACCCTATGTGGAATTTTTTTGGTACTTATTTTAGGAACAATTATGCTTTCTCGCTTAGTACTCGGAGTTCATTTCTTAACCGATACAATTGCTGGAGCGATAGAGGGTATTTTGCTTGCAATTATCGCGATATTGTTGTATAATTACAACCAAAAGAAAAGCAAGAAAGAACAATACCAAAAATAAGATTAATTTGTACTTTCAAGATTAAAACGAGATGAATACTATACAAAAAATAGAATGATGTTACTATAACACTTAAAAACTATTGATTGTTTTTTAACAAGAAATTCTATTTTAACTTAAACTTTTTACTCTTTCAAAATAAAAATTCGAACAAAGGATATAATATGAAACAATTATTTTCAGTAGAAACAAATTCAGAAATGCAGACAATGCTTGTAGGCGAAAAAATGGCACTAACTGTTGGCAAGGGTGTAGTAATTACCTTAACAGGTGATTTAGGTGCAGGAAAGACACATTTTGTCAAGGGTTTTGCTAAAGGATTAGGTTTTGATGGGACGGTTACAAGCCCTACTTTTACTTTATTAAATATCTATCAAGGTGGTAAATATCCTATATATCATTTTGATATGTATAGGCTCTCTAGTCTAGAAGAGGCAAACGAACTTGGCTTTGAAGAATATTTTGATTTAAAATCTCTCGATGGTATATCTATCGTGGAATGGCCAGAAAATGTACAGGGGCTTATAAATTGTCCACACATAAATGTTAATATTGAAAAACTCGATGAGAATAAGAGAAAGATAATAGTTGGGAGCGAAGTTTTATGATTGCATTATGTTCATCTTTCAAGGAAGCTTTGATTTGCGTAGATATTGATGGAAAACAAGATTTTTGCACTTTACCTGCAAATTGTAAACATTCTGAAAATGTTTTGCCATGTGTAGATAAATGCCTTCAAAATATAGGTAAAAACATAAATGACAATGATTGTTTTGCGGTTGTGGTCGGCCCTGGATCTTTTACTGGAATTAGAATTGGAATATCGCTAGTTAAGGGTTTTATTGCGGGGAATGATAAATTTAAAATTCTTCCTATAACTTCATTTGAATTAATAGCATATAACTACATAAAAAACAATATAATAGATAAAGATTTTTATTGCGCAATTGACGCTTTGAGTAATAGAGTATTTATTTGTAAATTCGACAAAGATGGTAAGCAAATTGATAGCGAGAAAATGATTTCAAAAGAAGAATATGATAAGATTAAAGAGCTTACTGTAGGGGTAGTAGAAGAAAATATAGCAAAGGAAAGGATAACATTGTCACCACAGTTATTACTAGAACTTGCGAGAAGAAAAGAGCGAGAAAATAGCTATGTTGATGTGAATGAACTCGTGCCTATGTATATGCGAAAAAGTCAAGCGGAAGAAAGCTTAAAAGCAAATTAAAAAAAATGAAAAAAAATTAAAAAATTGATAGACTTTTGTAATAAGAGTATGTATAATGTGTAAAGATATTAAAGACATAAAGGAGAACAAAAATGAAAAAACCTGTCTATATTAGATGTCCTAGATGCGAACTTAACTATATTCAAAAAAAAGATAAATATTGTTCAGTGTGCAAAGCTGAAATGGAAGCAAAGAAGGATCTTGAAGATGATATCGATCTTGAGCTTTGTCCAATTTGTAAGACAAACTATATCCAACAAGACGAGATTATGTGTGCGAGTTGTTTAAAAGAACATCACAATGAAGATGGCGAAGATAACGATGATTGGAATGACTATATGGTCGATGATAGTGACGACATGATCGACGATGATGATATGAGTGGAGTTGATGATCTAGCAGATTCAACATTGCTTGATGATGAACTTACTGCCGATATGGAATTCGGCGACGAAGAAGATGCGGATGTAGATTTTAGCGATGATGATGAAGAAATGTCTGACATTGATGACGATGATGATTTTGATGATGACGAAGACATTGATGACGATGATGATGACGACTATGATTATGACGATGATGACGAATAATTAATCAGAATTGTAAATTTAAAAATATCCACGAGTAAAATGATTTAAAAGTTAAATACTTTTAAAGTGATCTTTAAAACTCGTGGTTTTTTATGAGAATTTAACGAAAAAAATAGCGGTTGTAGCTTTTCCGCCATTTTTTATATAAAAGATTATTTTTATAAGACCATCAATTATTGAAAATCTAAAGTTCATTTAAAAGTGCTTTAAAATCGTCTGGATAATCTATATCAAAGGTCAGTGTTTGATTTAAGAATGGATGATAAAAACTTATCTTTTTACAAAGCAAAGTAGTATGATCAATAAGATTTGAAGGAGAGCCATATAAGCAATCTCCTAAAAGTGGATGATCTATAGAAGATAGGTGAACTCTTATTTGATGAGTTCTACCATTTATTAACTTTAGTTCTATTAATGTATATTTACCATTTGTCTTTATAGGATGAACAAAGGTGGTTGCTCTCTTGCCGAGATGAGAAAGTACTCGTTTATTTTGATTAACGCCATTTTCTGTTATAGTAAGTATAGGCTTATCTACAACTAAATCTTTATCGATTTCGCCGCAGCATATAGCATGATAAATCTTTTTAAAGTCCTTAAGAGCATTTAATGCAATACTATCCTTTGCAACAAGCAAAAGTCCTGCCGTATCTTTGTCAAGCCTATTGGCAATTCTTAAAGTAAATTCGTCATCATGAAAATAATGACATATTGCTCCTGCAAGATTGTGGGTGTAATGTGATTTATTTGGCATTGAAGATAGTCCGCTAGGTTTATTGAGTAAAAGATAATAATCATCTTCATATACTATATCTAGTGGTAGTATGCAATGCATAATACTTGTACTTGTATTAGGATTGCCTACTATAGATAAAACATCATCTTTTTTTAATGGATGATTCATAAAGACTATTTCGTTGTTTATTTTTAAAAATCCTTCTTTCTTTCGCAAATTTTTTATAAAGTTTTCTGAAAATCCTGCTTCCTTCAAAAAGAAGTAGATGCTTTCGTAGTCTTTAGTTATGATAAAATCATATTTTTTCATGTTTAGAATTATATTCTTTTTTATAAAATAAGTCAAATAATGCTCTAATATTTGGTTGACATAAAATTTATATTTTGATATAATAATTCGCGATAAAGACTATGATGAAAGAGTAGTAATTGATTTGATTTATCACAGAGAGTTCATTTTAAGCTGAAAGATGAATATAATAGAGTCAATGAATTCGCTTTCTAGTTGCGATTGCGAAAGTAGTAAACTTAAACAAGGCTTATTTTTAAAAATCAAGGCATTCGTATAAACTAAAAGAAATTTTTGTTAAAATCTTGCTGACAAAATTGATTTATAAAATAGGTAGTGGACTTTAAAAATAAAGTTTAAATTATACTATTATTAGTTCTCGCCGTTCCCTGCGTAAATTGGATAATTAAGGATTGACTTTTTTAGTCAATTAAATTTAGGTGGTACCACGAAGTTCTCTTTCGTCCTAAAGAAGAAGAGAGCTTTTTTTGTTTGCTTAAAATGTCCTATTTTGTATTTGATGGTTTAGCGTAATTTGTAGCTGATTTTGATAATTCAGAGTTGCAAAAAATGTCAAATCATTAATATTATCTAATCTTTCATTGACTTAAAGAATTATTACAAACTAAGAGAATTTTTAGCAAATAAAACTGTGGTAAATTGAAGAAAAAATATTGTTATAAAAGGAGAAAGGATAGTGAAAGAACAGCTTATCAAATTAGAGCAAGAAGTATTGCAAGAGCTAGAAAAGGCATCAAGAAAAGAATTAAACGAGTTAAGAGTTAAGGTCTTTGGAAAAAATGGACTGATTACAAACCTTTCAAAAGGTATGCGTGATGTGCCAAGTGAAAATAGAAAGGAGATAGGTCAGCTTATAAATCAAACAAGATCATTACTTGAGGAGGCGTTCGCTAAGAAAGAACAAGAGATTGAAAACGCTGAACTTGAAAAGAGTTTGGAAAGTGAAAAGATTGATATTACAGAGCCTAGTAAAGACATTAAAATAGGTGCTTTACATCCAACGAGTGATATTATCGATAAATTGACTGACATATGTGTTGATATGGGATTTTCGGTTGTTGAAGGACCTGAGATTGAAACTGATTATTACAATTTTGAAGCAATGAATATTCCTAAAAATCATCCGTCAAGAGATATGCAAGACACTTTCTTTATTACCGATGAAATTCTTTTGCGTTCTCAAACTTCTGCAGTGCAAGCAAGAGAAATGGAAGTGCGAAAACCGCCATTCAAGATTGTCTGTCCTGGAAAGACCTATAGAAATGATAGTGATGCAACACATAGTCCTGTCTTTCATCAGCTTGAAGGCTTGGTTGTTGATGAAAATATTTCTATGGCAGACTTAAAAGCAATGCTTAGTACGCTTATGAAAAGGCTTTATGGTGAGGATACCTATATTCGTTTTAGACCTTCATTCTTTCCTTTTACTGAGCCAAGTATTGAAGTAGATCTTTCCTGTCCTACTTGTCATGGAAAAGGTTGCAATATTTGCAAAGGTACTGGAATGCTTGAGCTTCTTGGCGCGGGAGTTGTCAATCCAAAGGTACTTGAAATGTCTGGTATAGATAGTAAGAAATATCGCGGATTCGCCTTTGGTTTTGGGCTTGATAGAGCGGGAATGCTTTTGAATGGCATAAGCAATATTCGAAGCCTATTTAAAAACGATATTAGATTTTTACAGCAAATGAAAGGAGAGAAAAAATAATGAAGATAACATATAATTGGCTAAAAGATTTCGTTAATATAACTGCAACTCCTGAACAGATAGCGCAAAAATTAACTGCAAGTGGTTTTGAAGTTGAAGAAATTGTTTACCAAAACAAATATTTACATGATGTAGTTGTAGGAAAGATTTTAAAAATTGAAAAACATCCACAGGCAGACAGGCTTGTTGTTTGTCAAGTGGATATTGGAGAAAAGATTGTACAGATTTTAACAGCTGCCACAAATGTGTTTGAAGGCGCGGTTATTCCTGTTAGTTTGCCGGGAGCTAGCTTAATAAACGGCGTTAATATCTCTCCAACTAAAATGCGTGGTGTTGAAAGTTATGGCATGTTCTGCTCTGGCGAAGAACTTGGAATAGATGAAAACTATTTTGAAGGTGCTGGTGTAAATGGCATCTTGATTTTGCCAAGTGACATGAAAGTTGGCGAGCCTATAGAAAAAGCTCTTATGCTGGATGATGTTGTATTTGATGTAGGAGTGACACCTAATAGAGCTGATTGTTTGAGTGTGATAGGACTTGCACGAGAGGTTTGTGCATTATTTGGACTTGAGATGAAAAAACTTAATTTAAGTTATGATATCGATGTATATGCCAAAGATACCGTTCGTGACTATGTAAATGTTGAAGTTCAAACGCCAAATTGCCAAAGATATATGGCTTGTGCAGTCACAGATGTGAAGGTGGAAAGATCGCCACTTTGGATGAGAGCAAGGCTTAATGCGGTAGGAATAAAGCCTATCAATACTATGGTTGATATAACAAACTATGTTCTAATTGAAATTGGACAGCCTATGCATGCTTTTGATCAAGAGAATATCAAAGGCAATAAGATCATCGTAAGACAAGCTAAAATTGGCGAAAAAATAGATGCATTAAATCATAACTCTTATAATCTTGATGAAAGTATAATGGTTATTGCAAACGAAAATGAGCCTATGGTCATTGCTGGAGTAATAGGAGGAACAGACTGTTCTATAAATGATAACACAAAAATTTCAATCTTAGAAAGTGCGGTTTTTGATGTTAAAAATATTAGAACAACTTCAAGGAAAATAGGCGTAAATACCGATTCTTCAGCGCGTTATGCAAAGGGTGTAAATATTGCAAATGCAAAACTTGGTATGGAGCGTGCTTTACATCTTGTAAGCAAACTTAAGTGCGGAAAGGTTGTTCGTGGATCGATTGATATCGCGCAAGAGAAAAATGACTATAGAGATATTGTTGTTTCAGTAAAACTCATCAATGATATCCTTGGCGTAGAAATTCCAACTAAGGATATGCTGAGAATTTTAAATGATTTAGGAATAGAAACAAAACTCTATGGCGATAAGATGCAGTGCAGAATACCGCCATATAGAATTGATCTTGAAAATGATTATGATATTGCTGAAGAAGTGATTAGGCTATATGGATATGATGTATACGATAAGATCGATTATACTCTTTTCGAAAACTCTAAAGTCACCGAAGGACATCATCATCCTAGACTTGCTATGGAGCGAAAATTTAGAAATGCTCTTGTGGAACATGGCTTCTATGAAAATATTTCATACACTCTTGTAAATCCATCATTTGTACAAAAACTTAGGCTTGAAGATATAAGACAAAATGTAATACGAATTGCAAATCCTATTACAGAAGATATATCTGTTATGAGAACGTCACTTGCTCATTCAATGCTATCCAACATCGAAAGCAACTTAAGAGTTGGAAATAAAGAGATAAGGATATTTGAATGTGGAAGGGTATATCTAACCGATGAGTTACCTTTAAAGCAATTGCCAACTGAAAAGAATATGATAGCTCTTGCGGTTTATGAAAGTGGCTTTGATTTCTATCATTTAAAGGGTATTGTTGAAGATCTGCTTTTAAAGACAGGGCTTGATTATCATATAATTCGTTCAAGCGAACCTTTCTTGCATCCTGGAGTATCAGCGGATATCATGGATGGCAACACTAAGGTTGGAAGTTTTGGTAAAATTCATCCGCAGGTTGCTAAAAACTATGATTTGCCAAAGGATATCTATTATGCAGAACTTGATGATGACTATCTTTTAAAATATAGTGAAAAGAAAATTACAATGAAGTCGATATCTAAGTATCCTATAGTTGAGCGTGATCTTGCTGTGGTAGTCGATAGTCAAATTACAAATGAAGATTTAATGAAATCTATAAAATCTGCCTGTGGAAATTTGTATTATGATGCAAAACTATTTGATGTTTATCGTAGCGATGCGATAGGCGAAAACAAGAAAAGTATGGCATATAATATCAAACTATCCGACATGAATAAAACTTTGACAGACGAAGAAGTGTCAAAAGTTATAAATAAAGTGCTTAAGACTTTAAGCTATAAATTTGGAGCAACCTTGAGATGATATATCTTGATAATGCAGCGACAACTAGAATGTATGAGGAAGCGGTGAGGGTTTACAATGAGTATGCCGTCAATCGTTTTTTCAATCCATCTGCTAGTTATCAAGCAGGTCTTGATATAGCAAAGCAGTTGAATGAAGTTCGCAATTTATTGCTTAAAAAGTTGGGAGCAAAAAAGGGAACGATTATCTTTACAGGTGGAGCTACTGAAAGCAATAATTTGGCTATACGTGGAAGTATGCGTAATGGAAAATATGAATATGTATTTTCAGTTGGTGAACATCCAAGTGTATATAATGTTGCGAAAGAATTAAAAAATCAAGGTCACATTGTCCATTTTATAGATTTAAGGCATGATGGTCAAGTGGACTATCAAAAATTAGAGAAAGTCTTAAACGAAAAGACTAGACTGATTTCTGTTATGCACATCAGCAATGAAACAGGCGCTATCAATGATTTGGCAAAAATAGATATGCTTCGTAAAAAAAATGCGCCAAACGCGCTTTTTCATGTAGATGGAGTACAAGCATTTTGCAAGGTAAATGTAAATGTTGATAAATATAATATTGACTTCTATACCATAAGTGCACATAAATTCCATGGGCCAAAAGGAGTAGGCGCGTTATATGTGAGAAATCCTAGCTCTCTTAAAAATATAGTTTTTGGTGGCGGGCAAGAGAATGGTTTTAGGTCTGGCACTGAGAATGTGGCTGGAATTATGTCAATGTTAGATGCTGTCAAGAAAATTGATATTGATAAAAATTTTGAGTATGTCTGCTCGCTAAGTAAGAAGATGACAGACATATTAGAAAGTGATGAAAATGTAGAGATCTTGCAAACTGAAAGTCCTTATATACTAAGTGTGGGCTTTAAAGGAGTTAATGGCGAAACATTAATGCGTGCTTTACAGGATAAAGGAGTTATTGTAGGAATAGGTAGTGCATGTTCTGCAAAGAAAGCGGGTAATAGAGTGCTTGAAAGTCTTGGCTATGATAAGGAAAGGGTTAAAAGTCATATAAGAATATCCTTTAGTGAAGATTTGCAATTACAGGATATTGAAAAAGCAGGTAAGACTATCTTACAAACTTATCGAGAAATTTGGGAGAAAGTAAAATGAGAAATGTTATATTACTAAGATTTGGCGAATTATTTTTAAAGGGCGACAACAGGCATATTTTTGAAAGTATGCTTATTAGCAATATAAAAACCAAACTTTCATCTTATGATTTCAAGTTTGAAAAGACTTTCGGTAGATATGTAATTTCAGATTATCAAGCTTCTTTGGAAGATGATATTGTCGGTGAATTAAAGAAGGTTTTTGGACTTTATAGTTTAAGTCTCGCAAAAGAAGTTGATGCTGATAGAGATGCGATCGAAGGCATTGTAAGAACAATAGATTGCGAAGGTAAAAGTTTTAAAGTAAGTGTAAAACGAGCTGATAAAAGGTTTCCAATTCCGTCAATGGAATGTGCGAAGATTTTAGGCGGAGTTGTGCTAGATAATTATAAGACTGCATCAGTCGATCTTTATAATCCGCAAATTGAAATAAAGGTGGATATAAGGCTTAATGGCAAAGCATATATCTATGTAGATGAAATCAAATGTCAGGGTGGACTTCCGCTTGGAAGTGCAGGAAAGGGGCTTCTACTTTTATCAGGTGGAATTGATAGCCCTGTAGCTGGATATCTAATTGCAAAGCGTGGACTAAGACTTGAAGCTTTGCATTTCCATAGTTATCCTTATACCTCAGTTGAAGCAAAAGAAAAAGTACTTTCACTTGCTGAAAAATTGTGTGAATATGTAGATAATATAAAACTTCACATAATTTCGTTTACACAAGTGCAAGAGGAAATTCATAAAAGATGCAGACCAGAATATATGATTACAATCATGAGAAGAATTATGATGAGAGTTGCGTCAAGACTTTGTGATAAATATGATTTAGGTTGTATTATAACAGGAGAAAGTTTAGGGCAAGTAGCTTCTCAGACAATGCAGAGTATGGCGGTCACTGGTGCTATGGCAAACAGACCTGTCTTCAGACCTTGTATAGCAATGGATAAAGAAGAGATTATGAAAGTCGCTAGAGATATTGACACCTACGACATTTCAATCTTGCCTTATGAAGATTGTTGTACTGTTTTCTTACCTAAAAATCCTGTGATAAAACCAGTGGCAAGTAAAGTTGAAAAAGAGGAAGGGTATTTGAATATTGAAGATTTAGTAGATGATTGTTTAGAAAAAGAAGAAGTAGTAGAAATAGTAAAACCTAAACAATAATACTGAGATAGAGTGTTTTCATTTTATAAGTTTTTAATTTGATGATTATAGACAAGACTGAAAGGAGAGAGTGAGCCTTCAGTCTTTTTTTATGTCATGATTTAAAGTATTACATAATCTTTGTGTTTACTTCAAATGTTGAGATAGTTTTTTATTTTCAATTGTTTTAAAATCGCAATATGCATAAAAGCGTGTATTTATAGATTACAAATTTATAAATTTGCATATTTCAAAATATATATGAAAAATTGATGAATATTTATGCATAAATCTCTTGCATAATTATAAAAAATGTTGTATAATAATCAAAAATGAGTGAATATATATAAATTCATAAATATTCACAATCGCTATTTCCCTTTAAAAATGGGCGATTAAGCGATTTAAGGAGAATGTATGGCTAGAAGCGCACGACAATCTAAAATATTGGAACTTATCTCTACAAAAGAAATTGAAACGCAAGATGAACTTGCAAGAGAGCTCCGAAATGCAAACTTTGATATCACACAAGCGACTATTTCAAGAGATATCAAAGAGCTTGGTCTTACAAAAATTTTATCAAGTTCTGGTAAGTATAAATATTGTTTTGTTGGATCGGATGAACAAGTCATTTCAAATAAGTACATAACAATATTTAAGGAATCCGTAATCTCTGTTAAAGTAGCAATGAATCTTGTTGTTATCAAAACAATGAAGGGACTTGGAGGCAGTATTGCTTCATTCGTCGATAAATTAAATATCAATGAACTTATGGGTGCAGTATATGGTGATGATACTGTAATGCTTATTTTTCCAACTACCACTCTAGCTAGTAGTTGTGTTGTTACTTTAAGTGATATGCTAGGTTAAGGAGTTAAAAGATGCTTCAAACTTTAAACATAAAAAATGTTGCGCTTATAAAATCATTGTCAATTGATTTTGGCAGTGGATTAAATATTTTGCTTGGTGAAACAGGTGCTGGTAAGAGTATTATTTTTGATTCTTTAAATTTTGCACTTGGAGCAAAACCAGATAAAACTCTTTTGCGATCAAATGAAACAGAAATGAGAGTAGAGGCGCTATTTACTAATATCAATTCTCAGGCAAAAGCCTTCATGCAATCTCTTGGCTTTGATGATGAGGAGATATTAATTTCAAGAACATTAAATCTTGATGGCAAATCTGCTATTAGAATAAATGGTCAAATTGCCACGCAATCACTATTAAAGCAGGTGGGAAGCGCACTTCTTGATAGTTATTCTCAGCACGAGAGTATAGAACTATTGAACTCAAAAAATCATTTACAGCTGCTTGATCGATATGACAACGATACAATTGCTCCTATCAAAGAAAATTTAAAAGTTGAATATGCTAATTACAACGATGTAATCAAAAAGATAAACTCGCTTGGTGGTGACAAGTTTGAAAGAGAGCACGAGAAATCGCTTTTAAATTATCAAATCACTGAGATTGAGCAGGCAGATATCAAAGAAGATGAAGATACTCAAGTTAAAGAGCGTCTAGATTTAATGAATAGCAGTGAAAAGATCTTTAATGCAATATCATCTTGTCAAAGTTTGTTAAGTGACAATGGCGATTCATGTTTAAATAATCTTGATTATGCTATTTCTTCGCTTGCATCGGTATCAAATTTTGATAGTATTGCCTCTTGTCATCAAAGATTAGAAAGCGCAAAATATGAAATAGAAGATATATATGAAACGCTAGCTGATATAAAAAGTAATACTGAGTTTGATGAGCGTGAGTATGAACAACTTGATTTAAGATATGACACAATAAAGAATATATTTAAAAAGTATGGTGGCACTTATCAAAAAGTACAAGAATTTTTATCAAAAGCCAAGGCAAGATTAAATGAACTTGAAGATAGTGACTTTTTGATTGAAAAGTATCAAAAAGAGAAAAAGGAGTTATATGATAAGTTGCTCAAAACTGCAAAAGACTTATCTGCCACAAGAAAGAAAATAGCACTTATAATTGAAAATAAAATTAAGCAAGAACTATCTGCACTTGGCATGAAATCTAGCATTTTCAATATCAATTTTGATGAAATCGAGATCTCGTCAAACGGAATAGATAAAGTTGAGTTTGTTTTTTCTGCCAATCTTGGTCAGCAAAGCAAGTCCCTTGCGAAGACGGCGTCAGGCGGTGAATTAAGCAGATTTATGCTTGCTTTCAAAAATATTTTCTCCGAAAATGAAAGTGTAGAAACGCTTATTTTTGATGAAATAGATGCTGGTATCAGTGGTGAAACAGGAGTTATTGTAGGCGAGAAATTGTCTAGTATAAAAAAACATGCTCAAATTATATGCATTACACATTTGCCACAAGTTGCAAGTTTTGGAGATGATTTCTATTTTGTTTCAAAAAGTGAAAGCGATGGACAGACATTTACTCATGTAAAACATTTGGAAGGTGATGAAATTGTCTATAATCTTGCAAAGATGATAAGTGGACAGGTTTCAAACATTGCCTTATCGCATGCACAGGAAATGAGAGATAAAAATTATTTAATTCATCAATAAATATTTAGTGTAGTATAATTTTAAATATTTAGTATAGACTAACCTTTAGGGTTAGTTTTTTTGTGTACAAGATTATGTAAACTTTTATATAATTGGAGGGATAAGTGAAAAAGAACAAGTCAAACTTAACGAAAAATAAAAAGATAATTTTGTTTGTTTATTTTTTTCTTTTGGTCTTATCCTATTTTGCTTATAATATTGATTTTGTAAAACTTTATCAGTTGCCTTCGTCAATATATTCTAGTTTTGAAGAAGTGGAAAGTGCTAAAAATGATAATTTATTTGGCAATTTCGTTTCGTTAGATTTCAATAAAAACGATGTTAAGACAGGGAAAAATGGAGACAGCGAAAGCGAAGTCATATTTAAACTTTTTGGCTTTATTCCAATTAAGAAAGTAACAATGAAAATTCTTCCTGAAGAGGAAGTTTATGCTGGTGGTGTACCTATAGGACTGACAGTTTATCTGGATGGTGCTATGGTTATAAGTGCATCTTCTGTTGATGTTGAGAATATGAAGGTTTCGCAAAATAGTTATTTAAAAAATGGTGATGTAATAAAAAAGATTGACGGGCAGGAGATTAATGATATTAATGACATTTCAAATGTCTTAGAAAAAGTAAATAACGAAAAAACTTGTGTCGAAATAGAGCGAAATGGTATAATTAAAAGTTTTAATCTTCCTTTGTTAAAGGATAAAGATGGGAAAGTCAAACTCGGTATATGGGTAAAAGATGATATTTCTGGTATAGGAACATTGACTTTTGTTCGCAAAAGCGATTATGGATATGGTGCTTTAGGACATCCTGTAACAAACGGAAAAAGTGAAAATTCTCTAGAAATAAAAGATGGGAAAATTTATAATTGCTCATTAGTAGGGATAAATAAAGGTCGAGAAAATGATCCTGGCGAATTAAAATGCGTTTTTGTTCAACGTAACGATATTGGCTCAATAGATAAAAATACCAAGTTTGGCATATTTGGTAAATTAAGTGAAAATGCATCTATTATCGATCAAAATTTAAGTTATAAATTGGGTGGAAGGTTAAGCGTTCGTCCGGGCAGTGCAAAAATAATCAGTGCTGTAAGCGGAATAAGAGAAGAATATGATATAGAGATTATTAAAGCAAACTTCCAAAGCAAATCGAGTGACAAGAGTATGGTATTTAGAGTTAAAGACAAAAGGCTTATTGCACTTACTGGGGGTATTGTTCAAGGAATGAGCGGTAGTCCGATCGTGCAAGACGGTAAAATTATTGGAGCGGTTACTCATGTATTTTTAAATGATTCAAGCAAGGGTTATGGAATATATACAGACTTTATGCTTGAGCAGTTGAATGAATTAGAATAAATAATTTTTGCACCATTATATTTAATTTACAAATGGTGCTTTTTTCATTATCTAAAGACAAATTTATATGCCAAAAGTTTATGAGTATATATAATAGCAATGAGCTTGAGCAAATCAAACAGTTCGCATTTTGTTCTATTTTTACAAAATTTACTTTCTGCTTTCTAAATCGTTTGACTTTATATTTATAAATATAGTATAATAGATTTGATAGAATTTTAGATCTATCTTAAAAAGGGGAAATTATGAGCAGTTTAAGCATATTATGCAATGCTGCTGTAAATGCCGGAGTTGTAAGCGGAGTACTTGCCCTATTAGTAGGTTTAGTAGTCGGAGCTATAATTTATAAAATAGTCGCAAACAAGAAGATTGGTAAAAGCAAAACTAATGCTGTAAAAATCATTGAAGAGGCGTATGCAGAAGCAAAGAGCATAAAAAAAGAATCAATGTTAGAAGCCAAGGAAGAGGCTCAAAAAATTAGAGATGAGGCCAATAACGAGGCAAGGGAAAGACGCGCAGAAATACAAAAACAAGAGGAAAGACTTGATCAGCGTGAAGAATATGTCACAAAAAAAGAAACTGCACTTGACGCAAAAAGTGAACAACTAGAAAATGAAAAAGTGCAACTTGAAAATGACAAGAAAACTTTGAATGATAAGATTTCAGAACAAAATGAAATCAAAAACCAAATGCTTGAAAAGTTAGAAAGCCTTTCTGGACTCACTAAAAATCAAGCTAAAGATTTGCTTATTGATAGTATTACAGAAGAAGCTAAAAAAGACGCGGGCAACATTGTCAAAAAGATTGAAGATGAAGCACGTGAGAATGGAGAGAAAATCGCTCAAGACATTGTTATGTCAGCAATTCAAAGGTGTGCAACTGATTTATCAAGTGAGATGACTGTAACAACAGTCGCCTTGCCTAATGACGAGATGAAAGGACGAATTATTGGTCGTGAGGGAAGAAATATTCGCTCAATTGAAAGTGCCACAGGAGTCGAACTCATTGTAGATGATACACCAGAATCAATCACCGTTTCAAGTTTTGATCCTGTTAGAAGAGAAATTGCAAGATTAAGTTTGGAAAAACTTATAATTGATGGTAGAATTCATCCGGGAAGAATTGAAGAAATTGTTGAAAAGGCCACTCGAGAAGTCGACAAAACAATCAAAGAAGCAGGTGAGAATGCTTGCAATGATGCAGGAATTTACAATCTTGCACCAGAACTTGTCAAGGTACTTGGCAGACTCAAATTTAGGACAAGCTATGGACAAAACTGCTTGAAACATAGCGTTGAAACATCTATAATTGCGGGATTGATTGCTACTGAATTAAATGCAGATGTAATGCTTGCTAAGCGTGGCGGACTTTTACATGATATTGGTAAAGCTCTTGACCATGAAGTAGAAGGAACTCATGTTTCTATCGGTGTTGATCTTGCAAGAAAAAATAAAGAATCTGATCTAGTTATAAATTGTATACAGGCTCATCACGGTGATGTTCCATTTGCTTGTATTGAAGCAGTAATTGTACAAGTTGCTGACGCGATTTCAAGTACTAGACCTGGTGCAAGAAGAGAGAGTTTTGAAAACTATATTAAACGATTGCAACAACTAGAAGGTATATGTAATGATTTCAAAGGCGTAGAGAAATCTTATGCAATTCAAGCTGGAAGAGAGGTTAGAATTATTGTAAAACCTGATCAAATAAGCGATACAGATGCAATGTATCTTGTCAAAGATATTACAAAACGCATAGAAGATGAGATGCAATATCCGGGACAAATCAAAGTAGTTGTAATTCGCGAAAATCGCTTTACCGAAACAGCAAAATAAATTAAAAATTTTATCTACAAGAGAAATATAAAAAGATCGCATTTAACTCTAATGCGATCTTTTTGTTTAATGTATTAAAAAAACAAATTCTATCTATTTAGCGATGGCTATTTTTACTATTGTTTTACGAAAAACTTATCATATTGTATGAATAATTTAATAAAATATAATATGGATAACTTTTTAGATTTAATAAGTGTAAACTTTCAAGATTGCGTTTGGCTTGCTGTCATGCTCATGGCAATGATTCCTACTATAGAAAGTAAGATTGCAATTCCGTTTGGAATGAATACTGAAATATGGGGAGCAGGTGCTTTAACAGGTTTTGAATCTTTTCTATTTGCTTTTTTAGGTTCTCTCTTGCCGTCCTTTATTATAATTTTGATAGTGAGAAAATTGAAAAGCAAAATGGCTGGCTTTATGACAAATAAATTTCTTCAAAAATATTACAATAAAAGCCGTGCGGTTACTCAAGCCAAGAATAATTTTACTAAGTACTTTATGCTAACAGGTTTTGTTGCTGTTCCGCTTCCATTAACAGGTGTTTGGACGGGGAGCTTGATTGTTGGGCTTAGTAATTTGGATATTAGATATGGTTTCCTGTCAATAGTAATAGGTGCGATGATTTCAGCTGGAATGATCACATTAATTTGCGAAGTATTTTCAAATTCTATAACATATATTTTAATAATATCTCTTATCATTATTTTACTTTTCCTTTTTACAGATCTATTTATAACTATTTTTAAGGAACTCAAAGAGAAACGAAAAGATAAAAAAGAAAAAAATATTAAAAAGAATTAAAGTAAAAAAAGACTTATACTAAACTATAAAAGTTTCAATATAAGTCTTTTTTTTAATCTCTCATTTCCAAAATTTTATAAGCATAAATCTCTTTGTATAATACCTAATAGGCAAAATAGCCAAAATCATAAGCATAGGCAATATTAATGTTGTTGCAAATTGAGCAAAATTGTTTGGAGTTAAACCAAATATAAAGTTTAATCCTATGACAATACCAATTGCAAGAATTGTATATATCCAAATTTGCCATTGTGGCATCATTTTAGCTGGAAGCCAACTTCGATATCGATAAAAATTATATCCTTTTAGAGCAACATCGATCAAGAATAATGCTGGTAATAACACAAATAGGAAGTTTGTATTTGGATTTAATAGTCCATATCTAAGACATATTACATACAATATTACCGATAGGGTAGTTGCGAGAACAAATATTGCAGATGACAGCATTAACATTAATTTATTTGTATTATGCTCAGCTTTTTCTGCCGGTTTTTTATACTCATTAAATGATATATTTTGTTTATTGTAAAAAGTTTTTAAGTCATTATAATCATAGAGAGCATCTTCTCTAAGCTCGGCATCTTGAGCTGTTTTTGTTTTAGAATAAAGTCTTGTTAATATATCTTTATGTGATGGATCAATTGATTTATCTCGCTTTGGCGGTGGCATCTGATTTATTTTAACAGGAGTAGATTCAGCAATTTTGAGTCTAGGCGGTTCAATTTTTTTAGCAGATTCAAGTTTGCCTGCATCTATCCTATTAGTTATAAACTTACCATCATCTTGAAAATGTTCTTCACTTTGCTGAACAGTAGTTTCTTGTTTATCTAACTTAGTAAGATTGAAATCAACTCGCTCTGTAATGAATTTGCCATCATCTTGTTTTGAGTTAGATTGCAACTGCTCATTTCTTTCCGTTTCTTCTCTCTTGTGATGGAATAAGTCATATAAGGTCTGTTTTTCTTCGGTATATTTTGACTTGTTTTGGAGAATTGAATTTTTAAATTCTTCAATATTATTCTTTGTTCTTTCATTAGATACATAGAGAGGATCAGTTGCCGTAATTGATATTTGATCTTCAGCGAAACTGCGTTTGCGTTTATACTTGTTTATATCCTTAGAAATATCATAAATTCGTCTATTATAATCTTCTACATCTTTATTAGACAAGAAAACGCCATCATCTTTTTGAGCATTATCATCTTTGTTTGTTATTTCATTATTATGTATTTTATTCTCTTTATTATCATCGACAGTATTAATCTGAGAGTTTGGTTCTAGATTAGCTTGATTATATGAATATTTGGAAATATCATCATTATTTACTGATTCAGTGATATTAATACTTATATTGTTATCAACTGAATTTATTGAATTATTTTCATTTTCAACTTTGGTGACTTCTTCTATATTTTGTTCACTTCTATAAGTTACATCATCATTCTGAGTAGGTGAGTTTGATATATAATTTTCACTCTCGTACTTTGGAGTAGGTTCATTATCATTTTGAGTAGAAGATAATTCTTCATTTAATATTGTAGTTTCTTCTACAATTTCTTCATTAGCAACTGGTTCTTGCTTAATCTGTGTTTTATTTTCAATTTCGAAATCGTCGTAGTTGTTTTCATTTTCATAAGTGGATTGTGATTGCTGACTATCGATAGATTCTTTGAGATTTTTAGTTGTTTGCAATGATTCTTTAGACTCTTTTTTATCTTCTGAAAAATCAGAAAAATCAAAATATGAGTCAAGATCTTCATCTACGTCATTAGTTTCTTCGATTTCTTCTTCTATATCTTGGCTATATTTATTGACTATAATATCTTCATTTTGAACAGTATTTGTTTTTGAAATATTAGTTATATCTTGATTTAAAGAATTAGAATCATTTTCAATTTCGTTTATAGACAATTGTCTAGATGCAGAAGTGGCAGTATAAGATTCTACAATTTGAGTATTAACCTTTGAAAGCAGGTTAGGATCAAGATTAGAATTGATTTGTATATTCTTTTCCATACTTGACTCGTCTTTAAAATCTCTAAATACGTCAATATTATTTCGATCATAATAATCTTTTAAATCATTATAGAAAATTCTACCTTTTTCTGTAATTGAATAATATTTTCGGTTAGGTCCTAATTCACTGTCTTGAAGATATGAAGAAACATAACCTTGTTTTTCCATTCTAGTCAAATTTGAGTATACACTAGGCTTCTTTAAAGTTATCTTGCCATCGCTTTTTTTATTGATTTCACTTATAATATCAAGACCATAAAAATCTCGCTCAAGTAAGCAAGTTAATATCATAAATGAAAGTTGTCCTTTTGCATATAAATCCATAGTTTTTTCCTTATCACTTTTAACTTTTAGTTGAGTTGTTAAGTTTATATGTTTGTTTCATATTACATCGACTCAATAAAACTTTTTGTTATTATAAAAAATAAACTTTAAGTTTTACAGGATAACACTAATTGAGTAGGGTATAACTCATTTTTTTTTATTATCTAAAAGTATTATAGAACAAGAAAATTTAATAGTCAACATATTTTTAAATATTTATATAAACTATTATGCATTGCATACTAGTCATAACAAAAAAAATAAAGGTTAAAAAATATGTTTTATAGCAAATAATAGGTGATATAAAAGGAATAAACCCATATCAATATATTAAATATGAAAGTGCAAAACAGAAAATTTAAAACGTATAATAAGGTTAGAGTGGAACGTCCAGAAATTTTTAATGATATTTTAAGACTTTTATGAGTGATAATTATAGGATATTTTTGATAGGGAGTAAAAAAACACTAGTATGCAAAACTTTATTATCTATGCGTAAAACACAAGTTTTACGCATAGATGACCGCATACTAGCATTATTTTTAAAACTATTATGTTATTTTTTTATAACTTTAATTTTTCTTATATTAATTTTAGATCTTTAGTTTTGGTACAAAATTCATTCTTATTTCTTGATTTCAAAATATGCTTATATGTGCATTTTTTATTTATAATTAATAATACTTATTATAATTGATTTTATATTTATATTGATTTTGTTTCATTTACAATTGAGTTAATCATTTTACGAAAACCTATTACTGAATTTTGACATGCAATATCTTTATATATAGTAAGTTTTGGATTATTAATAGAAATTACATTCAAAGAATTAATTGATAAATAATTAATTATTTTAACAAACACATTATAAATATCATCACCTTGAAACATCTTGTCTGGAACTGAGCATATTACACTTTCTAAGAAAATTTGATTACAATTATAATTGTTTGTGTTGTAGAAAAGATAATTCAAAATTTTTAGTATCTTAAAAAAGTTATTGCCAACATTATTGATTTTCTCTTGAACTTTATTTATTCGATTATCAATATCTATTTTCAAAAATCCTTGTTTTTTATCTATATAATATTTATAGTTTTTACCATCAAATATCATTGGATAGATTTTTATTCTGGTATTAGCTCCAAAATCATCTTTTCCTATTATTTCTATTCGGTTATCATAAAGATAAGTCAAACTTGTTTCTGACAAAAACAGCACGATACTGTTTTGTATGTCATCTAATAAATTATAAATTTTATATTTTTCTAATACTACTGGCTTATTATTCGATTTTTCAATTTCCAAATCATTGTTTTTCTTCTTTTTTCGGCGTTTTTTACGATTCCTTCTATTAAAAATTGATTTTCGATTTTGCCAAGCATATTTTAGTTTTTCTTTAAAATTTTCCCAAAAAGATTTACCTTTTAAGGTGTTCATTTCAAGTTGCGGACTATTAACGCCTAGAATATAGGTAAAATCAGAGCTATCTACAATAGCTCCAGTCAGAAGTTCATTTGCCGGTTGCAAAATAACATTTTCGGGTGATATAAAAGATAGTTTGTCTTGTAAGTGTTTAACAGTAAATCCAACTAAATTATTCACTATTTTGTTGGTTTGTTTGATAAATTTTCTATTCTCGAGATTTGCAACATTTGTGATCAATTCCTTATTAATTAATAATTTACCCATATTTTTCCTTTTTTTAAAGAAAGATTGTTTATTTAAGTATTCACATTAGTGAATTTAATACAATTATAATAAATAATTTAGATATCTAATAAAAACTTATTTTTGTTTTGGTATTATTGATGTCTTACCGCCCATATAAGGCTGTAAAACTGCTGGTATTTTTATGCTTCCATCTGCTTGTAGATTATTTTCTAAAAATGCTATCAGCGCTCTTGGAGAAGCAAGAACGGTATTGTTTAAAGTATGCAAGAAGTATGTTCCTTTTTCACCTTTTGCTCTTATTCCTAATCTTCTAGCTTGAGCATCGCCGAGTGTTGAGCAAGAACCTACTTCAAAATATTTTTTCTGTCTTGGGCTCCAAGCTTCAACATCGCAACTTTTTACTTTTAAATCTGCTAAATCTCCGCTACAGCATTCAAGTGTTCGAACAGGTATTTCAAGATTGCGGAAGATATCTACTGTATATTTCCACATCTTATTATAGTAATCCATGCTATCTTCTGGCTTGCATATTACAATCATTTCTTGTTTCTCAAATTGATGAACTCTATATAATCCGCGTTCTTCAAGCCCATGCGCACCGCCTTCCTTTCTAAAACATGGAGAATAAGATGTCATTTTAATTGGCAGATCTTGTTCGCTTATAATTTGTCCTTTAAATTTGCCTATCATACTATGTTCGCTTGTTCCAACTAGGAATAGATCTTCATTTTCAATCTTATACATCATGGCTTCCATTTCGGCGAAACTCATAACGCCATTTACAACATCACTTCTAATCATAAAAGGCGGAATACAATAAGTAAATCCTTGGTCAATCATATAATCGCGTCCATAAGCAATCATAGCCTCATGTAATCTTGCTGCATCGCCCATTAGGTAATAGAAACCTGTGCCACTTGTTCTGCCAGCACTTTCTTTGTCTAACCCGTTGATACTTTCAAGAATATCAGCATGATATGGAATTTCATAGTCAGGTACAATTGGATCGCCAAATTTTTCTAATTCTACATTTTCGCTATCATCTTTGCCTACAGGAACATCGTCAGCAATAATATTTGGAATTTTCATCATAATAGATTTAATCTCCTTATTTAATTCCTGCAATTGTAAATCTATATTTTCTATCCTTTCGTTATTTGCTTTAACAATGTTCTTTAATTCGTTTGCTTTGTCAATTTGTTTTTCACGCATCATAGCGCCGATTTGACTTGAATAACTATTGCGTTTAGCACGAAGATCATCACCTTCTTGTTGCAAAGTCCTTGCTTTTTTATCGAAATCAATTACTTCATCAACCACAGGTAATTTTTCATCTTGACATTTCTTTTTTATATTTTCTTTTACTAATTCTGGATTATTTCTAATTAAATTTATGTCGATCATTTTAGCTCCTTTTATTCGTATTTGCATTAGGAAATATTTATTATAATTACAAACCCCTCTTTTATATTAAAATAATAGAATATATCCTGTTCATTTTAATTATAATGTTATTTTTCTATTAAGTCAATTTTTTCAATTAAATAAAATACTTTTTTTGTTTTAATAAAAGAAGATATTATATTATTTTGCCAGTTATAAAATCTCATTTATATTTTTGACAGTATTTTATGATTAAATCAAGAACAACTTAAAAAATCATAGTATTTTACGCATAGATATTGAAATTTGTTTGATTTTTTAGAAAAATATGCTATTATAACAATATGGAAAAAACAAGTTTTTATCAAAAAAGAGATCTAAGCAATAGATTAAAAATGTCGAAATATCTAGAACAACTCCCCGACTTTTGCCTCGACTATTTTATAGGTATTGAAAATAATACATCTTCTTTAACGCGATATAATTACGCCATGGATTTATATGTTTTTTTTAATTATTTATCAAGATTTGTATTTCATAAGAAAGAAAGTGAAATTACTTTGGAGGATATAAACAAAATTAAATCTAGAAACCTAGAACAATATCTATCTTATTTATCGTTTTATCAGTTAAACGATAAACAATATAAAAATGATGAAAAAGGAAAGGCTCGAAAACTTGCTTCTTTGCGCAGTTTTTTCAAGTATCTTTTTAATCATGATATGATTGAAGCAAATGTTGCAAGTAAAATCGACACTCCTAAATTGCATAATAAGGAAATTATAAGACTTGAAAAAGATGAAGTATCAAGGCTTTTAAATGCCGTTGAATCCCCTACAGAATTTACAGATAGACAAAGAGAGTACAATAAAAATACCTTCGAACGAGATAATGCTATCATAACATTATTTTTAGGTACAGGCATAAGAATTTCAGAACTTGTTGGTTTAAATATTGAGAATTTTGATTTTACACAAAATGCCTTTTTAGTTACAAGAAAAGGTGGAAATCAAACAATGTTGTATTTTTCTAATGAAGTTGCTATGGCACTAAAAACATGGCTTGAAAAACGCGCAACTCTTGAGTTGCCAAAAGAAGAAAAGGCAATGTTTATATCCCTTCAAAATAAACGAATTTCTATCCGTGCTGTAGAAAACTTAGTGAAAAAATTTGCACAAATTGCATCTCCTCTTAAAAAAATATCGCCGCATAAATTAAGAAGTACTTTCGGCACAAATTTATATAAAGAAACGCGTGATATTTATATTGTAGCGGATGTATTAGGTCATAAGGATGTAAATACGACCAAGAAACACTACGCTGCCATCAGCGAAGACATGAGAAAAAGTGTTGCAGATAAAGTAAAACTAAATTCTGAAAATTAGTCTTTATAAATGTTTATAAGATTGTTTTAAAAATTAAAATAGATAAATCAATATTAAATAACAATCATATAAGAAAGTGAGAAAGATTTATTAATTGAGATTATGGTGTTTAAGTTCAATGCTGTTGTGCGAAATCATGCTATCTATCCACGGTTAGCCTAATGAAAATATAGAATTTGGAAATCATAAAAATTATAGACTGATAAATACGACAGAAAAATTGTAAATAATTTTCTACTATGTTATATTAAGGATCGCGATTTGTCAAGATGTTAAAATAACTTAGACATTGATCCTTGTTTTTTTCTTTATTCAAAAAAACTACGATTTTAAGGGAAATCGAGAAATTCGAATGCAAGTCTATTGCATTTTTATAATTTATCTACACTTTAATGTTTGCATAAAATAAAAAGAAGCCAAAATTATTTGATATCCCAAATATTCTTGACTTCCTTCTATAATGTGAAGCATATCTCCTTCACGCTATTATGTTGTGCAGGTTTGATATAATTATTCACTTTTTTTAATTTTTTTAAAACCTTGATTTTGATAAGTCATAATTAGCAACAAAATCGTCATAATAGTCTTTGAAATAATCTCCTAAAATTGCATTTCTACAATCTTCTGCTATACGTGTTAAAGCTCGTAAGTTATGCATAGACAGTAATTGAGCACCTAACATTTCGCCAGCATTGATAAGATGTCTAATATAGGCGCGAGTATAGTGATTTTTGCATGCATAGCAGTCGCAATCATCTTCAATTACTCTAAAATCATCTTTGTAGATAGCATTTTTGATTACCATCTTGCCTTTCTTAGTAAAAGCTGTTCCATTTCTAGCAATTCTAGTAGGCAAAACGCAATCCATCATATCTACGCCTCTAGCATATCCTTCTACTAAACAATCTGGCGAACCTACGCCCATTAAATATCTTGGTTGATCATGCGGTAAAAGTGGATGTAAGAAATCTAAAATATCATACATAACAGGTTTTTCTTCACCTACCGAAAGACCGCCTATTGCTATACCACATTTTGCATAAGGAAGGCAGTCTTTTACGCATATTTCTCTTAGATCTTTATAGATATTACCTTGTACTATAGGAAAAAGCATTTGAGTGTCATTTTGATGCGCTTTAAAACATCTCTCAAGCCAAAGTTTAGTCACATCCCTTGCTCTCAATGCTTTATCATAACTACACCCAGCTTCTGTACATTGGTCAAATGCCATTATTATGTCAGCTCCTAGTGCTTCCTGTATCTCCATATCTTTTTCAGGAGATATGAAATGTTTTGAGCCATTCAAATGTGAGCGAAATTCAACTCCTTCATCGCTAATTTTGCGTAAAGATGACAACGAAAAAACTTGAAATCCACCGCTGTCTGTTAAGATGGGTTTGTTCCAATTCATAAATTTATGAAGTCCACCTGCCTGTTTAACAATTTCATGGCCTGGTCTAAGATATAGATGATAAGTATTTGATAGTATTATTTGTGCGCCGAGCGCATCAAGTTGTTCGACAGTAAGCCCTTTTACAGTTGCTTGTGTTCCTACAGGCATAAATACAGGGGTTTTTATATCTCCATGCGGAGTATGAAAAATACCTGCTCTTGCCTTAGTCTTTGGACATTCTTTTATTATTTCGTAACTAAAATTCATGATTTTATATCTCCATTTAATTTAAAAATTTGAAATTTAAAATTATACTCAAATGAGTTTTCTTTATGGAAATTTTTTATAATAATTTATATGAAATACTATGATTATACTATATATAGTATGTTATATGTGCATATAACCTACTATATTATGAACATAGCATCTCCAAATGAGAAAAATCGATATTGAGATTTTACTGCCTCGTTATAGATTTGCATTGTTTCGTCAAAACCAGCAAATGCCGATACAAGCATGATAAGTGTACTTTCAGGAAGATGGAAGTTTGTAATAAGTCCGTCAACAACTTTAAATTTATATGAAGGATAGATAAATATATCTGTATCTTTTTTTATTGCATGAATTTTACCATTTTCATCAGCACAGCTTTCAAGTACTCGGACACTTGTTGTTCCTACAGCTATCACTCTCCTGTTTTCTTGTTTTGCCTTATTTATAATATCAGCGTTCTCTTGCGACATTTCAATATATTCACTGTGCATTTGATGATCTAAAATATTTTCTTCTTTAACAGGTTTAAATGTTCCAAGTCCTACATGAAGTAAAACTTCGACTATTTCAATCCCCTTTTCTTTTATTCTTTGCAAAAGTTCTTTTGTAAAATGTAAACCAGCTGTTGGAGCGGCAGACGAACCTTCTACTTTTGAATATACTGTTTGATATCTATCTTTGTTTTGAAGTTTTTCATGGATATATGGAGGCAATGGAATTTGACCTACCTCGGACAATCTTTCCTCAAATACACCTTCAAAAATAAATTTGATTTTGCAAAGCCCGTATTTCCCTTTTTCTATAATTTCACATGAAAGATTTTTACTAAATGTTAAAATAGTACCAATCTTTAGTCTTTTAAAAGGTTTCGAAATAGCTTCCCAAGTATATAAGTCAAGTCTTTTTTGTAAAAGAACTTCTATTTTTGCTCCTGTATCTTTGTAGCCATATAATCTTGCCGGCAAAACTTTTGTATTATTGACAACAAGTACATCACCTGCTTTGAGATAATCAATTATATCTTTAAAAATTTTATGTTCTATCTTTTTTGTTTGTCTATTATAAACTAATAGACGCGATTGATCTCTAGGTTCTATTGGCGTCTGTGCAATTAACTCTTGTGGCAAATCGTAATAGTAACTGCTTTTTTTCATTAAGTCTATATTATTTTTATTCATCTTCTTTTCCTTATAAGTTCATATATATAGTATATCAAATTGGTTTAAAATATATTTAGTTAAAGAAAATATTGCTATTTAACTCTATATTTGTATTAAAAAGACGGCAATATTTTTTAAGCATATTTTTAATTTTCTTTTTAAATTATTAGTCATATTGTTAGTATAAGATCGTCGGCAGGTCTAACAAATTAATTTAGTTTTAAAAGAATTCTCTAAGATTGCTTATCTAAAAATGGTATGCCAAAATGTTTATAAGCAGGTTCTAATGCTACCCTACCCCTTGGAGTTCTTGAAATAAATCCAAGTTGTAAAAGATATGGTTCATAAACATCTTCGATAGTTGACGAGTCTTCACTAATGGTAGCAGCTAGAGTATCAAGTCCAACTGGTCCACCACTGAATTTATTGATAATCGAAAGCATAATCTTTCTATCTATATTATCAAGCCCAAGTTCGTCTATTTCCATTATTTGCAAAGTTTTGTCAGCTATTTGTTTATTGATAACGCCCTCGCCTAATACTTGTGCATAATCTCTTACGCGTTTTAGCAGTCGATTGGCAATTCTTGGCGTACCGCGTGAGCGTTTTGCAATTTCCCTGCATGCATCATCTTCTATAGATATGCCTAAAATTTTGGCTGATCTTCTAATGATTATAGCGAGTTCATCTTCGCTATATAGTTCAAGCCTACAAATCACACCAAATCTATCACGGAGTGGATTGGTAAGCATGCCAGCTCTCGTAGTTGCCCCTATCAAAGTAAAAGGCTTTATTTTAAGACGCATATTTCTTGCGCTTGGTCCCTTACCTACAATAAAGTCTAAAGCAAAGTCTTCCATAGCAGGATATAGAATTTCTTCCACTGTTTTATTTAATCTATGAATTTCATCAATAAATAAAACATCATTTTGATTTAGATTGGTTAGTATTGCAGCAAGATCAGCAGCATGCTCAATAGCTGGGCCCGATGTTACTTTAAATTGAGAGCCAAGTTCATTTGCTATGATATGACTTAAAGTGGTTTTGCCAAGTCCTGGTGGGCCATATAATAAAACATGGTCTAGACTTTCCTTTCTATTTTTGGCAGCTTGAATATAGACTGATAACGCTTCTTTAACCTTTGTTTGACCTATATATTCATCAAAACTATTTGGCCTAAGAGAGTTTTCGATTTCAGCATCAGTCATATTTTTTGTGCTGGTTACAAATCTATTGATGTCTTCCATTAGCCTTGATACCCCCTAATTGATTTTGTAATTATTTCTTCAGCTGTGGCATTATTTCCAGCATTGGCTCTTGCTAACATATAGGCATCATTTTTGTTAATTCCCAAACTTACCAGAGTATCAATTGCCATCTGCAACGCATCTTCGTTGTAGTCATCTTGATAATTATCAGAATTGTCGCCAAAAGATAGTGGAGAGATTTTATCCTTTAATTCTAAGCAAATTCTTTCGGCTGTCTTTTTCCCAAGTCCCTTTATTTTAGATAAAAGTTTTGTATCTTCCTTGACGATAGCAATGCATAAATCAGATAAAGATAGGCCAGACAAAATTTGTAATGCCACTTTTGGACCAACACCGCTGACAGTTATTAGTTTATTAAAAATTTCTCGCTCTTCATGTGTAGAAAAGCCATAGAGATATATTCCATCTTCCCTAACTGCGAGATATGTTAAAACTTTAACCATTTCGCCTATAGGTAAAGTGACCAATGTGTTCGAAGAAACATTGACTTCATAGCCAACTCCATTGACATTTACAATAACGCTTGTATCGTTTTTTTCTTCAATTATTCCTACTAAAAATGAAATCATAATTCTCCTTTAAAAAGTACTTTTTGCAACAGCAAACTAAAGCAAATATAAAAATGTATTAATCTACAAATTTGATTTATTATGCCTTGTTTGCGTTTAACATAGGACTTGTTTGACTATGACAAATCGCAACCGCAAGAGCATCTGCGGCATCATCAGGTTTAGGAATGGAATCTAGTCCTAATATAGCCTTCACCATATATTGAACCTGAGCTTTTTCTGCTCTACCTTGTCCCGTTAATGCTTGCTTTATTTGAAGTGGTGTGTATTCATAAATATTTCCACAATATTTTTGACAAGCTAAAATGATGACGCCTCTAGCCTGAGCCACTTGTATGACAGTCTTTTGATTTTTGAAATAGAAGAGTTCCTCTATCGCTACCACATCAGGTTTATATTTATCAAACAAATATTTTAAACTTGCTTCAATACTTTCAAGCCTTATCGGCAAAGTGTCCTCTTTAGGTGTAGTAATTGCACCATAATCGAGCACCATATCTTTTGCATTTGTATCTATTACACCATATCCGATTATTGCATATCCCGGATCAATTCCTAAAATTACCATGTTTAAATTTTACTACATAATCACTTTTAAGTCAAATATTTATAACATCTTTGTTTTGAACTTTCGTAAGATTATTTTAAATATAAAATAATTATCAAATCAAAAATGCCACTCATTACAAAGTGGCATAATATTCAAAATATAAACTATGTGATGTTAAAATTTAAACAAGTTAAATTTTAAATTTGCTAAACGCAAAAACACAATAAATTGTGTCCATCACATAGTGTGTATGACCATCAGCCTCACCCTTGCAAGCAAGTTCGGTTTCTGGTAATATAGACTATTCTTCATCAATATTTACATTGTGATAAACTTGTTGTACATCATCTAAATCTTCTAGAGCATCAATCATTTTTATGAACTTTTCAAGTTTGTCATTTTCAAGATTAATATATGAATCTGGTACTAAAGTTGTTTCACTATTCAAAACATTATAGCCTGCGTTTTTAAGCTGATCTGCAAGTTTATTGTGTTCGTTTGCTTGAGTGATAACTTCGAAAGTATCGTCGTATTCGTTAATATCTACAGCACCCATATCTAAAACTTCAAGCATAAATTCATCGCTATCAATTTTATCAGTCCTTTCTACTTCGACAATGCCCTTTCGATTAAATAGATAACTTACGCATCCACTATTACCAAGTGATCCGCCAAATTTATCAAAAGAATGTCTAACATCGCCAGCCGTTCTATTTTTATTATCAGTTAAGCATTCAACAATAACAGCAGAACCACCTTGCCCATAGCCTTCATAAGTACAACTTTCATAGTTTACGCCAGCAAGTTCTCCTGATGCCTTTTTAATACTTCTTTCGATTGTATCGTTTGGCATATTGTTTTGTTTTGCTTTAGCGATTACATCTCTTAATTTAGGGTTAGATATAGGATCAGCACCTCCTGTTTTTACTACCACAGCAATTTCACGACCAATTTTAGTAAAGATCTTACCTCTAGCCGCATCACTTTTACCTTTTCTAGCTTGTATATTGTGCCATTTTGAGTGTCCTGACATATTATGTTCTCCTTATAAAATATTATGATTAGATGAATGAAAAAATAGAAAAAAATAAATTTTTGTAGTTCTGGATTTAAGTGAATAAAGTATTATGCTAATTAAATGGATAAGCGTACTCCATTTAATAAAATAGTATACATAGCCAATTAAAATTCGTAATATTAAGTATATTTGCTATCTTTAAATTTGTAAATACTTTTATAAAATTCTTTCTAAATCCATGAATATTTTAATCATTTTAACTTGTCTTGTCAAATGATTGAATATATTTTAAAAGAAATATAAGTTTTTCTTTAGAAACAATATTTCATAATGCAAATTATTTTTTTAGTAAAAACAAAGTAAAACGATATATGGCTGATATCATTGTTTCTGTATAATTTGGTACATTATAATTGAGCCACTTACTGCAACATTAAGGCTTTCAACATCGTTTTGCATAGGTATGGATATTGCTTGATCACAAAAATCGCTAATTTCTTGCGATACACCATTACCTTCATTTCCAAGAACTATACCTATCTGTTTTGGAAATTTCGTGTTAAATATGTTTTCACCATTCATATCTGCTTTTAATAGTGGCAGATGCCAATCAGAAAAATATGAAATAAATTCTTGTTTGCTTAGACTATGCACTTTAATTTTAAAGATTGTACCCACACTGCTTCGTATCATTTTTGAATTATTTATTTTGACACTATCGAGTAAAAACACATCACTAAAGCCACATGCAGTTGCAGTTCTTATAAGTGTTCCAACATTACCAGGATCTTGCAATGTATCTAATAGCAAAAAGTTCCCTTTTGGCTTGGATACAATATCTTGTATGTATTCTATTAGACATACTACTCCTTGTGGTGTTTTAGAGTCAGCAAGTTGTTCTATTACATGATGATCAACAAGGTAATGTTCAATACTATCATCCCATACAAACTTTGATTCACTGTCTACTAAAATCAATTTTGGCAAAAGACCTTGTTTTATAACGTCGTTTATGATTTTGATGTTATCCAAAAAAAGCAAAGAACAATTTTCTCGTTTTTGCTTTTTTAATTCTTTAATTAAATTATTGCTTGCTTTCTGCATTATTTAACTTGTCCTACAAGATTTGCAAATGCTTCTGGCTCTCTAACCGCCATATCAGCAAGAACTTTTCTATTAAGTTCAATACCTTTGCTCTTAAGTCCAGCAATAAATCTAGAATATGAAATTCCATTTTGTCTGCAACCAGCATTAATTCTTGTGATCCAAAGTGCTCTGAAATCTCTTTTCTTTTGCTTTCTTCCAATGTAAGCATATTGACCACTTCTCATAACTTGTTGTTTTGCAACTCTGTAGAGTTTTGATTTTGCACCTCTATATCCTTTTGCGCTTTTTAAGATTGAGCGACGCTTTTTAAGTGCATTTACTGATCTTTTAATTCTCATAAGTCCCTCCTATATTACTTAGCCAAAAGGGATTTAATGTTGTCTGCATTCTTTCCTGAAATATAAGATCCCTTTCTCAATTTCTTTTTCACTGATTGTGATTTCTTTGTAAGGAAGTGTCCCTTACCTGGTCTTGCAAATTTTACTTGACCACTTGCTGTTACTCTAAAGCGTTTTTTGCAACCACTGTGTGTTTTTTGTTTTGGCATATTCTTTCTCCTTTTACTTTGTCTTTTTCGGGCTTATAATAACAAATATGTTTCGTCCAAGAAGTTCAGGCTCTTTTTCAGTTGTACCGAATTCCGCAAGTCTTGCACAGAAATCTTTAACAACTTCGATTGCCTTTTTAACATAAGCCTGTTCTCTACCCTTCATGCGCAGTGAAACCTTTACTTTATTTCCGTCTTTTAAAAACTTTGTAGCACTTGATATTCTATAGGCGATATCATGCTCCTCAATAGTCATAGAAAGACGCACTTCTTTGGTTTCAATGATTTTTTGAGATTTCTTCATCTCTTTTTCTTTCTTTATGGAATCATATTTATATTTTCCATAATTCATAAGCTTGCATGTTGGTGGCACAGCATTACCAGACATTAGCACTAAATCATAGCCTCGCTGATCTGCAATATCTAGTGCTTCACTTCTTGATACAATACCTAATTGTTCTCCGTTTTCTCCGATTAAACGAACTTGTGATGCCTGAATTTGTTCGTTTATTAATAATTCCTTAAAAATGATTATAATCCCCTTTTAATAAAAATTTGGTGAAATCATAAAATTCCACCAAAAACCTTTTAAATCAATATAAAGTTTTTTAACCAAGTCAACGCGATTATCAACTGGTGAGAAGTGGAACTTCTTCTTTCACGCTAAATAATATAACACATCTAAATATATTTGTCAATAATTTAATAAAAATTTTTTATATTTTTTAAATTATTATATCTTTATTTCAATTGAATTGAGATTAAAGAAATGTATCAAGCATTATAGCAATATTAAGAATAATCTTATTTGCTCTGCGCAAGGCTCTTTCTTTCATAATAGCTTTAAAAAATATACTGATGCCTGCGATTAAAGCAGATACTGAAATTGAAATTAAAAGTATTATGTTGCTATCAGCAATCTGATTTGTCAATGCAACTACAATACATGCGCCGCCCGCACCGCAAAGTGTACTACAAATATCACCTACAACATCTGCACAAAATGAACATACTTTCTCTGAATGTTTGCATAGTTTAATTCCAGTGCTGGCACCCTTTTCATTCCTTTTTTCAAGTTCAACAAAATATTCAATATCGGCAGATGCAGCAGCAATGCCTATCATGTCAAATAAAACTGATAAAAAGATAAAAAATGAAATACAAATAGTCGCAACTATTATGCCCATGCTATTTAATAGTGTTTGACTGATAAAACCAAAAAATAAAGATAGGCTTATAGCTATCAAGAACATTCTAATAGCCCATACATATTTTTTTAGTCCTTGATAATTTTGGATAGCCACTTTATTATATCTTTTTCTCACATGATAATATATGAAATGAGAATTATTTATATGATCTAAAGTCTAATTTTGTCGAATAACCTAAGAAATTTTCAATTTAAAAAATATAAAGTAAAATTTTTATTACTCCTCTTCTAATTTATCTAAAATCTCTTTGACTTCTGTAAGTTTTCCTTTAGTTTTATCAAGTGATTTATAGCAAAATTCTATTAAATTTTTCCCTTCTTCAAGAAGAGAATTTGTCTTTTCTAGTGTCACCTGTCCATTTTCTATTTGATCAATTATTTCATATAGTTTCTTTGTAGCACTTTCATAAGTAAGCTCGTTGTTATTTATATTTTCGCTCATATTATTCTCCTTTATTTTTGATTGCTTTTGCATTTAGTTTTCCATCAATGAACGCAACATTAAATTCTTTGTCATAATCAAATTGCATAAGTGTACTTATTGATTTTCCATCTTGCTCTATTTTCGCAAATCCCATGGAAAGAATTTTTAATGGATTTATTTTGGATATAGTTGTTTCAGCAAGACCTAATTCATAATTTTTTTGATTTAAAAATCTTTCAATTGTCTGGATAAAAAGATTTTTATAATTTATATTGTTGTTTTGACAAATTGAAATTTTTCTATCGATGGAGTTTAAAAAGCTATAAGACAATCTCTGGACTTCATTTTTCTTAAGCTCTATGAATTTTGATATTGCGCGTTTTAAAACCTGCTCTATCCCCGCTATTTCTGCTCTTCTATCATC
Source organism: uncultured Clostridia bacterium (assembly GCA_944345705.1). Classification (GTDB taxonomy): domain Bacteria; phylum Bacillota; class Clostridia; order Christensenellales; family UBA1242; genus Caccovivens. Next base: position 53,514 of record CALVML010000001.1, on the reverse strand, counting down.
TATATTGAAAGTTAATAGTTCTGCTGCGGCTGATGGCGTAGGCGCTCTTAAATCGCTTACAAAATCAATGATTGAAAAATCTGTTTCATGCCCGACTGCAGATATTATTGGCTTTGGACAATTATAGGTACTTCTAGCCACAATCTCAGTATTATATGCCCATAGGTCTTCAAGTGAGCCACCGCCTCTTGCAACAATAATCACATCAATATTAGGATATTTTCCCATAACATCGATGGCATGAGCAATCTCATTTTCTGCCTCTTTGCCTTGTACCCTAGTATTATAGAGAACAATATCGACTGTAGGATTTCTACGCCATGCAATATTCTTTATATCTTGAATAACCGCACCATCTCTTGAAGTTATTACACCTATTCTTTCAATCTTTTTAGGAAGCGGTTTTTTATGTGCACTATCAAATAGTCCTTCTTTTTCAAGTGTATCTTTAAGTTTTAAAAAGTTTTCATAAAGTTGCCCTTGCCCAACTTTTTCCACTTTAATTACATTAAAGTTTAGTTTTCCACCCTTGACATAATAATTTGGTGAGCCTGTAACAATCACCTTGTCACCTTCATTTAAAAGTGGCAAGAAATTAGGATAAAAGCAAACACAAGAAAGCATGCTACTTTCATCTTTTAATGAAAAATAGATGACATTTCTTGAAACGCTTACACCAAAAATTTCGCCTACTACAGGTATGTTGTGCAAAAGTTCTTCAGCGTCAAATATTTGTTTTATATAGTTATTTAATTTTGAAACTGTAATTGCTTCCATAATTTTCCGCTTTTAAATAATAAAATCTTTAAATATTTAAATCTTTCACAATGCTTGATAGAACGCCATTTATAAATCTTCCGCTCTTCTCAGTCGAGTATTTTTTTGCAAGATTGACAACCTCGTTTATAGCAATGCTAACCGGAGTTTTTAAGTAAATTATTTCACTTAATGCTTCACTTATTAAAGCAAGGTCAACTTTGAAAACTCTACTAAGTTCATAACCTATCAAATGGCTTTCAATAAGTTTTTCAATTTCTTCTCTATTGTCTATGTAATTTCTTACGATACTAATTGCAAATTCCCTGTCTTCTTCTTTTTTTAATGACACAAAAAACTCTTCGTCAATATCTTGATTTTTGACGAAAAGTTTTTCAAAGATGATTTGAAATGCAAGTTCCCTAGCGTATGCTCTCATTACTGCACCTGCTCATCACATTCAACATCTAAAACATGAACATTGATTTTGCCAGGTTTAAGACCTACCATAGATGCAAGAGAATTCTTGATATTTTCTTGTACCCTATATGCTACATCCGGAACATTATAACCTATATATACTTTGATATAAACATCAACATTCAAAGCTCCATTTGTATCAAATCTAATACTCACGCCTTCAGATTTAGGTTTTGCAAGTTTTTTTATGAGTGGCAGGTAACTGTTTGTAAGTGAATGTACGCCGTTTATTTCTTTAGTTGCAAGGTTGATAATAGATAAAAGAATATCTCTATCAATTTCAACTTTGCCCTTTTTCTGTAGTGTTTTGTTTGATTGTGTCATCATAATCTCCTATACACCATAGTATAGCACAAAACTTTACAATTTTGCAATTATTCTACAGGAATAATTTTGATATAATCAATATCAACATTAAATTGTGCTTGCAATATTGAAACAATTTGAGCAACTTGAGCTGACGACAATTCACTTGCCTTAACAACCGCATTGATATTTTCGCCTGAAATAGTTACTACACAATCTTCAAAGCCTTTTGCTTTGATTAAACCTTCAACAACGAGTTCTTGTTCCATTTGTTCAATAAGAGCAAGTTTGCTTTCCTCTGCACTTTTGATGGCGTCTTCTGTTGAGGTTTCACTTGCAATAATTGCATCATAATAGAGCATTTCTTGGTCGCGAGTAGATTCTCTATCTGAACGATAGGTTTGAAAATAACTAGCCGTAGTTTGTGTATTGTCATTGTCACTATTGCTTACAGAATTATTTAGCATAACATTTAAAAAGCCTGTTACACCGAGAAGTAAAACCATAACTGTAATTATTATAATTTTTGTTCTTTTTTTCATATTAACTCCTTTTAATTTCCGCAAATTATATTTATCTTAGAGTTGTCTATTTCTATCACAGTCTGCAAAACCGATAGTATATTAAGTTTAACGCTTAAGTCATCAGCTCCACTTGATACTACCACAATGCCCTGCACAATAGGATAGATTTCTTCGAGTAATAAAGGTTGTCCATCGACCATAACAACAGTTTCGCTTGTAATGCTTGTCCCATTAGATGTCGTTTTGGTTTCTTCTTCAGTTGCATAGATGTACTCAAAACCTTTTTCTAGTGTGATTGCAACTTCAACATTTCCTGCACCTTTGACTTTTGTTAATACATTTTCAAGTTTATTCTCAAGATAGTTTACATATTCCATGGAAGATGAAAATTCTTGAGTTATATTGTCATCATTTGTAGATGAGTCGCCTTGAGCGCTATTTGAAGAAATAAGTGAAAAATATATTATGGCGATTATTATTGCAACGAAAACTGTTAGATAGATCTCTATATGTTTAATTTTTCTTACTTTCTCAAACATACTTTTAATTCTTGTTTTAAAACTATCCGTCATATAAGATTGCCTCCTCGTCTATATCAATAATTGCCATAATAATGCTTGATATATCCTTCTTAATCTTCGATATATTGTTATGCTCCGCTTGTCCAGATATGACTAAATCAGATAAATCGACAAAAATAGATTTATATTGCATACTGTTATCAAAAATGTCACAATTTATAGATACCACAACATTAAGATAGCCTCTTTTTTCAATCTGTTTTTCAATCTCATTTTTCACACTATTCATCTTGTCAAGATTGACTTGATAGAGGTAATCACTGTCTATTTCATATCCACTATTATCGAATATATTAGAAAAGTCAAAATCTCTATTTAACAATTTTGGTATAGGCATAATAACTACCAAAATAATGATAAATGAAAATATTCCCTTTATATATCTATTCATTTGTCCATCAGGCAAAATAAGTTCGACAATGACTGAAACACAAATTATTCCTGCTATTGAAAGTATCCAATTTGATAATTCCGAAAGCATACTTTCGCCTCCTAGAAGATATTTGCACTGCACATTACAAGTCCAATTGTTATAAAACTTGCAAAGGCTATGCCTACAATAGTTACAATTAATAAAGTCATGTTTTTTGAAAGAGAAGATACAAAATTTGCAATTTGTTTACTACCTAAAGGCTCTATGATGGCACTGACAAGTTTTAGTGCCAACATGAATAATACTAGTTGCAAGATCGGTGTGATAATACTTGCTAAAAGTAAAAATAAGCCACTTGCACCGACCGCGTTTTTAATTAGATTTGATGAAGCCAAAATTACACCCATACCGTCACTTATATAAGAGCCTAAGATTGGAACATAAGATTTTATCGCATATTTTGCGGTTTTGATTGAAATTCCGTCTATCGAGCCTGCAGTTATACCTTGTATAGATAGAAATGCAGTGAATATCGTGAAAATTAAACCTGTTATCCATTTGAATGTACTATTAAAAAATGATGTAAATTTATCAAGTTTTATAGTATTTGAAAGATTAGATACTACACTGAAAATAATTGAGAATATAAAGAGTGGCATAAGAACATAAGTAAATAGATTGATTATGACGCTTGACAGTAATGCCATAGCTGGCTGATAAACACTCACTGAAACTGTACCACCTACTGCAGTCAGTAAAGTTAGTAATAGTGGAAAAATGGCATCCATTTGATTTTTTAAAGTGAAGATTGTATTTGTAGTCATAGTAATCATTTTGACGACAATGGATAAGACGATTACAACGATTATTCCATAAGTCACAAAATGTATCAAATTTGATATACTCTTTTCGCCTTTTGTTGGCTTAAGCCCTTGTATTAAATTGCCTAAAAGTGCGACAGCAATTATGATTGAAATAAACGGTATAATTTCCAAAAGACTATCAAAAAAGATTTCTAAAATACTTGTCCAAAGACTTGATCCTTGAGATATTTCGCCAGATAACAGACTTGTAATTTTATCTAAAAACCCTTTTTTGCCAAAGAGTGCAAGTTCTTCATCCGTTAAACTATCAAGCAAATTTTCAATTGATGACATATCTAGATTATCGAGTTGATTTCCCAGTTCATCTTCAATTTCCTGTAAAATTTCTTCCTGCGAAAGTTCATCTTCGGCGACATTTTCTGCGTTTGTTATATGTTTAATTGACGGGAAAAATATTGCAAGTATTGCCAGAAATATAATTAGCATTATTAAAATATATCTTCGCTTATCTACTCTTAATTTTCTCATGGCAAAAGCTCCATAATAATATCTAAGATAGTGGTAATGATAGGAAGTGCCATAACCATAATTATTATTTTCCCGCCAAGAAGAACCTTGTCACCCAAACTTGAATTGCCAGTATCTGCACAAATGCTCGCTGTAAACTCTATTAGATAACCAATGCCAATAATCTTCAAAAGTACTGTATAAAGACCAGAGTTAATACCACTAATGCCTAAAATTTGATTAATAATATCAAAAATGCCGGTGAGATAATTTATAATCAAAAAGATGATTATAAGTCCACCAACAATGCTTATTATAATTGCAAAATCGGCTCGCACAGGCCTTACAATAAGTGTGGCGACACATGTTATAAGCCCAATTGCTATTATTTTGAATATAATATCCATGACACCTCAAAATTTAAAAATTAAAAATTGTCTTTAATGAAGTGAATAAATCTGCAATAAGATTTAGCACCATAATAAGCACAATTATTAGACCTGCAAGTGTTGCAAGTGTTGAAATTTCATCTTTTCCTGTTTGTTTTAAAACCTGTCCAATAATTGCGGTCAAAATGCCAATAGCGGCAATCTTAAAGATAATATCTACATCCATAATCACTCACCTTTTATATGAAAAGTACTATCACCATAAGTCCAAAAGCGACTCCTAGTTTTATTGATAACGAGCCATATTTCTTTTGCTCTTGCGAAGCCTTTAAACTAAAATCTTCAAATCTATTTAAAAAGTTTTTGATTTCTTTAGATTGACTCTCTACATCACTGCGTCCAAGCGACTTAAAAAAATTAAATATGATATCTTTCTCCTCTTCTTTTAAGAAGCCGATATTTTTAAATAAACTTTCTTTATCTAGTGACATTTCTTTATCCACAAATGCCAGAAAATTTTTATCTAGTCCTTTTAAATCTTTTTTATATTTTTCATCAATTGAATCAAAAATAGATTTCATTTTTTGGCGAGAATAGTTTATTTCAATATCAAACTTTTGACATAGATAAATGATTGCTTTGAAAAAATTATCTCGCGTTTTATATTTTCGAGAAAAAAGATAACCAATATATACACTTACAAGAAAGAGTAAAACTAAAATCAAAATTTTCATAACTTTCTCCTATAATACAACTCTTGAAAAATTTTCATTGTAAACTCCTTCAACAGTACCTGGACCATTTCGCATAGACAAAAGTACATATCTTTGAAAGACCTTTTCTGCTAAAATAGGTTTAAAAAAAGGCTTTTTGGATAGGTTTTCAAGACTGTCACTATGAATTGAAGCAAAAATTTTAACACCACTATTGATTGCATAGAGAATTGCATCAATATCCTCTTTTTGACCGAGTTCATCTGTCACAATGATGTTAGGACTTAGTGATCTAATACCATTTTCAAAACCTATCGATTTTCTAGCGAAGGATATTTTATCGCTAAAAGAACCTATACAACCCTTTTGACCGATATCTAACTCTCCACGCTCATCAAGTACAAGTACATTGTAAGCATAATTTCTTTCCGATAGTTGATATATAAAGTCGCGTAAAAAGGTAGTTTTTCCAGCACCTGGAGGAGAAACCACTAGCGTGTTCATTACACCATTTACATTCACAAGATAATCAAATGTAGAAAGAGAGCAATTTCGAACTTCATGTGGCAGACGAATATTTACACTTGAGTAATTTGTCATTGTCTTTATTTGACCATTTTCTTCGATAATATCTCCGCCAAGTCCAAGCCTTATACCACCCTCAGTTACAATAAAGCCTTTTTTTATTTGTTCATTAACTGAATATAGCGAACACTCACTCGCTCTAAAAATCACATCTTCTACCATAATCTTGCTTGCATAGATTGCATCTTTAATGTTGCTTGTAACTCCGTTTTCGCCTAAAAATATGCGTTTGCCACCTATTTGCAAGACAATAGGTTTATCTGCTCGCATTCTTATTTCATTTATTGAATTTAGATTGACTTTATATTTTAATATTTTATAAATGTCATTAGGTAAAATTTTATCTAACATAACAATTCCCTTTGCAATAGATTATGAAAGATAAATGCTGGTTTTGCAAATATGACAACAAAAGTCAAAATTAGACTTGTTAGATAGGATGAAAGTGATGATGGCAGTAAAAAAGAGTACTTTTTTTAAAGTACTCTCAAGCTAAAATTTTCATAAATAAATTAAATTGTTTTAAGTAAAAATACGCAAGAAGAAATCATAGAAGAATGGTTTTATATAAACTAAAATACCTACTGCACCTAGCACAATACAAGAGCCTATAAACCCTGTCCAAATTACATATTTGTTGCTTGCAATATTAAATCTCCAATTTAAAATGGCAAATATAATAAATATTAAAAGTGATACAAGTGTAACAATTAAACATAGATCTACATATTTAGGCTGGTAAGTTACTACTACAACATTCTCACCATCTTCAATATTGATCTGCATATAGGCACTAAGTGCACCACTGACAGTGACAGCATCACTATTGAGAGAACCATTCATATTAGCAAGATTAATATATGGAATAAATAGATAATTATAATTATCGTTATTAACTTCTATTCTCAAACTCTTTCCGTCCTGAATAAGTAGCAACTGCAAGATTTCATAATTATTATGATATGAAATAAATCTATCTACATTAAAAAAACTAAATTTAAAAGCATTTTGAATATCTTCAAGCGAATATTCGTTATTTTCATCTACAATTTCGAATGATATAATATTTTCTTTAGAAATTCCCAAATCATTCAATCCACTATAGACTGTCCGCATGTATCCGTTAACGATTATATCAGCATTAAAAAGATTGCTGTCGCTTTCAAAATAAATGTTTTCACCAACCGGCACTTCAACATCTACCTTATATCCAGTATCAGTTTGTGTAATAGTGATTACATCTTGCGATATTTCAAACATTACATTTTCTTCAGTGTTGTAAAGAGCTTTAAATAATATATTTTGATTTTCAACATATCCTTTATCAAGTGTCAGTTTGGATAGATCTACATTAGTAGCATAGGCCATTCCAATATCAAAATTATATTCGTAAAGGTATACCTTTTGATCTTGTTTTTCATTCTCAATCTGTCCAGCATTTAGAACGTATTCAGTAGCAACATAATCAAATTCATCTAATAATGTATAATAATTAGTATCTAACTCCTCTCTTGATAAAATGTATTTATTGCCAAGTAGCATATCAGTCAGCATTGTGCCACCTGATGAAAACAAGATTGTAGAAGACGAGTTATAACCTAGAGAATTATGGCCGACAAACTGTTCTTCACTTGAAATATGTATCCATGTAGACAAAGTCGGATAATCAATCATATAGCCAAAATTGTGGTTATAAAGTGTTTCTCTATCTTTTATTTTATACCCCTCAGCAAGAGCCGAAGTTTCAATGTTGAAAACATTTGTTACCCTTTCATTATTTGAATCATAATTTGTGCCAAAATATCCAACAGATAGACAAACTATTTGAACTAAACATAGTGCAAAAATCAGTACACCACCACTAAGCTTGCCTAAAATCAATTTTTTATTTTTCAATCGAAACATACATTCAATAGAAATATAGGTCAAAATAAAGAATAGAAAATACAGTATAAATTCAGCAAAATTTGCTTTATTATAAGGAATTAGACGCATACCAAAAATAGCAAGGACAATTGTTAAAACAGTTAGGCAAATTAAAGATGGTATTAAAATAAGAAGCAAACGAGCGCTAGGTTTTTCGACTTTTACTATTTCATTTTCATCCTTTACATTACTTTTATATTTTTCTATATAATAAAGAGCTCCAAATATCAAAAGCAATATTAAAATAAAACTATATCTAAAAGGAAAAGAATAAAAACTTCCTGTATGCCACATCTCATTTATAGGCTCAATTAAGATACCGATTGAACAGATAATGAATGATAACATAAAGAACAATACAACTTTCTTATCTTTTTTATATGTAAGCATCAATCTGCCAAAGAAAACTGCTGGCAATGCTGTCATAAATAAAACTATAAGCTTACTAAAGAAATAATCGAATAAACCTGCCTCTACATTTCCACTTTCAAATCTATGTGCTTGAAGTGAAATCAAACATGACGGAATGAAAGCTACCATGCTGATAAGAATGCTTATTAATATTGTCCAAAAAATAAGCGAAGCCACCTTCTTTTTATCTTTTGCAAGAGTACAAATATAAACAGTAGCGATTACAACAACCCCTACTAAAACCATATAAGAAATATAGTAAGATAGCATTAGCATATAGGTCAATATTATAGTAGCCCATGTGATTTTCCCATAAAGCACAAGCTTTCTCATCGCAAGAATAAAAAGCGGAAGCAATATCATTATATCAAGCCAGCCGATATTTGTATAATGTACCATGCTCCAACCTGAAAAAGTCCAAACAAGAGAGAATAGCAAAATTAACCATTTATTTACATTTGGAAAGAACTTCTTAAAGCAGATATATGAAGTTGTTGCCATCAATGCAAATTTGATAATAACAAGCAGACTTATACCATAAATAACCTGCTCTCTAGGAAAGATAGCAACAAGCCATGAAATAGGCGATAAAAAACTATTAATAACAAATGAAGTGATTACACTTCCGCCAGCACCTAGATCCCAATCGACAAAAATATTGCCATTTCCATGAAATAAATCCCAAAGTTGAGTATATGCTGGAACAAGCCCATCATTGAAATCAATATAGCCAATGGAATTTGTGCCAAATGGTGCAATCCCTTTTACAATCATGGCAAATAGTATGATCGCAATAGAAATGATTGCTGGCAGAGAATATTCTAAAACTTTTGACCAATTAATGACAATTTTTTTCTTTGCTTTTTGATCTTGACTTTTGATTTCACATATTTGTTTATCCATTTTTTATCCTTTCTAAAATATAAAATTTAATTTATATAATAAATCTCTTGATTTAGTTTACCATATAAATTGTATATATAAAAATGTTTTTATATATTTTTTCAGAACAATATTTTATTTTTTATTTTATATAAAGACAATTTCATAATATGCTCTGCCGATTTAATAAATATTTGTAACAAAGTCAAAATTAAAGCATTTAAATTTTCTTATTATAAAAAAAGTACAAGCTATACAAACTTGCACTCTTATTCGAAACAATTACTTTACTCTTTCCATATAACTTCCATCTCTAGTATCAATTCTAATCCTATCGCCTATGTTGATAAAGAGTGGAACATTAAGAACATATCCTGTTTCAACCTTTGCAGGTTTAGTAGAAGATTTTGCAGTATCTCCCTGTACTCCAGGTTCACAATCGATAACTTCAAGTTCAACAAATGTTGGAGGATATACTGAGAATGGATTTCCTTTATAGAAATACATTGTACAATTTTCATTCTCTTTTACATAATTTAAAGCATCTTCTACGCTATCTCTGTTAAGTGGAATTTGATCGTAAGTTTCTGTATCCATGAAATAATAAATTTCGCCGTCATTATAAAGATAAGTCATCTCTTTCTTTTCAATAACTGCTATTTGAAATTTATCAGATGGATTGAAAGTTGTTTCCTTAACTTGTCCAGTCATAACATTTTTTAATTTTGCTCTTACAAATGGCGAGCCCTTTCCAGGTTTAACATGTAAGAAATCTACGACAGAATAAACTGCGCCGTCCCATTCAAAAGTTGTTCCTTTTCTAAAATCTCCAGCAAATACCATAAAATTTTTCTCCTTTAATTTTTTACTTGATTAGTTTACCATATAAATAGCTATTTGTCTAGCATTTTTTTATAAATTTTTTTCATTGTTAAAGCATCTTTAGGCATATTAGTCATAGATTCACAGATTATTCTTGGTGAAAGTTTATAATCAATTAAAACTTCAGCAAGTCCGTCAAATTCAGGACCGTAAATTGTATCATCAAAATTCAAGTGTCTTATCTCGCCTTTAGCTCCATATTGAATTTTTGAAAAGTGGATATGACAATTATTTGTTTTATCGAACCCCAATTTTTCTATACTGTAGTCTATTATCCGCTTAAAATCTTCTTTTGTTTTTAAACTTCCTTGTTCTATAGAATTGATATGGCCGAAATCAAATGTTGGTACTAAGATATTGCTTATCGTGCAAAGATCTACAACTTCCTTATATGTACCAATCTGCATAGTTTTTCCCATGGTTTCGGGACATAGATATTGACCTTCATCAAGAAGATGTTCGCTTTCTATCATAGGAAAAAGCTCTAAAAATCTTTCTCGCGTAAGAGAAAGCGCCTCATCTCTAGAAAGTTTTCCACAAGAAGCTGAATGAAACACAAAATGATCAGCTCCAAAGGCTTTCATGAATTTTATCCCCGTAAAAATATAACCTTTTGTTTTATCATACATTTCTTCACTTGGATTTGCAAAGTTTATATAGAACGGTGCATGTAGTGAAACTTTTATATTTTCATCCGCAAAAAGTTTTCCTGCTTGCGTGGCAAGCGAACTGCTCATTTGGTAACCATGACCAAAAGAATATTCATAAGCATCTAGACCATAATCTTTAATCCATTTTGGAACTTCTAAGATAGATTTATGTCCCTGACTATAAAATTCATCTCCACATCCAGATGGTCCAAATAAAACCATAAAATTCACTCCTTATCTTTAGATTTTTAAATGTTATTTTCTATAGCCATTAGCTAGACAAACTTAAAGCTAGTCAGTCGCTTTCAGCCAATACATTTTGCACCAATTTAAATACTTGTTTTGAAACAATAAATTCACTTTAAATCAATCGCATATCTAATTTTAATCTCTTATTCTTCACATTCCCTATACCTAAAAACAAACTGTTATCAGTGTAAATTCTATAAATTCCATCTTGATAATCTGTGTTTATAAGCTGACCATTTAGCAATTTATCTGCTTCGTAAGTAATCAATTTTTCATAGTCAAAAACTGTATCTAATGGAATAATTTTATATTTGCCTTGTTCTATATCTTCTATTGTAAAACTTTCCTTGATATCAAAACTGCCACATTTTGTGCGTAGTATGTCTTGCATAACACCAAATGTACCAAGGCTGCTTGCAATATCTCTACATAGAGAGCGAATATAAGTTCCACTCGAGCAATGCACTTCAAGCAAAAACTTATTCTTTTCAATCTGTTTTAAAACTCTTAAATCATAAATTTCAATCTGTTTTGGCTTTAAATCAACACTTTTACCTGCTCTTGCAAGTTCATAAGCTTTTTTACCATTTATCTTTTTTGCCGAATAAATAGGTGGCAACTGATCTTGTTTTCCAATAAACTTTTGACAAACATTTTGCAATTGTTCAAGCGACACTTCAACATCATTTTTATCGGTTATTTCCCCTTCTCTATCTAAAGTAGTAGTAGCAAAACCAAATTCAAATATAGTTTGGTAAGTTTTATCCTTATTTAAAAAATAGTCAAAAAGTTTGGTCCCTCTGCCAAGAGTTATAGGGAGTAATCCCCTGCCTAGCACATCAAGTGTACCTAAGTGACCAGCTTTATTTGTTTTTAAAAGATATTTGACTTTACCTACTACTTGATTTGATGAAAAGCCACTTTCCTTATTTACTAATATGATGCCATTTATTTTCATACTTTACCTTAGAAATTTAAAATATTATCGATTTTTATCAATCGCATCTAAAACCTTATCCTTGATTTGATTTATATTATCACCCTTTAGAGTTGCACCTGAAGCACCAATATGACCACCGCCTCCAATGAAATTTGCAATTTTTCGAACATCATAGCCATACTTGCTTCTAAAAGACACTTTAAAAACAGAATTCTCTTCCTCTACAATAGAAAAGGCAATATTCACCCCCTGATAAGCCACTAAATCACTACTTATACCACTACAATCACTTTTAGTACCATGCATTTTGTCAAGTTGTTTTTTAGGCATAAGACAATATGCTATGTCATCTTTAATAACCATATTTGAAAGAACGTATTTTTTAAAGTCTATTTCTTTTAAAGTTTTTGTTCTATAGATTGTTTCATTGATTTTAACTACATCAGCGCCTAAATTCATAAGTTCATAGGCAGTCATAAAAGAGTTTACTGTGGTATTGGTATTGACAAATGAATTTGTATCAGTAGAAAGACCAGCATAAAGAGCAGAAACTACTTCTTTCGATAAAGGTTTTCTAAAACTTTTTAAAATTTTGAAAACAATTTCACAGCACGATGAAAATGTTGTATCAACAAGAGTAACTTGACCGTTTAGGTCAATATTTTGGTGATGATCTATAACAATCCTATTTGCGCTTTTCATAAAATCTTCACCATATATTCCTAGCATTTGGATGGAAGGCGTATCTACAGAAATTACCAAATCAAAATCTTCTATTTTGAAAGTTTTGCCTATAGAATGTTCATCGAAAAGCATTTTTTCTTTTAGTGTTAAATCATCATTACAAAAAAACTTAGCATTTTTGTTGATGGATTTTAAAAAGTATTGAAGTGCAAATGACGATCCTAGAGCATCAAAATCTGGGCTTACATGTGAAAATATTGCTATGTTATTTGCTCTATATATAACTTTCTTAATTTGTTTGATTAGTTTATTCATTATCACCATCTTCTTCCTTTGGTATATTTAAGTTCTTGAGTATTTCATTGATCCTTATTGTAGCACTAGTTCCTTTGTCAATTTCAAATTGCAATTTTGGCACAGAAGGCATTCTTACAAGATTTGCAAGTTCTCTCTTGATAAATCCTTCAGCATTTTGCAAAATCTGAATATTTTTTTCAAGTTCTTTCTCATCTTCACTGTCCAAGGCAATTTTTACCTTGCAGTATTTAAAATCTTTGCTTATATCAACTTCACTTACATAAAGCATTGGATTAAGATGAGGGTTATTCATACGCGTCTGTATAATATCAGATAAACATCTTTTAATTTCGCTATTCGCGCGCTCAAATCTTAGTGACATATTGTTCTCCTTTTTAAAAAGGAAAGTAGTTATCTTTCCTTTATTTTTATATATTTTATCTTTTAACGACTTCTTTTGAATAGATTTCGATTAAATCTCCTTCTTTAAAGTCTATATTATCTCTAAGTTTAATACCGCATTCAAAGCCCTTTTGCACTTCGGCTTTTTCATCTTTAACAATCTTTAAAGATTCTATAGTGCTTTGTCCGATTTCTTCATTTCCGCGTTTGATATAAACTATAGCATTTCGTGCTGCTTTACCATCTTTAATATACGAGCCAGCAACTTTTCCTGCAGTTGACAACTTGAACACCATTCTAATCTCTGCAAGTCCAATATAAACTTCTTCATATTTAACACTTAGCATACCATTAATAGCATTTGTAATATCGTCAACAACTTCGTATATGATCTTATATTCCTTAATTTGAACCTTATTTTTATCAGCAAGTATTTTCGCCTTGGCTACAGGTTTTTGATTGAAAGAGATAATTATAGATTCAGTAGTTTTTGCAAGGTCTACATCACTTTCAGTAACTGCACCTGCACCGCTGTGGACGATATTGACTTTCGCCTCATCGTTTTTAATGCCAGCAAGTGTGTTTTTCAAGGCTTCAACAGAACCCATAGTATCGGCTTTGATTATTATATTAAGATTTTTTAAAGCTCCTTCTTGTACTCTATTCATAAAGTTATCAAGTGTAACCCCAGAAGACTGACTAGCGCGTTGTTTTTTAATGTTTGTAATACGCTCTTGTATAACTTGTTTAGAAAGAGATTCATCTACCGCATATACTTGATCACCAGCACTTGGCACTTCATTAAGACCGAGAATTTCAACAGGTGTAGATGGAAGAGCTTCTTTTATAGGTTTACCTTTGTCAGAGAACATTGCCCTCACCTTTCCATAGGTTAAACCAGACATGATTGAATCTCCAACATGGAGAGTTCCATTTTCAACAATAACTGACGCAACGGCACCGCGATTTTTATCAAGTTCTGCCTCAATTACAACCGCTGTAGCCATTTTGTCAGGATTTGCCTTAAGATCTAGCATTTCACTAACAAGTAATATTGCCTGTTTTAAGTCGTCAAGTCCCATTCCCGTTTTAGCTGAAATAGGAACACAGATTGCATCTCCGCCCCATTCTTCAGGAAGAATGTTATATTCCGCGAGTTGTTGCTTGATTCTGTCAGGATTTGCTTCTGGCTTATCCATTTTATTAATTGCCACAATAACAGGAACACCCGCAGCCTTTATATGATTTATTGCTTCCACGGTTTGTGGCATAACTCCATCATCTGCAGCAACAACAAGTATTGCAATATCAGTAGCCTGTGCACCTCTAGCACGCATTTGTGTAAATGCCGCGTGTCCAGGAGTATCAATAAATGTTATCTTTTCTCCATTAAACTCAATTTGATAAGCACCTATACTCTGTGTAATACCACCCGCTTCCCCAGCTACGACATTTGTTTTTCTAAATGCATCAAGTAGTGATGTCTTACCATGGTCAACATGTCCCATAACTGCAACAATTGGCGGACGCTTAACAAGTTTTGATGCATCATCTTCTTCATTTGCTGATTCAAGCAATTTTTCTTCAAACGACTTATCTATTTTTAACTCAAGTGTAATGCCAAAATCGCTTGCTACAAGTTCAGCAGTTTCATAATCTATATTTGAATTGATGGTAGCCATAATTCCAAGTAGCATCAATTTTTTGACAATTTCAGTAACAGGTTTACCAATTTTTTCGCTGAAATCTTTAACAGTAATCTCTTTAGCAGTTAATGTGGCATGAGTAATAGTCACTGTATTTACTTTTTGTGATGTGTCTTTCTTTTTCTTAACACTCTTTCTAGAACCAAAAGACATCTCTTCGAAGCCATTCTCATCTTCTATAAATACATTGTTCTTTCTTTGTTCGTCATTGCGTCTATTTTGTGATTTTCTTTCATCATTGTTAGAATACTTTTGAGCAAATTTTGCTTTGTTAGCATGAGATCTTTCATTCTTGAAATCAATCTCTGGCAAATCGTTAGCAAAAGAACGGAAATTGTTGGCTTTGGCTGATATAAAACCAGTCCCAGTTTTCTTTCCAAAATTCTTGTTTTGTGGTTGATTAGATTTGGCGAAATCTTTCCTATCTTTATTGAAAGGCTTATTTTTATCAAAAGGTCTATTTTGTGCGTTGTTTCTATTATTTGATTGTTGTTTATTGTCAAAAACACGCTTATTATCGTATTGAATGTCTTTTGTCTGTTGTTTGTTTACATTTTCATTAGGCACGACATTCTCTACCGTTTCTTTTTTAACTTCTTGATTTTGCCTTTCGATTTTTGCAAGTAATTCTTTGCGCTTTTCAATTATTTTATTAGAAAGACTCTCAACTTGTACTTTAGAGTTTTTAATCTCCTTTAAAAGTTGAGATATTTCACCGACTTTTTGTAAATCATGTATTTTCTTTAAGTTCTGTAATGTTTGATTCGCCAAGATTTGCTCCTTTTAGTCTATTATATTATATATAATATCACTTAAATTCTTATTTTTCAATGCTATAATCTTACAATTTTTTATTTTTATATAATTCGATATACCTTCAAGCGATTTTGTAAGGATAGATCGCTCTTCAGCTTTTCTTATAATTTTAAGCGAGTTATTTTGGATAGAAGGTTCATAGAGAACAAGATATATTTTTCTATTATGCAAAATTGCATTTTCTATATTATCTCCTCCAATCAGGAGATATCCTGCCTTCTTTGCAATATTCAAATAACCTTCAATTTTTTGTCTGTCCAATAATTTTCTCCATAATTTGATTATATGTTTCTTCGTTTATTTGCATCTTAAATGCTTTATTTAATATGCGATTTTTGGCAAGTTTTTTAAGGCATTCTTCATTTGAGCATACATAAGCACCTCTACCATTTTTTTTGCCAGTCTCATCGTAAAAGACATTTCCTTCTTTATCTTTCACTATACGATTTAGTTGCCTTTTGTCATACATATTTCTGCAGACTATACACATTCTTAATCTTTCCATGTTCTTTCCATTTATTCATTATTATCGTCACTTGAATCATCAATTGAAGGAATTTCTTCAAGTTCATCTATATCGTCAAAACCTTCAAATGCTTCATCATCGTTGAGTTCAGTAAGCTCATATTCAGGTTCTTCTAATGTTGTATTTTGAACTGAACTTTGTGGTTTAACTTCAATTTTCCATCCAGTAAGTTTAGCTGCAAGTCGTACGTTTTGTCCATTTTTACCAATTGCGAGCGATAGTTTATCATCCGGTACAATTACTCTTGATGAATGCAAGCTGTCATTTGTTTCTACACTTAAAACAGTTGCTGGGCTTAAAGCTTTTGCGATGTATTCAAGTGGATCATCGCTATATTCAATTAGGTCAATCTTTTCTCCATTGAGTTCAGAAATAATTGTGTCTATTCTTTGACCGTGATAGCCAACACATGTTCCAATAGGATCAATATTTGCTTTTTCAGTATAAACAGCAACTTTAGTCCTATTGCCAGGATCACGAGATATGTTCTTTATTTTGATATCACCTGATGCAACTTCTGGTATTTCAAGTTCAAATAATTTGCGTACAAATCCAATGTTAGAACGAGTAACTTGTACTTGTGTTCCTTTGAATGAGTCCTTGATTTTTTTAACATAGACTTTCACTCTATCACCTACATTGTATTTTTCCCCAGGAATTTGATCAGATGGAAGCATTACGCCCTCAGTGTGAGTATTTGACAGTTGAAGATAAACTGTGCCACTGTCTATTCTTTTTACAATAGTAGTAAGAATTTCATCTTCTTTTTCAGAAAGCTCGCTTAAAGCCATCTGTCTTTCCATCTCTTTAAGCTTTTGCATAACAACTTGTTTAGCAGTTTGAGCGGCAATTCTTCCAAAATCTTTTGTAGACTCTTCACTTTGTACAATATCACCGACCTTATAAGATTTCTTTATAAGCTTTGCTTCGTTAAGTGAAATCTCTTTATCAGGATCTTGAACTTGATCTACTACAGTCTTATAAGAGAAAATTTTAATTGTCGCTTTCTCTGGATTAAGTTTTACCATAGCACTTTTTGCTTCTCCATACATCTTCTTGTAAGCAGAAGTCAAAGCAGTTTCTAAAGTTGAAATAAAAGTTTCCTTATCAATTTTCTTTTCATTTTCTAAGTCTTCTAACGCTTGAAAAAAATCTTTATTTATCATTTTTAACTCTCCTTAAAATTTTATAATTGGCACAATGTGTGCAATTTGATTTCGTTGAATAGATATCTGTTTTTCTTTTTGTTCAATAGTGACTTGTTTCTCATCGAAAGAGATAAGTTTGCCTTCGAATTTTTTATTTCCATCAATCTTGGAAAATGTTGTTATTGATATTTCATTTCCTATATTGCGTTTAAAATCGCGATCAGTTTTAAGTGGCCTATCAATTCCTGGCGAACTCACACTCAATATATAAGTCTGATCATCAGTTGGATTGATTTCGTCAAGAATAGGATCAATCACTTTAGAAACCTTTTCACAATCTTCAATGTTTACACCATTTTCATTGTCAATGTAGAATATTAAATTCATACCGTCCGATTTCTTGCTATATTCTATATCGACAACTTCATATCCCATTTCTTCAATGATCGGCGAAATTTTTTCTTCGCATATAGTTTTAACTTTTCCAGCCATTATATCCCCCTTTTTATGAAGTAGGGAGCGTTGCAATTTTGCACGCTCCCCATTAAGTCAATTATATTATAACAAATATATATATTAAAATCAAGCATTTTTCAACTTTATTTAAAATCAAATTAAGATTTATTTTTGTTTTTCTTAAGTTTATGAAGTTCCATTAAGACTTTAGCAGTCGCGTGAGCATCGTTATAGGCTCTATGAGCATCTGTCAAGTCGATACCTAATGTCTTAGCCACTGTCGTGAGTTTATAATTTGTTGTACGTAATTTAGACTGTCTTACTACTATCATAGTGTCAATGATTTCATTGTCAAATTTTAGCCCTATTTTACTTGCAACTTTTGTCAAAAATTTCATATCAAAGCCAACTATATTATATCCGCTGATTATACAACCTCTTGACCAATTATAAAAATCTATTATGACATCTTCAATCTTTGGTGCAAATTCGACCATTTCATTTGTAATATTGTTTATTTTTTGTGCTTCAAGTGGAATAGGAAATTTAGGTTTTGCAAAAGACGAAAATCTTTCTTTAATCTCGCCATTTTCTATTTTAACTGCTCCAATTTCAATTATTTCACTTGTTTCAAAGTCGAGCCCTGTCGTTTCTAGGTCAAAAACAACAAATTTATTGTTCATTATGTAATCATCATAACTACTTTTAACTTCAAAAAGATTAGTTTGAGTACTGTTTGTAATAGTTTCAGGAAAGATAATTTGCTTGTGATTTTCAAGTGGATTATCACTTGTAACGTCACTTAAAACTTCTTTAGTCATTGTCGCATAAGAGATCTTTCTAATGTAATAAGTCAGTTTATTGGTTAAACCTACCTTTAAATCGCCTACAAGTAATAAAAAGTCACCATCTTGCAAGGCATTTAAGGCATTTTCATGTGTCTTTGGACAAAAATATACGCAATCAATAACACCAGTTGAATCTCTTAAATTAAATGTAAATAGACTTTTTTCTTTGCCAGCATTCTTTCCCTTTTTAATGATAAATTTTTTTTGATTGATATTAGATATAAGCCCTGCTAAAATAACCGATACTTTTGGCACTTTATTTTCGCCAATAAATTCTGGCATAGGAATGATATCATCTCCAACCACTTTTTTTATGACTTCAACTTTATATCTCTTTACCTTTGCACGCGATATTTGTATATCCTGTGCTATTATTTCATCAGGTAGTTTGTCTTCGGTTTGATTTAACTCTATATTAAAATCTGCTATATATAATTTTGATAAAAAAGTTTTTAGTTCATTTCTTAATTCGGCTTCATCTATTAAAGCCAGAATGTCTTGATTGAGATTTATAACAACATCTACATCTTGCTCGTGATTTGCTGATGAGATATTTGTTTCTTCAATATATGGTAATAATGCTTTTTTATTTTCAATAAAAAATTTAATAGTATCGGCTTTAATAAGTTTTTCATCTAAAAAACTTTTCTTATATTTGATTTTTATTGTGGCATTTATATGAAAAAACTCTTGGATAAATTTTTCTATTTCCGACCTATCTTCATCTTCTATTTTTTCTATTTGATAAGGATAAAGAAAGGTTATCTGACAAAGCATATTTTCTCTGTCATAGATAATATCCAAAAGTTTCAAATAATTATACTTATTATTAAAATGTTCATTAATTATTTCTACCAAATTTTTCATATTGGTATTTTATAATAAAAAGTGCAAAATGTCAACCAGAATGACAAAGCCAAATAGGACTATTAATCCTATGGCATGAATCATATTTTCCTTTTCTCGTTTGATCGGTTTTTTTCTAATCGCCTCGATTGTAGTAAATAGTACATGCGCTCCATCTAAAGCTGGTATAGGTAAAATATTGAATACGGCAAGATTGGCTGAAATCAGCGGTATTAAAAGTAAAAGATTTGATAGATTCATTTGAGTGAACGATGCAATAGTTGCAATAGTTGTAACAGGACCCCCTATTGAAGAAAGTGGAAGCTGGAATGTTATCAAGAGAAATAGGCTCTTTAAAACTATCCATGCAAGACCGAAAGCAAATGGCACTGCTCTTTCAAGCGCTTCAGAGAATGAATAGACATAGGCTTGCACATTGACTGTCCAATAATATTTATATTCTCTAACTACATTTCCATCATTGTCTAATACTGGATTATTGCCATCATACTTTTCTACTTGTGCTTGGCTAAACCCTAATTGAACTTCAACATACTCTCCATCTCTTCGAACGATTGCAGATGTTGTTGGATATGCTAAGAATGCTGACTGCTCATCGAAATTAGGATTTTCTCTAGCATTATCCATATATTCATCAAGATCACTAACCATAGCATTTACAAGATCATTGTAATTTGAGCCATACGCAAAATCTATTTTTTTGCCGTCTATTGAAATTATTACATCACCTGCTTGTAATCCTTCCCCTTCTGGCACATTTGTAATTGCACTCCCATCAACAATATGCTCAACATTTGAAGAGTTAAGAGTTGCATATTCGACAAACTGTGGAATATCATATCCAATAGTACACAACAAAACAAGTGACATAATGACTGCAAATGCAAAATTGAAAGTGACACCTGCAAGAAATACTAAAATTCGTTTCCATGGTTTCTGATTGACAAATGAATCTTTATCCTTGGTTTCGTCATCATCCTCTCCAGCAAAAGCGCAGTATCCGCCCAGCGGAAATAATCTTAAACTGATAAGTTCTCCTCGTTTATTTTTACGAGAAATAAGGGCTTTGCCAAACCCTACAGAAAACTCAGTAATTTTAAAATTAAGCATTCGCCCAACAACATAATGTCCAAACTCATGTATTAAAACCATAAAGAGTAGGACAACTATTGCAAGGATGATATAGAGTACAATCATTAATTCTCCTGTTAAATTATTATATTAAAAATTCGTATATTTATAACTTAGCAACAACATATCACTCTAATTAAAATAAATTAATAGTCTATATAAACAATAATGAGAAATTAATTACATGATTGCAAATAAAATGCTGAAAGCAACAAATAGATATGGCATTAGGAATATATATGAATCAAATCTATCCAGCATACCTCCATGACCAGGGAATATTACTCCTGAATCTTTAACGCCTGCACTTCTCTTAAGGTAGCTTTCGCATAGATCTCCCAATTGACATAAAATTGAACCAATAAAAGATATTATAACAATGCGCCAAATATTGATACCAGCTTCTGCTAAAATGCCAGCACATGCAGGTATTGAATTAAATATGCACATAACAACAACTGAAAGAAGAACGCACCATAAAAGTCCGCCAACAGCACCAGATATTGTTTTATTTGGACTAATTTTAGGTGCTAATTTCTTTCCGCCTATTAAACCACCTGTAAGATAAGCAAATGTGTCGGTAAAAATAGGTATTAAAAAAGCCATTAAAAGTACAAAAATAGAAACAATACCATTTGATTCAGTAAGAACAGTGAAAGTATTTGATAAATCTTCAAAATGATTGATTATAGTCATAAATAATAGTAAAAATGCCGGATAAATAAATACTAAAGTAGTATTTAATGCTTTAAAGAAACTATATTTAGCTAAATTATATGACTTGTCCAATTTCCAAGCTTTGATTTCAACTGTAGTATTTTTAAAGTTTGCTAAACTTATAAGAAATGTAATAATAAAGAAAAGAAGAATAGTTGCAACCATTATAACAATTGTATATACAATGCCAATACTTGCATTATAAGCAAGACAAAGTAAGAGTACTAGCATTAGAAAACAAGGAAAGATTGTTGAAATGATTTTACTATTAAATTTCCCCATTTTGCTGAACAATTTTGAAGCTTCAAAGCTTGCTACACATGCTATTAAAAGAATAATAGCATCAAAAAAATAACTGCTTACAAAATATTTCAAAATGAAAGCTATTGCAAGTACAATTACTATACCTATTGATGTGAATAATCTCGTTTTCACTTTATTCCTCCATATCTTCTATTTCTTTTTTGGTATATTTTTAAACATTTTTTAAGATGTTTTTCATTAAAATCTGGCCAATAGACTTTTGGAAAGTATAGTTCACTATAGGCCATTTGATACAACATGAAATTGGAAATACGCTCCTCTCCACTTGTTCTTATAACAAAGTCAGGTTCTGGCATAAATGAAGTGTCAAGGTAGTTTAAAATCATCTTTTCATCCACCTTTTCGACTTTATCTTTTAATAGTTTATTGTATGCCCTTACAAGATCATCACGCCCACCATAATTTAAAGCAAGCACTACCACAAGTCCATCAAAATCTTTAGTCTTATCAATGGTATCTTTTAAAGCATCTTGCAAATCTTGTGGAAATGGCGACAAAACGCCAATATATTTTAGTTTGACTTTGTTTTTCACAAAAAAATTGTCACCACCTGCTAGATAATCACGCAAAAGATTGAAGATGCCATTGATTTCTTCTTTACTACGCTTCCAATTTTCAGTGGAAAAGGCAAAGAAAGTACAATATTTGATGCCGAACTTTTGACAAGCAAGAATAGTACGCTCAATTGCCTTTACACCCTCTTTGTGACCAAAATTTCTAGGCAATCCTCTTTTTGTTGCCCATCTTCCATTTCCGTCCATAATAATTCCAATATGGTTTGGTATTTTGCTAAAACTTAACATATAAAAGTCCTTTTAATTATTATATCAAAACCTATAGAATTAATTATGAATAAATTTTAGATTTTGACAATTATACTTCCATTATTTCCTTTTCTTTTGTTTTATAATTGTCATCAATTTTATCACATGCGCTATCTATTTTCTTTTGAACATCATCGCAATATCCATCTCTTTCATCTTCAGATATTTTACCATCTTTTTCAAGATCTTTTATCATTTCAATAGCATCACGCCTTGCATTTCGCACAGCAACTTTGCTCTCCTCGGCGATTTTCTTGATAGATTTGACAATTTCAATACGCCTTTCTTCAGTAAGCATAGGGAAGACCAACCTTATTATCTTTCCATCTTCGTTTGGTGTTACACCAAGATCAGCCTGACTGATGGCCTTTGAAATATTTTTAACCTGTGATTGATCCCAAACCGATATAGCAAGAATTCTCGCTTCTGGAACGGTTATACTAGCCATATTTTTGATAGGTGTAGGTACACCATAATAGTCTACAAAAACCTTATCTAAAATATGAGGATTGGCTCTACCTGCACGAATGACGATATATTCATTCAATTGATGATTAATCGCCTTTTCAATTTCCTCATCAAGTTCTAGCATAATTTCTTCAATTTGTTCGTTCATATAATCTCCTTTATGCCCTATTTTACTATAAACTATAAATTTTTGCAAATGATTTAACAATAAAACTATAGATATTGAAGAGAATTAAAGGATAAAAGAAAACAAACTATTTGTAAAATTGTTTTACAACTAATTTGTTCAATCTTTTATTTAAAAATCATTTTCGTTTGGATACCAAATTACAATAGAAGGCATAGGATAGATAAATACATCTTCTATCCAATTTGAATAATCGCTCGACTCACCTGTAAACCTTGTCGCAGAATTGTTCTCTACAAAGTAACAACTCTTTACTGTCATACTACCTGTATAAAATCCACGAGTTGTTGTGTTTGCTGTTGATATGTTTGATGATATAAGCAGGCAATCTTTTATCTGTCCGCCACTAGATAATCCTACAAAACTTGCAGTAGTGTTTCCTTCGATCTCAATGTTTTCTAATATACATGCTTCAATATTTATAGAGTCAACTTCGCTAAAACCAGCAATAGCACCGCTATATTGACCATACACCAGACAATCTGTTATATAGACGCCGACTATATTCGCGCTCGCATCAGTAGTACTGTTTTCTCCAAGTTTTCCAAATAGTCCACCGTATGTTTGTAAATACACTTTATTTGCATTTTTTGCATCACATGTTTTAAGTCCTGTAATCTTATATCCCTGTCCTAAATATTCACCACAGAATGCATTTTCACTGCCTATTGGAAGCCAAGTATAATCATTTAAGTCAATATCTGCTGTTTGTATATATTTGCCAAGCAGTGTACTAGAAATAGACTGCTTTGATAAATACGCTAAATCCTCTGCCGATGCGATGACATTGTATGTAACTCCGTTTATTTCCGTTGTTTTCAAAGATGACGATGCATGATTTGCCCAAGTATCTTCCCACTGTGCATAGAGAGTAACTGTTGCACCATCCACGCTTGTCAAGTTCTTTACTGTTTCTTTGTCTGAATAACTTTTGCCACTTCCGTCATCTTTGGTATTCCAGCCTGTAAATACATAGCCTGCCTTTATAAATCCATTTGCAGTAAGTGTTACATTGCTATCATATGTTGCTTTCATTGAAGAAGTACTTCCGCCTGTACTGCCATTTCCATTAAAGGCTATTGTATATGTATTTGCTGTCCAGTTTGCTGTAAGAGTAACTGTGCCACCATCTTCCGCATCTTTTGCTGTTAAATTTTTAAATGCAGTTGCTGTTGTTGCAGTGCCGTTCCATGACGCTCCGCCTGCCTGCGCTGTATTAGAAAGTCCACTCGCCGTCCAGCCTGTAAATGTATAGCCTTTTTTTGTAGGATTTGAAATATTTATTATATTATCATTTTCTCCACTATTTTCATCATATTTATCGCGGTAGGTTGCTGTTGTTGGATGTGACGAGCCATGACTACCACCAGCTAAGTTATAATTTATTTTGTATTCATTCGCTTCCCATATAGCATAAAGATTAAAGTATATATCTCCAACATTTACATCTGAAATACATACATCTTTATTATCGACAGAGACGCTTACATTATTCCAATTTGTATCAGCATCATAATATACTCCTGTATTATTAGGCGTTAGACTCCAGCCCTTGAATTCATAGCCAGTTCGACTCAGTTCTGGCAAACCAAGTTTCGTGGCACTAGACACATACTCAGCTGATGCACGTCCATCCGATGTTCCATTTAAATATTTTAATGTTGCAATTAATTGATTTGTTTCCCACTGTGCATAGAGATCAAAAGAGATATTCCCAGCATTTGGTGTTGATAAACAATGTTGATCTTCAACTTCATTGATATTATTAAAGTTAGTACTAGTTGAATAGACCCTGCCTGTACCATCTTGATTAAGATTCCAGCCATTAAAAGTATATCCGGACCGAGTTGGTGATGTTAAATTTAGATAAGATCCAGATTGATTATATGCTACTGATACCATAATATCAGACGTAGAATTATCTTGAAAATGCAAAGTGGCTGAAATCGAATTTTCAACCCAATAGGCATACAATGTTATACCAGAATAAACATCATAGTTTCTTGTGCTGTTTCCGCTAGAATTATAATATTGATTTCCAGTTCCGTTCAAACCTGAATAATATCCCGAAAATGTATAATAGTTTTTTGTTGGTAGTGTAATAGTTGGCATAGATTGACCATATGTTGCTACTATACTCGTAGTCCCCGAAGTAGTAGCGTTTTGATTATCAAGCGTTACATTATATTGAAGTTTAGAATAATGTGCATAATAATTTACTCCATTTAATGACATAGTTCCACTTGTTACTAAGGATCCTCCACTAGCAGATGTGTACCATCCATCAAAACTATAACCTGTATATGATGGTGCCGATGGTAAACTAAAATTCGCTTGATAGTAATATCGTGAAGAAGATAAAAGAGTATTAACTCCATCTATAACAGTATAAAAATTTGCAGTGTATTGATTTCTTGATATGTCTATTCTGCCACTAAATGAAGATGTAGCATTGCCATTATACAATTCTCCAAAAGTTGAGCCTGAAAATCCCTGATTGATGGTGCATGAATATGAACATAACATTAAATTAGCCCTTAGTGAAATTTCACAGGAAGTAGCAGGTGGAGTAATCAGCCCCGTATTAAATGCCATTCCTTCCCCTAAACATTGAATTGATACTGTGCTTACTCCAGCACTACTCAAGGCATAATTTCCAGACGTGTTTTGCGTATATACTGAAACTCTTATAGTTGCTGCTTCAGACTGATTTTCTTTCATTAAAAATGTATTAATCAATAAAAATAATAATATCAGTAAAATGATATAAAAAAGCCAATTATAATATTTAAATTTTATTTTTTCCATAATACCCTCACTTTTAAGCAAGGTGATATTGATATTTGATATAAAAATTATAAAAAAAATTCAAAAATCTGTCAAATAAAAATTGAAATAATATTTCATTTCATAAAAATTATAATATTAGATTTAAGATATATTCTAAATATACATATATATTTTTTGTAAGAAAAACGAGTATATACATAAATAAACAACAGCTTTTTCTAAGATATCAATTCTTCAAAACTACAGTTTAACACTTCAATTAATTTGACAATATTATCAAATGTCGGCTGTGTTTGCATAAGAAACCATTTTGATATCGTGGTTTTACTGCAACCTATCATATCAGCAAGTTGTTTTTGCGTAAGATTGTTTTCTTTTAATATATTTTTAAGGTTTTTAATAAATTTTTCTCTTTTATTCATATAAAGATTGTAAACTAAAGTTTATTAAATTATGCAAAGTCCCCTATAGTTTACTATATTTTTATTTGCAAAAGATCTATAAAAATAAAGTGAACCTGTTTATATTGAGGTTCACTTTAAATTCGTATATATTTAAAAATTTTATTTGTTGTTGATTTGTTTTTCAACTTCTTCAGCAAGATTGTCATTGCGTTTTTCAAGACCTTCGCCCATTTCAAATCTAGCAAATCTTCTAATAGAGATTTTTTCTCCGATTTGAAGTGTTTTTTCATTGATATATTCTTGAATAGTCTTGCTTGGATCTTTTACAAAAGATTGCTCGAGTAAGCATACATCTTGATAGAATTTTTTAACTCTACCTTCAACCATCTTATCAACGATTTGGGCAGGTTTTCCTTCATTAAGAGCTTGATTACGCAAAATTTCTTTTTCTTGCTCAAGTTCTTCTGCAGGTACTTCTTCAATTCTAACATATTTTGGAGCAGCAGCGGCAATCTGTAATGCTACATCATGTCCAATTTCTTGGAAGGCTTCAGTCTTGGCAACGAAATCAGTTTCACAATTAATTTCAACAAGTACTCCAATTTTTCCACCCATGTGGATATATGAAGTAACAATTCCTTCAGAAGCAATGCGTGATTGTTTTTTTGCAGCAGCGGCAATTCCCTTTTCACGAAGCCAAATTGTAGCTTTTTCAAAATCGCCATCACATTCAACTAATGCTTTTTTGCAGTCCATCATACCTGCATTTGTTTTTGCACGCAAAAGTGCAACATCTTTAGCTGTAAAATTCATAATTATTCTCCTTCTTCTTCAGATTTTGTTTCTGCTTTTGTTTCAGTTTCAGCCTTTTCTTCTTTAACTTCAGCTGGCTTTTCTTTCTTTTCTACTTTCTTTTTAGAAGGTTTTTTTCTAGAATTTTTCTTAGTTTTATTTTCTTCACCTGCTTCAGCGATTTCTAAATTAGGCTTTGTTTCTGCAAGAACTTTCTCGATGTCAATATCTTCATCTTGATCATCACTTTCTTTCTTCATTGAAACGCCTTCTCTAGCTTCAATAACAGCATCTGCAAGACCTGCGATAATAAGTTTAACACTTCTAATCGCGTCATCATTTCCAGGAATTACATAGTCAATTCCGTCTGGATTGCCGTTTGTATCACAAAGAGCAACCATAGGTATATCAAGAATTTTACATTCATTTACACAAATGTGCTCAACATTAGGATCAACTAAGATAACTGCTCCAGGGAGTTCTCTCATTTCCTTGATACCGCCGAGATTTTTCTCAAGTTTATCTCTTTCAGTCTTAAGGATAGTCACTTCCTTTTTAGGTAAAAGGTCAAATTCGCCAACCTTTTCCATTTGGTTGAGCTTGTTTAGTCTTTCTATTCTTGATTTGATAGTTTTGAAGTTTGTCAAAAGACCGCCAAGCCAGTGTGAATTGATATAGTACATTCCACATCTTTCTGCTTCTTCTTTAACTGCATCTTGTGCTTGTTTCTTTGTTCCTACAAAGAGTACGCTTTTTCCGCTGGCAACAACATCGCGAATGAATAGATAAGCTTTGTCAATTTGCTCAGAGGTTTGTTCTAGATTGATGATATGAATGTCATTTCGTGCAGTAAAAATGAATTTTTTCATCTTAGGGTTCCATTTTCTAGTCTGGTGACCAAAATGAACGCCCGCTTCTAGAAGTTGTTTCATTGAAATAACCGACATTTTAATTTTCCTCCTTTTGTTTTTTGTCCTTCCCTATAGTTTTCAATCTCCTTCTTACGACCTCAGAATTTTTAGAAATTCTTGCAAATTGTGAAATATAGTTTGGCTCACAAAATGGTTTTGGCAACTGTAAAAGAATATTCTATAGGTGCATATTGTCCAATGACTTTGAAAGTATAGCATAAATCGTTTATTTTTGCAAGTAAAAATTATATAAAATATATTATTATCTTAATTATAATAAAAAAGCGGGCAAAATCGCAAAACTTTATCCCGCTAAATTTTTAATTTTTCTTCTGCTTATAGATTGTTCCTACAAAAGCTGGCAAAATGAAAGTTGATGTATAATAAGTTACAATTACACTGATTAGAAGTCCGAGTCCAACCTGTCTTACAGCAGGAACTGAAATTGCAATCATTATTATACTGAATAATATTAAGCAAATATATATAATAGTCTTTTTTACTAAAAGCTCTTTTGCTGAAAGTTCTGAAACTTTTATAGTTCTTTTCTCAGCAAATTTATCTGTTCTAATATTATATTTCATCTTACTATAGTGAACAAATATGTTTAAAAGACTTAGAATTAAAGTTGATAATACAATAATTCCAATAGTCATTGAAACAACCACTCGGCAAATAAGCAATAGTGACAATACGCTCAAGATATCAATAGCGCATATCATGATAGTTGAAACAAATGCATAGGCATTGTATCTTATTGAAAGATAAATCATGCTTACAACAATCGCAAAGACAATGCCTGCAAGAAGTGCGATTATATAATTGAAAGATTGCATTGGCTGTACATAATCTACCGTACTTACTGCAAGTGGATAATCATTTTGATAGCCAAATGCTGTAAGAATACCTTCGCGTAAATTTTCATTCTGCAATTGTCTGTTTTCACTTGATACAGTATTTACAAAATCTATTTCAATTGCCTGACCATCTATCACAAGATAATCATCAATATTCATTGTTGTTACTTTATAAGATACAATATCTAGATTTTGAGCATCAAAGGTATTTTCAATTATACTTTTAACGGCTTTATAATCTTCTGCATTATCTAAGTCATAACTAGCAAAATTTTCGCCAAAATCATTTTGACTATTGACATATACTCTAAATGTACTATATCCAGAAAAATCAGTACCGATATTAAAGCCAACTGTCGACACTAAAATTATGCCAACAAGCATAATAATTAGTGGCGCAATTAAAAAGTAAAGAAAATTTTTGCAAAGATTAAACTTTGAATTCATCACTTTGTCTTGTAATTTTAAATCATAAGGTTTTTTCATTTTATTTTTAGACTTAGTCATTAGTTATCACCCCCTTCATTAAGAGGTTTTGCAGTAATATCGCCTGCTTCTGAACTATCTTCAATCGCATTTTCTACAATGCTTTGATTTTCTATATTATTTTCGATATTTACTTTATCGTCCTTTATCTCTCTTGTCTTAGGATCACGATAAAGTCGCATTTTGTATGCTTTTGTGCTGTTAAGTGGAAGATAAAGGCTGATAAACCATCTTGTTAGTGCAAGTGATGAGAATAATGAAACAATCGCACCAAAGAAAATGGTATAGGCAAAACTCTTTAAGCTTGCTGGAGCAAATATCCAAATGAAAATGCAAGCGAGCATTATCATAAAGTGACTATCAAGTATTGGCCACAATGCTTGTCTTTGTCCGCCCTTGCAAGCAAGGTGAATTTTCTTTCCAACAGCATATTCCTGTCTTATCTTTTCAAATATAATTGCATTTGCTGTCACTGCAATCAAGAATGCAACTATACAGCCAATAACACCTGCTAAAGTCAATGTAATAAAAGGAATTGACTGCATCAAGAATAGGAATATAATAAGATAGAATATGTTCGATAAATTACCTAATAAACCAAGAGATCCATATCTAAACCACATGAAAGCAAGAGAAAGAATTACAATAATAAGACAAACTATTCCAAGATAAAGTTTGGTGTTCTGTCCCCATACTGCAGAGAAAGTACTCGCTTGAATTAAAGATATGTCTTGCGAAATAGAGCCACTAACTATTGAATAAGCCATCTCAAGAATTTGAGAACTGCTTGAAGTTGAGTCAGAGTATGCCCCATCACTGCTTGCACTTATTCGTACACCATTGCCAAGGTCATCTACTGAAACTTCTGCCCAATAGTTATCAGTCGATAATTCGCCCAAATAAAGATATGCAGTTGTCCTGTTTGTCAAATCAGCATCATCTTTCATTTCAGCAATTCTATCGCGTCCAATTTGATTAAATGAAAGCTCAATCACATAAGATTGTGATTCATAGTCATAGGTTGGAGTTGCACTTTGAATATCTACTGAAGTTATATAGGTTGTAGCTGAAGTTACTGTATCAGAGAGTTGATCTAAGGTAATATAAAGATTTTGTGGATTTGCAAAATTTGTAAATGATGAATCAGTATGATTTGCACCAGATGCAACCACTCTTATTTTATCGTCACCCTGCCTTACAGCGTAAACTTCAGTATATCCCTGTACACTAAACATATTTTCTATTTTTGAAAGATTATCATCTATCGTTTGAGAAATTGAATCTCCACTTGCAGAACTATCCACTTGATAGATGGCACTTACTCCACCTTCAAGTTCCATACCCTTTTGAATAGCTTGAATAAAGCCATTATAATTGTCAGTAGATGCAGGAACAGCAAAAGGACATACACAAAGTAGTATGCCTAAAACTGCGATAATAACAAGTAGAACAAATGATATTATAGAATTTTTCTTTAACATTTAACAAAAATCCTTTTAATTGAAAGCATTATAAAAATAGTTAATTAAACTACTCTCATAATTATAAAGAATTAAAAGGACGATGTCAAACAAAATAATGTTTTAATTTGTAGTTTTTTTAATATTTACACATATTATTCCGCAAATAGCACCAATTATAGCTCCGAACACAATATCGGTAAGCAAAGTTACATCTATAGAAAAGCTTGCTGATAAGGCACTAAACACTAAAAATGCCACGATAGTGTAAATAAAACCAATAAGTAGTCCACTTACAAGTCCCAATTCTTTTGAACGCTTAAGCCCGATAAATACGCCTAAAAATATGCTGACACCCTTTATAACTTGATTGACTGGTGTGATAATTGAGTCAGGCACATCTGTAAACTTTAACAAGAATGCGAAAACAAGCACTAAAATTAAAGAAACACATAGCGCAATCAAACTACCCTTCAAAATACTTTTCAACAAGGGATTTTCTTTTCTTTCGGGTTTAGTTTTTGCTTTCAATTTCATATTTGACTCCTTTTGATAATTTTATACATTAAATTATATCTTCACGATAAAATATGCTTGTCTTACTAAAAAAATGACTTTTTTATGAAATTAAAAGGCTATAGAAATAATTAATTATAAAATTTATTCTAAAATTTTCTCAAATATTATATTAAAAAAAGCGATCAAAATCAAATATGAATTTAATCGCTTTATTTTTTAAAGATTAATCATTCTTTTTATTTCTAGATTTCTTTTTAGATTTTTCTTTTTCTTCTTTTTTCTCTTCGACTTGATTTTCTTCTTTAGCGACTATGGCGTCACTCTCTTGAATAGCAGGTTCCTGCTCGCTTTCAGCTCTCAATTCAACTTTTACTGTGTCTTGAGTTTCTGTGGTATTAGTCTGCTCTTCAACTTGTGGCTTTTCGTCTGCACTTTCATTTTCTTGTGGTTTTGTTTCTTGTTCAGGTTTTGCATCCTCTATCTTTTCTAATTCTGCATTTTGCTCATCTCTAAATACAGTATAAATAGCATAAGCGTCAATTGACATATAACCTTTTGTTTTATCCACGCCTGTTTCAATTGTAACAATTGTTTTATCTCCATCTCTATGAAGGTCAACAATTGTTCCGTAAATACCGCTAGCTGTCAGTACCTTATCTCCGCGTTTTAGTGAATTTGTTTGTTCTTGCATTCTTTGATTTTCTTTTTTATTCTTTGACGACACAAGAATTGGATAAATAATAATCAAAAGCACGATAAACACTATTAGAATAATTTGTGTTGCGTCCATCTTTCCTCCTTAAATTTACTTTGTAATCTTAACATAATTATATCAAAATTCAAAGCATTTTAGACTAAATTTTTTTAGTTTTTATTTCATTTTGAATTCTTTCGATAAATTCCGACAATTTTAATCCAGATTTATTCTCCTGTCCACGACCGCGCAAAGAAATTGTGCCATTCTTTTCTTCTTCATCGCCAACAATGATTAAATATGGGACTTTCATGTTTAAAGCTTCTCGTATTTTATAGCCAATTTTTTCATTTCTAAGGTCTGCCTCTACTCGCAATCCTTCTTCTCTCAATTCTTCAACTATCTTACTTGCATAGTCATTGTTTCTTTCGGTCAAAGAAAGTACTTTTACCTGTTCAGGTGAAAGCCATACAGGGAAAGCACCTGCATATTTTTCAATTAGGTATGCAAGAGTTCTTTCATAACAACCAATAGAAGTTCTATGAATGATATAAGGAATTTTCTTACTTCCATCGCTATCGGTATATTCCATACCAAATTTTTCTGCAAGCATTTGATCTATTTGGATAGTAATTAGAGTATCTTCCTTTCCAAACACATTCTTTATTTGAATATCAAGTTTAGGTCCATAGAAAGCGGCTTCTCCAATGCCTATAACATAAGGAATTCCAAGATGATCAAGAATTTTCTTCATAGAGCTTTGAGCTTCATCCCACTGCTCTTTAGTTCCAATATATTTTTCTTTATCGTTTTCATCCCATTGTGAAAATCTGTATGATGCGTCTTCATACAATCCAAGCGTTTTAAGCATATAGATCGCAAGTTCAAGACATTTCTTAAACTCGTCTTCAAGTTGATCAGGTCTACACATCAAATGCCCTTCTGAAATAGTAAACTGACGCACTCTTATAAGTCCGTGCATTTCACCACTAGCTTCAT
Source organism: uncultured Clostridia bacterium (assembly GCA_944345705.1). Lineage (GTDB taxonomy): Bacteria > Bacillota > Clostridia > Christensenellales > UBA1242 > Caccovivens. Next base: position 20,223 of record CALVML010000001.1, on the reverse strand, counting down.
TTCTAAATAGAGTTGATGTTTCGTTATATCTTAAAGGTAAATCTTTATATGATCTTGCCTGATTTAAGTATGCTTGATATTGGAATGGACAAGTCATAGGACGAAGTGCATAAACTTCTTTATCCTTTTCTTCGTCACCTAGAATAAACATTCCATCTTTGTAGTGATCCCAGTGCCCTGAAATCTTATAAAGATCGCTTTTAGCCATAAATGGAGTTTTAGTCAAAAGCCAGCCTCGCTTTGCCTCTTCATCTTCAACAAATCTTTGCAATAGTTGTATAACCTTTGCACCTCTTGGAAGAAGAATAGGAAGACCTTGTCCAATGTAATCGACAGTGGTAAATAGTTGCAATTCTCGTCCAAGTTTGTTGTGGTCACGCTTTCTTGCGTCTTCAAGTTTTGCAATATATTCAGCAAGCTCCTTTTTAGTTTTAAATGCATAGACATAAACTCTTTGTAACATTTTGTTTTTCTCGTTACCACGCCAATATGCACCATTTATACTGTGAATTTTATACCCAAAATTCTGCAATTTTGTGCATGATTCAACATGAGGACCACGACACAAGTCAAAAAAATCTTCGCCAAGATAATAGATAGAAACTTCTTCGCCATCTTTGAGTTCATTTATGATTTCTGTTTTATAAACATTATCCTTGAATAATTTAAGTGCCTCTTCTTTAGTGACTACCTTCTTCTCAAATTTTTCACCCTTGTTAATGATTTCTTTCATCTTTTTTTCAATATCTTGAAAATCATTGGCTGTAATTGACTTGTCAAGCTCAATATCATAATAAAAACCATCCTCAATCGCAGGTCCTATTGCGAGTTTTGTATTAGGATAAAGGCTAACAAGTGCTTTTGCAAGCACATGTGCAAGCGAATGTCTTGACTTTTGAAGTTCTTCATCTTTTTTTTCTACAATTTCCATAATTTTTCTCCTTTTAAAATTCTTTCAAAGCGTTTTTGGAAACACATATTTCATAAAATAGTGATTTTTCATAAAAAAACGCCCTTAAAAATTTAAGGACGATTGATAAAACCGCGGTTCCACCTTAATTGCATAAAAAACTTTTATGCCACTCTTCAAAAACCCATCATCATGACAGTGGTTTCACAAGCATTTTAGTCAAGATTTTTCACCAAACCAATCTTTCTCTGTACACATCAAATGTTGCTACTTGTCTATCACTCCAAGTCTATTAATATTATAGACTTTAAATGACACTTTGTCAACAATTTTTTAATTTAATTTAATTTTTTTGATATTGTTAACCCTATTATCCAAACTGCTTTTCACTATTCTATCCGCAAAAAGTTTTTCAAGCAAAGTTATCGCCTGCGAATTTTCATCAAAATAAAGATTTATTTTTTGTGGAGATAAATCAATTACCGAAGATACAATCTGCTCCTCTGTCAAGGGATTTTCAATATATTGAATTTTATCATCAAGCAAAATTTTATAACTATTCTTTTCTTTTATAACACTTATTTCATCTTCTTCAATATCCAAATTATCAACTAAAAACTTTAATAAATCAATAAAACTATCCTTACATACAAGATAATCTCTGTTTTCATTTGATAAGGTAATAAGTTCCTGCCATTTGTTTTTTAGCGGAGTAAGTTTAAAATAAAAGAATGATTCCAAAAATATATCTTTCTCAAGCACTAAATTTTTCTTGACGATAAATCGATCTGTTTCTTTGTCAAAATTTAAAAGTGCTTTCTTAAATGCTAAAAGACCTATATCATTTTGAATAGGAAGATTTAATTTTTTATTCAAAAAATTCCACTTGTATTTGTTGCAAATAATTTCAACAATACAAGAACTAATCATGCTTTTTATGTTTTCTTTATACTCGTCCTCAACACCTACTAAAATACTAACATAACCATTTTCTTCATGTTCAGTTAATACGCCTTTGAATGTCTTTACCGTACTATTTAAATAATTGAATATTAAACTTGCATTATCAAAATTCTCTTTTTTCAAGTTAATGGAAAACTCCCACATAGTCACTCCTTCACAAAGTATTTTATGCAAGCATTTAAAAAATACACTCGAATTTCTGAATTTAAATAAAATAATTTGACAAATAATATAAATAATTGTTAATATTAATATAGAAAGGATTTTGTTGAAATGAAAATTGCATTAAAAAAGAAAAGTTTTATAAAAATATGTTTAGTTTTTGTTTTATTTTTGTCACTTGTGCTTCTAACTGCTTGTGGCGAAACGGCTTATTTTACCATTAGTGCACTTCCAAGTGATGCACAACTAGGTTCTATTGATGGCGTGCAAGATGAAAGTCTTTCTGAAGGCACAAGGATCACCTTGACTGCAAGAGAAAAGAATGCTGAAACTAATCCGTTCTTGTGCTGGGTTCATAATGATGGAACAATAGTATCAACTAATACAAACTTAGATCTCACATATAATGAATCAACTCAAGGAAATTATACAGCAATATTTGCAGAACAAAGCCCAAGTCAAATGATGTATGCCTCAATTACTCAAATTTCAGCAACACTACCAAGCGATGTCGCTTCACTGGATGTTGTCTTGCTCAGTGCAACAGTAGAAGATGGTAGTAATATATATTCAACTAAACTATCAGGCAATCTAGAAAATGGAATATTAGAAACAGATAAAACAAGCGTTGTATGTTTTAGAGATGAAACAGGTTCGAATTCATTTACCTTCCAACTGCAAATTTCAATCAATTATACAGATGGAAGCCATTCAACACAAAGCTATAGCTTAAATTTCAATACTACCCTTACTAGAACACTATTTGGCTCAAATTCGACATACTCAATTTCACAAAATGATACTAATCTTGGCACAACAATTTCAATAACTTTTGAAAAATTATCTGTTGATCTTATTCAAAGCATAAATATTGAATAAAAATAAAGTTCTAGTACTAATTAATTTTTAATTTATAATCTATGATATTTTTAAATTAATAATTTTAAATCTATCATTTACAAAAATAAAAGAAGGGTTATCCCTTCTTCTATTTTGGCAGAAAACTATTTACAGTTTTTGGCACTGTTAGATCTGCTTGCAGAACTTCTTGATCCGCAATTTTTAGTTTCAGTTGATGCCTCTACATTGTTTTTTGTGGACATCTTGCCACTTTTAGCAGACTTGCCCATTTTGGAATTTTTACCAAACATAGTTTTCACCTCCCTATTATTCAAGGTGTAATCACCTTGTAATTTAATTATGGCTAAATATTAATAAAATATACCGAATTTTATAAAATAATTTATTGTTAAAAATAAAACGCAGTAAATGATTTTTTTATAAAATAAATAGATAATTACAAAGTTTACTATAAACAAAAAATCGCTACAAAAAATAGCGATTCTGTGTGTCGACAAATTAACAGACTGTAGAAAAACAAGCGAAGGCTTGCGCTCGAAAAGTGGCTTAGCCACTCTCTTTTGGGTTCCCTGAAAATCGTAAGATTTTTAGGGATAAGGAACAAACGAGCGATATCGCGCAAAATTACAAAGTAATTTTCGCTTAAGCATAGTTTGTGACGCAAGCCAGGAGTTTAGTACTCCTAAATGACTGGTTTTGGGCATTTTTCAGTAAACGACGCAAGAAAAATTACAAGTAGTTTTTCGGTCGCGCCGTTTATCTACAGTCTGAAATCGCTACAAAAAATAGCGATTTTTAATTGCTCTATAATCTATTCAGTTATAGGAAGATTACTTTTTGTCAGAGTCTGCTTTTTTACCAGCAACTTTTGTTTTTGTTGCTTTAGCTGCCTTTTCTTCTTTTTGAGCTTCTTCAAGAAGATCATAGTATTTATCGAATACAGCGATTGCAACTTCCTCGTCTTCTTCAATCTTAATGATAGAGTTTCCTTCATCATCTTGATCTACAACGAAAACAATAGCCTCATCGTCACCGATACCTTCAATCTTGTCAAGTGGCTTTAAAACGCAATAAAGTCTTTTTTCTTTTCTAACTTCATAAGGTATAACAGCAACCTGCTCGAATGTCAATTGTCTTCCCTTTTCGTCCATAAGAACAATTGGATCTTTGTTATCTTCGTCAAGAAGTACATCTATAATGTCCACTTGTTGAATTTGATTTTCATTATTTTTGTCTGCCATAAAATTTCCCCTTTTAAATTTTATTATCTATAAATGTTTGCAAAATGATTTGTGCTGAAAGTTTGTCGATAAGTTCCTTTCGCTTTTCCCTTCGTACGCCACTAGAAATCAAGATTTCTTCCGCTTCTGCCGAGGTTAAGCGCTCATCTACAAAATGCACTGTTACACCCGAAAAATCAGATAACTTTTGACCAAATTCTCTATGCAATCTGGCTCTTTCCCCTTCAGAACCATCCATATTTAAAGGCAAACCCATTGCGATTTCATCTACATCATTTTCTTTGATAATCTTATCAAGATGTTTAAGACTCTCGTCTTCGCCTTTATTTATGAATACTTCATAAGGACTTGAAATGATACACAATAGGTCGCTTAGTGCAACACCTATTCTTTTATCACCATAATCAATTCCCATTTTTCGATGTCTTTGCATACATTTCTATTATGATTATAGCCTAACGAAAAATTTAAGTCAAACGATTTAATCAATTTTAATATTTTTTACAAAAATTATGAAAAGTTTTTTGATTTTCCTTTTAATAACACTTATAAGCATTTTTACAATGTTACATTTTTAATAAATAAAGCCAAGGTGATTATGATTTTTGTCTTATAACCTTGGCTTTTTTAATTAAAATTATTTGCCTACTTACATTCAAATAGACTGTCACCTATTCCTACATTAACAATAAGAGGCACTTTTAATTGTGTTACACTCTCCATTTCTTTTTTAAGAATTTCACATGCAATATCAATTTCATCAGGACTGCAATCAATTATAAGTTCGTCATGTATCTGCAATATTAACTGACTCTTTAACTTTTTACTTTTCAGTGCGTTGTTAACCTTTATCATGGCAAGTTTTATGATATCAGAAGCTGTGCCCTGCAAAGGCATATTCATTGCAACCCTCTGTCCAAACATACGCGTAAAATATGAAGACGATTCAAGTTCTGGTATTTTTCTCTTGCGACCAAATTTTGTAATGGCAAAGCCATTCTTTTGAGCAAAAGCGATATTATTATCCATAAACATTTTGACTTTTGGATATCTGTTAAAATACGAATCAATATATTGCTTTGCCTGCTCTCTTGTAGATTTAATGTTTTGCGATAGTCCGTAATCGCTAATACCATAGATTATTCCAAAATTGACAGCTTTAGCTTCTCTCCTTTGGATATCATTTACTTGATCAATAGGTACATTGAAGATGTGAGATGCCGTTATGGTATGAATATCTTCGCCCTCTTTATATGAATTAATAAGTCCTTCTTCTCCAGACATATCAGCAAGCAAACGCAACTCTATTTGATTATAGTCAGCAGATATAATCTTGCCGTCCTTGAATTTTGAAACAAAGATTTTTCTCAAATTCTTACCTATATCATCTCTTGTTGGTATATTTTGCAAGTTAGGCTCACTGCTTGAAAGTCTACCTGTGTTTGTTAAAGTTTGGTTGAAAGTAGTATGGATTATATCTCCACTAGATGCAGTTATTTCTTTATAGACATCAATATAGGTATTTTTAATTTTAGCAAGTTTTCTATAATTCAATATATCATTAATAATAGGAATATAACGATATTCATCAAGTTTTTGCACACTTGTCGATTGTTTACGATTGTTATATGTTTTTATACCTAACTTTTCAAAGAGTATATACGCAACCTGCTTTGGTGAGTTTATGTTGAATTCTTCTCCTGCTTCTAGATATATTTGTGCACTTATCTCATCAATCATATCACAAAATTCGCGATCTAGATTTTCAAGTTTTTCTTTATTTATTTTAAAACCACTCTCTTCCATTTCCATCAATATCTTTGTAAGCGGGAGTTCTATATTATAAAAAACAAAATCAAGTTGATTTTCTTTAAGAAGTTTTTTATATTCTTCATATAAATCTATATATTCATGTAATTCAGGTTGCAATGTCTTTATTTTGAGTCCCGCATTGATAATATAATTGGCAATACTTAAATCAAAAAAATTATTTAAAGCAATGTTATTTCTATATAAAAGATGCAAGTCATTTTTTGCATTGTTTGTAATTTTTATAATATTTTTGTCTTCAAATAAAGGTTTAAATTTTTGCAGAATATTTTCTAATGAGGCTTCATTTTCAAACATTCCATAATTTTGCTCTAAAAAGAAAACTTTGCCATCGATAAAAAATTCCAACTTTTCAAAATCATAACAAAAGTACTCTAGTTTATAATCGGCTAATTTATTCAAAATATCGCTTGTTAATTTCACTCTATCAATCTTTTTAGATTTAGAAGACGTTTGAAAATTGTCCTTAAATAAATTTTCATTTTTTAGAAGTGAAGAGAAATCTTGTTCTTTGAAAAAATCGTAGACCTTTTCATCAAAAGGCATATTGAGTTTTGCTTTGTCTAAATCGAAATCGATATCACAATCGCATTTTATAGTTGCAAGTTGTTTAGACATATACGCCTTATCTTTATCTGCAATAAGTTTTTCCTTTAATTTGCCTTTTATTTCATCGATATGTGCGTAAACACCATCAATATCGATATATTTTTCAAGCAATGATAGTGCTGTTTTTTCTCCTACTCCGCTTACACCGGGTATATTGTCCGAACTGTCACCCATTAAAGCCTTTAAATCGATAATTTGACTTGGTGAAAGATTGAAAAGCTCTTTAAGTCTTTCTTTGCCGACCTTATCAACCTCGCTTACACCCTTTTTTGTAAGCCAAACACAAGTATCCGCATCAATTAATTGAAGCAAATCTCTATCACCTGATAAAATAAACTTTTCACCATCGTATTTTTTGCAAACACTACCGATTATATCATCTGCCTCTATTCCAGCCTTTTCTATAACTTCTATATCCATGATATTTAGCATTTGCTTAATGACTGGAAATTGTGCGATAAGTTCATCTGGCGATGGTTTTCGTTGCATTTTATATTCACTATAGATTTCGTTTCTGAATGTTTTTCTTGCATGATCAAATGCGACTACCACATGGCTAGGCTTTGTTTCATTCAAAACTTTTATTAAAATATTTGCAAAACCAAAGACCGCCCCTGTTGGCTTTCCTTCATGATTTGATAAAAAAGGAAGGGCATAAAATGCCCTATTTGCTATACTATTTCCATCTATGATTAAAAGTTTATTCATATTTCCCCTATAAATAAATTAATGTTTTCGTTTTCAAAGAGATAAACTAAAAATCTACCTTGTATTTTTTAAACATTTTCTACTCAAAATTTTATATTTAACCTAAAATATTTAAAACTGCTTCAGCACTTTCTATTCCAAGCAAATTTCTAAACACATCTGGAATAGCAATAGTAAGTATCAAAACTATAACCATTAGAACAAGCAAAACGAAGAATACAATTTTAAGCGGACTTCCAAAAAAGTTTACTGCAGCGTACATTAGCGCAATTACAAGACCACCATAGATTGCAATGTAATCTAAGACTTGTGACGAAACATTAGTTATGTTATAATAACATAGGAATGCCACATACACAATAGTTATCAAAGCAAAGATAAAATAAATTATTTTTTTCATATACCAAACTCCTTAAACTCTGTATCACCTTCTACATTTATTATAATAATATAATAGCATATTTCAAAACTTTTTACAAATATTTTTGCTTTTTAATTTATCTAGCAAATGTTACCTTATGTTCATAAAATGATGGCTTAGTAACAAAAAATCATAGCAGATCCTATTGCTATGATTTCTTCTTTTGTGTTATTCTTGTTCATTTTTAACATTAGTGTTTTCTTCTTGAATTTCGGCTGTAGATACAACTGTGTTTTCCTTTTCTTTTTTAAGCAGTTTTTTAAGTGCTGATTTCTTCTTTTTTTCGTCATGTTTTTGTTTATTTTTTAAAGGTTTTATTTTTTTAGGTTTTTTATCTTTCTTGCTCTTTTTTATTTTTACTTTTTTTGTTTTTTTCTTTATAAGTTTTTTAGGAATAGTACCATCTTCAGGCAATCTCTCTTTCAAACTATCTGGATTTGCAAGCAAGTCTTGTAAAAGTTTCAAACTTTTACCCATATATAAGCCGTCCGCAACTCTCTCGTCTAGAGATATACCAAAAGTCAAAAATTTACCTATCTTCAGCTCCTTGTTGTTTTCTACATAAGGCTCCATTTTTTCCTTACCCATAGCAACAAATATAGTCGTAGTACCAAAGTTGTAAAGATGATGATAAATATAGCCAAGTTTTATAGATTTTAAATTGGTAAAAAAGCAACTTGTGTGAAATGGAGATGCTTTTACAAGGGATTTTGGCAACATTCCATGCTTATCAAGCCACCTAAACATCGCAATAGCCCATCTAATCATAAAGTCGGGAAGCTTAGTGTATTTTTTAATAGCTTTAGTCGTTGTATACTCACTTTCTTCCTTAATATTTTCCGCAATTTCTTTATCAATAATAGCTTTTACGTCCTCTAATGATTCTCTTCCTGTAAACATGAATTTTAAGGTGACTTGCTCTCCATCATCTTCAAGTTTCTTTTTTATATCCATTGAAACACTAATATAGTTTCTTTGATAGATAGACCCACGCATAATAAATCTATTTAATTTTTGTCTTGTATATAAAAGTCTAACAATGGTAGCTATTGCTATATGCATATAACTATAAGAATTGCCACTTCGTTTTTCGCGTTGAATAAACTCATCGAGTTTATCACAAGGTACTTTTATTGCAGTATAGTTCACTGCGTCTATTCTTTGAGGCATGAAAAAAGGCTCTGCCTTATCGATAATATTTAATCCCTTTACTTTTTTTCCATCATTTCTATGTCCAAACATTTTTCTTCTCCGTTTATCTATATTTCTTTCTTATTAAATTCTTCTCTTTACCGTTTTGACCTGGCGTATAATAGATCCTATCTTTCAATTTGTCAGGCATATATTGCTGTTTTACATAACCGCCATAATCATGCGGATATTTATACTTACCGTGACCATCACTATTTGTACTAGGATGATTTTTTAGATGATTAGGAACCTTATTATCAGTATTGTGTTCAGCATCGAACTGCGCCATATTCAAAGCTTTAACTACCGAATTTGATTTCTCAGCTTCGCAAACATATATGATAGCATGCGTAAGTGGTATCAGCCCTTCTGGTTGTCCCATTTTTTCTACAGCATACATTGCACTTGTTGCAAGGAGTAAGGCATTAGAGTCTGCCATTCCAACGTCTTCGCTTGCGTGCGCGACAAGTCGTCTTGCAATGATCATAGGATCACAACCCGCCTTTATTAGTCTTTGACTATAGTAAAGTGCCGCCTCTACATCACAGCCACGCAAACTTTTACAGAAAGCGGATAAAAAATCATAATACATATTTTCATCCATTGAAAGCGCCTTTCTATCAATTGACTGTTTAGCAACTTCCAAATCAACGTTTATCTCTTTTGACCTACTTAATGGTGTGGTCATAACGGCAAGTTCAAGTGCATTAAGAGCTCCTCGCATATCACCACCACATGCAAAAGATATGTAGTCTAAGGCTTCTTCACTAATCTTAACAGGCAAAGAGCCTAAGCCATTTTCTTTATCTTCCAAAGCACGCTTTAAAGCTTTCTTTATATCAGTTGAAGATAATGATTTAAATTCAAATACTCTACACCTTGAAACGATGGCCCGTGTCATAGATGTATATGGATTTTCAGTTGTAGTACCAATAAAATAAATTGATCCGTCTTCTATTGCCTCTAATACACAATCAGATTGTGCTTTATTCCACCTGTGACACTCATCTAGTATTAAAAAGGTGTCTGTTCCAAACATCGCCTTGTCTTGCCTTGCTCTTTCAATGATTGCTTTAGCTTCACTTACGCCACTTGTCACTGCATTTATTTTGACATAATTTGCTTTTAGAGTATTTGCAATTATATTTGCAAGAGTTGTCTTGCCAGTTCCAGGAGGCCCATAAAAGATACAGCTACCAAGAGTGCCATATTTGATAGCCCTATATAAAAGTGTGTTTTTCCCTACAATATGCTCCTGTCCTACAAATTCTTCAAAATTCTTAGGACGCATTTTTTCAGCAAGCGGAACTCTTGTTTGTCTTTCCATACTCGCATATTTTACACCACTATTTACCAAAAGACAAGTAAATTTCATTATTTTTTTTAAAAATTTCTTTTGTGAGCAAAGTAAAACCAAAATATTTGATTTTATCCGCATACATATAGCATGAATTATTGTGCAATATAAAAACCCTTTTCCACCCTAAATTTCGGAAGAATTTGACTTCTTTAAGTCCTTTAAATTTCTCATTAATGCTAGCTCCTTTTTCGTCACAAAAGACTATTTGATTTCTCATTTTAAGCCATTCATTTTCACTTTTTTCATCAATATCATTTTTTTGCCATTTTTCCCATATATTTTGGGGTAAAGAGCAATTAAAAAGATTGTCAAAAACTTTGTCATGTGAAGTAACTTTAATATCAAAAATTTCATTCATCTTATTTTGAGATAAATTGAAGAAATAATTCATATCCTTTGGATTACTAATAGTAAATTTATATGGACTAAACGAGAAAAATAATTTTTTATTTTGCAGTGGCATTAAATCTATTTCAGCCTTTAAATTTATTACCGCAAAAGTACAACTTTCAACTCCACTCATATTTGAAAATGTAATTTTTGAATTATTAATATGATAATTAAAATACATTTTTTCATTGCTTGTTAAATTCTTTATTTCAACATGATCTATCATTTTTTTAAAATAATAATACCCCCTAGGCAATGGAATATTGATTTCGAAAGAGGCTTTAAGTGGAATCTTTTTTGTGTTCGTAAAATTAAATATATAATTTTTACCGCTTAGCAAAAACTGACTTGCTTGCAATATAACTCCATTATTAAGGATTTTTTTACTATAATAATATGGAATATAATCAAATATAAGTTTTTGGCCATTCAATTTTACAAACTCTTCTTCATATTCTCTTAAATAATTCGTATGAGTCAAATAATTGATATTCAAGGCATCTAAACTATATATTAAATTAGGACTTGTTTCACTCTCAATCATTTTAAATGTTTTAGAAAGTTTATCTAATTTCTTACCTCTAAAAAGCGGATTAGAAAGCAATATCAAATTAAATTCTTCCTTTTTTTTGACATTGTAAAAAGCTCTATACATAGGTTTAGTCATAGGCTTCTTTAATATAAAAATAGGATATGATGTATCAATCCCTACCGCATCTATCAAATCATAGTCAATATTGTCGCTATTGAGAATAGGTGCATGATATTTAAGTTTATTTAAAATTAAGTTTTCAACATTTTGAATATACTCTTTCTTTTTCATAAAAAAGTTTATAGCCAAAAGAAATCAATTGTATACTTTTTACTTGCAAAATTTTAAACTATGATCTTTAAATAAATAAGCACTAAAAAAATAGCTTATTAAAAAAGAAATTGTTAATATACTATATATAGTATCTAGTATGTACAAAATATCTACATAATATAGTAAATTGAAGTAAATAAATCAGTATGAAGTTTATTTTTTTGTACAAATAAAAAAACCGACCAAAGTGGTCGGATAGTTATGCTATAAGCCGAGTTCTGTATTAGACAATCATCTATCTAGGCATATTGTTGCCAATATGCTCAAGCGGTACTGCAAGGGCGTGAGAGAACAAGCACATTGCCCTTTAGACCTTGCATCAGGTGGGGTTTACAGAGCCTTGACTTTCTCAAGTCAAGCGGTGGTCTCTTACACCACCTTTCCATCCTTACCATAACGGCGGTTTATTTCTGTTGCACTATCCCTAGAGTCGCCTCCGCCGATCGTTAATCGGCACCCAGTTCTCTTGATGCTCGGACTTTCCTCATCTATTACGATGCGATTGTCTGCATAACTAGATTAATTATAACATATTTTAATTTAAAAGTCAATGATATGGCAAATAGAAGCAACAAAACCTTGCCCAATATTTACATATCATATTCTCTAAGATCCATAAGAGATATAGAAAGAGAATTTAATTTTGTTCTTGCATACTTATATATATCAATCACTTCCAATTCTTTTAAAAATTCTAAGTCCTTATTTAATTTCCTCTGTTGTAATTTTCTTCCTTGCTTAAGCAAATTCAATATATAGATTTTAAATTCAACTTGCTTTTGCTCAAGATCTTGCCAACCTTTTATTGCATTTATTGTTTTACTGTAATTATCAATAATTGCTTGTTCATCTTGACAAAACATATATCGTTGTCTTAAATCTTGCTTATAAATTTTATATATCTCATCTACTTTTCCGCTTTTTAAAATTTTGATTTCACTTTTATATTTATCAATTATATCATTTCCAATATTATTTTCAATACGCTTTAATTTCAATGCCAAAATGTCAACTAGATGAAGATTAACCTTTTTCTTAGGCAAAGATTTGACTAGACTAGCAATATCGGCTTTAAAAGAATTATATTTTTCTTCCGCTTGATCTTGAGAATTATTAATTGATGCCAACAAAAAGAAATCTTCTATTTTAAAACAATTATTAATAAGGTCAGTCAGTTTTTCCACTTGAAAATTGCTAAAGTTGTAATTTTTAACATTATCAAAATAATTTTTTAAAATATACGATTCAACTATAAAATCATTTAATGTTTGAAATTGCCCATTCTCGACATTATTTAAAATATTGTACATATCACTCTCCGAATATACTATCTATTGTTATCTAAAGAAGAATAGAAATAAGCAATACTAAAAAATCATACTTGTAAGTGATAAACACAATTTTATTGCGTTTTTGAATTAGAAATTTATTGACTATATGTTTGTATAACATATATAGTTTTTTATGTTTAAATTTTACATTACCCTACAGTAAAAAGTGTTTTTACCTTACCATTCTTCCTATCTGGATAAAAAGCCTTCATAATTCCATCTTGTGAAATCTTTATTGCTATCCCATACTTTGATAGAGTTGTTGCAGCTGCAAGTCTACCACCGCCTTCACTGCCAGCTTCTATCTTTAAAATTGCTCCAACAGCGATTATTGTACCATCGCTATCTATCACTGTAGCACCATCCATGCTAACAAGCTCAAGACGCAATTTACGGCTTAGTTGTTGAAATTGTTTTCCTAGTATTATCTTACGCAAACTCGACGATTTGACACATTTTTGCTGTTCCAAAAAAGTTGAATATGGTACATTATACATTGCCTCAACACTTGAAAGAGTTTGAAGATTATAGAGCTTTCCTGCGTTTTCTATTTCTTGCCTTTTCTTAATTTCAAAATATTTTTCATCGATTATGTCATGCGCATTTATATGAGTGAGCGCTTGCTCGATTTTATCCTTATTTAAGTATACAATACAGCCACCGCTATAGGCAAAAGAAGTGTCAAGTGCTGTATAATAGATTGATCTTCTTATATCTTTAAGAGAATAATTCCCGCGATATGAAAGTAATTGTATAACTTCCTCATGAGAATAAATATTCCATCCGCCAGATCTTTTAGCAAACAAAAGATTACGATTTTTAAAAATTAAAACATCGCCATTTTCAGTAAGAACAATCCCCACTCTTTTTTCATTACAATATCTTGCAACCTTTTCATACTCGTAAGGTGCAATAGATTGCGATTTTTTAATGCTTGACATTTGAGTATAGCCAACAAGATTACCCTTCCTATCAAACTCAACACATGAATCATGACCATCAGAAAGTAAGGCAAAAAATTCTTTGTCCATTATTTGACTATAAGGCAAAACTTCTTCTTGCTCTGATAAATCAATGCTTTGATTGATTATAATTCCAATTGCAACTTTGCTGCCTTCATAAGTGCGTGCTGCCCATTTTTCAAGATAACTCAAAATTCCAAACATGCTATTTGCCGTTTCTTCATCACTGACACTTGCACATATTGATTTTTCAATAGCATTATCCTGCAACACTGAGATATAACTTTCATCTTCAAGTTCCAATTGCGAAATCTTATTAAGTTCACTTAATACAGATTTTAAAAGATTAATTTCAAATGTTTGGAAAGGCTGACCACGCTTTAATATCAATCTATATTCGTCTGTTTTGGCTGGCTTTATAAGTAAAGAATTCTTTTTACCAAAAGCCACTTCACTATCACGTGAATATGATTCTTCTTCGCCGTCAATATAAGATCCTGTAAACAAAGGCAAGATAAGCTTTTCAACAACTTTATAAAATTCATTTTTTTCCATAAGCACACCCCTGAACTGTAAATTATTGCTTGTCTTATGTTAAGGATAAAATCTATTCTGTAAATAAAAGTATTATTTATAAATAGCGATTATAAATAAGTTATTTCAATCTCGTATAGCTTTTTATCCCTTTTAGGACATGATATTTATGTTTAATCAAAGAAAAAATCTTTGTAATAATCAGTTAACAAATATATTATATATTTATTTTTTAGATAAAACAAGATATTTTTAATTTTTTCTAATTTTTTTTATAATTTAATTTTTAATTTTACCTTTCTCTTGAATTATAGTTTTATCTCCGTTCATGTGTTTTTGAAGTTCTTTAAGACACCTTGTTTCTATCCTTGATATATAAGATCTAGAGATATTGAAAATTTCTGCGACTTCCTTTTGAGTTTTAAGTTCATAGCCACAAATTCCATATCTATATTTCATGATTTCACATTCTGTAGGTGTCAAATATTTTTTCATGGCATTTTCAACATCTTCCATTAGGCATTCTGTTTCCACATGATGAAATACCTCATCTTCGTCTTCAGCTGGAATAAAATTAGTAAGTTCCATCTCATCACTATCAGGCTTTGGCGATAGAACCATATTAAGTGATACAGTGTCCTTATGCTTTTTGTTTGCCCGTATTAACATTAAGATTTCATTTTCAATACAACGCGAAGCATAGGTTGACAAAAGTACTCCTTTGCTATTATCAAAACTATCTACAGCCTTGATCAGTCCTATAGTCCCAACAGATATGAGATCGTCTGCTTCAAGAGAGTTATTATATTTTTTTACAATGTGAGCAACAAGCCTTAAATTGTGATTTATAAGTACTTCACGAGCCTTTTCATCACCTTTTATTAATTTTTCTACCCACTCACTTTCTTCTTCTTTTGTCAGTGGCTTAGGAAAGCCTTGTATACTGCTCACAAAAGATGTGAACATACAAATTTTTCCTATAAATTTAGCAAAACTCTCATAAATCATTCAGCACCACCCCTATAAATCAATAGTATTTGTATGTTGAAAAATGTCGAATTTTGCTTGTCTAACAAATTTTTGCTTGTCCAGTGTATTAATAAATTAAAGTCCATAAAAAACAACAAGAAAGCTTAACGACTATTAATAGAAAGCAACTTGTTTAATTATGAACTTGACAAATGATATTAAATGGAATTTAATGATCATTAAAAATAAGACTTTTGCATTTTAAAATTTACCTTAATTTTTTGTGAAATATTTTAATATATAAATCACTTGACCAAAAAAGTTGTTTCATGCTAAAATATTTTAAAAGGAGATATTATTTATGAATGTAATGTTCAATATATCTTATGGCTTATATATTTTAACAGCAAAAACCGAGAAATCAAACGGCTGTGTTGTTAACGCCTTATCGCAAGTTACATCTACTCCAAACAGAATCATGATTGCTGTCAATAAAAACAACTTTACTACCGAGCAAATTTTAAGAACAAAGAAATTTAATATTTCAATATTAAACGAAGATGCAACATTTGACTTAATAAAAAGGTTTGGATTTGTAAGCGGACGAGATACAAATAAATTTGAAAATTTTGCAGACTATGAAATTGCTGAAAATGGAATTCCATATATTACACAAGGTACGAATTCATATATATCAGCAGAAGTCGTAGAAACACGCGATTTAGGAACGCATTATGAATTTTTGGCAGAAGTTACAGCAGAAGTTTCATTAAATAATACGCCTTCAATTACATACGCATACTATCAAACAAATATAAAACCAAAAACAACTCAAACTCAAAAAAAGGTAGTCTACATTTGTTCTATTTGTGGTTATGTGTATGAAGGAGATCCACTGCCAGAAGATTTTATCTGTCCATGGTGTCAACATGACGCAACAATCTTTGTTAAAAGTGAAGTTTAAAATTATTAAATTACAACAAAAAAAGGATAATGGTTTTGAAGTCATTATCCTTTTTATATATTTTAATTTTTATTGCCTTTCTTCATGTAAAATAATATTGAAATAAAAATCTATACAAAATATTTAGAACAAATTGTCTACAAAATCTTCATAGTCAAATTTTTCAAGGTCATTTACACCTTCACCAACACCAACAAAAACAACAGGCAAATTGTATTCTTTCTCAATTGCTATTATTACACCACCTTTTGCAGTTCCGTCAAGTTTTGTAAGAATAATGCCATCAATTTTAACAAATTCGCTAAAAGCTGTTATTTGATTTAAGGCATTTTGACCAGTAGTTGCATCAAGAACAATAAAATTATACTTTGAAGCATTTGGATATTCTCGCGTTATAACCTTATCAATCTTTTTTAGTTCTTCCATAAGATTTGTTTTAGTATGGAGTCTACCAGCAGTATCCACTAAAAGCACATCTGTATTTTTTGCTTTAGCACTTGATATACCATCATAGACAACTGCAGCAGCATCTGCTCCTTCTGCGTGTTTTATAATTCGAGTTTTAGTTCTCTCAGCCCACTCAGTCAATTGGTTTGATGCGGCAGCTCTAAATGTGTCACCCGCAACAAGCGTTACCTCTTTCTTTTGTGATTTAAAGTAAGATGCAAGTTTTCCTATTGTTGTCGTTTTTCCAACGCCATTCACGCCAATTATGGTTATTATATTTGGATATTCAATTTCAAGTTTAGGTATTGACTCAAAATCTTCCTTTAAAACAGCTTTTAATTCATTTTTTACGTCTTCTGCGTTTCTCAGTTTGTTCTTTCTAGCACGAAGACGCAAATTGTCGACAATATCCATACTTGTTCTCACTCCACAATCGCATGAAATAAGAATATCTGTAAGTTCGTCGTAAAAATCATCGTCAAGCTGTCCATGACTTAAAAGCGAATCAAATTTGCGAGCTATAGACTCTCTTGTCTTTTTTAAGGCATTGCCTATTTTTTTAAATAATCCCATATTAATTCTCCTGAGCGTGTTTTATAGCATCCGAAAGGAGTACAGATACAATCTTAGAAACTCCCTTTTCTTCCATTGTAACGCCATAAAGTGCATTAGCGTATTCCATTGTCGGCTTTTTATGTGTAATAAGAATGAATTGTGTTTCATTCGACAATTTTTTCAAGTATTTATCTACAATTTCTACGTTGCTATCGTCAAGTGCAGCCTCAACCTCGTCAAACAAGCAGAATGGCAAAGGTTTGATACGCAATATTGCGAATATAACAGCCATAGCAGTCAACGACTTTTCTCCACCTGATAAAAGCGTCATATTTTGAATTTTCTTTCCAGGAGGCTGAGCATAAATTTCTACTCCGCTTTCCAAAGGATCTTCTTCATCAGCTAAAGCAAGCTTTGCAGTACCACCGCCAAACAATTCTCTGAAAGTTAGTTTAAAGCTTTCGTTGATTCGATTAAGCTCATTATTGAATTTTTCTATCATGATAGAAGATAAATCTTTAATTATCTTATTAAGATCATCTTGCGCCTTTTCAAGATCTTGTGCCTGCGAATTTAAGTCATCATATCTATCATATAGAGCTTTGCAATCTTCTATAGCATTAACATTTACATAACCTAAAGCACTGATATCCTTCTTTAATTTATTGATTTGTGGCATTGCAACATTGATATCAAAATCAGCTCTACGAAGTTCTTGACAAGTCACGTAAGAAAGAGAATATTCTTCATAAATTCGCTCCTGCATTTGTTCAAGTTCACTATCCACTTTAGAAAGATTCATTTCTTCTCTGAATTTTTTATCACGAAGCGAAGATAGTTCGTCCATAAGTGCACTCTTATCATTATCAAGTGACTTAATTCGAGATGAGATATCATTCTTCTCTTTTTCAATATTTTGACGCTTTGCAATCAAATTTTCAAGCTCTACCTTTTTAGCAGATGATGGTGCGGAAGCAAGCTTTTGTTTAATCATCTGTTCACAATCGTCAATAAATTTGAGATTATCTTGCAGTTGACTATTTGCATTGTGCTTAATAGTATTCAACCTTCCAATCTCGTTTTCTATTCTCACCTTTTCACTATCGATGGAAGATAGATTTGCCTTAGACTGTGCAATCTCAACTTTTACTGTTGTGATATTGTCGTTGATTTCATCTCTTTTCTTTCGCAAGTTTTCAAATTTTTCTTTTTGCTCCTTGATAAGTTCATCAGCATCTTCCTTATTACCAGAAAGTGCACTTTCTAGTTTTACCGAATGAGCAAGATCCTTTTCAATGAGTTGCAATTTATTCTCAACTGTTTGAATTTCCATCTTTGCAACATTAGTATTATCGACAATTTCACTATCTTTTGACTGGAATTTATCGAGTTTCTCTTTTATCTGAGCAGTCTCTATTTCTAGTTCATTCTTTTCTACATTTAATTTATTTAGTTTTTCTTTAATTGTCTGATAACTAAACGCTATCGATTTAAGTTCTTCTGTTATCTTAGATATCCTTTCTTCAAACTTAACAATGTCGATCGCAAGAGTTTCTATTTCTCGTTCGCGTCCCATCAAATTTGCCGATTCCGACTTCTTGCTACCACCAGTCATTGATCCTTGTGGATTAACGATATCACCATCTATTGTGACTATTCTGAAAGAATACCTACTAGATTTAGCAAGTGATATTGCTGTATTCATATTATCAACGACAACAGTAGAACCAAGTAAGTTGCTTACAACGCTTTCTATTTTGCTATCAAAATCAACTAAAGAAGATGCAAGTCCAAAGCAACCTTGTACGCCTTTAATAAGATTTTGATCGAACTCTCTCCTTTTCATAGAAGTTATAGGAAGGAAAGTTGCTCTACCAAAAGAATTTTGCTTTAAGAAATCTATTAATTTTTTAGCACCTTCTTCGTTATAAGTGACGATATTTTGAACCGCACCACCAAGAGCAACCTCAATTGCAGTTTCATATTTTGCTGGCACTTTTATAAGAGATGCGACTACCCCAACAATAAGTTTCTTGATCTCGCTATTTTTATCACTTTCCTTTAAGATCTTCTTAATTGCATAGGAATATCCTTCATATTCATTCTGTAAATCAGTTAAGAGCTTTTTTCTATTTTCATATACTTTCAATTGTATTGTCAGCGAAGACTTTTCGCTATCAAGTTCTTTTATTCTCTTTTCTTCTATGAAGGTCTGCCCAGATAAAGCTTCAACATCTTTCTTTAGGCTTTCAAGGCGTTTATTTTTTTCTTCAAGTAGAGTGCTTGTATCTTTAATATATTTATCATTCTCTTGTTTTTTGATTTCTAAATTTTTGATATCTTCTTTTAGATTGTTTAGATTACCACTAAGCAGTTCTTTCTCAGTATTCAAACGCGAAACAGAACTCTTAATATCACCAAGCGAGCCTAGAGTTTCAATGACTTTTTGTTGACTTGCTCCTGTTTCATCTTCACTTAAAGATAACTCCCTTGCTATTGTAAGGTATTGTTCGGAAAGTTCATTAAAAGACTTTTCAAGAGCTTCAATGTCAGAAACAAGACTTTCTCTTTCTTTTAACAATTTTTGTTGCTGTTCGATATTAACATTAAGAGCGATATCTGCATTTGAAATATCAAGATTAAGTCTGTCATTTTCCTTATATGTAAAGTTAATTCGCTCACGCGCAAGTTTTGTTTCACTCTCCTGTTTTTCCAGATTTACTGTTAATTGTAAAATCTTATCGTTTAAATCAGCAAGCGTTTTATCAAAGTTGGTAAGTTCTTCCATAGCTTTATCATAATCGCTGTTAGCTTTATCAAAATCACTTTGTCTTATTTCAATTTGCTTATTTACCGCATCGAGCTTTAAATTAATTTTTTCCTTAGCATCATTAGCATTTTCATACTGATAAATATATGCATTTACTTCTAAGTCCTTTAAAGTCGCTTT